>CALZTY010000005.1 GCA_945829225.1 uncultured Bacteroidales bacterium | reverse complement strand
GAAGAAGTATTATTATTATTATTGTTATTGTTTCTTTTATTGTTATTGGCATTGCAATCTGGTGCAATTGCATCCACTTGCATTTCGGTTGCATCCGTGGCGGGTTTGTCGGATGTTGTTGAGTGCCATCGTTTTAATGCGTTTTGTCGGCGTTTTTCAACGAAATCATTGTGTTCGCCGATACGTGCCAAAACGGCGTTTGACCAAAACATTTTGCCATCGTTTTCAAACAATCCAAATTCAGTTATAAGGCGTTGGATTGCATCCGATGACATCCGCAAACCAATTGCAATGCAATTGCATAATGACATCGGCAATTGGCCATCGTTTTCATACAATTGCTCCACGATACACCAAAACGCACCGATGCCCGCACATCCTAATTCGGCCAAAACCGCTTGCATTTTGGCATCCGAACGGGCATTGAAATCGTGTCGGAAATATAGTGTTGATTTTTTCATTGTTGCGATTGATTGTGGTTAATCCTGGGCGGTTTTGGCATCCACCGTGTAAACCTCCATGATTTTTGTTTCGGTTACGGATTCGATGGTATAATCCGCCATGCCTTTGCGCAATTCCATATCCGCCAGGTTGTGCGCACCATCCAGGTTGTTGGCGTGAACCAGGTATGCGAACGATTGGCGTTTTTCCTTTTGGGTCTTTTCGTCAAGTGTAATGAATGCGGCCTTCACCTTGAACCAGGTATCGGGCGCATTGGATATTTCCCGCTTGCCCATTATTTGTGCCGCCATCGCCTGGGCTTCCGATTCCAGGCCGAACGCATCGCCAATGACCTCGGCAATGTTCATTCGGGTGATGGCCAGGATTTGCACGTCATTGGTGGCGAAGGGTTGAATCGCCTTGCGGGTGGCGTAATCGGCGGATGCGAATGAATCCGTGTCGAACACATATTGTTCGGTTACGGGTTTATTTTCGCCCGTGCGGTCGTATTTTACTTTTACTAAATAATACATAATTTTATGGTTTTAGAAAACATCTTTACAAAATGGGATTATCATGCCAGGCCGTGCAATTTTCGGGATGATGCCCGTTGCGGATGTGATGGCCTGGCGGAAATATTCGGCATCCGAATTGGTGTTGGAAAGGTGGATTAACACCAGGTTGTTGACATCCGCCAGGTCGTTCGCCATCAATGTTTCGATGCACGTGTCCAACGACATGTGCGATTTCATTGTGCGGTTGCGTTGGGCGGGGTTCACAATCCCGTTTGCCACATTGGCATCGAGGATGTCCTGGCGATAATTGCATTCCAACATGATGTTGTTCAACTCTGGGAAGGTATATTTCAAATAATATGTATCGGTGGCGAACAACACCAAACCCGTTTCGGGGTGGTGGATAAGAAAACCAAACGGCTCGGCGGCATCATGTTGGACATCGAACGGCATCACGGTGAAATTGCCGATGACGTATTTTTGGAACGCCACCATTTCATGCACGTTGAACCCCGAAAGGCCAATCCGTTCGATTGTGCCGTGTGACGCATACACGGGAACACATGATTTTTGCGCCTTTTCGGCGTGTTTGGCGTGGTCACCGTGTTCATGGGATATAATTGCACCTTGGATGCGGGAAACGTTGAAATCAACGCATTTTTGCACGGATTTCCATGCCATGCCGCACTCTATCATCAACGCTTCATTCCCGTTGTCCAGGATGTAACCGTTTCCCGATGATGCCGAACCGATGATTTTCAAATCCATCATTCCGAATTTTAGAGGTTAGAATCCAACGGGGTCATCCGCATCGTTTTCGGGCGCGGATGTCGGTTTGAGTTCGGATGCGGGAACACTGATTGCGGGCGCGGCGAAATCAACGGCGGTTTTGTTGGCGTTCACGGCCTTTTCATGCGCCACCGACACTTCCGTATATTCGGCATCTTGGATTGTTTCTTCCTGGGTGTACATTGCGCCCAATTGGTTCGGGAACGCCTCACGCAATGCTTGAACCTTGGCCACCTTTGCAATCATCGTGGTCGGTTTGCCTTGCCACAATGATTTTCCCGTGTGGTATTCGGCCAGGGAAACACGGGCAACAATCGGGTAACGTCTATCATCACGGTACACCTTTGCCCATCCGCCGAGAAGGGTGTCACCTGGCATGATGAAACATCCTTCTTCTTCAACGATGGCATCACCACGTTTCACGATGATTCCGCCTTGGATGCCCTGGTAATGCGGGCAAGCATCGGCACGTTTCATCAACGCCTCCTTTGACACAACCATTTGTGCGGGCGCATCCCCGTATTTCACCAGGTAGGCCTCATTAAGGAACGGATTTAATTGATTGAATTTGCAAATCGAAATGAATTGCACAAGGTCGGTGTTGGTCACCTTTTCTTGGTTGCCACGAACCAGGAAATTTTTTACAATTTCATAGTTCAATTTGACCTCGTTGCCCGCAACCATGTAGGTGCATTCGCCTTTGCCTTGAACGGCAACGGCCTGGGCGTGGGATTGATTTTGATTACTCATTGTTACGAAAATTTATTTGATGATTAATTCGGGGTCGGTGGTAACACGCATCATTATCACCTGGCCATCGGTTTCGATGAATTGGTTGACGGATTCGGCATTGTCCAGGAAAATGGGCGCATACGTGTTATAATGGCGGCACAATGCGTTGATGATGTCCAAACCCGCATTGATTCTGCCCGCCGTGTTGGCACGCCCGAACGGCACGCCTTCCACCAATGGGATGCACGTTTCGGATGCGTTCCCGTCAATGGTGAAATTGAAAAGGCGGAATGTGACGTTGTGGAACAAACCATTGATGCGGCGTTCGCATTCGTTGATGTTCGCGGCGGTAAATTCCTGGATGACAAATTCCTCTTTTTCGATGTCGGCAATGGCTTGTGTCAATTTTTTGCCCTGAGTTTCCAGCTCGGCAATTGATTGGTTACACCGTTGGATGGTGTCGCGGTTGGCCAACGTGGCCACGGCGGCATTGCGGCGGGCGTTCAATGATGCCTTTCTTTCGGTCATCGCCGATGTGTCGGCGGTGGCGTTCACATCGTTGTTGATGGTGCGTTCGATTTCATCCGCCTGGGTGCGCAATTTCACCCATTCGGGATTGCCTTCGGGGTCAACGGCCAGGGGTGCAACCACGGGCATTGCGGCAAACCGTGCCTTCATGTCGGTGATTTCGGCGGTTTTGGCCGTGATGCGTTCGGCGGCGGCGTTCAATTCGCCGATGGTGGCGGCGCGTTCGGATTCCGTGCGGGTAATAATTTCATCCTGGCGGGCGATTTCGGCGTTCATGCCCTGGCCACGTTTGACCATTTCGGCGATTTTGTCGGCCTGGCTTTGGTTGAATTTGGATTGCGCTTCGGCGATTTTGTCGGCGGGCAATTCCTGGCCACAAACGGGGCATGTGGTTGAACCATCATATTTGCGGCGTTTTTCGGCACGAACCACGTTGCGGAAATCATCCACCTCTTTTTCAATGCGGGATTTGGTGGAACGGGCGGTGATAATCGTTTCATCCTGGCCTTCCAACGTGCGTTTGATGGATGCGTGTTCGCGTTCCAGGGATGACAATTCACGCTCGGCGGATTGGATTTCACGTTCCAGGGCGCGGCGGGTTTCGTTGGCCTTGAATGCCGCATCGGCGGATGCCGATTTCATGGCGTTTTCAATGTCGGCCATTTGGCGGCGAATGCCGTTCACCTGGTTGATTTTGTTTTGTTCGGCCTGGTATGCGGCGCGAACCGATGCGGTCACATCCGCAATTTGGCGGTCGCATTCGGCAATTGCCGCGTCAATTTCGGCGATTTCGCGTTCAATCGCGGCGAAATCGGCGGCTTCGGGCATCAATGCGTGTGTTTGGTCAATTTTCGGTTGGATGGTGTCCAATTCGGCCTTCAAACGGCTTTTTTTGAATGCCAATTCCTTTTTGAAATCGGCCATGGATTTGCCGTTGATTCTATCCAACAACGCCATGAATGCGGGGTTATCCTTTGCGATGTCGGTTGGTTCGATTTTGCCCGCCAATTGGAACAATTGTTCGCGTTGGATTTTCCAATCCATCGTTGCGAAAAACAACGGGTTGGTGAGCATTTTGAAAATGTCATCGTTGATGATGGCGTTGATGCGCTTTTGAAATTCGCCCACCTTCACGGGAACGCCGTTCCAGGTGCATTCCGTTTGGTTGCCCTTGAAGATTTGTTCGGAACATCCACGGGGTTTCACCCATTGTTCAACGAACGAACGTTTGATGGTGATGATTTCACCGTCAACCACCAATTCGCCCGCCACGGAGCATTCGCATTTTTGCAACGGTGCGCCGTTCACGATGGATTTGATTTCATAATCTTTGCGGTCGGCGGAATCCTTGCCGAACAACAACCACATGAACGCTTCGAAATGGCGGGATTTGCCCAAGCCATTCGCGCCCGCAATGGTGGTTGGCGCATCCAGGTTGAAAATCGTGGTGCGATTGGCTTCGCCCATGAAATTCACCATGGTGAGTGATTTTAATTGAATTTTCATTGTTGCGATATATTTTTGTTGATAGAATATAATTGGAGTGCCTTTTCAACATCAACCACGATGGTGCGGCCACATTGCGAAATCGCGCCATCAATCACGCCCGATGCCTTTATGCGTTCGGCGGTGCGGCGCGAACATCCAAACGTGGATGCGATGCCCGCCAGGCCATACGCATGGCGTTTTTCGGATTTGGCCACGGATGTGGCTTTTTCGGTGGCGGATGCGATTAACTCGTATAATTGGCCAACCGTCAAATCAATCAATCGGGTGTTTGGGTCGATGCCGTTCATTTATTCGTCATCCTTCGCGTTGTACATCCATATTCCAACCACGCCAATCAAGGCCAACATCACCGTGTAAAAAACCTTGTCGGCCATGCGGTCGTAATCAATGAAGAAGGCGCAACGGATGGCGTTGCCGAACCCGAATGCGATTGCACCGATGGACACGATTTTGCCCATGATGCGATTTGTTGTTGTGATAATCTTTTCAATCATTGTTGCGATGTTTTGCGGTCATCCCCAAATGTTGGAAACGCCATGTTTGTTAAAAATTTCCTCAATGGCCAATGCATCTTGGCGTGTATGTTTAATTTTTCCATACATCCGATTGCGCCAGGCAACAAGCGATGTGATGCCCAATGCGGCCATGATTTCCTCGCGGATTGCGGTGCGCTCGTTGAACGGCGCACGGTCATACGCATCTTTGAACGAATCAGTAATTTTTGTCATGTTACACGTTTTTTAAAATTATTCTTTGAAAAACCGTCATTATTCCCACGAAATTCAGTAACTTTGCATTTGCATTTTGGAAAGTTTCGATTTCGGCGGAGGTCGTTTCGGGTTTCCGTTGGCAAAGGTAGAAATTATTTCTTGAAAACTCGCAATAATTTCGAGAAAAAATTTCGATTGCACGCAATTTTTAACATTTCAACCCTCAAAACCGCATTTATACGCAACAATGATGACCAAAGAAGATGTTAAACAAATCCGCGAATCGCTCCACATGACGCAAGAGCAATTCGCCGAAATCATGGGCGTGTCACCGCGCACCGTGAGCAATTGGGAAACGGGTGCAACCATTCCCAAAGGTAAAGAATCGCACATGCGCACGTTGATATTGCGCCCACAAACCATTTATGGCGATGTTGCCATGGCGGGCGATGTCACGGGAACACATGCCACCGTTACCAACACCACGATGTCCGCAAACGATGAAAATTTGGCTTTGAAGGCATTGTTGAAAAGCCAGGAACAAATTGACCGTTTAATTTCGGTCATCGAAAACATGGCCATTAAAAACAACCAATGATGAAACATGTAATCATTTCCATTGCGATTGCATTCTTTGCCGCATTCGTTTCGGGTTGCACGAAATCCACGGATGACGAACCCGCAACGGAACAATACACATATTCAAAAATTTTGGGAACATGGGCGATTGATGCCAACGAATGGTTCACATTCGGCCACGGCACGTTCACGCATGACCACGATGGCACAACCGATGCGGGCAAATACGGGTTCAATCCCGAAGCCAATGCCCTGGGTGGAACGTATGACGATGGCCGCGCATTGACAATCGAAATGGAGTTCCAGGATGCCACCCATGCGACATTCACGATTAACCGAACCCGTGTTGCCCTGGCAACCAAAACAAAATAACAATGGACACAATCAAAATCAACGTTGCCGATTTTTACGGCATACCTTCATATTATTCAGTAATGCCCGAATGCGTGTTCCTGGCATTGGAAAAGGCATTTATTAACGGCGAACAATTCGCCATCGTTCCAACCAAGGATTTTCACGCATGCGTGATGCCTATATTCGCAAAATGGCATGAAAAATTTGTCCGATGAATCAATTGCCATCCAAACGCGATTTTTCACCGCGTTTCAATGGTGTGTGGACACGGGCAAAATTTCGGGATTGCGGCCATTCTGCCTTGACCACGGATTGAACCGCACCAAATATGCCCGCATCCGAAACAACGCAAGGGGGTTATATAAGTGCATTGATATTGATGCCCTGGCGCACATTTGCCGTGAAGGCGGCATTTCGCCCTCCTGGTTATTGCTTGGGGAAGGGAAAATGATATGAACATCAACCGCACCGTCAAATTCATCCTTCACAAACGCAACAAGGATGACACCAAAAATTTGGCCATTCGTATGCGATGCACCATCCGAGGGCAAAAGCCATTGGACATCGCCACGGGTCACCACGTCAACGCCGAGGATTGGGATGTCGAAAGGCAATGCGCAACGGGGAAAGGCGCATCGGTCATCAACCACACGTTGAATGCGTGGAGGTCAACGATGGATGAAATATTTGCCCGTTATGAATTGATTGAAAAACGTGCGCCCGCCCTGGATGAATTGCGCGATTTGTTCAATGACATGGTTGGCCGCACGCCCGTGTTGTTGGCCATTGACGGGAATGCGCCATCCGAAACGGATGATTTGTTCAAGGTCTTTGATATATTCGTTTCCACGATGTCAAAACAAAATTCATGGACAACATCCACGGAGGAAAAATTCCACGCATTGCGCAACCATTTGAAGGTGTTCGATGCCAACCTTTCATTCGTTACGTTGAACGATGCCAAATTGGCCGAATATGTTAACACCCTTTTGGAGGGCGGGATGCGCAATTCAACCGTTATGAAAAATATTGGTTTCGTTCGTTGGTTTTTACGATGGGCGGCAAATGCGGGTTGGTACAAGGGCAAATCCCATGACACATTCAAACCGCGATTGAAAGGCACGGATTCCAAGGAAATCATATATTTGACCATTGACGAATTGAAGGCCATCGAAACGCATGTTTTCCCGCCGCAACGCATCGGCCTGGAACACGTGCGTGATGTGTTCGTGTTTTGTTGTTATACGGGATTGCGTTTTTCGGATGCCGCGAAATTGAAACGTTCCGACATCCACGATGACACCATCCACGTGGTCGCAAAGAAAACACGCGATGCCCTGGTCATCGAATTGAATAAGCATTCCCGCGCCATCCTGGATAAATACAAGGATGCGGGGTTGCCCGATGATAAGGCGTTGCCCACCATTAGCAATGTAAAAACCAACGCTTATTTGAAAAACCTGGGCGTGGAATGCGGGATTGACGAGCCAACACGCATCGTTTATTTCCAGGGCAACCAACGCCATGAATATGTGTTCCCCAAACATCAATTGTTGACAACGCACGTTGCCCGCCGCACGTTCGTGGTTACGGCGTTGCAATTGGGCATCCCCGCCGAGGTCATAATGCGATACACGGGGCATTCATCATTCACGGCCATGAAGCCATATATCGCCATTGTGGATGAATTAAAACGTAAATCAATGAATCTGTTCGATGAATTGTAAAAATGTACACGATTTTTCCGCCGACAAGGCATGTACACGAGTATGTACACGAAATTTCGGCCACCCGCGTCATTTCATGGCGTTTCAATCCATGTACACGAATGGCCGAAATTCGGCTTTGTCTATATATGGCAACGTGTGTCTTTATGGGTTTGACACCCTCTCTCTCCGCTCCACAGCGACCTGTAAATCCCCCATTTACAGGTCGCTCCTTTTATGTCCCCAAGCCCCCCGAAGTAACATCAACAACTTGTAGGGACGCGATACATCGCGTCCGAGCCTGCGCCCCATCGCACATTGACATAAATTCACACCCCACAACATCTCTTAACACGCAGTGTCGGGAGCAAGGGAGACCCTGGAAGGGTCTCATCATCATTAACCCCTGGGTGGGCGAAGCCCTCCCTGGGGTCCCGAAGCAAAAAAGCCGCATCAACCCTGGCAGGGTTGCAAATGCCAACTCGGTGATTGGCAACCGCTTCCAGGGTTGCCTTCCTTGATGTTGCTAACACGGGGAAGGTGCTCGATGCCCTTGGGCATCTGCGCTCCATCCCCGTGTTACTCACATTGAGACCCCGCCGGGGTCTTCATCACCGACATGGCATCCCCGGACGTGATGTATCACGTCCCTACCGGTATGATAATATTGCGTTGATTTACAATGGTTTGTGCGGATTTGTCGAACTATTCTGCCACAGGACGGACTGAATAACCACAAGACCGACAAGCGTGGTCCTGGCAACGGTAGCCCGAATGGAAGCCGAGGCTGTAGGCGCCGATGGGATCGCTCCCGAAGGGCGAACCACTCCAATAGTGGCCGTTAGAACCACTAACGTAGTAATAACCCAATTTAACACCGGCAGCAGGGAGGAAGATGTAGTTGTTGTTGCGCTTACTCTTTACTTTGTAGCCGTTCACGCCATTCATCGCCGTCCATTCCCAGGTGCAGTTGTCTACTAACTCTTCTATCTCTGATGCTGACGGGAGTCGCCATGAACTGCCCCACTTGTAGCGCGCTACGTCATAAGATGAGTTGCCACAGATACTACCCATTTGCTTTCCGTAGGTGCGACTATTGCTCTCGGTGTAATCGCTCTTGGTGTTTACTTCGCCCCAGGCGTAGTAGTCGCCATAGCCCGTGGGGCTGCTCGCTCCAACATTGCATGTTGCCCATTTCACTGACAAGCCCAGGTCTACGTAGTCATGTCCATTAATTGAACCACTAATTGTGAACTGCGGTTGTGGCGCTGGTGCCGGCTGTGGTGCTGGTTGCGGCGTTGGTGCCGGGGTCGGCTGTGGCTGAGGCTCTTCTTGCGGTGTATACTCGCTGACATCGATGTTCGCTACTGCTGTGTCGCCGAGTTCTACTATTGATGCCAGTGTATCCTCGTCGATGTACTCAGGCTCGGCATTGCCGCCGCTTAGCATGGCGATGATGCCGGCTATCGCTACTATTGCGGCGATGGCTATAAGGGCGGCATAGCGCTTGTACCATGGCGCCACCGGCTTATCAACAATCGGCTGGGTCTCGCCATCACCCTTGGGCGTAGGGGCAGGAGCCGGGGCGTTATCTAATATCGCTGCGAAGGCGGCGACGCTCTGCGGGCGCTTTTTCTTGTTGAGTTCGAGAGCGGCATTGACGGCGGTACGTGTCGAGTCGCTTACATAGGGCGGCAGTGGCTTCAAGTCTTCATCGCCGCTGATGCGCTTGTTGCTCGACGGTGGCGTGGTGCCGGTGAGCAGGTTATATATTGTGGCACCTAAGGCGTAGATGTCGGTCGCAGGCAAAAATTTCTTGACATCGCAGTCGTTTTGCTCGGGCGGCGCGTAGCCGGGGGTCAAGCCGAGGAGCGAGGAGGTGTTTTCGCCGCTCGCCTCGTCGTATTGCTTGGAGGCGCCAAAGTCAATGAGGATGGCTCGGTCGGCTCCATCGACCATGATATTTTGGGGCTTGATATCGAGGTGGAGGCGGTTCTGCGAGTGGACGTAGTGCAGGGCGGCGCATACCTGGCGGATGTATCCGAGTGCGCGAGCCTCGTTCATCGGCCCCTCTTGATGGACGATCTCGGCAAGCGAGCGTCCATTGATGAAGTCCATTACGAAATAGGCGGTGCCGTTCTCCTCAAACACATCGCTGACGTGCACGATGCCCGGGTGAGCCAAGTGAAACAGTGCCACCGCCTCGTCGACGAATTTGCGACGTAACTTGTTGAACAACGCCACCTTGGAGGTGATGCCCACCGACACATGTCCGGTATCGCTATCGCGGTTGCACAAGTCGCTGACAAAGAATTCCTTGATGGCAACCCTACCCTTGAGCATGGTGTGCTCTGCCTCGTAGGTGCACCCGAAGCCTCCCGAACTGATAAATCTAATTATCTTGTACTTACCCCCTTGAAGGAGCGTCCCTATATTTAATGGCATAATTTTTCGCGGTTTAGTGGTTTATGCTCACAAAGTTAAAAATTTTTTATCGCAAACCACAAAAAATTGCGTCCGAATTTTTCTTTCCCTCATCTGTTTAAACAATTTTAGTAATGCATTATACTCGTGAAACGAGATTTTTGCGTAACTTTGTCGCCAATAAAGACCAAAAAGAATGAAAGCCAAGACAATCATAGCCCTTGCAGCCCTCGCCACCGTGGGTTTGATAAGCGTTGCCCAGAACAATATCATCGAGGAAGTCGCCTGGATTATCGGCGACGAGCCTATCTATAAGTCCGAAATTGAGCAAGCCTATCAGGACATGCAGAACGACCGCATACCCATCAACGGCGATCCCTACTGCGTTATCCCCGAGCAGATTGCCGTCGAGCGCCTCTTCCTCCACCAAGCCGACTTGGACACCGTCGAGGTCACCGAGTCGATGGTGATGGCGCAAGTCGACGCTCAGATGAACTACCTCATCACCAACCTCGGCTCCCGCGAGAAGGTCGAACAATACTTCCGCAAGCCCTTCAACGACATCCGCGAGTACTACGCCACCTCGATGCGCAACCGCTTCCGTATCAGCCAGGTGCGCCGCAGCCTCACCAAGGACCTCAAAATCACTCCCGCCGACGTGCGCCGTTACTATCAAGACCTCCCCGAGGACTCTATCCCATACGTTCCTCTGCAGGTCCAGGTGCAAATTGTCACCATCAACCCTGTGATTCCGCGCGAAGAAATTGAGGATGTCAAGGCGCGTCTCCGCGACTATGCCGACCGCGTCAACCGCGGCGAAGCCGACTTCTCGACCCTCGCCATCCTCTACTCCGAGGCTCCCGAGGGCATCCGCGGCGGCGAAATCGGCTTCATGGGCCGCGGTCAGTTGGTCCCCGAGTATGCTGCCGTCGCTTTCAACCTCAACGACCCCACCAAGGTATCGCGCATCGTCGAGACCGAATATGGCTTCCACATCATCCAACTCATCGAGAAACGCGGCGACCGCATCAACACCCGACACATCCTCCTACGTCCCAAGGTGTCTGATGCCGACCTCACCGATGCCATCAACCGCCTCGACTCGGTGCGCACCGATATCGTTGAAAACCACCGCTTTACCTTCGAAGAGGCCGCTCAATATATCTCCCAAGACAAGGATACCCACAACTCGCGTGGCGTGATGGTCAACCCCGAGACCGGCACCGTCAACTTCCAGATGTCCGAACTGCCCCAGGAGGTAGCCCGCGTGGTTGCCGGCATGGAACCGGGCGAAATCTCTGCCCCCTTCATCATGCGCAACTCCCGTAGCGACCGCGAGATCGTCGCAATCGTCAAACTCACCACTCGCATCCCCGCCCACCGTGCCAACCTCTCGGACGACTACCAACTCATCAAAAATATGTGTGAGAACGCCGCCAGCGAGCGTATCGTTAACGAATGGCTCATCAACAAGATTAACGACACATATGTGCGTATCGAGGAGGGCTGGCGTGGCTGCGACTTCAAATACGACGGCTGGATAAAGTCCAAATAAGCCTCCCATGCGCAAGACCATTGCCGCACTCTGCATCACCACCGTGGTGACGGCTGCCGCCTTCATAGGCTCGACACCGTCGCCACAGGTCACTTACACCCCACAGGTGCCCACGGCATCGCGCGCCGATGGCAATCGCGTATTCCTCGAGCAAGCCGACATCCTCCACAAGCAGAGCACCGACTCCTTCCTCATCGTCGCCGGCAACGTCATATTCACCAAGGGTCCCATGACCATGACCTGCGACAGCGCCCACTACTACGTCGAGACCGAGTCGTTCGACGCCTTCGGCAACGTATCCATGGAGCAAGGCGACACCCTCTTCATCTTTGCCGACGAACTCAACTACCGCGGTCCCGAGCAAGTGTGCTACCTATATGCTGACCCCGGAAAAAACGTCCGACTCATCAACCGCGACGTGACCCTCGAGACCGACATCTTTGTCTATGACCTCGGCATCGAACTGGGCTACTACACCACCGGCGGCGTGCTCTACGACCCCAAGAACCGCCTCAAATCCCTCGAGGGCGAGTACAACCCCAAGACCAAGGAGGCTACCTTCTATCGCTCGGTCCACCTCGACTCACGCGGCGAATCCGATACCCTCAACATCTACACCGACACCCTCTACTACAACACCGTGTCACACGTCTCCGAACTGACCTCACCGAGCATCATCGTCAACGCTCGCGGCACCATATACACGCGCAACGGATTATATAACACTGAGTTAGATACCGCTGCGCTGTACGACCGCTCGCTGGTCAAGACCCCCTCGGGACGCACCATGACCGCCGACACCATCTACTACGACCGCCTCGGCGGCATCTGCGAGTGCTTCGGCTACATGGTCCTCACCGACTCGGCTCGCCAAGCATCGCTCAGCGCCGACTATGGCTTCTTCAACCAATCCACCGACAGTTGCTATGCCACCGGGCGCCTCCTCATCAAGGAATACAGCCAAGGCGACACTCTCTATCTCCATGGACGCCAACTCAATGCCCGCCGGCTCATCGACACCACACTCGTCGACTCAACTCACGTCGCCGACACAACTCACGTCGCCGACACAACCCACGTTGCCGACATTTGGCCTCGCGTGCGGCTCTTCCGCTCCGATGTTCAAGGCATCTGCGACTCTATGCGCGTCACCAGTGCCGACTCTACCCTGCGCATGTATGTTGCTCCCGTCCTCTGGAGCGAAGAGCGACAGATCTACGGCAATATCATCGAATTGCATTTCAACGACTCAACCATCGATTATGCCCACCTCCCCGAGTCGGGCTTCTCATCGCAACGCATTTACCAAGACTATCACGACCAGATTTCGGGCAAGGAAATGCTTGCCACCTTTGAGGACGGACACCTGCGCCGCCTCGACATCAACGGCAACGTGGAATTGATAATGTTCCCCGAGGAAAACGACTCGACATTCAACAAGATGGTGACAGCACAGAGTTCGTTCCTGCAAGCCTATTTCCGCGACAACACCACCGAGTACATCAAGATGTGGCCCGAGACCACCGGCGTGGCGACACCGCTGTTCTTGCTGCGCCGTTCGATGCTGTTCCTCAGCAAGTTCCGCCTCTTTGAGGGTATGCGCCCGCTGTCGCCACTCGATGTATTAGTCATTCCCGAGGCGATGGACGCCTTGATGAACGAAACTCCGCGACCACAGCCCAAGTAGCACTATGGCAGACCTGTCCTGCATCCGTTCCGGGCAGCCGCTGAGCCTGCGCCGGCAAGCCGCCCTCACCGCCACGCTCGCCATCCCGGCGATCTTGGCTCAGTTGTCCAATATCATCATGTTCTACATCGATGCCTCGATGGTGGGGCGCATCGGTGTCAACGGAGCCGCCGCCGTGGGCTTGATGAACAGTTCGTTGTGGCTCTTCTGGGGCGTATGCGCCTCGGTCACAACGGGTTTCTCGGTACAAGTGGCTCACCGCCTGGGCGCCTCTGACCCTGCAGGTGCCCGCAACGTCATGCGCCAGGGCATTACCTCGTGCCTCGTCGTCGGCTTGACCATCGCCGCCATCGGCATCGCCATCGGCGGGCAACTGCCTCACTGGCTCGGCGGCAGAGACGAAATCTGTGCCGACGCATCTATCTACTTCATGATTTACACCGGTGCACTTCCCCTGCTGACAATGAATTACCTTGCCAGCGGCACCCTGCGAGCCGCCGGCAACATGAAGGTGCCGGCGCTACTCAATGTCGCCATGTGCCTCATGGACGTGGTATTCAATTGGTTTCTTATCTTCCCCACTCGCGAGATAGACTTGTGGGGCACCACAGTGACCATGCCGGGCTGTGGCTGGGGAGTCACCGGTGCTGCCATCGGCACAGCCGGCGCCGAGGTCATCACCGCCCTGCTCACCATGTACTGGATGCTGTGCCGACAGCCCGATTTGCATCTGCGCCGCCCCGAGCGCGGCAGTTTCCGCCCCGTCAAGGCTGTACTGCAACGCGCCACCAAGATAGCCACACCGATGACCCTCGAGCATGCCGTATTCTGCGGCGCCCAGATAATGATAACCATCATCGTTGCGCCGCTGGGCTCGGTGGCAATCGCCGCCAATGCCTTTGCCGTCACCGCCGAGAGCCTCTGCTACATGCCGGGCTTCGGCATCGGCGATGCCGCCACCACCCTCACCGGGCAGAGTTACGGCGCCGGGCGACTCGACTTGGTCGAGCGCTTCTGCCACCTCGCCGTGTTCCTCGGCGTGGGCGTCATGACAATCATGGGCATCGCCCTCTACATCACCGCGCCATGGATGATGGACCTGCTCACCGATGTCGAAGCCATCAGTACGCTCGGCACCGAGGTGCTACGCATCGAGGCGTGGGCTGAGCCTCTGTATGCCGCCTCCATCGTTGCCTATGGCGCCTTTGTGGGCGTAGGCGACACCCTACTGCCGGCAATCATGAACTTCGGCAGCATCTGGGCAGTGCGCATCCCCTTGGCAGCCATCCTCGCCCCCGGCATGGGCTTGCGAGGCGTGTGGATAGCCATGGCAGTCGAGTTATGCTTCCGCGGAGCCATCTTCCTGTGGCGCATGTACTCCCGCCGCTGGATTCCTCGCAGTTGAGGCTCTATATTGTTAAAAAATAATATTGTGGGAACGGAAATAATGTTGTAACTTTGTGGATAGATATGAACACTGTTCGCAAGGTTCTCCGAATTGCCATCGTGACCCTGTTGGTGCTCGCAGTAGCGATACCGGTGGGGGTGTATGTTGTTGTATCCACGCCGTGGGCACAGGACAAGATACGCAGTGTTGCCGAGCGCGAGTTGACCACCTTGCTGGGCAACGAAGTGAGCATCGGCAACGTGGTATATCACCCCTTCAACACCGTGGTAATCAACGGAGTGCGTGTCAATGATGACAATGGCAAGCCGGCGCTCACGGCTGCGCGTATCGCAGCGCGATTTGAATTGTTGACCTTCCTCAACACCGGCGCATTTGAGTTTGACTACGCGGTCATCGATGTGCCCGAGGTGAGCATCTATCGCGCCGACCCACAGGCGCCGCTCAACATCACCGGCATCATCGAGCATCTCAAGCCCAAGGACCCGAACAAAGAGCCGAGCAATTTCAACCTCAAGATAGGCACCGTGGTGGTGCGCAAAGGATGCTTCCACTACGACGTGCTCTCCGAGCCCGACTCCACAGGCAAATTTAATCCCGCCCATATCCACGTCAGCGGACTCGGACTCCACGCCTACATACGCCAAGGGAGCCGCGAACGCTGGGACGTCGATTTGGAGACCTTATCGCTGTGCGAACATTCAGGCTTGATACTCAAGGATTTACAAGCCAAAGTAATAGTCACGCCACAACACATATCGCTACGCAACTTTGTGCTGGAAATGCCGGCATCGCGCATCGCATTAAAGCCTATCGAGGTGGATATCAATGACTTCGGCACCTCAAGCGATATCATCAGCAGCCGCAACATAGCCATAGAGCCTCTCGAGCCGATGACCATCTCGACCACCGACCTGCTGTGGGCAGTGCCGGCTTTCAAGAATATCGAGCGCGTCATCACCGCCGACTTCGCTGTCACAGTGAGTCACAACGGCATGAATATCAACCGATTGAACATCAGTGACGACAAGGGCTCGCGCTTCGAGATGATGGGCTCCATCAACCGTGGCGACAGCATCAGCGGACCCGAGTTCAACGTTCTGCGCCTACGCCTCGATGCATCAGCCGCCGAGGCGATGGCACTGACACGCGCCTTCAACATCAAGCAGACCAAGGCATTACGCTATATGGGCGACATCGCGGTGGTAGGCACCGCCAAGGGTGATATGAAGGGAGCCACCTTCGATATGACCGCCATCAACCGCGGCGCACGCATCGTGGTCAACGGCAAGGTCACCACCCCCGACCGCTATCGTAGCATCGCCTTTGACAGCCGCGGCTCGATACGCAGACTCAACCTCGCGGCACTCACCGGCTCGAGCAACTTGGGCACCATGACCGCAACCCTCACCGCCAAAGGCTCGGTGGCGCCCTACAAGACCGCCATTACCGGCAATATGGATATCAATCAACTGCAAGCCCTGGGCTACACATATACCGGCATCGCCGTGTCGGGCGCCTATGACAGCAGCGAAGGCGAGGTGACGGCGAGCATCAACTCCTGTGACCTCAATGCCTCCTTCGATATCGAGGCAAGCGCCTATGTAGCCAACCCCTACAAGGTGGTGGATATAGTTGCCGACCTTCACGCCATCAAGCCACGAGCCCTCAAACTCGGAGGCATGGAAGGGCACACCCTCTCGGGTCACCTGAGAGTCAACGGTGGCGGCTCTTATCTCGATGACATCAGCGGCACCGTGTCGCTCACCGATATTCGATATAGCGACCACAAGAGTCATACTCTTGATTTAAAGGAATTTACCATAGACATGGACCGCGCCGCCTCGCAGGACATACTCACGGTGACCTCAGACTTCCTCAATGGTAACGTGCGCGGCGACATAGTTCCCTCGACCCTGGCACCGACCATCAAGAACCTCGCAGCGACCGTCCTCCCCGATGTTATCAAAGCTGACACCATTGCGGCAAACGACCACAACCGCTTTGCAGCCGACTTCACCTTATCCAACGCCGAGGGCTTGTGCGAGTTCTTCAAGTTGCCGATACAGGTAATCTACCCGGTAGAGTTCTCAGCATCACTCAACGGCGAGCAAAAACTGGCGACCTTCACCCTCGATGCGCCCTATCTGCAACAGGGCGACAAAATCATAGACCAAACCGTGTCGACAGTGATGATCGATGGAGAGGACCAACGCGCCTCGGCATTTGCTACCCTGCGCACCCCCACCAAGAAGGGACCGATGACCGTGGTGGTAGATATCAGCGGCAGCCTCAACCGCTTGGACACTCGTGTCGATTGGCAATTGGACCGCAAGATACCCCTGAACGGACAATTCAACTTCTCGACCCTGCTGTCGCGCAGCGAGAACGGACAGTTGTGCATCGACAACGACTTCAACCCCGGGCAAATCAACTTCGGCGAGGACCTGTGGGAAATCGGACGCTCCTCACTGTCGTGGTGTGAAAACAGCCTCGATGTGTACAATTTTTCGCTGAAATCATCGACCCAGTCAATAAATATCGATGGCAGCGCCTCGGCAACCGCCGCCGACTCGCTGACTATCGACCTGGACCATATAGCCTTGGCATCAATCTTCGAGACCCTGGAGATCGACAAGGCTCTCATCGGCGGACGAGCCACCGGGCGCTTTATCGCCACCGAGGTGCTGTCGCGCCAACCCATACTGTGTACTGACAACCTGCACGTCGACAGCATAGGCTACAACTACTGCACCCTGGGTACAGCCGACATCACCGCCCACTGGGACAACGACAAGCAGTCGTTCTTCCTTGATGCCGACATCGTCAATCCCGAGGGACAACACTCACGCATCTGGGGCGATATCTTCGCCACCAAGGAGTCGTTGGACCTGAATTTCGATGCCAATCATGTGCGTGTAGGCTTTATGAAGCCCTTTATGGAGGCGTTCACCAGCGATATCAGCGGCTATGTGTCGGGCAAGGCGCGCCTCTTCGGCACCTTCAAGGACATAGACCTCACCGGCGATGTCTTCGCCGAGAATTTGCGACTGAAAATCGACTTCACCAACACATACTACACCGCCAACGACTCGCTGCACATCACCCCGGGACTTATCACACTGAAAGACATCACAATACGCGATGTGAACGGCAAGACAGCCAAACTCAACGGCTGGCTGAAGCACGACTACTTCCACCTGCCGGTGTTCAACTTCAAGGTCACCGAGGCTCGCGACTTGCTGTGCTACAACGTTACCTCGCGCCTCAATCCCGACTGGTGGGGCACAATCTACGGCAACGGCAGCGCGACCATCGAGGGCGAGCCGGGCAAGGTATTCATCGGAGTGGATATGACCACGGCACAGCACTCGCAATTCACCTTTGTGCTCACCGACCGCCTCGATGCCGAGCAGTACTCGTTTATCACCTTCAACGACATCACCAAAGCCGAGGATGATGTGGACAATAATTACGACGACATACCCGCCATAGTGCGCGAGTACCAGGCACGGCGCCTGGCACAAGCCGCCGAAGAAGAGCCCTCGGCATACTTGATGGACATCAAGGTGGATATCACACCCGAAGCCGAACTGATAATAGTGATGGACCCGGTGGGCGGCGACCGCATCCGCGCCTACGGCTCGGGCGACTTGGCAATGGAGTACAACTCCACCGACAACTTCCTGGGCATGCGCGGCACCTATACCCTCGACCGCGGCGACTACAACTTTACCCTACAAGACATTATCATCAAGGACTTTACGATAGAGCAAGGCAGTTCGATCACCTTCAAGGGCGACCCCTACTCAGCCGAGTTGGACCTGCTCGCCGTGTACTCGCTGAACGCCAATCTGAGCGACCTCGACGAGTCATTTACCCAGGACCGCGACCTCAACCGCACCAATGTGCCGGTGCAAGCCTTGCTGAAGGTCAACGGCGATATGCGCCAGCCGGACATCACATTTGACCTGCGCTTCCCCACCCTGACGTCAGACACATATCGCAAGGTGAGGTCAATCATCTCCACCGAGGACATGATGAGCCGCCAAATTATCTACTTGCTGGCACTCAACCGCTTCTACACGCCCGACTACATGGCATCGACCACCAAGGGCAACGAAATATTCTCGGTAGCGGCATCGACCATTTCGAGCCAAATTTCCAACATATTGGGCAAATTGAGCGACAATTGGAGCATCGCGCCAAATCTGCGCAGCGACCGCGGCGATTTCAGCGATATCGAACTCGATGTGGCACTGTCATCGCGCCTACTCAACAATCGACTGTTGCTCAACGGCAACTTCGGCTATCGCGACAAGTCGCTGAATACCAACCAATTCATCGGCGACTTTGACATCGAATACCTGCTGACACCGCGCGGCACCTGGCGACTGAGAGGCTACAACCGCTACAACGACCAAAATTACTACTTGCGCCAAGCCACTACCACCCAGGGCGTCGGCATTATGTTCAAGCGCGATTTTGACTCGATATTCGGACGCCGTCACAAGAAGACCGTGGTAGATACGGCACCTGGCGACAGCGTAGCGACCCCTACGGATACAATTCAATAAAATTAACATACCATGAAATACACATCCCTCATTACCGTAATAGCCACAACTATAGCGTTGACGACGTGGAACGCCGCCACAGCCGAGCGCTTGGTGATATTGCACACCAACGACACCCACTCGCAGATAGAACCCGACGAAGACAGCAATCTCGGGGGTATCTACCGCCGAGGGGTGATAGTGGACAGTGTGCGCAATGCCGAAAAGAATGTACTGCTCATTGATGCCGGCGATGCCGTGCAAGGTTCGCTGTACTTCAACCTCTACGGAGGGAAGGTAGAGCAAATGTTGATGGACTATATGGGCTACGACATACGCATATTGGGCAATCACGAATTTGACAACGGCGCCGACTCCATCGCCACGATAATGGCACCGGTGCGTGCCGAGTTGCTCAGCAGCAACTACAACCTTGAAGGCTCGGCGCTGCAGCCGCTGTTCAAGCGCTACAGTGTACGCGAATATTGCGGCAAGCGCATAGGCATCATGGCTATCAATATCGACCCGGAGGGCATCATCGCCAAGGGCAGATATGAGCATGTGGAATATATCGATGACGTGGAGACCGCCAATGTGATGGCATGGTGGCTACGCAATATCGAGGGCTGCGATGTGGTAGTGGCAGTGACCCATATAGGCTATTTGAGCGACCTCAACCTGGCAAGCCGGAGCAAGGGCATTGACATCATAATCGGCGGACACAGCCACGACTTGGTGGTGCCCGGCAGTAGCAAATTCCAATGGAAGGTGCCGAACGCCGAGGGTAAAGACGTGATAATCACGCAGATGAAGAGCAAAGGCAGATATGTAGGCGAGATATACATAGACCTCGACGATATGTCGATAAGCAACCATGCCATAGTGGTAGACAGCCGCCTCGATGCGCGTATTGACAGCGCGATGGTGCGCCTGGTCGAGCCCTACCGAGCCGGAGTTGACTCTCTGATGACCCGCACCCCGGTGGGCAAGAGCAAGCGAGCCATGGCACAAGACTCGCCCGAGTTGCTCAACTGGGCGACCGATGTGGTGCTGCAATTGGGTAGCGAGATGGCAGCCAATGTCGATATGGCAATCCTCAACAAAGGCGGACTGCGTCGCGGCTTGCCGGCAGGGACCATCCACGAGGGTCAAGTGATATGCACCCTACCCTTCGAGAACTATATCCAAGTGATAGATATCAAGGGCAGCGACCTGCTTGACGCCTTCTATGTAATGGCATGCGCCAATGGCAATGGTGTGAGCAAAGGCGTGGAAATCAGTTATATACCCGGCACCAAGGAGAAAGAATACAAAGACGCACAGGTTGTGAGCGCGAGCATCAACGGCAAGCCCATAGACCCCGAGCGCACCTACAGAGTTGCAACCATCAACTACCTCGTTGACGGCGGCGACTATATGGAGCCATTGACACACAGCACCTTGGTAGCATCGAGCGAGCACGTGGTATACAAGGATATCCTCGAGTATCTGCGCAACGGCAAGGGGCGCAACAAGACCATCAAACCAGACGGTATAGTAAGAATGCATACCAACTAAATACTTGATAATAAAACAACTATCAAATCACACTAATCATAATGCAAAAACGTCAAATAATCACAAGCATTGCCCTGGCGGCACTTGCGGCAACATGGGCAATAGTACCCCGGTTGGACACGGCAACCGAGCAAGACGCCTGCAGCCGGTGGGTTGACTCGGTGTACAACAGCCTGAGTGAGCGCGAGCGCGTGGCACAATTGGTATTTCCAAAGGTAGTTCCCACCAAGGGAGCGGACAGCCGCGCGGTAATCAAACGCTATGTCGAGAAGAACGGCGTAGGTGGCTTGCTGTTCACCGCCGGGTCGCTTGAAGATTATATAGAGATGACCAACTATGCCAAGAGCATCGCCAAGGTGCCGTTGATGATGACCTTTGATGGCGAATGGGGCTTGGCAATGCGCATAAGCGGTACTGCCAAATTCCCTTGCAATATGGCATTGGGCGCGGTGAACGACCTGTCGCTGATATATGAATACGGCAAAGAAATGGGACGTCACTGCCGGATGACCGGCATCGACGTGGACTATGCGCCCGTGGTCGATGTAAATTCCAATCCGCGCAACCCGGTAATCGGGCGGCGATCGTTCGGGGAGGACCCGCACCGCGTGTCGGCAGCCGCGATAGCCTTCTCACAAGGCATGGAGTCGGTGGGAGTGCAGTCAGTGTCCAAGCACTTCCCGGGTCACGGTGACACCTCGACCGACTCGCACAAAGAGCGCACCTTGGTGCACCACGACCGTGCCACATTGGATAGCATTGACTTGCTACCCTTCCAAGAGTATATCGATGCCGGGCTGTCGGGAGTGATGGTCGGGCATATCGTAGTCGAGGCACTTGATCCGTCGATGCGACCGGCATCGCTATCCCACAAGATGGTGACCGGGCTGTTGCGCGAGGAAATGGGCTTCAACGGCTTGATATACACCGATGCGCTGAGCATGAAAGGTGCTCGTCTTGAGGGCTATAACAGTGCAGTAGAGGCACTTAAAGCCGGCTGCGACGTATTAGAGACCTCCGACGACCCCATCGGCGACATAGATGCCATCTACGCCTTGGTGCAGAGTGGAAAAATATCGCGCGAGGTGATAGAAGAGCATTGCAAACGCGTGTTGCGCTACAAATATATACTTGGCGTGCATAAATATCAGCCCATCGAGATCGAAGGGCTGATGGAGAGGATAAATTCGCCCGAGTGCATGGCATTGATAGACGCGCTGAGCAACAAGTGCATCACCGCGCTGTGGAATCGCAACGATGTGCTGCCGATAGGCGACTTGGCACATCAGAGCATAGCCGTGGTGACCATCGGCAAGCCCGGTGACAACCTCTTTGCGGAGACCTGCAGCCGATATAGCGCCGTGGACTGCTATGAGATGCCCGGTGCGGCAGATGCGTCAATGCTCAAGCAGATATTGAGCCACGATGTTGTGGTAGCGGCAGTGTTTAGCGACGATGCCAACGCAAGGAATATATATGGCAGACTGACCGAGGCAAATGCCCTGGTGGGTGCGTTCATGATGACCCCCTACCAGATGAATAAATTCCGCGACGCCTTGCAGCATAGCGAGGCGGTGTTGGTGGCATACGACAATCTGCCGTCGCTGCGCAAGGCAGCCGCCATGGCAGTATTCGGAGGCATCACCGTTGAGGGCACCTTGCCGGTGAATATACCGCCGACAGCGACCATAGGGACCGGTGTTTACATACCCAAGAGCCGCCTGGGAAGGACCTCCCCGGTGGCAGAGGGGATGCGCGCGAGCCTGTGCGACTCGGTGGACTCCATCGTCGAGGCGGCACTTGCCGCAGGCGCCTTTCCGGGATGCCAAGTGCTGTTGGCGCGCCACGGCAACGTGGTGATAGACAAGTGCTACGGGCACCTCACCAAGGGCGGAGCACCCGTGACCGCCAATACCTTATATGACTTTGCCTCGGTATCGAAGGTCACCGGGACACTTCCCGGCATCATGAAGGCATTTGACCTTGGACTATACGACATCGACGCACCGGCATCGCGATACCTGCCCGGGCTGCGAGGCACCGACAAGGCAAGCATCACGGTGAGAGAATTGCTGTATCACGAGTCGGGCATGCCGGCATCGCTGAATGTATTTGATGTGATGATGGACCCGTCGACGTATAGCGGCAAGTTGATAAAGCCTCGGCGCGATGCGCAGCACACCGTGAAGATAAGCAATGGCGCGTGGGGCTTCTCGGGCGCTCGACTGAGGAATGATATCATTGCTCCACGAAGCAGCGAGGCATTTCCGATAGAGGCAGCGTCAGGGCTGTGGGTGGGGAAAGCCGCCTACGACACCATCATGGGACGTATCTACAGCATACCGTTGCGGTCGAGCAAGCGGTATAACTACTCGTGCTTGAACTTCTGCATGCTGATGGAGATGGAGCAACAACTGACCGGACAAGCCCACCAGATATGGGTATCAGACAGCATATGGCGTCCGCTGGGAGCACATGACCTGTGCTACAGACCCTTAGAGAGCCTCTCGATAGAGCAAATCGCGCCCACCGAGAAGGATACCTACCTGAGGCGACAGACAGTGCGCGGGTATGTACACGACGAGACGGCAGCCATGCTGGGCGGAGTGTCGGGCAATGCCGGCGTTTTCGGGACGGCAAACGACCTTGCGAAGTTGTGCCAGATGTGGCTCAACGGCGGGGTGTATGGCGATGTGCGCGTGCTGTCGCAGCAGACCGTGGACCTGTTCACCAAGAGCAAGAGTCCGACCTGTCGCCGCGGCTTGGGTTTTGACAAGCCCGACATGACCGACCCGGAGAAATCGCCGACATGCGAAGAAGCCGGGGCAGGGGTGTACGGACACACCGGCTTCACCGGCACTGTATTCTGGGTAGACCCGGATAACGACTTGA
Organism: uncultured Bacteroidales bacterium; assembly: GCA_945829225.1. Taxonomy (GTDB): domain Bacteria; phylum Bacteroidota; class Bacteroidia; order Bacteroidales; family Muribaculaceae; genus CAG-873. Next base: position 55,490 of record CALZTY010000005.1, on the reverse strand, counting down.
TATTCATATTTTTGTGCAATCGCGTAAACCCAACACGCGACAATGAGGCGTTCAACAATTCGGGTATACGTCCTGAGTTGTTCCGCCAGGTATATAAATCACTGCAAAATTGAAGATGAAAAGTGTACTTAGTGTATTGGTTTTCCTACTGATAGCGACCCAAGCGAGCGCCATAGCGCCGCAGGAGGTCGATTCGAACGATTTTAGCAGCCGCATGGCACCCCGAGTAACACGCATCGGGGTGTCATTGGTTGTGAATGCGGCTCTCACCGAGGTGATGAAGACGTCGATACACCAGATGCGGCCCAACAGAGCGGATAATCAGTCGATGCCGTCGCGCCATGTGTCGTGGACAGCGACCATTGCGAGTATCGTGAGCCGGGAGTTGTATCGAGAGTCGGCATGGTGGGTGCTCGGAGCGCACGCAATGACCGATGGGATGATGCTACAGCGTACACTGAGTAAGGCACACTATCCCAAGGACGTGCTGAGTGGCATGGCGTTGGGCGTGGTGTCGAGTGAAGTGGGCTACCTGATAGGCGGATTGGTGTATCCGTCGACCCGACACGGCTTGCAGTATGGAGCGGCAGAGTTCATGCCGTCGATAGAAGTGACCACAACGGCGTTGCTCCCCCTGTGTGGTGGCGCCAAGGGGTATAGCGCGGGTATAGGGATGAGCACGGCAGTGCAAGGCACCCTGCCGCTGAGCGATGAGTGGGGCGGACGCATAGGCTTCGAGATGCGGTCGCTGCCCATGTATCGCAGCGATGTGTATGCGGGGACTTTGGATGGCTGGGGTTTGTCGGGAGGTGCGGTGCGCTACTTTGAGTTGCCGTGGCAGCGATGGAGCGCCGAGGCACATGCCATGGCAGGCTTTGTGAAGCACTTCCACGGCGAGGGGATACCCCACCCGCGACTATCATTCACTATGGACATAGGTGGCGCGATGACCTGGACAGTGACCTCGCAATTGAGCATAGGTGTCGATGCGGGATACAACTATTGGGCACTGCGCCGCGGATTGTCGTCGATCAGTGTAGGTATTTTTACTCGCGCAACGATTTAAAGGAAGTGAGCCGACGCCTTGGCTCCGTTCTCAACGAGTTCGTCGACAAGTTTTTTCACTTGAAATTCGTTGAGATTGGGGAGGGGCTGACAAGCGGGAATAACGGATACTAAATCCATAGCCTCACGGAGCCCGATATCGAGGGTTTCCTTAATCACCTTGACAATAACCAACTTGCTGGGACCGGCATCGTCGATTTGGATGTACCATTGCCCGGGAGTTTTTGCGGGGTCGCTCTCAGAGAACTCGCCGGTACCGGTATTACAGTTATTGCCGACATCGGTGATTACCTTAGCGGAAGGAGCCGGTTTTTGAGCGGGCTGAGGCTTTGGAAAATCGGCGAAAGCATCCTTAAATAAGCCAAACATTTCCTCCATACTCATTGAAGGCTCTGGAGCGGGGTCGGATTGCGGCTGATAAATAGGTTCGGGTTCCGGCTCAGGTTCGGTTTTTTGCTGCGGGAGCGGCTGACCTGTGGATAATGTAACTCCGACGGCAGAGAGTTGAGCGAACAGTTCGCCGAAACGCTCCACGGGGAGGTCGGGCAACTTCTTGGGGAGGTCGATGACCAAATCGCGAGCCTCGGCAAACGAGATGTCATAAAACTGACGAATCACGGCAACGGCAGCGAAATCGTCGTCACAAGAATTGATATACAGGTCCATGGTTAAGAGTTTAAGAGTTGACGATAACAAACAGAGAAATACGGGCGATTGAAGTCGCAAGGGCTGACGATGATGTCGTCGAAGGTGACGATATCGATGTCGATGGGCATGTGCCCGGACGCCTTGGAATTGTCGCGGCGACCCTGTGCGACCTCGATATCGCGGATTGCATCGCGGAGGTCGTCGAGAGAGAGGTCAGTGGAGCATTGGACCGTGATATTGAGGTAGTTGGCACCGATGCCGCTGAAGTCAGGGCTCTCGATAGAGTCGGAGACGTCAATAATCGAGACACAAGAAGCCAGCGCCTTGATAGCATCGTCGAGGCGGCGCATGCGCGAGGGCAGGTTGCTACCGATGCAGAGGAAACAGGAGTGTCTCATAGGTCCTTGATTGACAGTGAAATACGATGACGGTCGAGGTCAACATCAATGACCTTAACGCGGAGCAACTGATTGATATGCACCACCTTGGAGGGGTCGGCGACGCGCTTGGCGCTCATCTGTGAGACGTGGAGGAGCCCGTTTTCCTTGATGCCTATGTCGATGAAAGCGCCGAATGCGGTGATATTATTGACCTTGCCGGGAAGAATCATGCCGACCGAAATGTCGTCGATAGAATGGATTGTGGGGTCGAAGTCAACGTTGGCAGTATCGAGGCGCGGGTCGCGACCGGGCTTGCGCAACTCGGCGATAATGTCGGCGACAGTGGAAGCGCCGGCATCGGCATAGCGGGCGGGGTCGATGCGGTCGATGAGCGCGTTGTTGCTGACCAGTCGGTCGGTTGAGACGCCGAGGTCGGCAGCCATGCGCTCGACGATGTGGTAACTCTCGGGGTGGATACCTGTGTTGTCGAGGGGATTGGCAGCATCGGGGATGCGAAGGAAGCCGGCGGCCTGCTCAAAAATTTTGTTGCCGAGGCGCGGGACCTTGAGGATGTCGGCACGCGATGCGAAAGCGCCATTGGCGGTGCGGAAGTCGACGATGCGGGCAGCCATGGTGGAGCCGATGCCCGATATATAAGAAAGTAGTTGAGGCGAGGCGGTATTGACATCGACGCCAACGGAGTTGACACAAGAGAGGACTGTGAAGTCGAGGGCATCGTGCAAGGCAGATTGGTCGACATCGTGCTGATACTGCCCTACGCCTATAGATTTGGGATCAATCTTGACCAACTCGGCGAGGGGGTCGATGAGGCGACGTCCGATAGAAACGGCACCGCGGACGGTGACATCCTTGTCGGGGAACTCGGCGCGCGCAAGGTCGGAGGCGGAATACACCGAGGCACCGTTCTCGCTGACGACATACATGGTGGCAAAGTCGGTGATATGGGAGCTACGGAGGAAGTCGGCAGTCTCGCGGGAAGCGGTGCGGTCGCCGAGGGCGATAGCCTCGAGGTCGTGAGAGTCGATGAGGTCCATGAGGGTGTGCATAGCACCGATAGTGTCGTGACGAGGTTCATTGGGGTAGATGACGGCATCGTCGAGGAGTGTGCCGGAGGCGTCAAGAGCGACGACCTTGCATCCGGTGCGGAAGCCCGGGTCGATGGCGAGAACACGCTTGCCGCGGAGTGGCGGCGCCATGAGGAGTTGTCGGAGGTTGCCCGAGAATAGGGCTATAGCGGCTGCATCGGCGAGTTGCTTGGTGTCGGCAGCGACCTCGTTGATAATTGAAGGCTTAAGGAGGCGCTTGTAGGAGTCAGCGACAGCGTTGGCGATGAGAGCACGGCAGTCGCCGCGAGCGACACGCGGGATGAAATTAGCCTCAATATCAGCGAGGGCTCGGGCGTCGTCGATGTCGATGGAGACACGGAGGAGCCCCTCGGACTCGCCACGACGAATGGCGAGGTATTGATGAGAGGCGATAGAGCGGAGGATCGAGGAGAAATTATGGTAAACGCGATACTTGTCGGCATCGGCTTCACGCCCCTTGACGAGGGAAGCGGAAATGGAGCCACGGCGACGGAAGGCAGAGCGGAGGAGGGAGCGGATGCGAGCCGACTCGGCGACCCACTCGGCAATGATGTCGGCAGCGCCGGCGAGGGCACTATCGAGATCCGGAACAGAGTCGGAGAAGAAGCGCGGAGCGACATCGGCGGGAGTAGCACCGCTCATAATCATCTTGGCGAGAGGCTCGAGCCCCGCCTCGCGAGCGATGGTGGCTCGAGTGCGACGCTTGGGACGGTAAGGGAGGTAAATATCCTCGAGGGCAGAGGGAGTGTCAGCCGCCTCAAGTTGCTGAAGCAATTGAGGGGTCATACATCCCTGATATTCAATCGATTCGATGATTGCTTGACGGCGAGCATCGAGGCGGTCGAGGCGGTCAATTTCGACTTGAATATCGCGGATGGCGACCTCGTCGAGGTTGCCTGTGACTTCCTTGCGATAACGGCTGATGAAAGGGACCGTAGCACCCGAAGCGAGGAGGTCGGCTGTAGCGCGGACAGCCGAAAGGGGTAAATTGAGCCTCGAGGCGACTTGGGCGAGACGGTCAGCCATAACAGAAGTGTTAATTAAACTTAAAAATGGTAATTTCAGGATTAGCGCCGATACGTGCAAGCATAGCGACGGTGCCGAGCCCGAGGTTAACATATAAGAAATGCCCCGAGTCGTCGCAGTGAAGACCGCCCCAGGCTTTGTATCGAAGCGAAGCAGGAGAGATGCCGGCGAGAGACATCTGCATGCCGTGAGTGTGTCCGGCGAGAGAGAGGAATATATTAGCGCGGGGATTACCGGCGATGGAGTCGACCCAATGAGAGGGATTGTGAGTGAGGAGAATCTTGGCGTGAGAGTCAGCCACATCGGGGTAAGCGGAGGCGAGGGAGCCGTATGTGCGGAAAGGCGGGTCGCCGATATTTTCGACACCGATGAGTGCGATAGAGTCGTTGCCGCGAGTGAGCCAAACGTGACCGTTGTTGAGCATATGCCAGCCCATATCGGCTTGCAACCGCCTGAGGAGCGCAATGTCGGCAGTCTTTGCAGAATCGGATGACCAAGAAGAGTAGTCGCCGTAGTCGTGGTTGCCCATGATAGAGAAAACGCCATCGGGAGCGGATAGGCGGCTGAGGACCGGGACAAAAGGCTGCAACTCGGAGGCATGGCGGTTGACGATATCGCCGGTGAAGACTATGAGGTCGGGGTGTTGCGCATTTACTCGGTCGACGACATCTGCGACGAAAGAAGTGTCACTGCCAAAAGTGCCGCAGTGGAGGTCGGAAATCTGAGCGATGCGGTAACCATGGAAAGCCTCGGGGACAGCCTCGGAGTGGATATCAATGTCGGTGACAGAGATATTAAATCGGTTGAAGAGAGCGCCCCACCACATGGTGGCGAAGATAAGTAGCGCGAAGGCAAGCGCAGCGATGCCGAAGCCACGGAGGGGACGATGCGACAGCCGGGCGAATGCGATGCGGATTAACTCGATGAGACAATAGACGACCTTGGAGGCATAGAGTGAGAGATAAGCGAAGAGGACCCACATTATGCTGATGAGGTCGGTGTCGGAGATGCTCTTTTTGGGAGCGACAGCGACCCAAAGGATGGCGATATAGGCAAATGCCGCGACGATGGAGTGAACGATGCACCAAGAACGAGGCACCGACGAATTGCGCATACGCCTGAAGACGAAAACATCGATCAACAGGCTTATAGAGATGCAGATAATGATTGGCAGGAGGGGGAGGCGCATTATTGGGCGGAGAGTTGGTTGCGGAGAGGATTGGAGTACATGACGAGCATCATACGGCGCATGTATTGACGCTCGTCGGGGGTGATGTCGGGGACATCGACCTTATCGAGTTGGTTGTCTATGTAGTGGTCAAACTCAAATACGTCGCGGTCGGAGTATTTACCGATGAAGCGGCGAGAGCCCTCGACCTCGTCATATGCGATATAGTTGCAGGGGAAAATCTTGTAACCATGGTGGATAGCAGAGTCTATGAGACGGCAAGACTCCTTGACGACCTCATTGCGCGCCTCGCCGGGGAAGGCTTGGAGGGCGGGATTGATGCATGAGCCGATGTGGAAGTGGACGCGACCTTTGTATTTGAGGATGCCTGTCTCCATGCTGAAGAGGTCGTCGCGCTGGCTCTTCTTGAAGTCGGGGTCGCGATGCTTGAGGAGGAACTCGCGCGCCTTGAGATAATCGTTGGGGTCGTACTCGTAAGAAATAGCGACGGGAGTGAGGGCGGCGTCTAGGAGATTTTGCTTGGTGGAGTCGCCAGGGGCGAGCCCAATCATCTTGATGAGGCTCTCTTGTGTGACATCGTTAGAGTCCTTGGCACGGCCCTCGCGCTGGGCAATCCAGACCGACTCGCCACGAGAGCCGATGGCATAGTGGATGTAGTCGGAGAGGTGACGGGCGGCATTGAGGGCATCGACGAGGCGAACATCGCGCTTGACGATGAAGCTGCGGTTTAGCTTGACGAGGTCGGTAATCCAGTCGAAGATGAGGAGGTTATTGCCGATAGCGACCTGAGTAAGCGGTTTTTTGCTGCGGATGAAGCAGAGATTGAGGAAAGAGGCATCGAGGACGATGTCGCGGTGGTTGGTGATGAATGTATAAGCCCTGCCGGGTTGGATATTTTCCAATCCATCGCAGCTGAGCCCCGAGGTGGTGTTAGATACCAACATCTCGAGGAAAGGACCCATCACATTGTATTGGAAGTCGTCGCGAGTCTTGACAGAGAGGAGGTTTTTGCAAAATTGGTCATAGTCGACGGCAGGGAGCACGTAACGAACAGCGTGCTCGAAGCCGGGTTCACGAACCAGAGAAGCGATTTTCTCGCTGAATTGGTCGTCGTCGTATGGTGCAATATCTTTGAATATTTCGGGTATTGGTTCAGTCATTTTAGCCATATCGTTCAAAAATGATGAAATTACGGGTCAAAGTTACAACAAAAACCTCAAGTAGCCAAAAGTTATTTGAAATTGTCGGAGAAATCGGCGATAGCTTGGAACAAACGACAGTGAGCGTCGGTGAGTTCGCGATGGCGACGCGCCATGACACGACGGGCGATTGCGAAGAACTCAGAGAGGTTAACATTCTCGAAGCCGGAGGTACCACCCTTGCTGAAAGAGGGGATGAATACACGCGGCATACCTTCGCTGATGATGTTGCACCCGACGCCGACAGTGGTTGCGGTGTTGAAGGTTGTGTTGATAGCCGACTTGGAGTGGTCGCCCATGATGAGTCCGCAGAATTGGAGACCTGTGCGTAGGAAACGTCCTGCCTGGTAGTTCCAGAGTTTGATTTCGGAGTAATCATTCTTGAGGTTAGAGGCAGTGGTGCCACCGCCGAGGTTGCACCACTCACCGATGACAGCGTTTCCGAGGAAGCCGTCGTGCCCCTTGTTGGAGAAGCCAATCATAACGACATTATTGAGTTCGCCGCCGACCTTGCAGTAAGGTCCGAGAGTAGTAGCGCCATAGATGCGGCAACCCATGTTGGTCTGTGCATGCTCGCACAGAGCGATGGGACCGCGGAGGTTGCAACCCTCCATGACTACAGCCTCGGGACCGATGTAAATAGGTCCTTGGCGAGTGTTGAGAGAAGCGCACTCGACAGTGGCGCCCGGCTCGATGAACACTTGCGAGGGGTCGCCGAGGACGGTATTTGAGGGGTCGATGGGTTGGCTTGAGCGCCCGGCGGTGAGGATATCGAAGTCGATGGCAATGGCGCGGTCGTTGAGGAGGAAGATATCGTAAATGTGGTTGAGAGCGAGGACTTCGTCGGGAAACTCGACGATGGGGCCATCGGTGGTAGCGCCACGACGTGCAATCTCGAGAGATCCGGAGAAGAGGCGCTCGCCGGGACGGAGCGCTGATACAGCCGCAGCGAGTTGGGCGGTAGCGATAACGTTACCGGCAAGGAAGATGGTGTTAGCGCCAATAGAAGTCGGTTGCGGGAACAGTTCGCGTAGGTGTTCGGCGGTGCTATAGTAATAAGTACCTTGGAGGAAATGCTGCCAGCGCTCCTTCATAGTGAGGATGCCGATGCGGATATCACCAACGGGGCGAGTGTAGGTGATAGGGAGTAATTGCAGACGGCTCTCTTGAGTATCAAAAACAACGTATCTCATAATGGTGCAAAGGTACGTAAAAAAGTTGAAATAGCAAAGTAGCAAAAAGCAAGCTAAAAGTTAGTTTGACGGCAATGGGTGATAAATTTCGCTTACAATATGACAAAATGCAAGCAATTAACATAAATTAACGCTAAAAAGTATACAAAAGCGTTTAAAAGTGCTTAACTTTGCGGCGTTAGGTAGTTTTTTCTATTCCAATAGCTGTAGTTTCGATATGTAAAAAGTTGTTTTTTGTCCGCCCTGATAGTTTTAGCTCCCCCGAAGGGGGGCTGAAATAAGGGCTTGACTATTAGAATAAGATTTTGACTCTTTCAACACACTGTGAGCGCCATGACTCGAGATGGGTCGTGGTGTTAATTTTTTAAGGGAGGGGAAAAGTTGGCAAATTTTTCCTTTTTTTCAACTTAATCGGCTAATGATAGGGTATAATTGAAGAAAAATTGTTATCTTTGCAGTTGAATTTGCAAAACTAATCAATATGATATCATTAGCCATCTTTGGAATTGAGAACATCGGAGTGCTCGCCATCACGGCGTTAGTGACAGGCGTTGCTTTAGTGGCACTTGCAATGTGGATAGCGGGGATGATTTCGCCTCGCTCATTCAACCCCCAGAAGGGAGAGGCATACGAATGTGGTATACCTACACGCGGCGAGAGCATGTCGCAGTTTCACGTAGGATATTACCTGTTTGCCATTTTATTTTTAATGTTTGACATAGAGACAGTATTCTTGTTGCCGTGGGCAGTGAACTTCATCACACCCGATTCGTCCGGCGTATTAGGAGTAGCTGTCTTTTTTGTTATACTTGTATTAGGCCTTGCCTACGCATGGAAGAAAGGAGCGTTAGAATGGAAGTAACGACCAAGTCGATGCCGTATGAGGCATGGAAAGATAACGAGTATATCGAGAATTTAGTCAAGGAGTTGCAGGAGAGCGGCACCAATGTAATAGTCGGCACATTTGACAAGCTGATCAATTGGGGGCGTTCCAACTCGATATGGCCGCTGACCTTTGCGACCAGCTGCTGTGGTATAGAATTTGTGTCACTGGGAGCAGCGCGCTTTGATATGGCACGCTTTGGCTGGGAAGTAGCGCGATCGTCGCCACGACAAGCCGACTTCATGATGGTAGCGGGCACTATTGTAAACAGAATGGTGCCGGTGTTCCGTCGACTGTATGACCAGCTTGCCGAGCCCAAGTATGTGATAGCGTGTGGTTCATGTGCCATCTCGGGCGGACCGTTCCGCAATAGTTACCACGTAGCCAAGGGCATCGAGGATATCGTGCCGGTAGATGTATTTGTACCGGGTTGTCCTCCGCGTCCCGAGGCAATGATATATGGTATCATGCAACTGTCTCGCAAGATCAAGGTGGAGAAATTCTTTGGTGGAGTAAACCGCCAGGAGAGCCGCAAAGAATTCTTGCAAACACATCCCATCGACTAAAGAAAGCAACAACAAAGAAAAAGCCTCAACACATTAATATATATTATGGCTAACTTACAAGAAAAGATTGCCAAACAATTTGCCGGCACCCCGATAGCGGTGGATAACTCCGGCATGCCCCAGCTCACGGTAGAGAACGGGGCATGGCACGACACCGCCCTCGTGCTGCGCGACACCATAGGGATGGATTACTTGGTAACCATCGTGGGTATAGACCGCGGCGAGACCCTCGGCTGTATATACTATATGATGTCGTCGACCACGGGCGAGACCTGCTCGGTGCGAGTTGACGCAGTGCCCGACCGCGAGACACCGCATATCCCCTCGGTGGCAGATGTATGGCGCATCGCCGAAATCTACGAGCGCGAAGTATATGATTTCTACGGCATTATCTTCATCGGCAACCAAGATATGCGCCGCCTGTTCCTGAATATTGATTGGAAAGGCTACCCGCTGCGCAAAGACTATAACGACGACCCCGCACTCAACCCCGTATCGACCGAGAACGAGCGTCAGAGCGACAATACCGACGTGTATAGCCTCGACGAGAACGGCAAGGTTGTAAAGAAAGAGCGTGCGATATTCCAGCCCGACGACTTCGTGGTAAATATCGGTCCGCAACACCCTGCCACTCACGGTGTGTTGCGTTTCCGCACTGCAGTTGACGGCGAGACCATCAAGAAAATCGACGTATATATGGGTTACATCCACCGTGGTGTGGAGAAATTGTGCGAGTCGTTGCAGTATCCCCAGACCCTCCACTTCATGGATCGTCTCGACTACTTCTCGGCACAGAACTACCACCACGGCTTGGCGCTGCTGTATGAGAAGGCAGCCGGCATCGAGGTGCCACGTCGCGCCCAGGTAATCCGCGTGATGATGGACGAGTTGTCGCGTATCGCCTCGCACTGCCTGTTTATGGGCACCTACTGCATGGACCTCGGCGCTACCACGATGTTGTTCTACACATTGCGTGTTCGTGAGCAGATTCTCGATATCTTCGAGAAGACCTGTGGCGCGCGCATGACGTTCAACTATCCGTGCATCGGCGGTGTGATGCAAGACTTGCACCCCGACTTCGTGAAAGACGTGAAAGAATTGCTCGCTGTAATCCCTGCTAACATCAAGGAATACAACAAGATATTCACCGGCAACGTCATCGCCAAGAACCGTATGGAAGGCGTGGGCGTGCTGAGCAAAGAAGATGCCATCAGCTATGGCGTGACCGGACCGTCGGGACGTGCCAGCGGCTGGGCATGTGATATCCGCAAGTTGCTGCCTTACAGCATCTATTCAGAACTGGACTTCGAGGAAATCACTCGCACCGAGGGCGACTCGATGGCACGCTTCAAGGTGCGCCTCGACGAAATCGAGCAGAGCGCTCGCATCCTGGAGCAATTGGTGGACAATATCCCCGACGGCGATTATTGCGCCAAGGTTCCCAAGGTGCTGAAGTTACCACAGGGCGAATGGTTCCAGATGGTCGAGGGCTGCCGCGGCGTATTCGGCGTATACCTCAACAGCGATGGAGGCAACAAGCCCTACCGCCTCAAGCTTGCCACACCGTGTATCGCCTTAGCCGCTGTGGTTGACCACATTACCACCGGCAATAAGATTGCCGACCTCATCACCATCGGTGGCTCACTCGACTATATCGTTCCCGACATGGACCGCTAATCATTATCAACCCATATTCAATTGGAAAATATGCAAGATACCACTATAGTCAACAACACATTTGACTTCGGAACAATCACCACGCCCGTCAATGATTGGCTCAACAGTTTTATGCCCCAGTGGCTCACCACCACCGTGGAGTGTGTAGCCGTGGGCGTAGGCTTGCTATTGGTATATGCCTTGTTGGCATTGTTCTACATTTACTTTGAGCGCAAGGTGTGCGCCTTCTTCCAGTGCCGCTTAGGACCCAACCGCGTGGGCCCCTGGGGATTGCTGCAGAGCTTTGCCGATATGTTCAAGATCTTGATCAAGGAGTTGATTGAGTTGCGCCATATCGACAAGTTCCTCTTTGCGTTGGCGCCCTACTTGGTAATCATCGCCTCGATGCTGTGCTTTGCCTGTCTGCCCTGGGGCAACGGCTTGCAAATCATCGACTTCAATATCGGTATATTCTTCTTGATTGCATGCTCGTCGATAGGTGTGCTGGGCATCTTGCTCGCCGGCTGGTCGTCGAACAACAAGTTCACCTTGATCGGTGCGTTGCGCTCGGGTGCACAGATGGTGAGCTACGAGCTCTCTATCGGCTTGTGCATCGTCACCATGGTGTGCTTGGCAGGCACAATGAGCATCACCGGTATCGTTGAGGCACAGACCGACACATGGTTTATCTTCAAAGGACACATCGCCGCGCTCATCGCATTCATTATTTATATGATTGCCGGCACCGCCGAGACCAACCGTGGCCCGTTTGACCTTCCCGAGGCAGAGAGCGAGTTGACCGCCGGTTACCACACCGAGTACTCGGGTATCCACTTCGGCTTCTTCTACCTCGCCGAGTATCTCAACCTGTTCATCGTGTCGGGCGTAGCCACACTGCTGTTCTTCGGTGGCTGGATGCCCTTGCACATCAGCGGCTGGGACGGCTTCAATATGGTGATGGACTACATCCCCACCCCGATATGGTTTATCGGCAAGGCTGTGGCGCTATCGTTCATTATCATCTGGTTCAAGTGGACATTCCCCCGCCTGCGTATCGACCAACTGCTGTCGCTGGAGTGGAAATACCTGTTACCCATCAACTTGTTCAACCTGGTGCTGATGGTGGCACTCATCACCCTCGGCCTCACCTTATAAACACAAACATAATATTGCTAATACACCATGAGCGAAACAATTGGCAAAATAGCACAAGTAATCGGCCCGGTAGTCGACGTAGCCTTTGAAGGCGACGGCGTGGTACTCCCGCCTATTTACACCGCCCTCAAGATTGACAAGGAAGACGGCAGTCAACTGATTCTTGAGGTAGAGCAACACATCGGCGAAGACACTGTGCGTTGCGTGGCAATGGATAGCACCGACGGCTTGCAACGTGGCGTGGCAGTCACCTCACTGGGGCAGCCTATCGCCATCCCGACAGGCGACCAAGTGAAGGGACGCCTGATGAACGTCATCGGCAATGCCATTGACAACCTCCCCACCCTGCAACGCGACAATTTGCGCTCGATACACCAGCCGGCTCCCGAATTTGACGACCTCACCATCGGTACCGAAATTCTCTCGACCGGCATCAAGGTTATCGACTTGCTCGAGCCCTATAGCAAGGGCGGCAAGATCGGTCTGTTCGGCGGCGCCGGTGTGGGCAAGACCGTGCTCATCATGGAGTTGATCAACAACATCGCCAAGGGACACGACGGCTTCTCGGTATTCACCGGTGTGGGCGAGCGTACCCGCGAGGGCAATGACTTGTTGCGCGAAATGATTGAGAGCGGCGTTATGCGCTATGGCGACAAGTTCAAGGAAGGCATGGAAAAGGGCGAGTGGAACCTCGCCGATGTCGACCTCAAGGAGTTGCAGAACTCCCAGGCAGCTCTGGTGTTCGGACAGATGAACGAGCCGCCGGGTGCCCGTCTGCGCGTGGCACTGACCGGCTTGACCGTTGCCGAGCAATTCCGCGACCAAGGCGCCGGCGGCAAGGACGTGTTGCTCTTCATTGACAACATCTTCCGTTTCACCCAGGCAGGTTCGGAGGTATCGGCACTCTTGGGACGTATGCCCTCGGCAGTAGGTTACCAACCTACCCTCGCATCGGAGATGGGTACCCTGCAGGAACGTATCACCTCGACCAAGAACGGCTCAATCACCTCAGTACAAGCCATCTACGTGCCTGCCGACGACCTCACCGACCCGGCACCGGCTACCACCTTCTCCTTCTTGGACGCCACTACCGTGTTGTCGCGTAAGATTTCGGAGCTCGGTATCTACCCCGCTGTAGACCCGCTGGAATCGACATCGCGTATCCTCGACCCCAATATCGTGGGCGAGGAGCACTACAACACCGCACAGGCAGTCAAGCAGTTGCTCCAGAAATACAACGAATTGCAAGATATCATCGCCATCCTCGGTGTAGATGAGCTCAGCGACGAGGACAAACTCGTGGTGGCACGCGCACGTCGCGCCCAGCGCTTCCTGTCGCAGCCTTTCCACGTAGCCGAGCAGTTCACCGGTCTGCCCGGTGTGATGGTGCCTCTGAGCGAGACCATCCGCGGCTTCAAGATGATACTCAATGGCGAGATGGACCAATATCCCGAGCAGGCATTCCTCAACGTCGGCACAATCGACGAAGCCATCGAGAAGGGACGTCGCCTCCTCGCCGAAGTTAAATAACATTAAACAATCCAGCAAATGACACTGAAAATAATATCGGCAGAAGAAATCATCTTCACGGGCGATGTAGAGTCGGTGACCCTCCCCGGGGTGCTCGGCTCATTCACCGTGCTCAACAACCATGCCTCGTTGGTGTCGACGCTCGCAGCCGGCGACATCGTCTACACCGACGCTGCCGACAAGCGCGAGAGCCATCACATCGATGGCGGTATCGCCGATATCGACAACAACACAGTGTCAGTGTGCATATATTGATAAGGCTATGACCCGCATAATCAGCATATTATTAACGACCCTGCTGAGCACGCTGCTCACCGTGGCTCGCGCCAACGAGCCGGCTACCGAAGGCGAGAGCGAAGGCATCGATACCAAGGCTATCGTATTCGACCACCTGGGTGATGCCTACGGCTGGGAAGTGCCTTTCAACCACCACAAGCGCATTCCGCTGCCCATCATCGTCAAGACCGACGACGGCTTCCACTGCTTCTCGTCGGCACGCGTTGAGCATGGTGCCGAGTGGGTCGATGGTGGCGTCACATTCAAGATTGCCGGCGAAAACAGCGAATACAAAGGCAAAGTGGTCGCTATCGTTGACGGCAAGGAAGTGAAGCCCCTGGATATCTCCATCACCAAGAACGTGCTGGCATTGTTCATCTCGGTGGGCTTGGTCGTAGGCTTAATGCTGTGGCTGGCAGGCTTCTATCGCCGCCACGGTGTGGGCAAGACACCTCGCAAGGGCTTGGGAGCCGTCGAGGCTGTCCTCACATTTATATATGACGGCGTCATCAAGTCGACCCTCGGCAAGGATGCGCCACGCTTTGCGCCCTACCTGTTGACGGTGTTCTTCTTCATCTTCGGCATGAACTTGCTGGGGCTCATCGTCATCTTCCCAGGCGGTGCCAACCTCACCGGCAACATCGCCGTGACCATGGTGCTCGCACTATGCACATTCCTGGTAACCAACATCTTCGGCACCAAACACTACTGGAAAGACATCTTCTGGCCCGATGTACCCATCTGGCTCAAGTGTCCGCTGCCCATCATGCAAGTGATTGAGGTATTCGGCATCTTCACCAAGCCGGCGGCACTCACAGTGCGTCTGTTTGCCAACATGATGGGCGGCCACATGATAGTCATCGTGCTCACATTGTTGATATTCATCTTTGCCGCCATGAGCCCCGTCTTCGGCGTGGCTTCCATCGCGGTATCTATCCCCTTCTCAATCTTCATGTTGCTCATCGACTGCTTGGTAAGTTTCATCCAGGCATATGTGTTCACCATGCTGTCGACCATCTTCATCTCGCTGGCACAGGAACACGGGCACCACGAAGAAGTTAACGAAACAATTGCATTAGAAACAAAATAAACAAAAAAAATAACTAACCACTTAAAATCAAAAGACTATGTTAGGACTTTTAGCAGTAGAAGCATTAACAGCTCTCGGCGCCAGCATCGGCGCAGCTATCGCAGCCATCGGCGCAGGTATCGGTATTGGTAAAATCGGCGGCTCAGCAATGGAAGCTGTCGCCCGTCAGCCCGAAGCAGCCGGCGACATCCGTAGTAATATGATTGTAATCGCCGCCCTTATCGAAGGTGTGGCACTCTTTGCTGTCATCGTCTGCATCCTCGCCTTGTTCGTATAATATTCCACGGCTCAACCCTCAAGAGTAATCTCTAATGGAACTATTCACCCCTGATTTCGGCTTGGTCTTCTGGATGTTCGTGTCCTTCGCTGTGCTGTTCCTCATCTTGTGGAAATTTGCATGGCCGGCAATCCTCAAGACAGTCAATTCACGCGCCGACCTCATCGACAAGGGTGTGGAATATGCCCAGAGCGCCAAGGAACAACTCGACAATGCGCGCCTCAGTGCTCAAGAAGTGATCAACGAAGCTCGTCGGCAACAAGCAGAAATGATGCGCGAAGCCGACCGCATCAAGACACAAATGATCGAGGACGCTCGCCAAAGCGCCCAAGCCGAGGCTCAGAAAGTGATGGATAACGCCAAGTTGCAGATCCAACAACAACAAAAAGAAGCCCAGTTACAATTCCGCAACCAAGTCAGCGACTTTGCCCTGCAAATCGCCACCAAGGTGGTCAAGAACCAACTCGGTGACCAAAAAGCCCAGGCAAAGCTGGTCAACGCCATTCTCGACGACATAGACACCAAATAAACCGCCATCAACAAGATGAATCAAGGCCTTATTCCGCGTAGATATGCCAAAGCCCTATACAAAGTAGGGCTCGAGCGTGGCTGTGTCAAGCCCTGCTATGCCATGATGAACTCTCTGGCTGCAGCCTTTGACCACAGCACCCGCCTAAAGGACACTGTCGCAAACCCCTTTGTCTCCATCGACGACAAGACCGCTCTGATTGCTGCCGCCGCCGGCGTCAATTCTACCGATGCACTCTTTGCCGACTTCTTCAAGCTGTTGGTACAGAACCGCCGCATCGACATCGTCGACGACATTGCCCGCGCCTATACTGACATATACCGCAAGGCAAACAACATCAGCCGCGTCGAAGTCGTCTCCGCTTCTCCCATTGACAGTGATGCCACTGCCCGCATCAGTCGCCTCATCGCTGCCCACCTCCCCGCCGATGCCACCATGGAATTATCCTCGCGCATCGACCCCGAGATTATCGGCGGTTTTGTCGTCAACATCGACAACGAGCGACTCGACGCCTCAGTGTCGTCACAACTCAAAGAGTTACGGCTCTCTCTGCTCAAATAACATCTAAATAACTTTTTACGTATTTTGCCCACAATGATTAATCCAAGCGAGATATCCGAAGTCTTAAAACAACAACTCGAAAGCGTCAACTCCAAAGTTAACTTCGAGGAAGTAGGCCGCGTGTTGGAAGTCGGCGACGGCGTCGCCCACATCTACGGCTTAGACAACGTGTGCTCCAACGAACTTGTAGAATTTGAAAACGGTGTCAAGGGCGTCGTACTCAACCTCGAGGAGAGCAATGTCGGCGTCATCTTGCTCAACAACGTCAGCAAGGTGACCGAGGGCATGAGTGTCAAGCGCACAGGTCAAATCGCTTCTATCCCTGTGGGCGAAGGTCTCTTGGGTCGCGTTATCAACGTCCTGGGCGAGCCTATTGACGGTCGCGGACCTATCGAGGGCGAGCTGATGCCCCTCCCCCTGGAGCGTAAGGCACCCGGCGTAATCTTCCGCCAGCCCGTAAATCAGCCGCTGCAGACCGGTATCAAAGCCGTCGACTCCATGGTGCCCATCGGTCGAGGTCAGCGTGAGCTCATCATCGGCGACCGCCAGATCGGCAAGACCGCCATCGCCATCGACACCATCATCAACCAACGCCAAAACTTTGCCGAGGGCAAGCCCGTATACTGCATCTATGTGGCTATCGGACAGAAAGCCTCGTCAATCGCCGCTACTGTCGACACCCTGCGTCGCCACGGCGCTATGGACTACACCGTGGTGGTTGCCGCTTCGGCTTCCGACTCGGCTTCCATGCGCTACTATTCGCCTTTTGCCGGCGTAGCCATCGGCGAGTACTTCCGCGACACCGGTCGCGATGCCCTCATCATCTATGATGACCTCTCGAAGCAGGCTGTCGCCTACCGCGAAATTTCGCTTATCCTCAAGCGTCCCTCGGGCCGTGAGGCATACCCCGGCGATATCTTCTACCTCCACTCACGACTGTTGGAACGCGCTGCCAAGATTATTGATAATCAAGAGATTGCCTCGCGCATGAACGATATGCCCGCCCAGCTCAAGCCCCTCGTTAAGGGTGGTGGCTCCCTCACAGCCCTCCCCATCATCGAGACTCAAGCCGGCGACGTATCGGCATACATCCCCACCAACGTTATCTCCATCACCGATGGTCAGATTTACCTGGAAACCGCCCTCTTCAACCGCGGTATCCGCCCGGCAATCAACGTAGGTATCTCGGTATCGCGTGTCGGTGGTAACGCCCAAATCAAGGCGATGAAGAAGGTGGCAGGTACACTCAAAATCGACCAAGCACAGTTCCGCGAGCTCGAGTCATTCACCAAGTTCGGTGGCGACATCGACGCCGTGACCGCCCGCACCATCGACAAGGGCCGCAAGAACGAGCGCCTGCTCATCCAGCCCCAGTATCACCCCGTGGCTGTCGAGGAGCAAATCGCCGAAATCTACTGCGGCGTAAATGGTCTGCTCGGCAATGTGCCCATCGACAAGGTCGCTGAATTTGAGAAACAATTCATACAACTGCTGCGCGCTTCCTACAAGGACGTGCTCGAGCAACTGCGCCAAGGCAAGCTCACCGACGAGGTAACCGCCAAGCTCACCGAGGCTGCCGCCCAAATCACCGGGCAATTTTAACACTCTGAATTGACTCACACCCGCAAATGGCAACATTAAGAGAATTGAAAGGTCGCATTGGCTCGGTAGCCTCGTCAGAGAAGATTACCGGCGCCATGAAGATGATTTCTTCGGCTAAGATGCACAAGGCTGAGGGTGCGTTGCGTCGCCTCCAACCCTACCGCAACACCATCGAAGGCATCATCGGCAACTTGCTGCAAGCCGACGCGCCCTTCGCATCGCCCCTCGCCGCCACCCGCCCGGTGCAACACCTCACCATCGTGGCTCTCGGTAGCGATGACGGACTTTGCGGCGCTTACAATGTCAACATCGCCAAATTCGTTGAGGAACAAATCGAGCGCCTCCGCATCGAGCACGGCTCGTCGGTGGCTGTAACTATCGTGCCCGTGGGCACCAAGATGGCGAAGGCTGTCGCACGACTCAGCGGTATTGCCACCATCGCTCCCACCGACGTGGTTACCTCCAAGAGCGACGGCGCTGCCATCAAGTCGTTTGAAGGTGCACTACGCAACTCATTCCTCAACGGCGACACCGATGCCGTGTACATTGCTTATATGAACTTCCGTAGCGCCGGACGCCAAGTCGCCACCTGCGACCGTTGGCTCCCGATGTCGCCCGAGGCTTTCACAGCCACCGGCAAGCATACTTCGGCGAAGCCTTACCTGTTTGAACCCGACGCGCAGCACATCTTCGAGAGCGTGCTCCCCATGTACTTGTTGTCGGTAACACAGGAAATCTTTGTCGAAAACCAAGCCTCCGAGCAAGCCGCTCGCGTCATGGCTATGCAAGCCGCCAACGACAATGCCAAGAAGCTCCTCGACCAGTTGCGATTGGAATACAATAAACTGCGTCAACAATCTATTACCACCGAGCTCCTCGATATCGTAGGTGGTCAGATCAGAGATTAAACCAACGCGAATAATTAACAGAATTTAACATCGAAATAGAATATATCAATCATTAATCAATGGGTAGTGTAAAAGAATACTTTACATCTTTGGGCTCGGGCATCGTATCCCTGTTGCAGGGTATGTCGGTGACCGGCAAAGAGTTTGTAACCCCCAAGATAACCGAGCGTTATCCCGAGGATAGAGAGACCCGTCAATGGCCCGAGCGATTCCGCGCAGTCCTTGAACTCATCTACGATGCCAACGGCGACCACAAGTGTATCGCCTGTGGCACCTGCGAGCGCAATTGCCCCAACGGCACCATCACCATCGAGAGCAAGATGGTCGACACCCCGGCAGGCACCAAGAAGAAAAAACTTGCCAAGTATATCTACGACTTAGGCTCGTGCACCTTCTGCCAGCTGTGTGTCACTTCGTGCCCCACCAACGCGTTGCGCTTCAGCAATGACTTCGAGCAAGCCGTGTTCACTCGTGGCAACTTAGTGAAACAACTCAATTACCTGCCCGAGAAGCCCGAGCCGGAGCTCACCGAGGAGGAGAAAGCTCGCATCGTCGCCGAGCGCGAGGCTAAGATAGCCGCCGCCAAGGCTGCCAAGGCTAAGCGCGAAGCAGAAGCCGCTGCCACCGGCAATGCCGCTCCTGCAGCCCCCGCTGCCGAGGCTCCCGCCGACTCTGCTGCCGCCAAGGCTCTCGCCGCCGCTAAGGGCGACCCCGAGAAAGAAGCCAAAATACGTGCAGCACTTGAAAAAGCTGCCGCTCTCAAGGCTCAACGCGAAGCTGCCAAAGCTGATAAAACCGAATAATAAAAACAACTAAATATGGATTCAGTAGGAAGTATCATTCTGTTTGTGATTGTCGCGCTGTCGATAGTCGTATTCTCGATACTCGCCGTGACGACCCGCAAGATCTTGCGCGCCGCCACCTACCTGCTCTTCACCCTGTTTGCTACAGCCGTCGTCTACTTCATGCTCGACTACCAGTTCCTGGGCGCTGTACAAATTGCCGTGTATGCAGGCGGTATCGTCGTACTCTTCGTCTTCGCGATTTTACTCACCTCCCACCCGGGACACAACTCCGAGAAACTCGCTTCCAAGCGTCGTGTCTTGGGCTTGATTGCCTCTCTTGCAATGTTATTCATCGCCGGCGGCTCGCTGCTGGCTCGTTGTGGCGCCCTATCGGTCACCAAGCCCGATGTTGCCACTCCTGATATGAACCAAATCGGCACCGCCATGATGGGTGTCGGCGAGGGTCAGTATCTCCTCCCCTTCGAGGCTATCAGTGTTCTTTTACTCGCATGTATAATCGGTGGCATCGTTGTCGCCCGCAAACGTTAATCAGCTATGGAAATTACTGCACTTTACTACCTCGTTCCGTCGCTGATTATGTTCTGCTGCGGACTCTACGGCTTCTTGACACGTCGCAATATGATTGCCATGCTCATCTCCTTGGAGTTGATGCTCAACGGCGTAGACCTCAACTTTGTAATCTTTAACCGCTTCCTTTTCCCCGGACAGATGGAGGGTATGATTTTCACCCTCTTCGGCATCGCCCTCGCCGCCGCTGAGACAGCCCTGGCTATCGCCATCATTATCAACATCTTCCGTTGGGTCAACAATATTGACATCAGGGAGCTTAACCAAATGAAATTCTGATAGTTATGAGCCCTGTAATACCTGTAATCATCTTAGCGTTGCCGCTATTTATGTTCATCTTCCTGGGTCTGTGCGGCTCAAAGATGAAACACCCGGTAGCCGGCTTCCTGGGCACCCTCGGATTGGGTGTGGTGATGGTGCTGTCCTATTACACAGCCTTCACTTACTTCTTCAGCGGTGCTCCCGAGTTCATATCCGCCGCCGGCGAACGCCTCCAGTGCGTGATGTTTGACCAAACATGGTTGCAATTCACCGACACATTATATATAAGCCTTGGCTTCTTCCTCGACCCCATCTCGGCGATGATGCTCGTGGTCATCACCACAGTATCCTTCATGGTGCACCTCTATAGCCTCGGCTATATGCGCGACCACCATGGTGTGTACGAGATCGGCTTCCAGCGCTTCTATGCCTTCTTGTCATTGTTTACATTCTCAATGCTCGGCTTGGTTGTCGCTACCAACATCTTCCAGATGTACATCTTCTGGGAGTTGGTGGGTGTATCGTCCTACTTGCTCATCGGCTTCTACTATCGCAAGCCGTCGGCAGTATCGGCATCCAAGAAAGCCTTCATCGTCACCCGCTTTGCCGACCTTGGCTTCCTCATCGGTATCCTCATCCTCAGCTTCTATACCGGTACCTTCGACTTCACCTTGCTCACCTCGGCACCTGTTGAGGGCATGAGCGGTGTATACCACGTCGACATTAACACCGCCGAGGGTATCCTCAGCACCTTCACCTCGCATCCCGCGCCGGTATTTATGGGCGCATCGGTGCTCACATGGGCGCTGGTACTCATCTTCATGGGCGGTATGGGTAAGTCGGCAATGATGCCTCTGCACATCTGGCTGCCCGATGCTATGGAAGGTCCTACCCCCGTATCGGCACTCATCCACGCCGCCACCATGGTTGTCGCCGGTGTCTACCTGGTAGCTCGTTTGTTCCCGTTGTTCCTCATGGAGGAGTCGGCTCTTGTGATTGTTACTGTAGTCGGCGCACTCACCGCATTCTATGCAGCTGTTGTGGCTTGTACTCAGATTGATATCAAGCGTGTGCTGGCATTCTCGACCATCTCGCAGATTGCCTTCATGATGGTAGCCCTGGGTGTTGCTCGTCCCGAGCACCACGAGTCGCTGGGCTACATGGCATCGATGTTCCACTTGTTCACCCACGCTATGTTCAAGGCGTTGCTCTTCCTTGGCGCCGGCGCACTCATCCACGCCATCGGCTCCAACGACTACACCGCCATGCATGGCTTGCGCAAGCACATGCCCATCACTCACTGGACATTCCTCATCGGCTGTCTCGCTATCGCCGGTATCATTCCCTTCTCGGGCTTCTTCTCCAAGGACGAAATCCTCAGCGCCTGCGGCTCATACAGCACTCTGGTTTACATCTGGATGTCGCTCGTTGCCGGTCTCACCGCTTTCTATATGTTCCGCCTCTACTACCTCATCTTCTGGTGGAAAGAGCATGAGATACCTGCCGGTCACCACGCTCCCCACGACCAGCCTTGGACTATGTCGCTGCCATTGATTATCCTCGCAGCCATCTCCTGTGTCGCCGGCTTCATCCCCTTCGGTAAGTTGGTAAGTTGGAACGGCGAGCCCTACGACTTCATGGCACACTTCGATTGGGGTGTAGCCTCAGTGAGTCTCGCTGTCGCTGTCGCAGCTATCGCTCTCGCCACAGTGATGTACCGCAAGGAGAATGCCCTCCCCGCCAAGTTCAAGAACGCCCTGCCCAACTTGTGGAAATGGGCTCACCTCCGCTTCTATTGGGACGAACTCTATATGTTCATCACCCACAAGATCATCTTCAATGGCGTGTGCCGTGCCTTGGCATGGTTTGACCGCCACATCATCGACGGCACTATGGATGCATTCGCCGCTATCACTCACAAAGCATCGGATGTCATCAAGCCTATGCAGTCGGGTCAAGTACAGATGTACACTTGGTTGTATGTCATCGGTGCCCTGCTCCTGGGCGGTATCACCATCCTGTGCCTTATGTAATCATTAGAGCCAATCCCATCAGAAAAAGTAATAAACTATGTTTGAAAATATATTAATCTACTTTGTAATCATCCCGCTGGTAATGCTTGCAGCGTTGGGCTTGTGCCGCAACATCAAGCAAATCAGAGCGGTCGCCGTCGTAGGCTCGCTGGGGTTGATTGCGCTGTCGACAGTAGTGCTCTTGCAATACTTGGACATGCGCTCGGCAATAGATGCGGCTATCGCAGCCGGTACAGCCACTGAGCAGCCCGCTATGCTGTTCACCAACACCTGGACTTGGTTTGCTCCGCTTAACATTCACCTCGCCGTAGGTGTCGATGGCATCTCCATCGCCATGTTGATGCTCTCGTCAATCATCGTCTTCGCCGGCTCGTTCGCCTCTTGGACCATCAAGCAACCCAAGGAATTCTTCTTGTGGCTCATCTTGCTGAGCACCGGTGTATTCGGCTTCTTCATCTCGGTAGACTTGTTCACCATGTTCATGTTCTACGAGGTCGCCCTTATTCCTATGTACCTGCTCATCGGTGTATGGGGCTCGGGCAAGAAGAACTACTCGGCAATGAAACTCACCTTGATGCTTATGGGTGGCTCGGCATTCCTGATGCTCGGTCTCATCGGCATCTACTACCACTCGGCTCCCGAGGGTGGACAACTCACCTGGAACCTCCTCGAAATCGTTGACAACGACGCTATTCCCCACGGCTGGCAGCAGTTCCTCTTCCCGATGACCTTCGTCGGCTTCGGTGTCCTCGGTGCAATGTTCCCCTTCCACACATGGTCGCCCGACGGTCACGCTTCGGCGCCTACCGCAGTGTCAATGCTCCACGCCGGCGTGTTGATGAAGCTCGGTGGCTACGGCTGCTTCCGCGTGGCTATCTACACCATGCCCCAAGCCGCTCACGAGTTGTCGTGGATATTCCTCATCCTCACCGGCATCTCGGTGGTCTACGGTGCCTTCTGCGCATGTGTCAAGACCGACCTCAAATACATCAACGCTTACTCTTCGGTTAGCCACTGTGGCTTGGTGCTCTTTGCCATCCTCATGCTCAACGAGACCGCAATGACCGGTGCCATCATGCAGATGCTCTCGCACGGCTTGATGACCGCCCTCTTCTTTGCCCTCATCGGTATGATTTATGGCCGCACCCACACCCGCGAAATCACCGAGATGGGTGGCATGATGCAGATTATGCCTTACCTGTCGGTTTGCTACGTGATTGCCGGTTTGGCTTCCCTCGGCTTGCCCGGCTTGAGTGGCTTCGTCGCTGAGATGACCATCTTCGTCGGCTCATTCCAAGCCGGTATGGCAGACTTCCTCGCCGGTCACGGCTCGCTCCGCTTGGTATTCACCTTGGTGGCTTGCTGCTCCATCGTCATCACCGCAGTCTACATCCTGCGTGTTGTAGGCAAACTGCTCTTCGGTCCCGTACACGACGACCACCATCGCTCCCTCACCGATGCTACATGGTGGGAACGCGTATCGACCGTGAGCCTCATCGTGTGTGTTGCCGCCATCGGCTGCTTCCCCAATTTCTTCAGCAACTTGATTAAATTCACCTTTGATCCTGCCATCTTCAGTGTGCTGGGACTTAAATAAGACCGTTTAACAATGGATTACGCACAATTTTTAGCAATGAAGCAAGAGATTGCCCTATTGGTAGTCTTCTTGATTGTCTTCCTCTACGACTTGTTTATGCCCGAGCGTAGCCGTCGCGCCCTGCCCGCAGTGAGCGCCGTGCTGATGCTGATCGTCACAGCCGCCGGCTTCTTCTGCGACTACTTCGGCGTATCGGCTCCCACTGAGGCATTTGCAGGTATGTATGCCACATCGCCCGTCATCGCCACTATCAAGAATATTCTCAACATCGGCATGGTCATCGTGCTGATACAGTCAGCCAAATGGGCTAACAGCGAGGGTATGGTAATGCGCCGTGGCGAATTCTACGAACTCATCTTGGTGACACTCTTCGGTATGTACCTGATGATTTCGGCACGCCACTTCCTGGTATTCGTCATCGGCTTGGAATGTGCTTCGCTGCCCTTGGCTGCCATGGTGGCATTCGACAAGAGCCGCTACGAGAGCCACGAAGCAGCCATCAAGTACATCCTCACCGCCGTATTCTCCTCGGCTATCTTCTTGATGGGCTTGTCATTCGTCTATGGCTTGGCTGGCTCGCTCTACTTCGACAACATCTACATGGCTCTGATGGGTCACAATACCAAGATGCTGGTCGTAGCCCTGGCATTTGTCATCGCCGGTATCGGCTTCAAGTTGTCGTTGGTCCCCTTCCACTTGTGGACCGCCGACACCTACCAGGGTGCCCCCACCTCGGTGACCGCCTACTTGTCGGTAATCTCTAAGGGCGCTACCGCATTTGCCTTCCTCACCGTGCTCGCACAGGCATTCGGCTTGTTCTACAGCCAAGTGTGGGAGTGGATGCTCTATGCGCTGATTATCCTCACCATCACCGTGGGTAACCTCTTCGCCATCCGCCAGCGCAACATGAAGCGCTTCCTCGCATTCTCGTCAATCTCCCAAGCAGGTTATATCATGCTCGGCATCATCGCCTACAACGCCCTCGGCGTTGCCGCTATGATGTTCTACATCTTGGTATATATCTTCTCCAACCTCGCCGCCTTTGGCGTAATCGGAGCAATCGAGAACGCTACCGGTCGCGTGTCGATGGACGACTACAACGGCTTGTACAAGACCAATCCTCGCTTGGCATTCACCATGATGCTCGCCATGTTCTCCTTGGCAGGTATCCCGCCCTTCGCAGGCTTCTTCTCCAAGTTCTTCATCTTCACCGGTGCTCTGCAGGCAGCATCGCCCGCGATGTATGTGCTGGTGCTCATCGCCTTGATTAACACCATCGTGTCGCTCTACTACTACTTGCTGGTAGTCAAGGCAATGTTCATCAAGGACGACGAGTGTGTCATCGCACCCTTCCGCTCGGCATGCAGCGAGCGCATCGGCATGTGGATTGCCGTGGCAGGCATCATCTTCTTGGGACTCGTAAGCCCAATCTACGATAGCCTCATCGCCATCGCCCAATCCAGCGAGCTCAGCTCCTTCTTCCTCAAGTAACCATCCCCCCCCACAATACAGCGAGGGCATCACCGGCGGTGATGCCCTCGCTGTCATATACCATAGAAAATCATATGGCGCGTGCTGTCTCGAGGATAAAGGCAGGGATGTCGCTGCGCATGTTGTAGACAACATTTATCGGACACTCGCCATAGGAAGAATCATAGTCCATCAAGCCCAAGCAATAGTATGCATTGGTATTATTGTATTCATCACTCTTGCTATCGCGGACAAATAATAGGAATTTCCAGCCATTAGTCGGCTGATTGATAATTCGTTGACCTTGCTCGCTATTTATGCGAACCTTGTTCATAGACTGCCAGTGGAATTGACGAGGCGAAATAGCATAATCCTCATACATAGTCACAGGCGAATATTCTTTATCGGACTTATTGAGGGTCACAAAAATCATGGCAAACTTGCGTTCCTTGTTGTACTGAGCACCTAAGACTACCCATCGACCTGGCTCATCCTCAAGCATAATATGAATTTCGTCAGCCGAATAGCAACCATACAATTCAATCTCGGCATCATCATCAATTTGCAACCACTGAGTGGTGCTACATAGTTGAGACAGCCTCAACTCAATCAAAGTGACTAATTCATCAATAAACCAATGATAAGAAGCAAGTGAGTTGACTGCCGCTTCAATAGTGGCAAAGTTCAAGTCGAAAACCTTGTTAACCTTGTCCAACCCATCAAGGAAGATTGTGTAGTAGAAGCATTTCAAGAATTTGCGCTCACGACTACCCGGGTTATCCGGCATAGACATTCCATTGTCAATCAGCGTCTTCAAGAACGATAGATAGTCATAACTATTCGTGTGGAAAAGTCGAGCGAGTCCACCTTCAAGCAATTTGGTAAGTCTTGACTCGGCATCGAATCCATGCACCATTAAACCGGCTTTATCCTTCAATCGAGTCCACGAACCGGGAGTCTTATAAATCAATCGCCAATCTATACCAAAATTGTTGAGAAAGTTCACCAGTGTTAATTGCTGTCCCGTGTCATGTTCAAAATTTTTAACTTCACGACACAAGCGCCTAAGGTTGAAGATAGCCTCGGTGATATTTGTGAGGATATACTCTTGGGCTTTTTGCTCCATAGTGATAGAGCACCCGCGAGGTAAGAAAGTGAAACCGGACGAAATTTCATGGCGCACACTGCGCACGCTGCGACCCAAGAGAGCACGGAAGCGGCTCTCATAGTTAAAATTCTTGTGAGCACGAGCCACAAAGTCGAGTACCGTGAGGCAGGTCTTTCCATCGGCAAGGCGCAAACCGCGCCCGAGTTGCTGCAAGAAAACCGTTAGCGAGTCGGTAGGGCGCAAGAATAGCACTGTGTCTATCTCGGGTATATCAATACCCTCGTTGAGTATATCAGCAACACACAAATAATTAATCTCGCCCTGTGCCAATTGAACCGAAGCCAAATCAATATCGGATGAATTGCGCGAAGTGACCGACTTAGCCTTATAACCATGTGAGTTAAACATTTGAGCCATAAACTCGGCATGCGAGACAGAGCAACAGAAGCAAACAGCCTTACATTCTTGCGGGTCAGTAACATAATTGTCAAGAGCCCGCTGAACCACGGCAAAGCGTTCCTTATTATTGCTATACAGCCTATTGAGTTCCTCTGTATCATATGAGCGGCCATGCCAAAGTGCCTTGCTGAGATCCACACTGTCGTCGGTCACGCAAAAATAGTCAAACGGCGCGAGAAGTTGTTGATTTAGAGCCTCTTGCAGACGAATTTCAGCAGCAAAACGATTGTTAAAGTCAGGCTTGATATCTTGCCCGTCCATTCGCTCGGGAGTGGCAGTCAAGCCTACAAGTATCTCGGGCGTAAGACGCTGAAAAATTTCGCGGTAAGTGCCGGCTTTGCTATGATGGACCTCATCAATGACCACATAGTCATAATAATCAGCACCCATACGAGTAATAGTATCCCAATTGCGACTGAGAGTCTGCACACTGATAAATAACCGGCTCAAGTCGCTACCGTAGTCCGGCTTGTAATTACCGGTCCAAATGACGCCAAAATTAGCATCAACCATGACACTACAAAAAGTAGCTCGTGCCTGCTTGAGAATTTTCTCGCGATGGACCACAAAAAGCAATCGAGCCTTTCTGCCCTTAGTCTTGATACACTGCTTATTATAGTCCTTGAAATCAAATGCCGAGATAGCAGTTTTGCCGGTACCGGTGGCTGCAATAATCAAATTTTTGTAACTATGCAGTGTGTCACGCTCGAAGTGCAACTTCTCGAGGACCTTAATTTGATGGGTTTTACGCTCAAATCGTACCACATAGTTTATCTCGTTGCCAACTTTCTTTGTGTTTCGCTCAGCCGAAATAGCCTGCCCGAAACGGGCGATATCCTCCTCGGTTTCAATTAATTCAAAGTCTTCGCTATTCCAATAGTTGTCAAAAGTAGCCGCGGTTTTATTGATGATATGCCTGTTCTCAATCGAAGTGACACGCATATTCCACTCCAAGCCCTTGGTGAGAGCCGAGCGACTGATATTGCTGGAGCCTATATAGGCGGTATCGAAGCCGTTGTCACGTCTAAAAATATAAGCCTTGGCATGTAGACGCTCCTGCTTGGTATTGAAAGAAGCCTTGATGCTTACATTTCCATACTGGCGAAGGTCATATAACACCTTGACAGCCTTGGGGTCAGTTGCCCCGATATATGTGGTGGTAAGAACACGCAATGAGGTGCCGGGGCGCTCTACAAACTTTCGTAACGGTCCTATCAACAAGCGCAAGCCCTCGAATTTTATAAATGAAACGACCAAATCGATGTGGTCGGCGGTCTCGATGTCACGACGCACCTCATCATCCATCGAAATATCATTCCCCCCGGTAAAGAGATTGCTCACCCTATATCCGGAGATTGGATGATTAAGTGCCTTATGTTCAATTTGCTCGTCACTGTAGCCGACTTTGCTATATATTCCCCGAAGGAACGAAAGATGAGATTCCTCGCTCAGTTGCTCCAAAGATGTATCAATCTCCCACTCCGACTCTATATATTTTAGGACTCGATTGACTACATCCACCTGACTCGAAATGGTGGCACAAGCATCGGCATTGCTAAAATAATCCTTCAAGATACTCGACACAACATCAGCGAGATAATCAGCCAACATATTGTGCGAGTCGGCGCTATCTATATCTTCTTTCTTGATATAGAACAGGTCAGACGGAAAATCTTTGAGTCGCTGCTCAATCGCCTGACTTATAAGTGTTTCATATACGCCAGGGACGATCTTCATGGGCGGGGGGTGCGGCGGCGCTTGGCTTCGATAGCATCGAGGACCGCTTGCAGGCGGTCGCGGACGTGGCGCAGGCGAGTGACCGCTTCGTAACGGCGAGCGATGCCACTGGCATTGTTGCGCAACTGGTCCTCGGCTGCCTCGAGGTGCAAGCCCTTGTCCTTGACCAAGAAATTTATCATGCGGATTTTCTCAATATCGGCAGGGGTATAGAAGCGAGTGCCGCCACTATTGCGCCGCGGCTTGATGAGGGTGAATTTCTTCTCCCAAAATCGCAGTGTCGAGGCAGGGATTTCGAGGATTAGAGCCACCTCGCCTATCTTGTAATATTTCTTGTCAAGGTCTTTCATATCATTGAGTATTAATCCATTACGTGTCCGGCATTTTCGGCTTGACGTATCATTTCGTCGTATTGCTCGGGGGTGAGGTCCATGAAGTAGTAATTGACGGGGTTCTGCGGTTGGCCGCGGAAACGCACCTCGTAGTGGAGGTGAGGACCGGTCGACTTGCCCGTGTTGCCCACCTTGCCGATGAGGTCACCACGCTTGACAGCCTGCCCATTGTGCACCAATATCTGCGACAGGTGGGCATATCGAGTGGTATAGTTGTAGCCATGATCGAGCTCGATGAGGTTGCCATACCCGCTGCGCCAGTCGCTGTACACCACCACGGCATCGCCGGTGGCATACACCGGGGTGCCGATGTCGCTGGCAAAGTCCATACCCTCGTGCATACGCGTGGTGCCGTAGATGGGGTCGCGACGGTAGCCGTAGCCCGAAGCCATGGTCTTGAGGAACTTCGACGATATAGGCTGAATAGCCGGAATGTGCGAGATGCGGTCGGCTTGGCTGCCATACAATTCGCGCAGGTAGTCAAACGATTTAATCTGGTTATAGACCATATTATCGAGGCGGTCGAGCTTGTCGGTCACTACCTTGACCAACTCGACATCGCCCATCGAGTCGAGCTCGCCGTAGTAACGCTGGCGCTCCAAGCCGGCAAAGCGAGCCGCCGGGCTGAGGGGCTCGGCGCTCATGAGCACACGATAAAAATTATTGTCGCGCGAGGCAATGTCCTCCATTACGGCAATTGCCTCGTCGCTGCGACGGCTGAGCATCTCGAGGCGCTGCTCGAGGCGGTCGTTGGCTTGGCGCAACTCGCGCTCGCGTGGGAAGTCGACAATGTAATAGAAGCCCAAAACGATGACAGCACCGATGCCCACACCGGCGAGATAGCGACGAGCATTCCACCACAGGCGCTTGCGCCGCGTAGGGAAGACTCGCTCGTACTGCTCGGTGAGCGGATTGTATCGGTAATAGGTCTTTTGGCTCATTCTATTGCTTTTAATGTTGCAAATTTAGGCAAAAAACACTAATTTTGCACGAATTTAGACAACTTTTTCTCACCCAAGGCAATGAGAAGCCTCAAAACGAACAAATAAACACTATATACAATGTTAACAGCCAAAGAAATACGCAAATCCTTCAAGGATTTCTTCGAGTCAAAAGGTCACCACATCGTGCCGTCGGCACCGATGGTCATCAAGGACGACCCCACCCTGATGTTTACCAACGCAGGAATGAACCAATTCAAGGACATTATATTGGGTAACAAAGCGGCGAAGTATCAGCGCGTTGCCGACTCGCAGAAGTGTCTGCGCGTGAGTGGCAAGCACAACGACCTCGAGGAGGTAGGGCACGATACCTACCACCACACCATGTTTGAGATGCTGGGCAACTGGTCGTTTGGCGACTACTTCAAGCAAGAAGCCATCGACTGGGCATGGGAATACCTTGTCGACGTGCTCCACCTCAACCCCGAGCACCTCTATGCCACCGTCTTCGAGGGCGCACCCGACGAGGGATTGAGCCGCGACGACGAGGCTGCCGCCATCTGGGGCAAGCACCTCCCCGCCTCACACATCATCAACGGCAACAAGCACGACAATTTCTGGGAAATGGGCGACACCGGTCCCTGCGGTCCCTGCTCCGAGATACATATCGACCTGCGTAGCGACGAGGAGCGCCAAGCCATCCCCGGCGCCGAACTCGTCAACCACGACCACCCGCAAGTAATTGAGATTTGGAACCTCGTATTCATGCAATACAACCGCCTCGCCGACGGCTCGTTGCACCCCCTGCCAGCCCGCGTCATCGACACCGGCATGGGCTTTGAGCGTCTGTGCATGGCTCTCCAGGGCAAGAAATCCAACTACGATACCGATGTCTTCACTCCGCTGATTTCCAAGATTGCCGACCTCTCGGGCTATCAATACGGCAAGGATGCCAATGTCGACGTCGCCATGCGCGTCATCGCCGACCATGTGCGCACCATCGCCTTCTCCATCGCCGACTCGCAACTGCCCTCCAATGCCAAGGCAGGCTATGTCATCCGCCGCATCTTGCGCCGCGCCGTGCGCTACGCCTACACCTTCCTGCAGCAGAAGCAAGCCTTCATCTACCGCCTTGTCGACACCCTTATCGAGTCGATGGGCGAGGCTTATCCCGAATTGCCCGCCCAGCGCGACCTCATCATGAAGGTCATCAAGGAGGAGGAAGATGCCTTCCTGCGCACCTTGGAGAACGGCATTAAGATGCTCGACGATGCCATCAACGCCGCCACCGTTGCCGGCAAGAGCATCATCTCGGGCAAGCAAGCATTCGTGCTCTACGACACCTATGGCTTCCCTCTGGACCTCACCGAACTGATTCTCAAGGAGAAAGGCATGACTCTCGACCAAGCCGAATTTGACAGCGAAATGCAGGCTCAGAAGCAACGCGCCCGCAATGCCGCCGCCGTCGAAGCCTCCGACTGGGTCAACGTAAATGCCGGCGAGCAATCCTTCGTAGGCTATGACAGCCTCACCACCGAGACCCAAATCCTGCGCTACCGCCACGTGAAGCAGAAAAATGCCGACTTCTACCAGATAGTATTGGCACAGACCCCCTTCTATGCCGAGATGGGCGGTCAATGCGGCGACCGCGGCGTGCTCGTCGACACAGCCACCGGCGAGAGCGTGCAGATATACGATACCAAGCGCGAGAACGGCATGGGCGTTCACTTGGTGAAGACCCTCCCCTCCAATCCTTCAGCCACTTTCCGCGCCGAGGTAAATGCCGAGTTGCGCCAAGCCATCGCTTGCAATCACTCAGCCACTCACCTGCTCCACCAAGCACTGCGCGATGTGCTTGGCACACACGTTGAGCAAAAAGGCTCGCTCGTGACCCCCGAGTCGCTGCGCTTTGACTTCTCACACTTCCAGAAAGTAACCCCCGAGGAACTCCGCAAGGTCGAGCACCTCGCCAACAGCCGCGTGCGCCAAGCCATCGCCCTCGATGAGCATCGCAATATGCCCATCGCTGATGCTCGCAAGATGGGTGCCATGGCTCTCTTCGGCGAAAAATACGGCGACGAAGTGCGCGTCATCCGCTACGGCGACTCCATCGAGTTGTGCGGTGGCACACACGTTGCCAACACCGGCAATATCGGCATGATACGCATCATCAGCGAGAGTTCCATCGCCGCCGGCATCCGCCGCATCGAGGCTATCACCGCCGCCAATGTCGAGAACGCTATGGACGCCATCACCGACCGCATGCACGAGATTTCGGTCATGCTCAACAATGCCCCCGACGTCGTCGAGGCTATGCGCAAGGTATTTGACGAGAACACCGAGTTGCACAAGCAAGCCGAGGAAGCCCTCAACGAGCGTATCCGCACCCTCGCCGAGAAACTCCTCGCCAAGGCAAAGACCACCGAGAGCGGCATCACCCTGGTGAGCATGCGCGGCACCTTCCCCGCCGACATTGTCAAGGGCGTAGCCTTCACCGTGCGCAACCTCTCACCCTCCAACACCGCCTTCGTGGCTGCCACTGTCGGCTTCACCAACAAGCCTACCCTCACCGTAATGCTCACCGACGATGTCACCGCCGGCGGACTCAGCGCCGCAGTCATCGTGCGCGAGGCTGCCAAGGCTATCAAGGGTGGTGGCGGCGGTCAACCCGGCTTCGCTCAAGCCGGTGGCAAGGACGCCGACGGCATCGAAATCGCTCTCCACATTCTCGAAGACTCTATTAAATAAAGTTAAATATATGTTGCGCCGTTTATCGCTCATCGTGGCTATGCTGGTCGCCCTCTTCCAGGCGACCCGCGCAGCCGTTGTCGACACAGTATTGGTGGCTACCGACCACCTCGACACACCCATGAAGGTAGTGGTCATCACCCCGGATGCCCGTGGCGAGAAGTTCCCCACCGTGTATCTGCTCAACGGATACACCGGCGACTATGCCTCGTGGACCAAGTTGCGCCGCGACCTCGACCGTCTCGCCGACCAATACGGCATGGTGATTGTCAACCCTGATGGACGCGACTCATGGTACTGGGACAGCCGCAAGGGTATGGAGATGGAGAGTTTCTTTGTCGAGGACCTCGTGCCCTACATCGACAGCCACTTCCCCACCATTCCCCAAGCCGACAAGCGTGCCATCTCGGGCTTGAGCATGGGCGGTCACGGCGCCATGTGGCTTGGTATCCGCCACCACGACATCTGGGGCTCGGCAGCCTCGATGTCGGGCGGCGTGGATATCCGTCCTTTCAAGACTCGCTGGAAGATGGCATCGCTCATCGACCCCGACGGTACCAACCAACAAGCGTGGGAGACTCACACTGCCATCAACCTCATCCCCACCCTCGCCAAGGGCGACCTCAACATCTTGGTCGACTGTGGCGTTGACGATTTCTTCATCGAGGTCAATCGCGACTTCCACCGCGCGCTCCTCGAGGCAGGCATCGACCACGACTACATCGAGCGCCCGGGGGCTCACACCCAGACATATTGGCGCAACTCGGTGCTCTACCACCTGCTGTTCTTCCACGAAGTATTCAACAAATGATATTACAATCGATTGCTCTGACCAATTTCAAGAATATCGCCGCGGCACAATTGGACTTCTCGCCGAAGATTAATTGCTTGCTGGGCGACAACGGTATGGGCAAGAGCAATCTGTTGGATGCCATTCACTATCTCAGTTTTGTCCGCAGTTACGGACGCCTCAGCGACTCGCTACTGATACGTCGTGGCGAGGATTTTGCCATCCTCAAGGGGCAATACCTGCGTGGCGACACCCCCGAGGAAATCACCGCCGGGCTCCGTCGCGGCGGGCGCAAATCCCTGCGTCGCGGTGGCAAGGAGTACAAGCGCCTATCCACTCACATCGGCTTGCTGCCGGCAGTGATGGTAGCCCCTGCCGACCTGTCGCTCGTCACCGAGAGCGGCGAGGAGCGTCGCCGATTTGCCGACATGATTATCTCGCAAAGCGACACCGCCTACCTCGATGCCCTCATCCGCTACAACCACCTCCTCGAGCAGCGCAATCGCCTGCTCCGCGACGGTGCCGAGGACCGTGCCCTCTATGAGACCATCGAAGTGATGATGGATGCCGCCGTAGCGATTATCACCGACCGCCGGCAGGCATTTGTCGACCGACTCACCGAGATTTTTGTCCCCTACTACAATCGCATCGCCGACACCAACGAGGTGCCCGCCCTCACCTACGCGGCATCAACAGCCGCCTATGGCAGCCTTCTCGATGCCTTGGAGCACAATCGCCGGCGCGACCACATCCTCACTCACACATCGGTGGGTCCGCATCGCGACGACATCGTATTCACCCTTGACGATATGCCTCTGCGAGCCACTGCGTCCCAGGGGCAGACCAAGACCTTCACCATCGCCCTGCGCTTTGCCCAATACGACTTCCTGGCGCAAGCCACCGGGCTCAAGCCGCTACTGCTACTCGACGACATTTTCGATAAATTGGATGCCCGACGCGTCGCTCGCATCATCGACATTGTCTCGTCTGCCGACTTCGGGCAAATTTTTATCACCGACACCAACCGCAAGCACCTCGACGAACTCATGCTCGACGCCGGTGGCGACCACCGCCTGTGGCACGTCAACAACGGCGAATACTCACCTATACTCTCCTCAAATGAAACGAACTGAGCCACTGTCAATTACCGAAATCCTCGACCTCTACATGAATATGGGAGGCAACCGCGACGAGATGGACCGCCGCAAGGTCGAATTTGCGTGGGCTGACGTGGTGGGGCAAACCATCAACCGAGCCACTACTCGCCGATATGTCGACGGCTCTACCCTCCACGTTTACCTCAACTCGGCGCCATTGAAAAGCGAGTTGTCGTTCATGACCGACCCGCTGGTCAAGGCGCTCAACGAGGCTGTCGGCAGTGATGTAATAAATAAAATTGTATTTCACTAAACGACTATGGCTCACCATATTGACAAATTACCTCGCGAGCAATTCAAGCACAGTTGCACCTTGCAATTGCGCTTCGGCGACATCGACGCTATGGGGCACGTCAACAACAACGTGTACCTGCAACTGTGCGACGTCGCCAAGTGCAACTACTTCGCAACCCTATATGGCGGCACCTTCGACCCGGCTGCCCTATCCATCGTCGTGGTGAATATCAACTGCGACTTCCTCGCTGTCACCACCCTCGACGAGCCGGTTGCCGCTCGCACCGCCGTGGTCGCCATCGGCGACAAATCCATCACCCTGTGCCAGCAAGTTTTCAATAGCGCCACCGGCGAGGTCAAGTGCCAATGCACCTCGGTGATGGCTTCTTTTGACCCCGTCAACGGCACCTCGGCTCCCTTGCAAGAGCACATCCGCCGTGCCATCTGCGATTACGAGCAATGCCAATTCTGAGCCTATGGACACGCTGGAGCAACAAGTCAAGGATTTCATCGCCGAGCAGCAAATGCCTGCCCCTCCCGCCCGACTCATCGTGGGCGTGAGCGGCGGTGCCGACTCGCTTGCCACCCTGGCTGTGCTCTCCGCGCTGGGCTACGACTGCGTCGCCGCCCACTGCAATTTCCATCTCCGTGGCGAGGAGTCCGACCGCGACCGTCGTCATGTCATGGAGGTCACCAAGGCTCTCAACATCGACGTCTGCGTCAAGGATTTTGACGTCAACGCCCGCTGCGCCGCCACCGGCGAGTCGCTCGAGATGGCGTGCCGCGAACTGCGCTACGCATGGTTTGCCGAACTCATCGACACCATCGGCGCCGTCGCCGTCGCCATCGGGCATCATCGCGAGGATTCGGTGGAGACATTTTTCATCAATCTCCTGCGCGGCTCGGGCATCGGCGGCTTATGCGGCATCAGCCCCCGCAACGGCATCGTCATGCGTCCCTTGCTTGCTTGTAGCCGCGCCGACATCGAGGCTTACCTCCGACGCCGCGGCATCGCATGGGTCAACGATAGCACCAATGCCGAGAACGATTTTCTGCGCAATCGACTGCGCAACAGTATATTACCCCTCCTCGAGGAGGCAAAACCCGGCGCCGGCGACGCCGTCTTGCGCACCTGTGCCTTCCTCCGCGAAAACCTCGCGCTATACAACCGCGCCATCGAGCAGCGCCGTGCACAATACGTCGACCCCGACAGTGGCGACATCAACATCCGTGCCTTGGCACTCGACCCCGATGCGCCCCTGCTCCTCTTCGAATTATTGCGTCACGAGGGCTTCAGCCGCCGCCAGTGCGACGATATGCTCGTCGCAGCCTCGCGCTCGGGTGGCTCGTTCCACTCTCGCGGCATAGTCCGCAACCTCGACCATGGCATACTCCGTGCCGCCGTCAACGCCCCCGATGATGCTGCCGGTGCCGACTGCCCCGTGTCGCTTGATGCCGACATCGACTTCCCGGTAAATATCCGCATTACTTCCCACGACATCAGCGAGTTTAAACCCGAAGGCTCGCCTAACGTCATATATATAGATGAGCGAGCCCTCGAGGGCACGCCCGAATGGCACATCCGCGCCCCGCGCCGTGGCGACCGCCTCGCCCCCTACGGGCTCGACGGCTCCAAGTTGGTGAGCGACATACTGGCTGCACACCGCTTCAGCGCCGCACAGAAACGCGCCACACGCCTCCTGTGGCGTGGCGATACTCTCCTGTGGGTCATCGGTTTACGCGCATCTCGTCACTGGGTCGTCACCCACGACACTCGCCGATATTTGAGACTTGAATACCAACCAAAATTAAAGTAATAACCACAAAAACAACCAACCATGCAAACCTTAAAAACCGCCTTACTTGCCTCAGCAGTGATGGTAGCCTCAACGGCTGTCGCCTCTACCGACATCATCGCCACCGATGCCTACCGCTGGCATGGCGACACTATCACCCAGGCGTCTTACACCGCCTTCTCGCCCGACGGCACTTCGTTAATCTCCACCTACTCGGCACAGCCGGGGTTCTTCATGCCTATCGACAAAGAATGGCACCTCAGCCGCGACATCTCTATGTATCCGCAGTTATCGACGCCCAACCGACTCCATACCGCCATATACAACCTCGGTCTCGAGGAAATGATTAACGCTGTTGAACCCGACACCACCCTGCGCACCGGCAAGGAATGGGCGGGTGTGTGGACCCGCGACGTCAGCTACTCCATCCTGCTGTCGATGTCATACATGCAACCCCTCGCATCCGAGATTTCGCTCCGCCACAAGGTCACTTCCACCGGACGCATCATCCAAGACACCGGTAGCGGCGGCGCTTGGCCTGTCAGCAGCGACCGCCTCATCTGGGCTGTTGCCGCATTCGAGGTCTACAAGGTCACCGGCGACAACGACTGGCTCAAATATATCTATCCCATTATCCTCAACTCCATCGAGGACGACCTCAAGGTCACTCACATCACCTCCACCGGACTGGTGCGCGGCGAGACCTCGTTCATCGATTGGCGCGAGCAGAGTCATCCCCGATGGATGCAGACTGTCGACATCTACAAATCCGAAGCCCTCGGCACTTCTATCGTACACGTGCAAGCAATGCGCACCCTCGTCGAGATAGCATCTATCCTCGGTCACAAGGACGTTGTCGCCAAATACACCGCCCTCGCCGATGCCCTCTCGCAAGCCATCAACGACCAATTGTGGATGGCTGACAAGGGCTACTACGCTATGTACAAATATGGTCGCGAATTTTCAATCCTCAATCCGCGCTCCGAGGCTCTCGGCGAGTCGCTCGCCATCCTCTATGGCATCGCAAGTGCCGACCGCGCTCGCTCCATCACCGAGAATGTGCCCGTCACTCCCTTTGGCGTCGGCATCTTCTTTCCGCAGATTGCCGATATGCCGCCCTACCACAACAACGCGCTGTGGCCATGGGTAGGCGCTTACTGGGCTATTGCTAATGCTGCCGTGGGCAACGAGCAAGGCACCCTCGAGGCTATCGGCGCCGTATTCCGCCCCGCCGCGCTCTTCACCACCAACAAGGAGAACTTTGTCCTCGACAACGGTGACATCGCCACCGAACTCAACTCCTCCAACATGCTGTGGTGTCTCGCCGGCAATCTCGCTATCACCCACCGTATACTCTTCGGTATCACTTTTAACACTAATTCTCTCTCTTTCAATCCTTTCGTCCCGCAGACCTTGGCTGCCGAGCGCACTCTCACCGGATTTAAGTATCGCAATGCCACCCTCGACATCACTGTCAAGGGATATGGCGACCGCATCGCCTCTTTCACCCTCAACGGCAAGGAAGCCAAGCCCGAAATCCCCGCCTCAATCAAGGGTCACAACACCATCGTAATCACCATGAGCAACGAGCCTATCGCCCCCATGGCTGTGCACCACAGTCCCAACGTCAAGGCTCCGCTCACCCCGATAGCCACCCTGACTCACTCGCCCGAACTCGCCGGTGATGGCGTCCCGGTCAACAACCTCCTCAAGTGGCAACCCATCGAGTATATCGCCCGTTACGTCGTCCTGCGCGACGGTGAGCCCATCGATACCACTCGCTGCACATCCTATGCAGCCACCGTGCCCGGCTCATACCAAGTTGTCGGGCTCAGCGACGCCGGTGTCCCCTCATTCGCCTCCGAGCCCCTCGACAACTTCCCCACCGTTGCATTTGAGTTTGCCGGCGAGGTGACTACTCCCACATCTGCCGAGATCAGTTACCAACCCGCAACTCCGGTTGCCGGATACCACGGCAAGGGCTTCGTCGAGACCGACCACTCCATCGGCGACATCACCTTGGATATCACAGTCGACACCGATGGAACTTACTCGTTATCAACAATCTACGCCAATGGTAACGGTCCCGTCAACACCGAGAACAAGTGCGTCATCCGCACCCTCAACATCGACGGCAACTCTGTGGGCAAACTGGTAATGCCCCACCGCGGTGTAGCCAACTGGGACGACTGGGGCTCATCCAACCCCGTAGTGGTCAACCTCACCGCAGGCACCCACCGCGTGGTCATCTCCTTCAATCCCGAAGATGAGAATATGAACCTCCACACAAGCCACGCTCTACTCGACCGTCTCATTGTCAAGAAACTCCGCTGATTATTGGCTGATTATTGGCTGATTATTTGATAAAGCGAGCAAAAATTTGTAATTTTGCCACCACTTACTCAGATAATCAAAACTAAACCTAAAATAAGCATGAAAAAAAGTATCCTAACACTCGCTCTGGCTCTGAGCATCGCCATCCCCTCGGCTTTTGCCAAGCCCGCTCTGCGTAACTACGTGCACCGTGTTGAGCAGCCCGACGGCTCAGTCATCGAGTTAACTCGTCTTGGCGACGAGTTCAACCACGTCACTCTTACTACCGACAACATCCCCGTCCTGGCTGACACACAGGGACGCTACTGCTACGCTATCCTCGACGCCAACGGCAATGCCGTTGCCTCTGATATTCAAGCCGCCAACCCCGCCGAACGCACTCCCGAGGCTGCCGCTTTCATCGCCACCATCAACTACGAACAGGTGGCTGAGAAAATCCTCACTCGTCGCGAGTCGTTCAACTCGCCCATGCGCAAATCTTCGGCTTCGGGCATTGGTGTAATGGAAGCTCGCTTCCCCCATATGGGCTCGCCTCGCGCTCTGGTCCTTTTGGTAGCTTTTGCCGACAAGGCTTTTACCGTGGAAAATGCCCATGAATACTATGACCGATTCCTCAACGGTGACACCTTCACCGATTATGGAGCCACCGGCTCGGTGATAAACTACTTCACCACCTCGTCAAATGGTCAGTTCACTCCCCATTTTGATGTAGTAGGTCCCCTTACCCTCTCTAACAAGACTTCTTACTACGGTGGCAACGACTCCTCCGACAATGACCTCCGTCCCTGCGAGATGGTCCGCGAAGCTTGTACCCTCGCCAATGCCGAAATCAACTTTGCCGACTACGACACTGATGGAGACGGCTATGTCGACAATGTCTATGTTATCTACGCCGGTCAAGGCGAAGCCGACTACGGCGCTGCAAACACTATTTGGCCTCACAGTTGGAAACTGAGTTACGGTCTCGGCTCTGCTCCCACCTACGACGGAGTGAAAGTCGACGACTACGGCTGTGGTAACGAATGGGGTCTCAATGCTCCCGACGGCATCGGCACATTTGTACATGAGTTCAGCCACGTCCTCGGTCTCCCCGACCTCTACTGCACCAACTACAACTCTTCGGCTGTTTACATCACTCCGGGTTATTGGGACGTCCTTGATTCCGGTCCTTACAACAATGAGGGTCGCACTCCTCCCACTTACAGCATTTATGCCCGCAACGCGTTTGAATGGATTGACCCCGTAGTCATTTCCGGCGAGGCTACTATTGACCTGCGCGAGTTGCAAGAGTACAACGAAGGTGCCGTTATCCTCACCTCCGACCCCAACGAGTTCTTCCTCCTCGAGAACCGCCAACAGACCGGCTGGGACACTTATATCCCAGGTCACGGCATGCTCATCTGGCACGTCGATTACGACGCTTCTGTTTTCAGAAAAAACACAGTCAACAATTCCGGTTCTCACCAATATGTCGACATTGAGGAAGCCTGCGGTAAAGCTGATTCGCGCTACGAAAGCACTTTGGCTGGCTATTCTTTCCCGGGTAATAAAGGAGTTACTTCGTTCACCGACGACACCAAACCCTCGATGGTCACCTGGAGTGGCGAGCGCCTCAACCTCCCCATCACCGGCATCACTGAGGAAAATGGTATTATCACATTTGACGTAGCCGGCGGCTATGTAGCGCTCACTGCTCCCGTGCTCGCCTCCTCGGCTGTCACCGGCAACAGTTTCACCATCTCGTGGGCTGCCGTCGACAAGGCTTTCTCTTATATAGTTAATGTGTACTCGCGTGATGGTAGTGGCAACGCCGTTCCCGTAGCCGGTTACTCCGACTTCGAGACCACCGAGACCTCTGTCACCATCACCCGTTTGCAGTCCGAGACTCAATACTTCGCCACTGTAGTTGCCAAGCGCAACAACACCCTCTCCGACGTCTCCGACGAACTCTCCGTCACCACTGCTGTTGCCGGGTTCGAGGAAATTGTGCCCATCGCTACCGCTGCCGACAACGTTACATCCGGTAGTTTTACCGCCAACTGGCAACCCGTCAACAATGCCACATCCTATATCCTCTATGTGACTCGCTCGTTGATTCTCCCATCCGTGGTCGAGACTGTCGACTTCGGCTCCGGCTCTACCCTCTCGCTCCCCGAGGGTTGGGAATCATCATCCACTTCGGTTTACGGTAGCAGTTCCACCAACTACTATGGCGACTCCGCTCCCGCTCTCAAGTTCTCGTCAGACGGTCACTACCTCCTCTCGCCGGTTTACAGCAACGACGTTATCGGCTTCTCTTGCTGGCTGCGCAATGCCGGCTCGTCAACCGACAACGCTATCCAAGTCCTCGGGCTCGTTGGCTCTGAGTGGGTTGAACTCTTATACAAAGCCGAATTAAACAACAAAGTAGGCGGCGAGACCATCGACCTCACCGAGGCTGACATCCCCGCCGGTACTCACCAAATCAAGGTTGTATTCCATAAGAATTCTGCCGGCAACATGGCTCTCGACGATGTTGCTATCGCCACCGGCGGCACCTCGACAGGCGTCCTCGACGGCTACGACCACATCAACGTGGGCAACGTCACCTCCTACAACGTCAACACCCTCGGCGACGGTGCCGACTACTTCTACACCATCGCTGCCGTCAACGCTGCAGGTATCTCTACCCTGGAGAGCGACCCCATCACCGTCAAGACTCCGTCATTTATCTCCGACATAGTCGCTGACAACGTGGCTGTCACCACCGCCAACGGCGCTATCCGCATTGACGCTCCCGCGGGCACTACCACCATCGTTGCCGACTGCCTCGGTCGCGTCATCGCCACTGCCAACGGCTCGGCTACCCTCAATGTCGCCAACGGCATATATGTGGTCAACGTCAACGGTGCCGCTCGCAAAGTAGTCGTTAAATAAAGCAAAAATAAGGCAATTATAGAAATATTTCAGTATATTTGCATCGTTATTATTAAGAGCATTTCAACAACAACCTAAAAATTATATCAATATGTCAAAAGTAACAGTGATTGGCGCCGGCAATGTAGGCGCAACATGTGCCAATGTATTAGTAACTAATCAAGTGGCAGATGAGGTCGTTCTGCTCGACATCAAGGAGGGCGTTTCCGAAGGAAAAGCCATGGATATCATGCAGACCGCCAACATCCTCGGTATCAACACACGCTTGTGCGGCGTCACCAACGACTACGCCAAGACCGAAGGTAGCGACGTCGTTGTCATCACTTCAGGCATTCCCCGCAAGCCCGGTATGACCCGCGAGGAACTCATCGGCGTAAACGCCGGCATCGTTAAGTCGGTCACCGACAACGTGCTCGCTCACTCGCCCAATGCTATCATCCTGTGCGTATCCAACCCCATGGATACCATGACCTACCTCATCCACAAGATCTCAGGTCTCCCCAAGAACCGCATCATCGGCATGGGCGGTGCTCTCGACAGCGCTCGCTTCAAATACTTCCTCAGCCAAGCCCTCGGCGCTAACGCTACCGAAGTTGAAGGTATCGTAATCGGTGGTCACGGTGACACCACTATGATTCCTCTCACCCGCTTCGCCGCTTATCGCGGTCTCCCCGTTTCGACACTCCTGCCCGCCGAGACTCTCGAGAAGGTCGCTGCCGACACCATGGTGGGTGGCGCTACCCTCACCAAGCTCCTCGGCACCTCGGCATGGTATGCTCCCGGTGCTGCTGCAGCTCAAGTGGTTGCCGCTGTCCTCCACGACCAGAAGCGTCTCATCTCTTGCTCGGCTCTCCTCGACGGCGAGTACGGCGAGAAGGACCTCTGCATCGGTGTTCCCTGTATCCTCGGCAAGAACGGTATCGAGAAGATCGTCGAATTTGACCTCAACGCTACCGAGAAGGAACTCTTCCACAAGAGCGCCGAGGCTGTCCACAAGACCAATGCCGCTCTCAACTAATCAATCCTTTTATTACCAATCATAAACAAGGGGTGGTGCCTCGCTTCACCGGTGCCACCCCTCGTTTTTTTAACTCCTCAACACTATTATGAAAAACGTTCTCCTGATTGCAACTCTCGCTATCGCCGGCGCTCTAACCTGGGCATTCACATCAAATGCCGATGCTCAGACCTGCGGTCACTCCTACGGACAGCAATGCGCTCAACAAGGTCCCGGTAACAAGGCTCGCGGTACCGTCATCACCTTGCGCAATGACAACTCTATCCGCCCCGGCAACCGCGTGAAGCGCCTCACCGTGCTCGACTTTAACGCCACTTGGTGTGGTCCTTGCCAGGAATTTAAGCCCGTATTCAAGGCTGCCGCACAGAAGTACACCGACGTCAACTTCATCTCTATCGACGTCGACCAGATGCCCAACACCTCCGATGCTTGGGAGATTAGCGCTATCCCCACTGTCATCTTCA
The DNA here is from genome assembly GCA_945829225.1 of uncultured Bacteroidales bacterium. Classification (GTDB taxonomy): domain Bacteria; phylum Bacteroidota; class Bacteroidia; order Bacteroidales; family Muribaculaceae; genus CAG-873. The sequence continues at coordinate 11,823 of CALZTY010000005.1, read as the reverse complement.
TCAAGCCCGACGGCACCACCGAGCGCTACCAAGGCACAGGATATCTGCTCCCCGAGAGTTCTTTCTTTGAACTGGTCGAGCGCTTCAAGAAGTAAATGCCCGCTACTGCCCCCGACATAGCCCAAGCCGCGCTTAGGCTCGGTATCGCCGAGCCTAATTCTCTGCAACGCACTGTGTGGCAGTGCCGTGCCGAGCGCCTCGTCATTATCTCGCCCACCGGTACCGGCAAGACCCTTGCCTACGGTGGCGCTATGTTGCAGCGTCTACCCGCACCATCGCGCGAACTCAATGCCATCGTCATCGCCCCTACTCGCGAACTGGTCATCCAGATCGCCGATGTCTTGCGGCGACTCTGCGACGGCTACAATGTCACTGCCACCTATGGCAAGCACTCGATGCGCGACGAGAAAAACTCTATTGCCGGCTGCCCCAACATCATCGTCGGCACCCCGGGGCGCATACTCGACCACTTCAACCGCGGGCACCTCAATGCCTTCTCTATCTCGCTAATCGTCATTGACGAGTTTGACAAATGCCTCGAGATGGGCTTCAGCGACGAGATGAGTCGCATCTGTCGCTACACTCGTCGCGCTCGCTATGCCATCCTCACCTCTGCCACCGACATCGACGCGATGCCCGACTTCATTGATATGTCGTCGGCAAAGGTCATCCGTAACAAGCAAGCCGCCGACCACCCGGCGTGTCGCATGGAAATTGCTCAAGTATTCAGCGACTCGCCCGACAAACTTGGCACCTTGCAACGGCTCCTCAGCGACCTTCCCGACAAGCGAGTCATCGTCTTTGTCAACTATCGCGATGCCGCCGAGCGCGTCAACACCTTCCTCAAGGAAGCCGGATTTACCTCGTCGGTATACAACGGAAGCCTCGAGCAAGACCTGCGCGAGCGTGCAGTCATCTGCCTCGACAATGGCTCGGTGCCCATCATGATTGCCACCGACATCGCCGCCCGCGGGCTCGACATCGACAGCATCGCAGCCATTATTCATTATCACATCCCCGTCTCGCCCGAGGCATGGACGCACCGCAATGGGCGCACCGCCCGATTTGACGCCTCCGGCAAGGTCTTCATCATCACCGGTCCACAGGATACCCTCCCCGAGTACATTTCGCCCGACAGAGTCTTCGAGCCGAGCAATGAGTCTCAATCACCCGTGCGACCCGCCATGGTCACATTCTACATCAATGCCGGGCGCCGCGAAAAAATCTCTCGTGGCGACATCGTGGGCTTCCTCACAAAGACTGCACTTATTCCGGGCACAGACATCGGCAAAATCGACCTACGCGACCACTGTGCTTATGTTGCAGTCAATCGCCGGGCAATCCCCATACTCGCAGCCATCTCACAGCCCAAAATCAAATCTCAGCGCGTCCGCATCACCCCGCTCTCACTATAACGACTCAGCGGCGACGAGAGCGACGATGCGAGCGGCGTGCCGGGACGTTGAGCCCTTGGTAAGCACCGTTTAATAATTGGTCGGTGATGGGAATAGTAGGCTTGATGAGACGGTCGGGGTCGTTGAGCGAATGGCTTAGCAACCAATCATATATTTCATCGATATAGAACAGACGCGCCGGGCGTGAGTGGTTCATACCGGGCACGCGGTCGTAGACCAAGCGCACCGAGTCGCTGTCGGCACGCAGGGCATTGACCGTCTGCACCACATTGTCGCTCTGCTTGACGGGCACGGCACGGTCGGCGGTGCCGTGGATAATCCACAGCGGCAAGCGCGTCAAGCCCGAGAGGTCCTTGACAGATGCTCCACCACAGACACCAATAGCGGCGGCGATGCGGTCGGGGTAAGTGGCGGCGAGGTCGATAGTGCCGTAGCCACCGAGGCTCATTCCCAGGGCATACACGCGAGTGGAGTCGATGCGCATTTTGCCGCTGAGGTGATCGACGATATTCATGATGCGACGCGGGCTCCATGCGCCGCCGGGATTTTGCGGTGCGATGACATAGGCATCGATAGTGCGCCCCATCACCAGGGCATCGATGGTGCCATAGCGCTTGACGCGGTCGAGATTGGAGCCACAGAGGCTGGCGCCGTGGAGAAAAATCACCAACGGACGCGCCACAGTGTCGGTATCGCTCACTCCGGCAGGCTTGTATAGCCAAAAGTTATAACCATCGGACACCTCGCCTCGGTGCGCGGTGATATTCACCTCGGCGAGGGCGGGCAGGAGCAGCATGGCTGCTGTAATGAGCGATATCAAGCGTTTCATCGTATCGAGATTTTGTATATTGAATTGCCACGCGAGCCCACAACGGCAGTGTTGCCGACCACGACGGGCGAGGATTCAAAGTTGGAGCCGACACTGCGCTTGGCGACGATTGTGCCATCGGTGCCACGGATGAGGTACAAGTTGCCACCACAGTCGCCGGTGAGCACATACATGTGCCCTTCGTCATTGACAAAGCCCACAGGCGACGACCAGGCATAGACGTTGAGGCGCGTCTCATACACTACCGAGCCATCAGCGCGGTTGATAGCCACGAACTTGCCGTTCTGCCCGGAGTTGTTATAGACAACGTTGGAGAATATGAGGTGACTGCAATCGCCCTGCCCGGGAAGGGGCGAGGCATAGAAGCCGCCGTCGAAGTGCTTGCCATCGGTGTCGTAGCGTTGTCCGGCAAAGCGTGTCACCCACACCGGAGTGCCGGTGAGGGCATCTAACTTGGCAAAATGGGCATCACCGACACCTTGGCGGTCGATCTCGGACGAGCAATACAGATATGGCTTGCCATCCTCGATGGCGAGCACCGGAGTGGCATCGTTGTCGTCGGCATTGTGATACACCCACACCGGCTGCATATTGTCGAGATTAGCGCACACCACATATCCGTGATTATCAGCAGTGTAGCCATAGTTGCGATATACGCTCATCGAGGTCTCGATGCCGGGAGGTCCCGAGGGAGCCACATAACTCATGGTGGAGTGGAGGCGCAACTTACCACGCTCAACGATGAACTTGTAGATGCAGCCATTCTCGCCCGGGCGAATGAGGAAGCGCCCCACCCTGACAGGCGATGAATCGTAGGCGCCCCAGCGACGCGGAGCCCGCGGGTCAAAGCCGAAGAAGTCGCTCACTATGTTGTTATTAAGGTCAACGACCATAGCGCCGAAAGGCTCCTGAGCCGGGACACCCTGTCCCACATACAAGTTGCCGTTAAGCGAGGGGTCGAGCGACACGGAGCCCTTGATGGGATTGCCCACCGCGATAGGCTCGCGCGATGCCTTGCCGGTATTGTAGTCAATAAAATAGACATTAGACGAGAGCGAGCCCACGATGATTTCCTTCTTGCCGTCGTGCCACTCAACATAGACCGGTTGCCCGGTCCAGCCGGAGCCGCCGCCCCATTGTCCGAAGCCGGTGGAGCGGTTGTCGGTCTCGGTGATGAAGGTCCAATCGACCTCGATAGCCGAGGGAGTGCCCTTGATAGAGCCATGCATATCGGCATTGCGCAATTGATTACCGCGGAAGGTCATAATACCCGGAGCCGTGGCATACGGGTCGTCATAGCAGTCGATGGTGCCGTCGGTGACGGTATCGACGACTCGAGTGGTGACACGAAGAGTCGACACCGACGGATATGCAGTATCGGGCAGAGCGACTATCGGCTCGGGAGCCTCGACGATGGTGTCATTGGTTACAATCTCGGCGGCTTTGTTGCCTCCACAGGCATTGAGAGTTGCAAGAAAAGTGATGCAATAGGTAAAATTTCTAATCATGGTGATATGGTTCGCCCCTAATAATTGTTTGTGCACGATAAAGTTGTTCTGTGGTGATAACACAAGCCATCTCGTGGGTGAAGGTCATCTTGGAGATGGCGAGCAACATATCGGCGCGGTCATAAACAGCCTGTGAGAAGCCGTATGGACCGCCGATAACGAAGACGAGGTTACGCGCCAAGGCAGCCGATTTGCGCGCGATAAAGTCAGCGAGGTCGCGCGAGGATAGTTCCTTGCCACGCTCGTCCATGAGTACGAGGAAGTCGCCGGGCTGCACCCGAGCGAGGATAGCCTCGCCCTCGCGTTGCTTGATGATGTCGGCACCGGCATTGCGCGGCACCTTGACATCGGGCAACGAAATATGCTCAAAAGGCATGTAAAAGGGCAATCGCGCGGCATATCGCTGTTGCAACTGCCGCAGTGATTGGTCTTTAATTGAGCCTATGCTGATGAGCAAAATTTTCATTAGCGCGTAATAATGCGCAAAATTAGCACAAATTTGGGAATTTTTTGCTAATTTTGCGACAGAAATTAACACCAACAAGGCAATAAAAAGATGGAAACACCCCAAGAATTAGTAGATCGCCTCATAGACCTGGCATTTGCCGAGGACGTAGGCGATGGCGACGCCACTACGCTGAGCACCATACCCGCCGACGCCATGGGACGTCAGCAGTTGTTGATTAAGGAAGAAGGTATCTTAGCCGGTGTCGAGGTAGCGCGGCGCGTGTTCGAGCGCTTCGACCCGTCACTTAAGATGACCGTGAGCATCGGCGACGGCGCCCACGTGAAGCCCGGCGATGTAGCCTTTGTAGTCGAGGGTCCTGTGCGTTCGCTGCTGCAGACCGAGCGCACCATGCTCAATATCATGCAGAGAATGAGCGGTATAGCCACTACTACCGCCAAGTATCAGGCGCGTCTCGAGGGCTTGCACACCAAGGTGCTTGACACCCGCAAGACCACACCGGGCATGCGCATTCTCGAGAAAGAGGCAGTGAAAATCGGCGGCGGCGCCAACCACCGCATCGGTCTTTTTGACATGATACTTATCAAGGACAACCACGTGGACTTTGCCGGCGGCATCACCAAGGCAGTCACTCGCGCCAAGGAATGGTGCAAAGCCAATGGCAAGGACCTGCGCATCGAGGTAGAGGTGCGCAATACCGCCGAGGTCGACGAGGCACTCGCCGTGGGCTGCGACCGCATCATGCTCGACAACTACACCCCCGAGCGCACCGCCGAGGCAGTTAAGCACATCCGTGCGGTCAATCCGGCAGTCGAGATAGAGTCGTCGGGCGGCATCACCCTCGACACCCTGCGTCCCTATGGCGAGGCAGGCGTCGACTTCATCTCGGTGGGCGCGTTGACCCACTCGGTGAAGGGCTTGGATATGAGTTTCAAGGCTTGCTGACGTTGCAGCCGTCAAAGATATAAGGAGCCGTGGGCGATGAGCCTACGGCTATTTTTTCGGGCGTACCCGTGGCGAGGATACGTCCGCCGGCAGCGCCTCCGGCAGGTCCCATATCGATGACATAGTCAGCACAGCGTATGACATCGGTGTTGTGCTCGATGACCACCACCGTGTTGCCGCGGTCGACCAAGCGGTTGAGGATATTCATCAGCGTCTTGATATCCTCGAAGTGCAAGCCCGTTGTGGGCTCGTCGAGGATAAAGAGGGTCTTGCCGGTATCCTTCTTGGCGAGTTCGGTAGCCAACTTCACGCGCTGATTTTCGCCACCCGAGAGGGTCGATGAGGGCTGTCCAAGTTTGATGTAACCCAAGCCGATATCCTGTAGCACCTTGATTTTGCGGAGAATTCCGGGTATTCCGGCAAAGAAGTCAACAGCCTGATTGATAGTCATATCGAGGACATCGGCGATAGACTTGCCCTTGAAGCGCACCTCGAGCGTCTCGCGATTGTAGCGCTTGGAGCGGCACACCTCACAGGGGACGAGCACGTCGGGCAGGAAGTTCATCTCGATAGTCTTATAACCGTTGCCATTGCAAGCTTCGCAGCGTCCGCCGGCTAAATTAAATGAGAAGCGACCAGGGCGATAGCCTCGGATTTTTGCCTCGGGGAGGTCAACAAAGAGGTTGCGGATATCGGTGAATACGCCGGTATATGTGGCAGGATTTGAGCGCGGCGAGCGACCGAGAGGCGACTGGTCGACAGTGACCACTTTGTCAATATTCTCAATACCAACGATTTCGCGATACGGCAGGGGCTTGCGCAGGGCGTTGTAGAAGTGCGCGCTGAGGATAGGCTCGAGTGTGCCGTTGATAAGCGATGACTTGCCCGAACCGCTGACACCGGCGATGCATGTGAGGGTGCCGAGGGGTATCACGAGGTCGACATCCTTGAGATTGTGTCCTGTGCAGCCTAAAAGACTGAGTGACAAGTCATTGCCACCACGTCGCTTGTTCGGTGTGGGGATTGAGCGCTTGCCGTTGAGATATTGAGCGGTGAGGGTGTCGGCATTGAGCATCTCGGTGGGCGTGCCGGCGAAGACCACCTCGCCGCCACGGCGTCCGGCTCCGGGACCGATATCTATCACATAATCAGCCTCAAGCATGATATCGCGGTCGTGCTCGACCACGATGATTGAGTTGTCGGCATCGCGCAGACGCTTGAGCGAGTCGATGAGCCGGCGGTTGTCGCGCTGATGCAGACCAATCGACGGCTCGTCGAGGATATAGAGCACGTTGACCAAGTCAGAGCCCAACTGTGTTGCAAGGCGTATACGCTGGCTCTCGCCACCGCTGAGGGTGGCTGAGGCGCGATTGAGTTGCAAATAGTCGAGCCCCACATCAACGAGGAAGCGTAGGCGGGTTGAAATTTCCTTGATGACCTCGGTGGCGATGGTGCGGTCGCGCTTGTCGAGGCGGTCCATCACGGTAGTCGACCACTCGTAGAGTTGCCCGATATCCAGTCGGCAGAGTTGAGCGATATTCAAGCCATCGACAAAGAAGTGGAGCGCCTCGCGATTGAGGCGGTCGCCATGGCACTCGGGGCACTCCTGCGAGGTGTAGAACTGCCCCACCCAGCGCTTGGCACCCGGCGCGGCATCGTCGTCTTGCAACGCCTCTATATATTTGATGAGTCCGGCATATGAGCCGAGAGTGGTATGTGTGCCGGTTGTTGAGTTTTCGAGGGTAAGGCTGCGGTCGCTGCCGTTGAGGATTTCGTCGAGACACTCCTCCGAGATGTCACGCACCGGGGTATCGAGGTCAAAGCCATAGGCATTGCAGATGGCTTCGAGTTGCATAAATAGCGTGGTGTTTTTGCGCTTACCCACAGGAGCGAAGGCGCCCTTGGCGATAGAGAGCGAGTCGTCGGGGATGACCTTGAGGTGGTCAATGATATTGACATAGCCCAAGCCCTTGCAACGCGGGCAGTATCCACGCGGCGAGTTGAACGAGAAATTGTGCGGTGCCGGCTCATGATAAGATATGCCGGCAGTCGGGTCCATCAAGTGCTTGGAATAGTGCGTGATAGAGTCAAGGTCGACATCATAAATCATCACCTCCTTGTCGCCCTGCACCAGAGCCGAGGCGATGGAGTCGCGCAGGCGTTTCTCATCGGCATCGCTGACCACGAGACGGTCGACAACGAGTTCGACCGAGTGATTGCGATAGCGGTCGAGTTTCATGCCGGCTTGCAACTCTTGGAGCATTCCGTCAATGCGCACCCTCAGGAAGCCCTTGCGGATAAGGGTCTCAAATAGTTCGCTGTAATGCCCCTTGCGGTTCTTGACCAAGGGGGCGAGGATATAAATGCGCCGCCCGTTGAAGTGCTGCAAGATGGTGTCGACGATTTGGTCGTCGGTATACTTAACCATCTCATTACCGGTGAGATACGAGCGAGCATGCCCGATGCGGGCGTAGAGTAGTCGCAGGAAGTCATACACCTCGGTAGTGGTGCCGATAGTCGAGCGAGGGTTGCGATTGACTGTCTTTTGCTCGATGGCAATCACGGGGCACAGCCCGCTGATATGGTCTACGTCGGGTCGCTCGAGGTTGCCGAGCATATTGCGAGCATATGCCGAGAAGGTCTCGATGTAGCGACGCTGCCCCTCGGCATATATGGTGTCAAACGCCAACGACGACTTACCCGAGCCGCTCAGTCCGGTGACGACGGTGAGCGTGCCGTGGGGTATGTCGACGCTGATATTCTTGAGGTTATTGACTCGCGCGCCGATGACGCTGAGCACCTTATCGGAAGATTGACTGACTTCTGCTTTCTTTGCCATTAATTGATGACCCAGTCGGGATTAAACACTGCAGTCGATGCAGTTGAGCGACGCAACGATGCAGCAGTGGGGACACGCACCTTGTAGGTTTTGCCGGTGCGGTTGGTAAGTTTTGTAGCACGTATCCAGGGATTTTCGTCGCGGAGGGTGCGATAGGTGATGCCATGTTGTGAAGCCCACTCAGCCCAATTGTCCACAGGAGTATTCACCTCAACGATAGCGACTTCGCGAGGATAGTATAGTTGGTCGGCAGAGATGATGAAGCCATAGTCGGCAGGGCGCTCCATGATGGCTTTCATCGCCATGATGCGGAAGGGGTAGCGCATAGTCTCATCGACGAGATGCAAGTCGAGCGCCTCATCGGCTTGCTGATCGGTAAGTTGCCCGGAAATGCGAGCCATGCCGGCATTATACGAAGCCATCACAGCGGTCCAGGAGCCGCCATACTTGCTGAGGGCTTTCTTGAAATAACGACAAGCAGCGGCAGTCTCCTTGTCGATATTGAAGCGCTCGTCGACCTCGTCGTTTATTTCCAAGCCGTATTCCTTGGCTGTGGAAGGGATAAACTGCCATATGCCGGCAGCCTTGGCGGGCGAGACGGCACAGGGATTGAGTGTGCTCTCGACACAAGCCAGGTAAAGCAAGTCCTCGGGCACGCCGTTGGCGCGGAGGATTGGAGCCATCTGCGGGAAGTAGCGATTGGCTCGCTTGATGGTCAACAAGGTGTTGCCGTGGGTATATGTGAGCGAGGTGAGTTCGCGGTCAAATCGCTCGTAGTAGTCAACATTGTCAAGGTCAATCGTTGAGCCACAGAGAATTACAGATGACGGCACACGAGGGTTCAGCACCATAGAGAAGCCTGTAGGGGTAGATACTGGAGCCGATGTAGCAACGTCGCTACTGCCAAGAACGATGGCGCCGCCGAGAATTATCGACGCGGTGACAACGTGACGGATAGTTGATTGTCTCATGATATATTGTTATTATCAAGGATTTTAGCCATCTGCGCGGCGAGTGCAGCAGCCTTGGCGGCGGCAACCTCGGCAAAGTCGTCGCCCGACGATGCATGAATGATGCCACGCGAGGAATTGACCAGCAATCCCACCTCGTCGATAAGCCCATATTGGCACACCTCCTCGAGGCTGCCACCTTGGGCACCGACACCGGGCACGAGGAAGAAACTGCGAGGCGCGACACGTCGCACATCGGCAATCAACTCGCCGCGAGTGGCACCCACCACATACATCATGTTGACGGGCGAGCCCCAGTGGAGCGAGCGCTTGACTACGCGCTCAAACACGCGATGACCATTGGCATCGGTAATCATCTGGAAGTCCTCGCTACCCTTGTTGGAGGTCAATGCGAGCACAACAGCCCACTTGTCGGGGGTCTCAAGGAAGGGCTTCACCGAGTCCTCACCCATATAAGGCGCCACGGTGACAGCATCAACGCCCATGCGGTCGAAGAACGTGCGAGCATACATACGCGCCGTATTGCCGATATCGCCGCGCTTGGCATCAGCGATGACGAACATCTCGGGATACTTCTCGCGGATATAGCGGCAGGTATCCTCAAAGGCAGCAACGCCCTCGGGACCCATAACCTCGTAGAACGCGATATTGGGTTTATAAGCCACGGCATAAGGGGCTGTGGCATCGATAATTGCTTTGTTGAAGTCCAACACGCCGGCAGCGCCTCGCTCGGCTAATGCCGCGGGCATCTTTGCCGGGTCGGGATCGAGACCCACACACAGGAATGATTTCTTGGAGAGGATGTTGGCTACAAGTTCGGTACGTTTCATATTTTGCGGAATTTAATTGAAGTCGGCGGCACGTAGTCGCTCGGCATTTTCGATTGAACTGAGGTTGTAAATGAGATCGTCGAGGTCACCGCCGAGGATGCCGTCGAGGTTGTGAACGGTGTAATTGATGCGGTGGTCGGTGACACGCCCCTGGGGGAAGTTGTAGGTGCGTATCTTGGCGGAGCGGTCGCCGGTCGACACCAATGTGCGGCGCTTGGAGGCGATGTCATCGATATATTTTTGGTGCTCCTTATCATAAATGAATGTGCGGAGGCGACTTAGAGCGCGCTCTTTGTTCTTGGGTTGGTCGCGGGTCTCGGTACACTCGATGAGTATCTCGTCGACCTCGCCGGTATTGGGGTTTTTCCACTTGTAACGGAGTCGGACACCCGACTCGACCTTGTTGACATTCTGCCCGCCGGCGCCACCCGAGCGGAAAGTATCCCACTTGATTTCGCCCTCGTTGATTTCGACGTCGAATGGCTCAGCCTCGGGGAGGACGGCGACAGTGGCGGCGGAGGTGTGGATGCGACCCTGAGTCTCGGTGGCGGGCACACGCTGCACGCGGTGGACACCGCTCTCATACTTGAGGATGCCATACACGCCATCGCCTTCGATACTGATTACCACCTCTTTATAACCGCCGACGGTGCCCTCGGTGCACGAGGTGATGGCAGTGTGCCAGCCCTTGGTCTCGCAGAATTTGAGGTACATTTTTGCCAAATCGCCGGCAAAGAGAGCCGCCTCGTCGCCACCGGTGCCGGCACGGATTTCGAGGATAACATTCTTGTCGTCCTCAGGGTCGGCAGGGATAAGGAACAACTTGATATCCTGCTCGATAGCCTCCACGGCGGCAGTGGCATCGGCGAGTGCGGCACGAGCCGCCGAGTCCTCCTCCATCGCCAGCACTTCGTTGTAAAAGTCGATATTCTCCGACTCGGTCTTGTGGCGGTCCAATAGGGCTTCCAAGCGCCCTAAGTGCTTGTATTCCTTGGTCAACTTGACAAAACGGCGGTTGTCAGCCGCCACAGCGGGGTCGCCGAGCAGTGTTTCTATCTCGCGGAAGCGATTGCGATGCGTCTCTATCAGGGGTATCAGCGTCGTTTCTATCATCTTCGGTAATTTTCCTACAAAGTTACGCCTTTTGCGCCAATGCACCAAACATTTCAAAGAGATAAGAAAAGTGCCTCAAAATCTTTTTGCGATTTTGAGGCACCTTCAAATACGTTATTTCGAGAATTACTTGCCGAAGTAGCGCTTGTAGAGGCCTTCGAAGCCCTTGCCGTGGCGAGCCTCGTCCTTAGCCATCTCGTGAACGGTGTCGTGGATAGCGTCGAGGTTGAGTTGCTTGGCACGAGCGGCGATGCGCATCTTGTCGGCATTTGCGCCGGCTTCAGCCATCATACGCTTGCAGAGGTTGGTCTTGGTGTCCCAAACAACGTCGCCGAGGAGTTCGGCAAACTTGGCAGCGTGCTCAGCCTCTTCGAGGGCGTAGCGACGGAAAGCCTCAGCGATTTCGGGATAACCCTCGCGGTCGGCTTGGCGCGACATAGCGAGGTATTGACCTACCTCGCAGCATTCGCCGTTGAAGTGAGCGTTGAGGTCCTTGATCATTTCTTCGTCACAACCCTTGGCAACGCCGATGACGTGCTCGGTTACGAATTGGAGTTCTTCGGTTTCTTCTACTTCTTTGAATTTCGAAGCGGGTGCTTTACACAAGGGGCACTTTTCGGGGGCTTCATCACCTTCGTGAACGTAGCCACATACGGTGCAAATGAATTTCTTGCTCATAATTTAGGTGTTAATATAAAGTGTTATAGTATGCGCGAGTTTCGCAATGCAAAATTAACACACGCGCATCAAAATAACAAAGAAAAAAGTAAAAAAGTTGTTTTTTGACGAAAAAATTTTGTGAAGTCAAAAAAAGGTTGTACCTTTGCGGTGCTTTTGCAAGACATGGTGAGCTTAGCTCAGTTGGTTAGAGCGTCGGATTGTGGTTCCGAAGGTCGTGGGTTCGACC
>CALZTY010000004.1 GCA_945829225.1 uncultured Bacteroidales bacterium | reverse complement strand
TTAGCTCAGTTGGTTAGAGCGTCGGATTGTGGTTCCGAAGGTCGTGGGTTCGACCCCCACATCTCACCCAAACATTCAGCCCGCAAGATTGCGGGCTGTTTTAATATAGGACAGCCATGGACGAAATAAAAGCCCTCTTGGAGCGCGAAGTGCGCCGCTACAATACTCCGGCATTTATCGATGACGACCCGGTGCAATTTCCGCGCCTGTATAGCGACAAGCGCGACATCGAGATAGCATCGCTGCTCACCTCGACTATCGCTTGGGGCAAGCGCACGATGATTTGTCGCAATGCCTCGCGCATGATGCAGATAATGGAGCACCGCCCCTATGAGTATGTGATGGATCGAGCATACGAGGACCTGCCCGACGGCAATATTCACCGCACTTTTTTCAACAAGAACCTGCGATATTACCTGCGCGGCTTGCACAGCGTGTACAGCCGCTATGGCTCGTTGGAGGACCTGGCACGAAGCATCGGCGCTGCCGACTCCGAGGCCCCGGCATGGGAGATTGCCGCGGCACTCAACGCGTGCCTCATAGAGGCTAATGCCGGCGTTGCCGACTGCCGTTGCCTGCCGCAAGGACTCGACAAGACAGCCCTGAAACGCTTCAATATGGCGTTACGATGGCTCGTGCGCAACGATGGCATCGTCGACATGGGCGTGTGGGATGTCATCTCCCCGGCTCAACTCTACATTCCCCTCGATGTGCACGTGGGCGATGTCTCCCGTGCTATCGGCTTGTTGCAACGGCACAGCAACGACCGAGCCGCTGTAGTTGAGCTCACCGCCCGTCTACGCGAGTTCTGTCCCGAGGACCCTATAAAATACGATTTTGCCCTCTTCAGCCTGGGCATCAATGCCGAAATCACCACAGATTGAAGCGATAACCCACGGCGGCTGTCACCCAGTAACTATTACCCATAAACAGGGTCTTGCGGTCGTTGATGATAGCGCTCTCGATGTTGCCTACCAAGCCGGCAAACCATCGCCCATCGTTCCACACCAATGATGTGCGCAACTTCAAGAACAGCGAGACATCGTTGGTCTCGGTCTCTGAGTTCACAAATCCTTTGCGCAATCCAATTGTAGGTGAGAAACTTACACCAAACAGCCATTTGGGCTTGAATGCCCAATTGTAGCCATATCCGAGGCGGAATCCATAGTTCTTGGTCTTAACGCGATAGTGATAGTTGTTCCACCACGTTGGCAACTGTACCTTCATCGGTCCCGGAAGGGTACTGAAATCGAAGTCGTAGTCCTGGCTATATATCGCCAATCCGGCATAGAATGAGCCATGGCTCTTGGTCTGTATCTTGCTGAAACTGAATGCCGCCGGCTGCGAATACTTCTTGTGATTGAAAAAATAATAGGCATCCAAGCCCCAGGACTTGATTTTGATGCCCGAGAACGGTATTGACAAATTATTGTCGTAGCCGAAGCGCGTGATGTGCGTGCTCACCTCGTTATTCTCCCAATAGGCATTGACCGACAACAGGCTACAGTCAAAGCCAAACATATATCGCGAGCGCGCCTCGGATGTGCCGCGGAAGATGTTGCTGAGGTTGATGTCATAGCCCACCGACACCGCCATATAGGTGAGATATGCACCCAAGGATGTCGAGCCGTCGCTATTCATCTCCACACGGGTATCATTGGGCAGCGAGAAGTAGTAGTAATCGACCCACGACGAACTGATAGCCTTGACATTAAACTTGTAGCCGGTGCCCTTGACATATGTGGAGTCGTAGGAGTTGAAAAATTTGTCGCCCCAGCGATAGACATCAATGCAGAAGCGAGGAAATTTACCCCACTCGGCGATAGAGTCCAAGGCGAGCGAAAATGCCGAAGCGCTCACCGGCGCAAGCACCGCGAGCATCAACACTATGATCGCTCTCCTCAGCCTATTTCTCATACGCAATCAATCCGAGATTTCAATTTCGAGCCCATCGTAGGCGATTTGTACACCATCGGGCAAGGATACCGAGGCACGCGGACCCATATCGTGGCTCAGGTGGGTGAGATAGGCACAGCGAGGCTTCAATTGCTCAATGACGGCGAGCGACTCGGCGAGGCTGAAGTGCGTAGGGTGCGTAGCGATGCGCAAGGCATTGATTACCAAGGTGTCAAGCCCGGCAAGGCTTTCCAGCGTGCGCTGAGGCATCTGCGAGCAGTCGGTGATATATGCCAACGAGCCGATGCGGTAGCCGAGGATGGGCATGCGCCCATGCACCACTTGCACGGGCAATACTTCCACTCCTCCCACCGTAAACGGCTCATACTCATTAACCTTATTAATCTCAAACGTAGGCACCCCGGGATAGAGATGCGTGCCAAAGGACCACGGATTGCGCATGCGCAAGTCCTTGGCTACATCCGGGCGGCAGTAGGTGGGGAAGTTGCGCCCGCCCTTGCAGTAGGGGCGCAAATCATCGAGCCCGCCCACGTGGTCGTAGTGGCTATGTGTCACCAGCAGAGCCTCCAATTCGGGGGCTCCGACGCTCAAAATCTGAGCGCGAAAGTCAGGTCCGCAGTCGATGAGCAGATTTTTGCCCGTCGTCGGGGTAATCAGCACCGAGGCACGCAACCGCTTGTCGCGCGGGTCGGTGGATGTGCACGTGGGGCAGTGGCACCCTATCTGGGGCACTCCTGTCGATGTTCCGGTGCCAAGAAAGTGAAGTTTCATTTGCGATATCGAGTTAATACACCGTCTTCAAATATCAGATATGTGCCATCGTCATAGGACCAATGCTCGACCTGTGCGGCGGTGGTCAAGCCACGCTGCAAACGTGTGGGAGCGCCTAAGGCGAGTCGACACTCGTCGCGCGACATACCCACAGCCACCTGCGAGTGAATGATATTGTCCCACGTCGCATCCGTGATGCTCAGATACTCGTTGCGAGGATTGGTGAACGAAAATACGTAGTCGAAATTGCGAGTCGAGGTAATGCCCTCGCCATAAGTGAGAAGCACCGAGTACTCGGTGCTATCGCCCGGCTGAGCAAACCACACACGCAACGGGCGCATCACAGTGCCCGCATCGACACGCGTAACGGTCACCGGTATATGACGCAAGCCGTTGTATTGAGCCCCTGCGGCATCGGTCCACTGGGGTGTCTTTATATAATATGTGTTGCCGCGAAGCAGCGAGTCGGCTTGGGCTATGGGTGACAACTCCACAGCGAAGGGTATCTCCAACGAGCGACGCGATGCCAAGTCTCTGACACTGACGCCTGTAGGGTAGTTGAACACACGTCCGCGCGAGGACAACATCAACTCGACAGCCGTGTCGCCCATAATCGTGGGCACGCGGTTGAGCGCCACCAAGGCGAGGGTGTCATTGAGCAATGTATCCGTGGCGGGCGGATTGAAGATGATGGCGATGCGATTGTCGCGGACTATCCATTGCTTGCCGGCAATCCATCGGCTCGGAGGCTGGGACGTCACAGCAATACCCAGTCGCTGCTCGTCGGTGAGCGTCACCCCGGCATGGCGCACATCGTCGCCGGTGATGCGAGGAGTGCTCTCGATGCCGGTGAAGCACGAGGACAAGGCAAGCCCGGCAATGGTAGCCGTCAACAACTTCATCGCCGTGTGGCTCATCGAGTCTGCGGGGTCAGTCCGAGGTTAAAGTATATAAATGAGAGGATATCGGTCCACTCGTCGATAATCTTTGAGATGGGCTTGCCGGCGCCGTGACCTGCCTTGGAGTCGATGCGTATCAACTTGGGGCGTTCGCCGGTATTGGCGGCTTGGAGGGTTGCGGCATACTTGAAGGAGTGTGCCGGCACCACGCGGTCGTCATGGTCGGCTGTGGTGACCATGATTGCCGGATACGGTGTGCCATCGGTGCTGATATTGTGGATAGGCGAGTAGTTGAGCAAATAGGCAGCCATCTCTGCCGACTCGTCGGCGGTACCATAGTCGCTTGCCCAGTTCCAGCCGATGGTGAAGAGGTGGTAGCGCATCATATCCATCACGCCCACGCGCGGGATAGCGACACTGAACAGGTCTGGACGCTGATTGACCACTGCGCCCACCAACAGTCCGCCGTTACTACCGCCCTCGATGACAAGGCGTTCGGGGCATGTCCAGCCCTCGGCTACGAGGTATTCGCCGGCAGAGATGAAGTCATCAAATACATTTTGCTTCTTCATCTTGGTACCGGCTTCGTGCCATACCTCGCCATACTCGGCACCGCCGCGCAGATTGGCAAGGGCATAGATGCCTCCGTTGTCGAGCCACAACAAGCGCCACGGTGTGAACGACGGAGTGAGCGAAACATTGAAGCCTCCGTAGCCATACAGATAGGTGGGATTGTTGCCGCTACGCTCAACACCTTTCTTATAAACAAGGAACATCGGCACGCGTGTGCCGTCCTTGGAGGTATAGAACACCTGCTCGGTAACATAGTCGCCGGGCACCAAGCCTTTGACTTGGGTATCCTTGAGCAAAGTGGACTCGCCGGTGGCTGCATCGTAACTATAAATGCTTGAGGGATAGGTAAATGATGTAAATGCGTAGAAAATATCGGCAGAGTCGCGGTCAACCGAGAAGCCGGCAGTGCCATAGGTGGGGAAGGTAATCTCGCGGATGAGCGTGCCATCGATGTTGTAGAGCGAGGCATGAGTCGAAGCGTCGCGCTCGTACACGGCAATGAGTTTGTCGCCGTCGGTAACTTCCACATTGGTGAGCACGGCATTGGGGTTCTCGGGGATAAGATTTTGCCAATTCTCGCGAGCGGGCTTTTCGGGGTCGATAATCACCACGCGGTTGCAAGGAGCGTCGACCGATGTAAACACCAACAATCGACCGTCGGCGAGCACGTCAATGATACTCAGGACGCAATCCTGCGACTCCTCGATTGTAATCCACCGAGCATCCTTATCGCATATTTTCTTGACATACAGCGAATTACCGAAGCCTTGTCCACCACCATAAATGGCTAAATATTTGCAGTCGTTGGTGACCTGAACCTGGTGGAAGTATAGGGGTTGCTCGCGATTTTCGTATGCTACGACATCCTCGTCTTGCGAAGTACCGAGGCGGTGGTAATATACTGTGTGATACTCGTTAGCGTTTGAAAATTCTTTGCCTGCCTCGGGGCGCGGATATGCGCTGTAATAGAAGCCCTCGCCATCCCATGCAGCCGAGGTAAACTTAGCCCACTCGATGTGATCATCGAGGAGGCGACGGGTAGCGGTCTCCATCACGAATATTTCGGTCCAGTCGCTACCGCTACGCGAGATGGTGTAGGCTGTATACTTGCCGTCGTGGCTCTGGAACAAACCCGTGAGAGCCACGGTGCCGTCCTCGCTCAAGGTGTTGGGGTCGAGGAACACCTCGGCATCCTCGTCAAAGGGCTTGGTGCCGCGATAGATCACCGACTGGTTGCGCAAGCCGTCATTTGCCGAGTGATAGTACAGTCCATCTTTTCCTTTCCAGGGCAAGCCCACTTTGGCAAAGTTGTATAAATCGGTGAGTTGCTCGGCTATAGCGCTGCGGAAGGGAATTTGCGATAAATAACTTTGTGTTAGGGCGTTCTCGGCGTTCACCCACTCCACGGTGGCGGCAGCGGTGTCGTTCTCCAAAGGACGGTAGTTGTCCGACACCTTCATTCCGAAACAATCATACATGGTGCCGTCGGCGGGCGCAGCAGGATATGTCAAGGGCATTGTCTGTGACGATGCCGCAAAGGTTGACAATAAAACTGACATTGTAATTGCTTTGAAAGTCATTTTCAAAATGTGTTTTTGTGTTAAAATCAGGCACAAAGTTACAAAAAATTGGTCGAACTGCCTATATATGCGGTATGTGAATAAAAAAATTAACTATTTTTTTTGGTTTCAATCAACTTTATGCTTAAATTTGCCGTACTAATCTAAAACCACGAATAAAACACTTAGATTAAACTACTTATTCTAACCCATAAAGCTATGGACATTAACAAATTAATGAGTGAGCTCGAGGCTAAGCACCCGGGCGAAAAGGAATACTTGCAAGCAGTGCGCGAAGTATTACTGTGTGTACAGGACGTTTACAACCAGCATCCCGAGTTCGAGCGTAACAAGATCATCGAACGCATGGTTGAACCCGACCGCATCGTCACCTTCCGTGTGACTTGGATCGACGACAAGGGCGAAGTGCAGAACAACATCGGCTACCGCGTGCAGTTCAACAACGCTATCGGTCCGTACAAGGGTGGTATCCGCTTCCACGCTTCGGTCAACCTCTCTATCCTGAAGTTCCTCGGTTTCGAGCAGACTTTCAAGAATGCCCTCACCACACTGCCTATGGGCGGTGCCAAGGGTGGTAGCGACTTCTCGCCCCGTGGTAAGAGCGACCGCGAAATCATGCGCTTCTGCCAGGCTTTCATGCTCGGCTTGTGGAAGAACCTCGGTCCCGACCGCGACGTGCCCGCCGGTGATATCGGCGTAGGTGGCCGCGAAGTTGGCTATATGTACGGCATGTACAAGCGTCTCGTCAACCAGCACGATGGCACCTTCACCGGCAAGGGTCTCGAATTCGGCGGCTCGCTGATTCGTCCCGAGGCTACCGGCTTCGGCGCTCTCTACTTTGTACAGAGCATGCTCAAGGAGAAAGGCGACGACATCAAGGGTAAGACTATCGCTATCTCGGGCTTCGGTAACGTCGCTTGGGGTGCCGCTCTCAAGGCTACCGAACTCGGTGCCAAGGTGGTTACCATCTCCGGTCCCGACGGTTATATCTACGACCCCGCCGGTCTCGATGCCGAGAAAATCAATTATATGCTCGAACTCCGCGCCAGCGGCAACGACGTCGTTGCTCCTTACGCCGACAAGTTCCCCGGCTCCGAATTCTTCGCCGGCAAGAAACCTTGGGAACGCAAGGTCGACATCGCTCTCCCCTGCGCTACTCAGAACGAACTCAACGGCGACGACGCTAAGGCTCTCGTTGCCAACGGCGTAGAAATGGTTGCCGAAGTCTCCAACATGGGTTGCACACCCGAGGCCATCGACACCTTCATCGCTTCGCGCACCACTTATGCTCCCGGCAAGGCTGTCAACGCCGGTGGTGTTGCCACCTCAGGCCTCGAGATGAGCCAAAACGCTATGCACCTGCAGTGGAGCGCCGAGGAAGTTGACCAGAAACTCCACACCATCATGAGCGATATCCACGCTCAATGCCTCAAGTACGGCGTTGAAAGCGACGGTTATATCAACTACATGAAGGGCGCCAACATCGCCGGCTTCATGAAGGTCGCTCACGCCATGATGGGCGAAGGCGTTTGCTAATACAATCCCACCTATACCAACGACAGGGGTTGCACCACACGGCGCAACCCCTTGTCATTTTTTACATAAATACTTATTTTACAAATACTACGGCAGAGCCTGCAGCGCTGCGGCGGATGTAGATGCCGGGGGATTGAAGCTCGGCAATGTGGTTGCCTTGCAGGTCATACCACTCAATGGCTGTGTCCGGGTGGTCGAGCGCTACGTCTGCGACACCTTGCAGGTTGAGTATGCGTCGCAAACCGGCAGCCGCGTCTATCACCCCGGCTCCCGAGCGCGGGTCGGTGAGATCGATAGCGGTTGTTGAGGCTGTCTCAATAGCGATTTGGCGCAACTCCGTTGACGTCAACGTTGGGTCGGCTTCGAGCCACAAAGCATATATACCGGTGACGTGGGGCGCCGACATCGAGGTGCCGGTCATTGGATAAAAATACGCGCAGTCGGCTCCTATTGCCGTACAGACATCTTTATAGCCGGGATGCTTGTCGATAAAGGGGCGGCTCATCGAGGAGACTACCACGGCTCCCGGGGCACAGAAGTGAGGCATTGAGCGTCCATCAATAGTAGTGCCCCATGATGTGAATGGCGTCACAACATCTACCTCCAAGCCCCAGAAGCGATTTCCCCCACCGGCTAAGGGCGCCCAATTGCGTGTGGTATTGGAGCCTACAGATGTTGCATTGCGCGTGCACGACATCGACGAGAACGACATCGAGGCATCGGCATAGTCAATCAGATGCTGCAAACCCGAGGGGAACCACAACTGCAGACGCTCGCAATCGGCACACAGGTCGACATGGACACCCTGCTCGCCCGACAACTCAACACATAGGTTGTATCGCGCCCAAGGACCGCCATCTCGCTCAGCCGAACAATGCATATCCAAGTATGCCAGCACGTTATACCGCCCGTTGTCGGGATTTACCTCCGTGGCGACTCTTACCGAGCCGGTGAGATAGGGCGCAAGCCCGGGGTCGTTATCCGATGACCACTCGCAGGTCTCATACATGACAGGGCTATCGTATACAAAAGTCTGAGTATCTATATCAAGCACGCGAAAACGTATGCCAAAGGGACGCTCGTCAGCGCTCCAGGCGTCCAAATATCCGCAGAGGTTCATAAAGTCCCAATCGACACAATCGCTGATGATAGTCATCGACGAGGGACGCTCCTGCGTGAAAGTCGGACAGAGCGACATGGGAGTCGTGCCGCTATTACCTACCGACATAACGATGGCTGCCTCCTCGCCACATTTTTCCAAATATTGGCACATAAGGTCTGTACCATCATGCGGTCCTATGGGAGAGCCGAGCGACATATTAACCACAGCAGGCACTCCGCGAGCGTCGGCGGCATCTATGATATCCTCAACGCCCGCACATATACATGCATCATATAGCATTGACGTCGAGACAAATATCGATGCGTCGGTAGCAACACCGCCGTAGGCGGTACCGGCACCGTTGCCTGCAGCAATGCCGGCAACGTGAGTGGCATGATAGTCTTCGTCGCAATCTGTGGTCCATGCCGCGATCTCCTCGGCAGTGACGGCGCGGTCAACTGTTGCCGAGGTGTCGTGGTAGTTGGACAGCCCCACAACACGGCTGTCAAAGTTGGGATGCCCGGGGTCGAAGCCCAAGTCAGTAAGCCCGATGAGCACTCCCTTGCCTGTGTAAGGAACGCCCTCGGCTGCTGCTCCGCTATGCACATCGTCAACTCCTAACGATGGGCACGAAATATCAAGCATCGGGCTCGAGGCAATGGATGCCTCGGCACGAAGCACGCCCGGCGTGGCTGCCAAGGCATTGATTGCCGAGCGAGGTATCCACAGCAATGCCAAATCATCGCGACGGCGCATAACAATAGCACCAATAGCCTCTAAATCAGAGATCTCGGCATCATCAGCGACACGCACAATCATAGGAATATACTCGGCAGCATCGGCACGCGAGCGCCCGGCTTCCGCTGCCAACTGCGCCACCGGATTAAGCACAGCCGCCGGGGCTGTTAAGGCTCCGGCGGCTATGATGAGGATTATGCTCGACAGAGCGCGCTTCATAGGCATGGAATTTAGCGCACTACTATCTTTGTCGAATACTGACCGTTGGCATTAAGCACATATATGCCACGACCGAGGGCTGCAGTAGACAATTCTACCGACTGACCGGCTGCAGATGCGGTAGCCACGAGTTGACCGGTAGTGCTGTAGACTGCAACATTGACGTTACGAGCGCCAGGCACGGTGATATCATATAGGTTCTCGCCGATGGCGGTAGCAAGGATGCCCGACTCGCGATTGACAAGCACGTCATTGACACCTTGCGATGCGAGGTCCATCATGCAATCAATAGCATTAATCTTGCCTGCGCCCCACTGTACCGACGAGGTCACATACTCATCGACTGTAGCGTTGCGTACAATATAGTCGCGTACTTCATCAACAGTGAGTGTGGGATCATATTGGAGCATGAGGGCAACGATACCTGTAACGACCGGGCAAGCCATCGAAGTACCCTGAGCATATTCCCAATGGTTCTCACGTCCGCCGACAGTTTGGTTGGCAGAGAGATAGTATGCTGCAGTGGCATCCTTCTTGAGCAGTGCGTCGTAATAATACTTGTTGATTGATGAGATTACGAAGCAACCGGGAGCGCAAATATCGGGAAGTTTGCGACCGCTGGCAAGTGTACCATAGCTCGAGAAGGGAGAAACATCGCCTACATGATAGCCATCAACATCGGTATAGTCAAGGATGCCACCCGAGCCGGTATAAATACAAGGTACCGAGAGGCGCGAATTCCATGAACCGACAACGATACAATTGGAGAAGCAAGCCATTGAACTAATCGAGAAGTCACCATTGCCATCAGTGTAGCCGGCTGCGCCGAGGCTATCAAAGTGGCCGTTCTCGGTTTTGGCAACGATATGAATAATTTGACCTGCCTTGCCGCTTACCTTGAAGCCGAACACATAGTTATTTGAGCCATTGTTAACCTTGCTGTTGGTCAGAGACGGCTCCATGCGCACACTGTAGCGCTTGTTGGTACCGGCATTGAGCGAGGTAGTAATTTTTACTGATGACGTCGAGAATGCGCGGTCAAAGGCTGTATCGTGGATATACGACGCATTGCCATAGTTGGAAGTGGTAAGGGTAACAGTCTGCTCCGAACCACCGGCGATATCATACGAGAAAATTTCCTTGCCGTTTGCACGGTCATATACCACAGGAGTGATGGTAAAAGGAGTTGATGAATCGCTATATATCTCGATAGTACCCGAGCACGAAGCAACGCCATCGGCGCCTACGAAGAAGGTCGATACCGAAGTCTCTGATGCCGAGAATGTCTTGGCAATAGAGCATTTCATATCGGCATCATTACCCGAGGCGATACAAATAATCGCACGCTCGCCCAGTCGATTGAGGGTCTGCGTAGCTGCGTCAGTGCCGTCGTGCGGACCGATTATAGAGCCGAGCGACAAATTGATGACCGCAGGCATGCCTTGAGACTCGGCATATTCGATAATCTTTGAAACAGATGTAGTAATATTGGCATCATAGAGATCACCACAAGCCATCGCGATGGTAGCCTCCGGTGCCATACCGTAATAGGGGTTGGTGAAACGGGCTCCTACCGTTGCACTTCCCGAGGCACTCATGACAGCAACCTGTCCGCCTCGCTTATTGTAAGAGCCGGCCATGATACCGGTGGTGTGTGTGCCATGCTCCGAACCACTATTGTCGGTGGTGAAAGTTGCGATACGCTCAGGTGTGGAGTAGAGGTTGAACGAGCCGTTATATGAATTGAAATGCCACAACGAGCCGATACGTGTATCGCCATTGGCATCAGAAAAGTTGATGTGATTGGGGTCACAACCGTTATCAAAGATACCGGTGATGACACCGGCACCCTTATAGGTTGAGGGGATACCCGAGCCCTCGTGTACTTCAACTACGCCGGTGCCGATGCGCGCCTGGTCGAGAAGCACACTTCGCTTCTCGCCGAAAGACAGCGCCTTGACAAAGTCACACTTCTCCAATGCGATAATATCGTCAATTGTGCCGTTGGCAAGGACTATATCGTCGAGGTCCACAAGGATTTCAAAGCCGCGAGCCTCCAAGTCGGCAGCAGTAGCACCGGGATTGAGTGTCACATACACTGCAACACGTGCCCCGGCACGTGACGCCATCTCAAAGTCTACCGGCGAGTCTATTGTCGGCAGAGCATTCGCCGGATCCTGCTGATAGATACGATAATGCGAAATCACTGAGCGACCTCCGAGGTCAAACTTGCTCTGCGCCCACGCGGGTGTTAGTCCCATTAACGAAAGCGCTGCAATAAGGTAAAATTTCTTCATTTTATGTATGGTTTTTTGTAGTTTCTCTTATCAATTCGCAAAGTTAATGCATTTTTAATAAAATCCAACTTTATTATACGTTAAAAAACATTCATTTTCAACGCTTATTGCTCATATAGTTGGCATTTTGGAATAGTTTTGCTAAATTTGCGCTGCAAAACAAAATAATTATCATGTGGAATAAGATAAAAGCATTCAACGACAACTACCCCGTCATTGCTACATTAATATATATAGTATTAGTATCAATAGTATTGGTGTGGTTGGGTGGCTTATTTGTAGATTTATGGACTCGCCACAACAGCGACGCCACTGTGCCCGAGATTAAGAATATGACTTATGCACAAGCCGAGGCTGTTTTGGAGGAAAACGGACTCTCGATTGAAATCTCCGACTCAATATACGACAAAAACATTGCTCCCGGCACCATCGTGGAATTATGGCCCAAAGCGGGCTCGGTGGTTAAGCGCGGACGCAATATCTATGTGACTGTCACCGCCTTCTCGCCCAAGCATGTGACTATTACCATGCCCATCACCGGTGTCTCTTCCCGCCAGGCTGTTTCTTACCTCACCGCCCTCGGTGTATCGGGTATACGCTTTATCAACGTGCCGTCGCAGTACCCCGACTTGGTGGAGAGCGCTCGCGCCGATGGGCACCCCATCGGTGTAGGCTCGGTAATCTCGGTTGATGCTACAGTAACCCTCGAGGTAGGTGTCGCTATCGAGGAACCCGTCGACTCAATAGGCACCGCCGAGGAAGCGGTCATTGAGGACCTGCAGAATATGTCATCATATAGCGACTTATGATAGATACTCCGGTGCTCGATGAGGACTTGGTCGAGTACGACCCCGATGTGCCCGACGGTCCCGTGCCGGTGATTATCGACGGCTCCGACGACCGTGAACTTTATGAGCACTTTCGCTTTGTAGCCGACCGTGGGCAAGAACTGCTCCGCGTCGACAAATTCTTGGTCGCTCGCCTACAGAAATCCTCGCGCAATCGCGTACAACAAGCCGCCGATGCCGGTTGCATCATCGTCAATGGGCGCCCCGTCAAGAGCAACTACCGCGTCAAGCCCGGCGACGTGGTGCAAGTAGTGATGGACCGCCCGCGCTACGACTTCGAGGTCGTCGCCCAAGACATTCCACTGGACATCGTCTACGAGGACGACACCGTGCTGGTGGTGAACAAGCCCGCCGGAATGGTGGTCCACCCCGGACACGGCAATTGGGACGGCACTCTGGTCAATGCCCTCGCCTGGCACTTCAAGGACAACCCCGACTACGATGTCAAGGACCCGCGCATGGGGCTTGTTCACCGCATCGACAAGGATACCTCCGGGCTCCTGGTCGTCGCCAAGACCCCCGATGCCAAGACCGACCTCGGACGACAATTTTTCAACAAAACCACTCGCCGCGAGTATGTTGCAGTGGTGTGGGGGCGCCCCGACCCCCCGGCTGGTCGCATCGAGGGCAACATTGACCGCGACCCGCACGACCGCCTGCGCATG
Organism: uncultured Bacteroidales bacterium; assembly: GCA_945829225.1. GTDB lineage: Bacteria > Bacteroidota > Bacteroidia > Bacteroidales > Muribaculaceae > CAG-873. Next base: position 85,985 of record CALZTY010000004.1, on the reverse strand, counting down.
GCGGTCTTCGAGCCGAATGGTGACCGCGGCAAGCACGCCGTCACTCACTACGAAACAATTGAGCCACTGGGCTTTGTGTCCGTAGTGAAATGCGTGCTCGAGACCGGACGCACCCACCAGATACGCGTACACATGCGCCACATAGGGCATCCGCTATTCAATGACGAGCGTTACGGCGGCGACCAAGTGCTCCGAGGCATCCCCTCCGCTACATACAAGGCATTCGTACACAGTTGCATGGCGCTGTGCCCGCGCCAAGCCCTCCACGCTCGCACCCTGGGCTTCCGACACCCGGTCACCGGCGAAGAAATGGACTTCTCGGCGCCTATTCCCGAGGATATGACCGCCATGATGGAGCGATGGCGCGCTTATGCCGCTTCTAAACAATGTTAAATAACTGCGCGAATTATTGCCCCTTGAGCGAAAAATCGGTAACTTTGCACTCTATTTTGTAACCACGATATTTCAACTACTTCACAATGAATATTTTCAAGACCACACTGATAGTCGCTGCCGCACTGATGTGCACTCAATCGGCAATTGCTATTATTGACAATCCTATGACTCAAGCAGTCATCCGCGCCTACGACCAACAATTACGCGTCAACCCCAAGGACCACCTCACATGGTTCCGCCGCGCCAACGAATACTATCGCCACGGCGAATACCTACGCGCCCTCGACGACGTGAACAATGCCTTGGTATACGCTCCTACCGACAATAGCGACGGCACACGCTTCCAGGCATATATGCTCCGAGCAGGTATCTACAACCACATCGGGCAACCCGAGCAAGCACTCGCCGACCTCAACTCGGCTGTCGCACTCGACGGTCAGTCGATGCAAGCCATCTATCAGCGCGCCAATACTGCCCTCGAACTCGGCGACTACGAGAATGCCCGCCAGGACTACCTCAAAATACAGCGCATGAATACACGCAGCGCCGAGGCTCTCATCGGATTGGCTCGCGTGGCAGTCGCTCAAGGCGACTACAACACCGCCACCGACCTGTTGTCGCAGTCGGTATCTTTCGCTCCCAACGACCCCGAGAGTTACCTCCAACGCGCTGCCGTCCGCAAGACCATGGGCGACCACAACGGTGCCATCGAGGATATACTCGTGGCTATGTCGCTTAACTCCAACAACCGCAAAGCCATTAATGCCCTCTTTGACTACGGCAACACCAACTACAAAGCCACCATCGATGGGCTCACCGCCGCCATCGAACGCGTGCCCGGCAACGGCATGTACCGCTACCTCCGCGCCACTATCGCTCAGGCTCACTACAATTACCTCGCCGCTATCGAGGACTTCCAGACCATCATCGACCACCGACTCTACAACTACCACGGGCTCAACGCCTCGATTGCACGTTGCCAACTTGGCTTAAGCCGCTACGACGAGGCTATGGCTCAGATTGACCAAGCAATCAGCGCCTCGGGCGGTACCGTCGCCGAATATTATGTAGTGCGCTCGCGCATCATGCGTGCTCAGGGTCGCCACGACGAGGCTATCGCCGCCGCCAGCCATGCCATGATTCTCGACCGCGAATACGTGCCCGGGCTTATCGAAATGGCTCTCAACTGGGTCGACAAAAAAGACTACGAGCAAGCCGTTGCCGTCCTCGGCGAGGCTTCTATGGTCGATGCCAACAATCCCGAGGTTTATATCCTTCGCGCTTGGATTCATGAGTCTTTCCTCAATCAGCCCTCTGCCGCTCGCTCTTTCTACCAGCAAGCCCTTGATGTTGAAGGCTTTGCCGACACCGATGTATCATCGCTCCGCGGCTTTGCTCTCATGGCGCTCGGTCGCACCGACGAGGGCGATGAATGGATGAATAACATCCTCACCACCGTGCCCGACAACGACGGCCGCAACAATTACCTCGGCGCTTGCTACTGGATCCAGCGTGGCGAGGACGACCGCGCACTCCAATGCGTAGAGCGCTCTCTGCAAGCCGGTTACAGCGACAACCACAATTGGATGGACAACACCGATGGTCCCGTGAACGCCGGCGCGCTTCGCGACGACTTGCGCTTCCTGCGACTCATGCAGTCATACAATTACATCTTCGGCAAGTAATCTGCCGTAGACGCCTTCGTAGTTCAATGGATAGAACAAGCCTCTCCTAAAGGTTAGATAGGGGTTCGATTCCCCTCGGAGGTACTAATTTTTACTTGGAATTTTTGCTAAAAATACGGCGCACAAGGCGTAGCACGATGACTATCAAGTCGATATACTTGACGCTACGCACCACGCGCACCAAGGTCGGAGCCACCATTTCTATGGGGTTCAGCGACGGCAGGCGTTGCTGAAGTCGCTCCTTCTCCAATTCTATATTTATGCGTGTAGAGAGGCGCTGATAGCGCAACTCGTCGAGGGTGTAACCCTTCCATTGTGTGTCGAGCGGTTTCATTGTTGTGATGATTTATCCCGGGGAGGGTTAACAAATATTCGCGATACAAATCGTGCAATTGGATTGACAAACAACTGTCGGCGGAAGATGACGACCGCAACAAGCAACAACACATAAAAGGCTGCTACAAAGACAAATGCCCATACCGGTGCAATGGTAGCCGCCAACAAGTGCCCTACCCCTATGGATACGAAAATGAGCACGAGAGTAGCCAAAATGACCATCACGGCATAAAATGCGATGCCGGCGAGGAGTACTGTGGTCTTCTCGGCAGCGGTGAGACGGGCATAGTCGATATTGAGCATTACGTAGCGCCTCAAGGAGTCAATCAAGTGGCGCACAGGGTGTTGATTGTCGGTCATAATTAGGGAAATAACGTGATGATATATAAAAATGGGGGCTTCACATGGTATGCACCGGTGAAGCCCCCATAGATGTGGTTAGGCGGGATCTACTACTGTGTTTTCCAGTTCGTCGGCGAGTTTTTCAACATCTTTCTCACACGCCCATGGGCATTTCTCGCGTATCAACTGACGAAGTTGGCAACGGGTGCGCTTACCCGATTGCGGGGCAAACAACAAGGCGATTGCTGCGCCTACCACTGCGCCGCCTAATGCGGCAATTGCGATTTCGACACCTTTCATAGTTTTCTTGTTTTTAGTTGGTTATCTATCAAACGCTCGAGGGGTGTGAATAGTTTTGCGACAAACATTTTTTAAGAAATCACAGCATGCGACCGTGGCACTGCTTGAATTTCTTGCCGGAGCCACATGGGCATGGGTCATTACGACCGACCTTCGGTGCCACGTGGATGGGTGCGGTGCGCTGTTGCTCGCCTCGCGGTGCGGCGGCGGCGGCTCGCTGGGCATCCTGTGCAGCATTGGCACTGCTATTGGCATCTGCCTTGGAGGTGGTGTAGTTGTAACGACGTGGCATCTCCGGGGCGGCTTGGCGCATCTCGGGTGCCTTATGCTGTGCCTGCTGGGTGCCATCTTGGGGCGCTTGCTCGCGTACATGCAAGGCGGCTCGCATCAGCGTCGACACCATCTTGGTATTCAGGCGCGAGAGCATATCCTGGAAGAGGTGGAATGCCTCTACCTTGTAGATTACCAGCGGGTCTTTCTGCTCGTAGGAAGCATTCTGTACCGACTGACGCAACTGGTCGAGTTCGCGCAGGTGCATCATCCACAACTCGTCGATGCTCACCAACGAGAGTGCTTGTTGCCATTCCTTGATGATGGCTCGACCCTCGGTCTCGACGGCTGCTGCAAGGTCGACGCGCAGGTTGAACACACGCTTGCCATCGGTGATGGGCACGATTACCTTGCCCTTGTAATCGCTATTCTCGAGCAAATTCTTCAGCACGGGCACTGCCAACTCGCGTATCTTGTCGTTCTTGCGGTCAAGAGCCTTCATCGCGGCATCGTGTAGTCGCTCGATGCGCTCGTCGCGGTCGATACGGCTGAACTCTGCCTTGTCGTAGGGCGGCTCGATGGAGAATGTGCGGAAAATTTCCAATGAAAGCGACTGATAATCAGCCTCGTACTGGTCCACCAAGTTCTCAACGGTATCATAAATCATATTGGCGATATCGATGCCGATGCGCTCACCCTTGAGGGCGTGTTGACGACGGGTGTAGATGTAGTTACGTTGCTTGTTCATCACGTCGTCATACTCCACGAGGCGTTTGCGGATACCGAAGTTGTTCTCCTCAACACGGCGCTGAGCCTTCTCGATGGCATTGTTAACCATCTTATGCTCAATCATTTCGTCCTCCTTGAGACCGAAGGTATCGAGCATCTTCATCACGCGGTCGGTAGCGAAGAGGCGCATCAGTTGGTCCTCAAAGGACACAAAGAATACCGAGGAGCCGGGGTCGCCTTGACGTCCCGAACGACCACGCAACTGGCGGTCGACGCGGCGCGACTCGTGGCGCTCGGTGCCGATGATAGCGAGACCGCCCACCATCTTGCCCTTGGCAATTGCCGGGTCTTGCATATCCTTGACCGCCTGCGGCAACTTGATATCGGTACCACGACCTGCCATATTGGTGGCAATGGTCACGGCGCCGGGCAGACCCGCAAGCGCAACAATCTCTGCCTCGCGTTGGTGCAACTTGGCATTGAGGACATTGTGCTTGATTTTGCGCATATCGAGCATTCGCGACAGCAACTCCGAGATTTCTACCGATGTGGTACCTACCAGCACCGGGCGACCGATCTTGTTGAGGCGCTCGATTTCGGCAATAACTGCCTTATATTTTTCCTTCTTGGTCTTGTACACGCGGTCGTTCATATCCACGCGAACTACAGGACGGTTGGTAGGAATCTCGACAATCTCGAGTTTGTACACATCCCAGAACTCGCCCGCCTCGGTGACTGCGGTACCGGTCATACCGGCGAGTTTGTGGTACATACGGAAGTAGTTCTGCAAGGTGATGGTCGCAAAGGTCTGTGTGGCTGCCTCTACCTTGACACCTTCCTTGGCTTCAATAGCCTGGTGCAAGCCGTCGCTGTAACGACGACCTTCCATGATACGACCGGTCTGCTCATCGACGATTTTGATCTTATTGTCGTCGATTACATACTCGATATCCTTGTCAAAGAGGGTGTAAGCCTTGAGCAACTGGGTGACGGTGTGCACACGCTCCGCCTTGACGGCATAGTCTTGCATCAACTCGTCCTTGCGGGTCTGGCGCTCCTCGGTATCGGCGATATGTTCCAAGTCGCTAAGTTGCGTAGTGATATCGGGCAGGACAAAGAAGTTGGGGTCATCTGTCTTGCCGGTGAGTTCGTCAATACCCTTATCGGTAAGTTCGACACTGCGGTTTTTCTCATCGATAACAAAGTACAACGGGTCGGTGACGATAGGCATCTCGCGAGCGTTATCCTGGAGATAGTGTGCCTCGGTCTCGAGCATGATATTCTTCATACCCTCCTGGCTGAGGAACTTAATCAGCGGCGGATACTTGGGCAGACCCTTGAAGGCGCGGAAGAGCAACAAGGCGCCTTCTTTCTTGACATCCTTGTCCTCTGAGGCGAGTTTTTCCTTTGCCTCAACCAGTATGCTGTTGACCAGCGAGCGCTGAGCCTTGACCACGCGCTCCACATTATATTTATACTCGTTGAAATACTGCTCCTCGCCCTTGGGCACGGGACCCGAGATAATCAGAGGGGTACGGGCATCATCAATGAGAACCGAGTCGACCTCATCGACGATTGCGTAGTAGTGACCGCGCTGCACCATATCCTCGGGGCTCATCGCCATGTTGTCGCGGAGGTAGTCAAAGCCGAACTCGTTGTTGGTACCATAGGTGATGTCGCAGTTGTATGCGGCACGGCGAGCCGGTGTGTTGGGCTGGTGCTTATCAATGCAGTCGACTGTCGAGCCGAGGAACTGATACAACGGTCCCATCCACTCGGAGTCGCGCTTGGCGAGGTAGTCGTTGACGGTTACCACGTGAACGCCGCGCCCGGTGAGGGAGCGCAGGAACACGGGCAGTGTGGCGACGAGGGTCTTACCTTCACCGGTAGCCATCTCGGCGATTTTGCCCTCATTGAGCACCTTGCCACCGACCATCTGCACATCGTAGTGCACCATATCCCAGGTAACCTCGTTGCCACCTGCCATCCAGTGGTTGCGGTAAATAGCCTTGTCGCCCTCGATGGTGACAAAGTCCTTGCCCTGACCGGCGAGGTCGCGGTCGAGCGCCGAAGCGGTCACCTCGACAGTCTCGTTGTTGGCAAAGCGGCGTGCGGCATCGCGCATCGCGGCGAAAGTCATCGGCAGGTGCTCCTCCAACTTGGCTTCGAGGGTTTCCTTGATATTCTTCTCGAGGTGGTCGATTTCGTCCCACAGGGGCTGACGCTCGTCGAGGGGCAGTGTCTCGATTTTCACCTTCAACTCGGCAATCTTTTCCTCGTCGGGACGGATAGCCTCGTGGATATCAGCGCGGATGCCGTTGACGGTCTCGCGCAATTGGTCGTTGGTCATAGCCTTGAACTGCTCTGCCAGCGGAGTAATATTTTTTGCTACAAACTCAAGATAGCGCTTGCGGTCGCGCTGAGCCTTGGAGCCGAAAATACTTTTGAGAATTGATTCTAAAGACATATATATTGTTGATTATTAGCGTTAATAAATGTGCGCATGCTGCGCGATACTTAGAAGACCATTGGTGGCATCGCCGCGCCGTTGGGCGAACGGATGCGCAGCAAGCGTGCCACCGTGGGGGTGATGGCGCGCACATCTATAGGGGTGTCTATGACTCGCGAGTCGACGCCCGGGGCGAGGATTATCACCGGAGCCGTGGCTGTGGCTATGCGGCGCACATAGTGGATGCGGCTCTCGCTCGCCGGCGAGATGATATCGTCGACCACTTCCCAGCCCGGAGATACCTCGACGAGCAAATCGCCCAGTGAAGTGGGATGGCTGTTGCGTCGCAACATTGCCACATACTCGGTGCCGCGTGCCTGCAAGATTTCGTCGCAGGTGTATACGCGGTCGACACCGCTCATGCGGGTGAGGAATTGCGCTGCCTTGACGCGCACATCGGTGGGGTCAAGACTCAGCGACTCTATGAGTTTATGATTGAGGTAGAATTGTCCGTTGTGGTAGGAGTCAATCCAGTCGCCGTTGCCATATGTAGCCATGAGGTACATATTGAGGAGCGACTTTGCCTTGTTGGTCGAGAACTCGCCATAGGGTATGCCCCACGCGGGGTCGTCGCGGCGCGAGCGTCCTGCCGGTGGGGTCGCGGCTACAAAGAAGAGCGCGTGTCCGCCACCAACGCTGTTCTCGACAGTGGATATGAGTTGCTCGAGATTATTGTCAAGACGCAAGTAGGCGTCAATGAGTTCGTAGCGATTGTCATCGCGAACCGTATAATCATAGGGCTGGAGGGTGTAAGCGACGGATATCATATCGAGGCTCCCCGAGTGCCCGAGTTTCTGCTCGGTAACGAGACGCCCTGCCATATCGGTAACTTCGGCATTGACTATCGGCGATGACATGAACTTCACCCAGCGGTCTTGTGCACCGCGAGCAAAGATGTAGCGGAAGGGATACTGAGTGACATGAGCCGGAAGGCAACTATATGCCTCGGGCGACTTGAGAGGAGTCCACTGCACGGTATCCAGGCGCAGGTTTAGCGACTCGCTACGGTTGCGCTTGCCCACAAACGAGGGTACATCCGTGTAATATGACGACGACGACCAATTGCCGTTCTCGGGATTGATCCACAATGCGCAGTTGGCGCTATGCCCGGCAAGAAGGACTGCCTGCTGGGCATCGGCTGCTACACCATAGACGCGGGCGATACCGCTTCCGGCAATGCGCACCTCATCTGAGAGGGTGCCCACCACCAAGGGGCGCGGCGACAGGGTCTGCGTGGTGTATGTGCCGCGCATCTCGGTGTCGAGGAGCGACCAATCGGCACGCATAGTCTCGCGGTTGTAGGTCATAGCGCCGGTGATGGCGGTTGCCGACGGTGCTGCACCGGTGACCAACATCGCGGTAGCGGCTGTCACATCTACATTGGTGCCATAGTCGACATTCGCCAACACTACCCCCTCGCTGAGGAGACGGTTGAAGCCGCCGTTGCCAAACTGCCCGCGCAACAAGTCGACATATTGATAATCAAGCCCGTCAATGACTATGCCCACCACTATCTGCGGGCGCACACCCGGAGTCTGGGCATTGGCTGCCATAGCGGTCATCGATGCGATGAGCGCTACTATCAAGCGTGGCATTTTTCGGCGCGGTGTCATTATATCAATTTCTTCTTATATAGTGCTAAATACGTGATGGATAGGCATATATCAGCCAATATCAAGGGCAAAAACGCCGAATTGGCTGACTGTGGCAACCAGTACCACAACAGCGCCATTCCAATTAGTAGTGCAAAGTTAACAATTTGATACGTAAAAACATAAATCTTGCACTTTTTTAACCAAATAAACAGCGGAACTATCAGGCTCAAGGGGTTGAGCCACAGGTACAGATAGTTGGGCGATGTAGCCTCATGAATGGATACAAATATCAAGAAGGTGAGCAACAGCCCCATAAGACCGCTGACCGAATAAAAAATGCAATGATATACACGACAAAGCGCTCCTCGACGCATATCGCGGATGCATATCCACAAAGTGAGGGCAAAGATGAGCCAACATACACATAGCGGAGTGAGAAACCATGGCGTGGGACCTTGCACGGCATTGTCTGCCGGATAATCAGCAACAACCTGTGTATCAAGCACTAAAGGATTGCCGGCGACGGTCGCTCCTGCCAATTGGCTGTCGAGAACCACGGGCGCAAAGGCTTGCTGTCGAGGCTCTATGGCATAATCGACACCCGAGCCGAGCGCCAAGTCGATGCCAAACTGATACCACGGATAATTGCGGTGGTAATAGCGCATGATATTGCGGAATGTCACCTCCGAAGCAACTGAATCAAAGCGTGTTGGCGGCAAAATGATGGAGTCGCCGAGTGCTCGCTCAATCAGCCGCAGGGGGCGTGTGGCACAGTTGTCCTTGACGTAATTATAGCGATACACGCGATTTGCCGGCAACAGATTTTCGCCTATAAGTTGTTGCAGTCGCGCCGTTTGGAGGCTATCCATATCAATGTGATGAACGACTACGCGGCGTCCCGAGAGACTGTAATATTCCTCGAAGGGTTTCCATATAAATGCAGCGCAACAGTAGTCGGTCTCGCCCTTGACAAAGCGATAGACAAAGTTGGGCGAATTAAAGTCAAACTCGCCCCAACTCACAACTATATCGCTGTGAGTGTCGGCTATGCGTATAGCCGAGTGTCCCTCGAGTTCATAAATCTCGTTGCCGGGATAAATGTTAACGAAGTACACTTGAGACTCACCAAGAGCCACAAAGGCAACACAGAATGTCAATATATTTAAAATAAGGCGCTTCATCTTATATTAATAAGTTTATGCGTTTGCAATGAGAGGCGCCAGCGAGGGTGCTGCATGATGTACTCGACAGTCTCGGGGATATTGGAGCCGGATAGCGGCTGTAGGAAGTGATGACGCGCCGGCAGCAGATGCGCAAGTTCCTCGACATCTTGACCTTGAAAGACGACCTTCAACTCGTCGATGCGGTCCACGAGCCACGGTGCTTCCTTGGGCGAGCATGTGACCCAATCTACCTCAACAGGCACCGGATTGGTGCCGTTGGTCTCAATCTGCACATAGAAGTGTTGAGCCTTGATTGCACGAAGCAAATCGCTGTCAATCTGCAATATAGGCTCGCCACCGGTAATCACCAAGTGGCGCGTGGGATATGCCGAGATGGCAGCGACAATGGCATCAGCATCCATATCGGTGCCGGTGGCAAAGTCGGTGTCGCAGAACGGGCAATGGCGATTGCAGCCACACAGCCGCAGAAACACAGCCGGTGTGCCGGTATAGTAGCCCTCACCCTGCAGTGAGTAGAATATTTCGTTGACCTTATACGTCTTTCTCATATGATGCAAGGTTTCCTTCACTCTCCTGAACGTCAACGCGATAGCAATTGTCAACGTGGTCACAAATCCAGCGAGCGATGTTCTCGGCAGTGGGATTGCAGTCGAGGACGTCATTGAGACAGGCGTGGTCGAGACGGTCACACACCACCTGCTTGATATGAGAGAAATCGGTGACCATGCCGTTGCTGTTGAGGGCGGCGGCACGGCAATATACGGTGATTATCCAGTTGTGTCCATGCAGTGACGTGCATTTGCTGGCATAATCAAGTTCGAGCCGATGAGCGGCTGATATTTCCAAACGTTTCTGAACGTAATACATAGGGGTTATTGGTCTTGTTCGGGTGGATTAACAACGGGGATACCGGCTTTGGCGGCGAGGTCATATAGATAAGCGAGGGCTGCCTCGCGAGTATCTTCAATCTCGCAGTCCTTGACTGCCTGCTTGAGGTTTTTGGTAAAATAGCCTACCAAGGGGCTTTGCGACAGCCCGAAGATATGCATGATTTCGTTGCCGTCTATAGGGTTCTTGCGGTTGCGCTCGGCATCCTTGGCGCGGATGATTTCAAATTTCTCCTCGACGAGGTCAAAGTTGTCAAGGAAGCGCTGCTTCTTGACTTCGTTCTTGCTGGTGATGTCGGCACGCGCCAATATCATCAGGTCGGCGAGGTCTTCCTCGGCATAGTTCATCAAGCGACGCACCGCGCTGTCGGTGACCTCGTCCTCAACAAGGGCTATGGGGCGCATATGCAACTCGACCAACTTCTTGACATATTTCATCTCGGCACCCAAGGGCAACTTGAGGCGACGGAAGATATTAGGCACCATCTTGGAGCCTATGAAGTTGTGGTTGTAGAAGGTCCAACCGGCAACCGGGTCGTAATGCTTGGTGACGGGCTTGGCGATGTCATGAAAGAGAGCCGCCCAGCGTAGCCACTCGTTGTCGGAGCGCTCGGCGACGGTATCGAGGACCTGGAGGGTGTGATAGAAATTATCCTTGTGACCGCGACCGTTCACCACCTCGACACCGCGCAGGGCTTCCAACTCGGGGAGGATTAGTTTGAGCAAGCCGGTGCGGTGCATCAAGTCCCAACCAATCGATGGCTTGGGCGAGCGCATAATCTTGCCAAGTTCGTCCTTGATACGCTCCGCGGTAATAATTTCGATGCGGTAGGCATTGCGAGTGATAGCCTCGAGAGTGTCGGGGTGTATCTCGAAATTAAGTTGAGTGGCAAATCGAATGGCGCGCATCATGCGCAGGGGGTCGTCGCTGAAAGTGATGTCCGGGTCGAGAGGAGTGCGAATTATGCGATTATAAATATCCTCGATGCCACCGAAGCGGTCTATGACCTCTCCGTAGGAGTCGGCATTGACCGATGCCGCCAAGGCATTGATGGTGAAGTCGCGACGCGAGAGGTCGTCGTCGAGGGTTCCATCCTCGACGATTGGGTTGCGGGAGTCGCGATGATACGACTCCTTGCGAGCACCGACAAACTCAAACTCAATACCTCGAGCAGTGACCTGTGCCGTGCCATAGGTGCGGTAGACAGCGAGGTGGGTGTGAGGTCCCAAGGCGGCAGCCACCGCCTCGGCGAGTTCGATGCCCGAGCCCACGGTGACAAAGTCGATATCCTTGGACTTGCGCCCGATAATCAAGTCGCGCACATAGCCGCCCACGACATAACATTCGCGCCGCATCTCGTCGGCGACCTTGCCTACCGTGGCAATCGACTTGGTTGAGAGTTTAGACTTTAGATTCATCAGGCGAGTTGACCGAAATCATCATTAGCATTGGTGAGGCGACGCGCGGCGCCGGTCTCACCGACAATATAAGTATTCTCCACACCCACGGCACCTGTACCGGGAATCACAAATTTAGGCTCTACGGCAATGGCATTGTTGGCAACCAGCACTTCGCGCGAGCGAGGCGCCAGGACCGGCACTTCATTGATAGAGATACCCAAGCCATGCCCCACAAAGCCGGCATGGTGGCGATATCCCATAAAATATTCACCCAAGCCGGCAGCGTTAGCCATAGCAACAGCCTCATTGTAGAGGTCGGCGGTGCGGGCACCGGGGACAGCCATCTCGGCAATACGCTCGCATATGTCATTGGACAAGCGCAATGCCTTGTATGCAATATCTGAGGGCGTGCCGGCGATGTAGCAACGGGTCATGTCGGTCATGTATCCGTTGAAATTGCCGTTGGCATCAACCATGACAGGCATATTGGGGCGGATGAGTGTGCCATTGGCACCCACGGGGAGCGATGGATGCATGCCTGCTCCACCCATGGCGAAGTCATATGGCGATTGATAGTAGGCATTTTCACCGGTGAGGATGTTGCCCATAAAGATTTCGAGGTCGGGACCGGTGACGCGGAACTGTCCGAGGCACCCCTGGAGACGCAATTCGCGCTCTATCTCGATTTGAAACTCGATATCGGTCATTCCCTCGCGATACAACTCGGGAATCTTGTCATACACGGCTGTCTGGCGTATGCCCGACTCCTCCATGAGATGTATTTCCAGCGGAGTCTTGACTGCACGAGCGGCACGAAGTGCCTTGGAAGCATTGCCAAGTGTAGCACCGGGGAAAAGTCCCAAGAGGCGGTCAACACGGCTGTAGGGCATAGTATCGACCTCGAGCCCGATAGCCGAGCAAGCGGGAAGTAATGAGGCTATCTCGTCGGGACGCGATATGTGATGAACATTGTCGCCCAAAAGAATTGAAGGACGACGGACAAAGTAGTGGATGGAGCCATCCACATTAATATATATAAAGCCACAGAAAACTCGCCCTGTGAGATAGAAGAGATTGGCATTGTCACACAGCAGTACTGCGTCGAGTTGTTGAGCGAGCATCTCGTGCTGCACCTTGGCAATGCGCAATGCAAGTTCGTCGGGCGGAAGTAATTGTAAATTAACGTTATACATATAATTAACCTATAATAGGAAGAGTCAACAATTGGTCAAAACAATCAATACGGAAATCGGCATCGACAACCTTGCCGAAGCCGTATGCAGCCCACACAAATTCAATGCCGGCGGCATGAGTGCTGTCGCAATCACGCTGAATGTCACCGACATATACCGGGCGCTTGAGATTATAACGCTCAATGAGGGTGCGAATGTTCACATCCTTGTCGACACCGGTGTCGCCATAGGTGAGGCTGTCGATAAAGTAGGGCTTCAAGCGCGTGTACATCAGGAAATTGTCCAAGCCGCCACCGGCACAATTGCTTATCATGAACAAGCGTGCATGACGGCTGAGGACCTCGATGGTCGACTTGACACCGGGATAGAGTTTGCCACCCAAGCGAGGCATGAGTTGCTCCTCCGTGGCATACAAGCGAGTAAGGAATGCATCGGCATCGGTGCAATAGCCGCCCATAATTTCCTTGTAAATCTCGGCAAGAGGCTTGCCCATCAAACGCACCAACTCGTCGTAGCGCACCGGCGGACGCGAAATGCCCATGCTGCGGGCAGTGGCGTCCCATACCTTGCAATACGACGGGACGGCATCCCACAGGGTGCCATCCATATCAAAAATCAGTGAATCAATGGGTTGCTTCATTCTTATAGAAAATAATACCTATTTGTTCAATATCCTTGACGGTATCAACGCGCATGATGTGCCGCACCTTGATGGGCTTGTCGCGAGTGATGATACGCTGGGAGGCTATGGTGTCGACTTTGAGGTATGAGACACCCGAGCCACGCCCGAGCCAGCGCCCGTAGTCGTCAGCAACGACCACATTGACCGTATCGACCACAGGGAGAGAATCGCCCGCAGTCAGCGGGAAAGTAACCTCGAGCCACAAGTTGCTGTAGACATATGCGGCGGAATGGCGCACGGCGATAGCAACAGCCTCACAATCAACAGTATCGCCGAGTTGAGGCTCAAACACGAGAGTGTCGCCATAAGCCCAGCCCGAGGCAGGGATATTGCTGAACGAGGCATCGCTGTCAATCTCGGGGGCGCAAGCCCATAGAGACAACAGCGAGGCGACAATCAAGCCGCGACACAGGCGCATCATTGCTTGTCGGGCTCGGGTGCCGCGGGCTTATCTCCCTCGCTGCCATTAGGTTGGCGCTTGTTGCGTCGTTTATTGCGGTCCACGTCGCCCTGGGGTTGGCGATTGCCACCCTGAGGTGCGGGCTTTTTCTTCTTCTTTTTGTTCTTGCGGTCGAAGCGAGCGACATCGTCTTGTCCGAGGATATCCCCAAATGCGGCTTTTTCCTTGGGCTTCTCGTTGGCATCGCCGGCGAGGGTCAAGGGCTTCTCGCCCGCCTTATTGAGTTTTATCACCTCGAAGGCACGAGCCGCACTGATAGTCACCAGGTTAGCTGCCAACGACTTGTCGGTGGAGTAAGTGATTTCGTGCTTGAAGATGTCGGTCTTGAAGTGATAGTAAGTGTTGTCGGCAGTCTCGAGGCGCACCTCGCGCGGAGGCAGGAATTTGGCTGCCTCGACGTAGGTATCAACTTCAAAATTCAAGCAACACTTCAGTTTGGCACACTGACCGGCAAGTTTCTGCGGGTTAAGCGAAATATCCTGGAAGCGAGCGGCACTGGTGGCTACGCTCACAAAGTTGGACATCCAGCCCGAGCAGCACAGCGGACGACCGCAAGGACCGATACCACCGATGCGACCGGCTTCCTGGCGCGCACCGATTTGCTTCATCTCGATACGCACCTTGAAGGTGTCGGCGAGGACCTTGATGAGTTGACGGAAGTCAACACGTTCATCGGCAATGTAGTAAAAAATCGCCTTGTTGCCATCGCCTTGGTACTCGACATCGCCGATTTTCATATTCAGACCGAGGTCGGCGGCGATGCGACGGGCACGAATCATAGTGTCGTGCTCCTTGGCGCAGGACTCCTCAAAGCGCTCCATGTCGCCGGGGCGCACCTTGCGGAACACGCGACGTATCTCCACGTCGTCCTTGGCTCGACCGCGCTCGCGAGGCAAGCCGTTGCGCTTCATGCGGCGCTCGGCAAGGATACCGAGGAGGGTGACACGCCCGATATCGTGCCCGGGGGTAGCCTCCACAGCCACCATATCACCGATTTCCAGGGGGATATGAGTGCTGTTCTTGTAATAGCCCTTGCGAGTATTCTTGAAAGTCACCTCGACGATGTCGCTATCCGCCTGGCAGCCGGGTATATCGGCGAGCCAGTTGTAGGAGTGGAGCTTACAACGAGGCTCCCCCCCACACTTGCCACAGCAGGAGTAGTGGCTCGACTCGGGCAGGTCATCGGCAGAGATGTCTTCGATAAAATCTTCAGCCATTGTCTCAGAGAATTACAAATTACTTGGCAAAAGCCACCGAGCGAGTCTCGCGGATAACTGTAATCTTCACTTGACCGGGATAGGTCATCTCGTCTTGGATGCGCTTGGCGATTTCGCTTGAGAGTTTTTCGGTCTCGACATCGTCGATCTTGTCAGCGCCGACAATCACGCGGAGCTCGCGACCGGCTTGGATGGCATAGGTCTTGATAACGCCCGGATAAGAGAGGGCGAGTTGCTCGAGGTCGTTGAGACGCTTGATATAAGCCTCAACGATTTCGCGGCGAGCACCGGGACGAGCGCCCGAGATGGCGTCGCACACTTGCACGATGGGCGCGAGGAGGGTTGTCTGCTCGACCTCGTCGTGGTGAGCGCCGATAGCGTTGCAAATTTCGGGCTTCTCCTTGTATTTCTCAGCGAGTTTCATACCGAGGAGAGCGTGCGGCAGTTCGGGTTCTTCGTCGGGCACCTTGCCTATATCGTGGAGGAGACCGGCACGGCGAGCCTTCTTGGGATTAAGCCCGAGTTCCGACGCCATGATTGCACAGAGGTTGGCAGTTTCGCGGGAGTGTTGCAAGAGGTTTTGACCATAACTTGAGCGATACTTCATCTTGCCGACCATGCGGATGAGGTCGGGGTGCAAGCCATGGATACCGAGGTCGATGGCTGTACGCTTGCCGGTCTCGATGATTTCTTCCTCGACTTGCTTGCGCACCTTGGCAACGACTTCCTCGATGCGGGCGGGGTGGATACGACCATCGGCAACGAGTTGGTGTAGGGCAAGGCGAGCGATTTCGCGGCGGACGGGGTCAAAGCCCGAGAGGACGATAGCCTCGGGGGTGTCATCGACGATGATTTCGATGCCTGTAGCAGCCTCGAGAGCACGGATATTGCGACCTTCGCGACCGATGATGCGGCCCTTGATTTCGTCTGAGTCGATATGGAAGACGGTGACCGAATTTTCAATTGCGGTCTCGGTGGCAACGCGCTGGATAGATTGGACGACGATGCGCTTTGCCTCCTTGTTGGCGGTCATCTTAGCCTCGTCCATAATGTCGTTGATGTAAGAAGCGGCGGCAGTCTTAGCCTCGTCCTTGAGGGACTCGATAAGTTTGTTCTTTGCTTCCTGTTGCGAGAGACCCGAGATGTGCTCGAGTTGTTCGAGAGCATTTCGATGCATCTTGTCGACCTCGGCTTGACGAGCCTCGATAGCAGCCATCTGATTGTCAAGGGCTTGACGAGTAGAGTCGAGCTCGTTGCGGGTGCGAGCATTTTCGCTTTGCTGTTGATTGAGCTGCAGCTCGCGTTGTTTCTGACGAGCCTCGATTTGCTGCACCTTGTTCATGCGCTGGTTGACCTGCTTATCGGCTTCAGCGGTGATTTTGAGGGCTTCTTCGCGACCTTCGAGTTGTTTTTGGCGCTTGAGGTCCTCGGCTTCGCGCTCAGCATCGGCGATGATAGTCTTGGCGCGAGTGTGCGCCATGCGTCGTTGAGCGATGACGGTAATAGCGACGGCTATGGCAGCTGCCAATACGCCTATTGCAATTATTATGAAAATATTCATATAAATGGTTGGGATTAAAGAGTGATTATTGGGTTTCTAAAAAATGAAAATACGCGCTGAGACGGGGATGCCTCTGCATCCTCGGCGGGAAAAAGAATCACTCTGTAAATGCGTGGAAGATATGGAATTACTCAGTCGATAGCAGTACCGCATCGAGAGATTTCTCAAATTCATCAATCATGCGGCTTTGCTCGGCAAGTTGCTCGGATTTGCGATAATACAGCTCGGCAAAAGCAAGGGCGGTCTTGGCGAGGGAGTACTGCAAGGGCTTGTCGGGTTGGTCCTTGCGGAAACGCTGACACAACTCGTTGACATGATAAGCAGCCCGACGGAAGATTTCTTCCTCGGCTAAACTGATGTTGAAGACAAAAGGCTCAACATCGGCTATAGTTGCTGTAAACTTATGTTTCTTCTCTTCGTTCATCATACAGAGGTCATCATAGAGGTGTATTGTCATTCAAGAATATCGGCGATACACCTGTCGATTTCCCTAATTAAATCGGCAATCAAGGCTTTAGAGTCATCCAATTCTTGGGCACCCGTGCCGACATTGGAGGCAACAGTAAGGTTCTCGACCTTGATATTAAGCTGCTTCAACTGCTCATCGCTCGCGAGGAGCTGCGCCTTGAGGTCGCTGATTTGTGAGCGTGCCTCGTCGTAGGCAGCTTTGAGCGAGGCATATCTCTCGCCCAAGACATTCATCTTGGACTGCACACGCTCGATTTGTTGCCGGATGTCCGTTGCCATTAATTGCAAATTTTGACAAAAGTACAAATTTTTTCTCAAAAATAAGCCTTTTTTCATGCTATTTTTTTATGTGCACAAAAAAATTTTTTATTACAACAAAAACCAACTATGTTATATGCCTGAATATAAGGTGTTTAATAAAACATCTCTCGACACACGAGATGCGCCGAGAGATGCCGGTTACTTAACCGCTTTTGATGATATGGTTATTTTTTCTCTTTGATTTTTTCCAATTGGCGTTCGAGAGCATCGAGGCATTGGTCGACAGCCTCCTCAAAGGTATTGGCGGTCTTATCGGCTACCATGTCTTCGTGCTGAGGCACTACGACCTTGATAATAGCCTCTTTGTTCATAACGGTTTCGGGTTTCACGACCTTGAGAGTAACATCAACAGAGGTGATGGCAGGATTGCGGCGAGCGAGTTTTTCAGCCTTCTTGTTGATGAAAGCGGTAAGTTTCTCAGCCACTTCGAAGTGGATAGCTTGAATGCGTACTTCCATAGTTAACCTTTCATTTTTGCGCGTGGATGCGCGAGTTCATAATTATGTTTCAGTTCGCTATAAGAGAGATGAGTATAGATCTGAGTAGTAGCGAGAGAGGAGTGCCCGAGGAGTTCCTTGACAGCAGTGAGCCCGGCGCCGTCGTTGAGCATATCGGTTGCGCAGGAGTGACGCAGGCAGTGAGGGGTGGGATGTGACGGCAACTCGGCAAACGCTTGCTTGACAATAGCATTGACGTGCTGATATTTAATAGGCTTGCTATCCTCGCGCACGAAGAAAGAGTCATCGCAGGGTACAGGGCGGAGTCGGCGATATAGGGCTACCTGGTTGGCGATATTACTGCCGTAAGGGATAACGCGTTGCTTGTTGCGTTTACCGAGGACCTTGAGCTCCATGGCAGAGTTGTTGACATCAACGTCGCGCAAGCCCACGAGCTCGGAGGCACGCATACCGGTTGAGTACAGCATATCGACAATCAGGTGGTCGCGGACCTCGACAAAATTGGAGGGGTCGACGTGCACCGAGAGAGCGCGCTCGGTATCAGCGGGAGCCACGACACGCGGGAGCGGCTTGGGTAAGCGAGCCGGAGTAAGCTCGGCAGCGGGATTGACAGCCACGCCACGGCGCTTCATCATGAATGTGAAGAGGGCTCGGAGGGTTTGAATCTTGCGACGAATGGAGCGCTGGGATACGCCGGAAGCGGCAAGGTGAGCAATCCACAGGCGTAAGTCGTTGGAAATGATGGTAGTTACATCATAGTCATCACCGAGGGTAGCACAGGCGAACGCATCCCACTGCCTCAAATCGTAGGTATACGACAATACGGTGTGTGCTGACAGCGCCAGCTCACACCGTATATACGTTATAAAGGATTGGTATGGTTCTTTCATGAGTGCGTCGGTGATGTGAAGAAGTCAGTCACATTCCGATGCCACGAAATTAGCCAATACTTTTTAAATTCGCAAAATTTTTTGGGATAAAAATCCCGAGAAGGGCAAAAAAAGTTTTATTCCTCTGTAGAACGGAGCTTCTGCACGTAAACAGCCTTCATCATCTTCTTGCGGTTGGTGACGGAGGGTTTTTGGAAAGCCTGACGGGCACGGAGTTCCTTTACAATACCGGTTTTTTCAAATTTACGCTTAAATTTCTTGAGAGCGCGTTCGATGTTTTCGCCTTCTTTTACTTGTACGATGATCATATCTAAATGTTAAATGTTAAAAATCTGTTTGATATTTTGCGTTTAGCGGGGCAAAATTACGCATAATTTTTTGATTGACAAAAAATAAAATGCATTTTTGCCATTAAAAAAGAAAATAAGTGCTGAATCAGCGTGGATTTACGACTGTGAATACTATGTCGATAAAAGCACCTCCTTCGATATTAAACAGATTAACATTCAATTAATTATTCGCCCATTGTGCGCAGGAGCTCGTCGTTGTCGCGAGTGCGCTCCATGCGGTCCTTGATAAATTCCATAGCCTCGATAGAGTTGCGGTCGCTGAGGAATCGGCGCAAGATCCACATGCGGTTGAGAGTTTCCTCGCGGAGGAGCAAGTCATCGCGACGAGTGCTCGACGCCATAATGTCGACAGCGGGGAAGATACGCTTGTTGGAGAGTTTGCGGTCGAGCTGGAGCTCCATATTGCCGGTGCCCTTGAATTCCTCGAAGATCACCTCGTCCATCTTTGACGAAGTCTCGGTGAGAGCGGTGGCGATGATAGTGAGCGAGCCCCCACCCTCGATATTACGGGCGGCGCCAAAGAAGCGTTTGGGTTTCTGCAAGGCATTGGCATCCACACCACCCGAGAGGATTTTGCCCGAAGCGGGTGACACTGTATTGTAAGCGCGAGCCAATCGAGTGATGGAGTCAAGAAGGATGACCACGTCGTGACCGCACTCGACCATACGCTTAGCCTTCTCGAGGACGATGCCGGCAATCTTGACATGGCGGTCGGCAGGCTCGTCGAAGGTAGAGGCGATGACCTCGGCATTGACGCTGCGGCTCATATCGGTGACCTCCTCGGGGCGCTCGTCGATGAGAAGAATCATGATGTATGTCTCGGGGTGATTCTCGGCAATAGCGTTGGCTATATCCTTGAGGAGGAGCGTTTTACCGGTCTTAGGCGGAGCCACGATAAGGGCACGCTGACCCTTGCCGATAGGGGCGAACATATCCACGACGCGAGTGGAGAGGTTGCAAGAGATTTTGCCGCCACAGAGGTCAAACTTCTCATCGGGGAATAGCGGTGTGAGGTGCTCGAAGGGCACACGGTCGCGGATGAAATCGAGCGAGCGCCCATTGACGCGGAGCACACGCGACAGGGGATAATACTTCTCGCCCTCGCGCGGAGCGCGTACCATAGCCTCGACTACGTCGCCGGTCTTGAGCCCGTGAGCCTTTATCTGCTGCTGAGACACAAGGACATCATCGGGCGACGGGAGGTAATTAAAGTCGCTGGAGCGGAGGAAGCCATGACCTTGAGCCTCTATCTCGAGCACACCTTGCACCTCGAGAATATCTTCAAAGTCGTATCGCTGGGAGAAGTGAAGACGTTGGTCGGCAACTATCTGTTGCTGAGGTTGCTGATTATTATTGTTATTTTTGTTTTTCTTCTTTTTGCCTTGACCGGGCTGAGGCTGCTGCGGAGCCGGTTGTCCCGGCTCAGCGAGGACGATTTGCTGCTTGGGCATAGGCTGCGGCATGGGCATGGGTTGCTGTTGAGGCTGCTGAGGCTGTTGTTGAGGTTGCTTGGCAGCTTCCTCGCGCTCGCGAGCGCTACGGGGCACAAACTTGCGACCCTCGCCACGGGGGAAGAACGAACTAAAATCAGCCATAGGCTTAGTCTCCGGGGCTGGCTCGGGCGCCGGTTCCGGCGATGCTGTTTGCTGCTCGGCAGGTTGAGCGGGAGCCTCTGCCGGTGTTTCCACCGGTTTCTCCTCAACTTGATCGGGTTGTGAGACCTCTACCTGTACCTCGGCTTCCACTTCGTTTTTTTCCTTGCGTGGGCGACCACGACGCTTCTTGGGTTGCTCGTCGAGAGTTGGCTCAGCAGTAGCGGGAGCCTGCTCGGGGGCTGCAACCTCAGCCACCGGCTTAGCCTCGCGGGGTTCTTTATCTTCTTTTTTCTTGCGACCACGCTTTTTGGGCTCGGGAGCCGCTTCGGCACGACGCTTTTGCTCGGCTGCCTTGGTAGCGGCGCCGACTATAGCTTGCTCGTCAAGAATTTTATAAATAAGTTCTTGCTTTTGGTTTAGATCAACTTTTTTAATGCCCAATGACACGGCAACGTCCTTGAGGTCGTTGTCTGCCATTGCATTCAAATCGGATAAATTATACATATAATTATATAATGTGCATAAGGCTTGAAAGTTCAGCCAAATTTTTATTGCAGGTATTATTCAAGAAATATCGAGAGAGTATTGCACACAACCCTTAGCGTCGGGGACGCATTGAGAGGAAAGAGGGAGTAGAATGTGATGGGGAGTTGGGCTTTTTGCGAGGGCAAAGTTACAAAATTCTTTCAATATCTGCAATAAAAGCGGAAAAATTTCCGCAATTTATCATCTAACGACGAGTTTGCAACATTCCGTGCGACCATTATGCTTGGTAGCAAGGATGTACAAGCCGACGGCAGGTGCAGAAATTGTTGACACTGCAGTGGCACGTTGAATGGTGCGTCCGGTGAGGTCACTCAACTCAACGACATCAGCAATGTAAGGCAATACGATATCCGAGCCGAGTATCATCGGGCGCAAGACTTGCTCGTCAATGACAACCGACTCAACACCATCCTCAAAGTTGTTGTAAACCACCTCGAGAGCGTTCACATCCATAGCAAAATCGCCTGAGGTGCCTTCAAATTCAAAAATAAGCGAGCCGAAGGACAGCGGATAGACACCGGGGTCGTTGACGTCAAACAATTCACTCATAGCAAATTCGACTACATCGGATGCGCCATCGTAATCTTTTTTCAGCGAAACGGCGCGCTGACCGTTTGGCGACACGTTGAGAGTAATGGCAGTGAGCGGAGCGCCCTTGGTATCGAGGGTCAAGCGGATAGCATCCGGGAGGCTATACAGCACCACGTTACGGCGCAGAGTGATGCGGTGGCTGGCACCGCTCTTGAGGGTAAAAGCGAAGGCAAAGTCGGGATCCTCGCCAACTTCACACGAAGTGACCGTGAGCCCGGTGCCCGAAGAGCGCCATTGTGAGGCATCGGTATCGGGGCTGAGAGGAACCGCGTGAGCGACAGGGCATTGCACGGTGACATCTACCGAGAATTGGAGGTCGCCGGCAGTAGCAGTCACCACGGCAGTACCATCGGCATGACCGGTAAGGTTGCCATCGGCATCGACAGTAACCACCTCGGCATTGTCGCTGGTCCAGTCAAAGGCTCCGGGTGCTACATCGACAGCCTCGCCACGTACATCGGCATACAACTGAACCGGCACGGTGCGATAATTGTCGATTAGCAAGGCTGAGTAGCGCGGAGCGATGGGATACGAGGCATCCACATCGACAGCCACAGTGGCAGACATACCATTGTAAGTGGCAGTAAGGGCATGCATACCGCTACCCGAGGCGAGAAGGGTCTTCCCTTCGACCACACCCAGTTCGGCAGGCGCTGATAACTCGAAATCCTGAATATCAGTGTCGACCAACTGTCCATATTGATTATAGCCGAAAATCACAGGAGTATATGAGCCGAAGCGCGGGAGCACCACGGCATGGTCGGCGAAGCGTATTGACACAATCTCATTGTCGGCAGGTGCCTTGAGAGCATAGAACAAGCCATTACCAACGGCGCGGAGCGAGCCGTCGCGCGGATTGTTGTAGACACCGAAATTAGTGTTCCAAATAGCAGTGGAGCCACCGCCATCCATATCCAAGCCGTCATAGCAGCCCAGTACGCGCAACAAGGCAGCGCACTCATAGTAGTTGAGGCCCGAGCCGTCGACAGCCACAAAGACCATCATATCGCGATCCTCGCTGAAGCCGACAATCGAGCGCTGATAAGGCGAGCCGGGAGTGTTAATCCATCTGATAGCCTCGCGAGTGATTTCGCCACGACGCAAGATGCGCACATCGCCGCCGATGACATTGACCACATCGGGAGTGATGCCGCCATGGTCGGGCAGACTGAGTCCGATGAGCAGGTCGACTTGATCGCCATCGCCGAGACCATCAACAAAAGTATTGGAATAATTGGGTCCGCAGGAGAGCACCAAGCCATCGGCAGGTATCTCGCTATTGCCACCGGCACGCCATGCGCCGTCGACCACGAAGCGGATCGGCTGATTCATCACCCACTCACTCCCCTGGGCAGGACGGAGCAGGAGTTCGCGCCCGGAGTCGGAAGTGGCAGTCGTGGCGCCCATATATGAGTTGTAGAACATCAACTCGCCATCGCGGCGCGGGTAGTTGATACCCGAGGCATTAATCACCACCGAGCCATCGGTGCTGAGCAATCGATAGGTGATATCCGTGGCATCAATATACCAGTTGTCGTTGGTCGTAATCAGGGCATTCTCGCGCGAGACGACATCAATGAGGTCGGGCGCGGCAATCTTGCGGTCGATTACGCACGACATATTGGGATAGCCGAGGATGGCTTCACCGAATTCGTGCTGTTGGGCAAAAGCCGAGACGATGAAGAAGTCGCCGTTAATGCCACTGAGGTGGCGATAGTCGCCCATGGCATCGTGACGCTCCGCCATCGAGGTGATGGACTCGCCGAGGCGGCATTGGTCGTTGCCAATAATTACACGCGGCTCGACCATGCCGGCTGTGGCGCCCTCGCTGCGACGCAGTGTCGAGGTATAGATGTTGAAATTGCGACCGGGAGCCGAGAGCGTGAGGTGGCTGCAAGTGACACCCGGACCAATAACTCGGCAATAGATGGTATCAATCTCAAAGATAGTGCCATCGAGGTCAGCCTCAAATGCCGAAGCCGACCCGATGATGCCCGCCATAGCGAGCATGGAGAGCAGTGTACGTTTCATGGTTTTAGGTATTTAGTAGTTGTGTTTTAGCGGCGCTTCTTAGCCTGGGCAGCAGCCTGTTGGCGCTGCAAGGCTTGTTGCTGGCGCTGTGCTGCCTCCAGGCGAGCCATGAAGCCCGATTTCTTGCGCGGCTTCTTGGCATTGGCGATCATCTCGGCACGCACCTTATCTTCGTTGATGCAGCGACGGAATATCCATGTCTGCACGATAGTAATCAACAGCGACAGGAAGTAGTAGTAACTCAAGCCCGAGGCATAGTCATTGAAGAAGAACAGGAACATTACCGGCATCAAATACGACATCCACTGCATGCCGGGCATTCCGCTGCCGCCGGGCTGATTTTGCATTGTGATGCGCATATAGACGATATTGACCACGGTCATGAGCAAGCAGAAGAGACTCACCGAGTTGCCATAGAACGGTATGGTAAACGGCAAGGTGAGAATATAGTCGGGAGCCGACAAGTCATTTACCCACAGGAACGACTCGCCACGCAACTCGATAGCCGAGGGGAAGAACGAGAACATCGCGATGAGCACCGGCATCTGCAGCAGCATTGGCAAGCAGCCCGACATGGGGTTGGCGCCGGCGCGACGATACAGGTCCATAGTCTCCTGCTGGCGCTTCAGTGCATCCTCTTTATTGGGATACTTATCGTTGATTTCCTTAATCTCGGGTGCGAGCAGACGCATACGAGCCTGCGACTTGAGGCTCTTGAAGGTGAAGGGGAAGAGTATCAGTTTGATAAATATCGTGAGCAAGAGAATGATGATACCGAAGTTGGAAACATAATCCTTCAAGAAATTAAATACCGGGATGACAATCAGGGTGTTAATCCAACGGAAGAGGCTCCAACCCAGAGGAATGAGGTGGGTAAGCTCGAGGTCTTCATCGCCGTCGATTTGGTCGTCGAGGTCGCTGAGCATCGAGTAGTCGTTAGGACCGAAATAGAAGTCAAAAGCCACAGCATTACCATTCTCGGCGCTATAAGGCACCGAAGCCTTCATGGTCATATCCTTGACATAGATGGCATCGTCGTTGAGCGTTTTGCTCATGAGCTCGGCGCTGCTGAAGGACTCGCGCGGAATGATGACCGACGAGAAGAATTGATTCTTGAAAGCCACCCACTTAACCTTGCTGTTAAGGGTCTCGGCATCGTCCTTGTTGGCATTGAGGTCGTCGGGACCCTCGCCCACATATTTATAATGTATTGCCGAGTTGCGCTCCTCAAAGGTGCGACCCTTCTCGTTGCGTGCCATTGTTTGATGCCACAGCAGGTCGATAGCCACGGTAGATGCCGGCAACACACGTTGCATATTGCTCTGAACCACCTCCATCGACACCACATATGAGTCGGGCTTGAGCACATAGCGCAATCCCCACTCCGAGCCGTTGTCCAGGGTGAGTTTCATCACCACCGCGCTGTCGCTCTCTACTACCGGCACGAAATTAAACTCGGCGGTCTCAAAGCGCTGATATGCAGTGTTAAAGATAAAGCTATAGCCATCGGCTGCACCGCGGAACAGGTGTATCTGCTCGACGCTGTCGCCCACGTTGGTAGTATATTTTTCATCTTTGAGCACAACATCTTTGATCATACCGCCACGCGAACTCAACTCCACTCTTAAATTCTCGTTTTCAAGAACCGTGGTGGTGTTCTCGCCGCCGATGCATGCCGCAAACAAGCCATACTTCTGCGCCCGGGCAGTGTAATCGGTTACGGCAGCGACATAGTCGACATTGCCGGCGTCGGGAGTGCGCAGGCTTGCCAAGTCGACAGCAGCATCGCCCACCTTGACCGTGCCATGCACGCCGGCGGAGTCTACAGCGACATCAAAAGTCTCATTCTTAAGAATATAGCTACCATTTTGGGCGGGCACTGCCGACCTGATGGCTGCGGCAAATGCTGTCTCATCGGCACTCGACAGCGAGTCGAGCGGAGCCACAGCGACTGTCACATCGGTGCTTGCAGTTGGGGTTGTTTCGGTATTTTGTTCAATCGGTTGCTGGGGCTTGTTGCAGTACATGAAGCCAAAGAAGATGACTCCCATCAGCAACAATCCCGACAAGGTATTCTTATCCATTGATATTGTGCGCGTTAATAAACATTAAAATTATTTACCAATCTCTGCCTTATAGGCGATGGCGGCTTTGATAAACGATATAAATAAAGGATTGGGCGAGAGAACTGTCGACGAGTACTCGGGGTGGTACTGCGTGCCCACAAACCAGCGCTTGGAGGGTATCTCGACCACTTCGACCAAGTGTGTGCGCGGATTTTCGCCCACGCATGCCATGCCGGCACGCTCGAATTTCTCGCGATATGCATTATTGAACTCGAAGCGATGGCGATGGCGCTCCTTGATATCCTGCGAACCATATGCCTCGGCTGCCTTGCTTCCGGGAGCCAGACGGCACTCATAGGCACCGAGTCGCATCGTGCCACCCATATTGGAGATGCTCTTCTGCTCCTCCATCAAGTCAATTACGTTATCGGGGGTACCGGGATTCATCTCGGTCGAATTTGCCTCGGCAAGCCCGAGCACATCGCGAGCAAACTCAATCACCATGCACTGCATACCCAAGCAGATGCCAAAGGTGGGCACATCGTGCTCACGGCAATACTTGAGGGCTACAAATTTGCCCTCGATGCCTCGCTGACCGAAGCCCGGAGCGATTATCACACCATCCATGCCGGCGAGTTTCTCCTCGACGTTGGCGTCACTCACCTTCTCGGAGTGAATATACACTATCTTGAGGCGATGATCGGCATAGGTAGCGGCTTGCAACAGCGACTCATTGATTGACTTGTAGGCATCTTGCAACTCGACATACTTGCCCACCAAACCGATGGTGACGGTCTCGGTCGCATTGCCCATCTTGTTCAAGAAGTTCATCCACGGAGCCATATGAGGCTCGCCCTCGATAGGTGTGTGGGTCTTGCGCAACACGATTTCGTCGAGGTGTTGCTCGTGCATCTTCAAGGGCACACGGTAGATTGTATCAACATCTATCGACTGCACCACGGCATCGGGAGCCACGTTGCAGAACAAGGCTATCTTGCGACGAACCTCGGTGGTGATATCGCGCTCGGTGCGCAATACCAGTACATCGGGCTGGATTCCCAATTCTTGCAACTTCTTGACCGAGTGCTGTGTGGGCTTGGTCTTAAGTTCCTTGGCTGCAGCGATATAGGGCACATAGGTGAGGTGGATACACAGGCTGCTGTCACCCAACTCCCAGCGCAACTGACGCACTGCCTCCAAGAAGGGCAACGACTCGATATCACCCACGACACCACCTATCTCGGTGATGATGAAGTCGAAGTCGCCGGTATTGCCCAGCGCCTTGACCGCACGCTTGATTTCATCGGTGATATGGGGCACAATCTGCACCGTCTTGCCCAGATAGTCGCCTCGGCGTTCCTTGTCGATGACGCTCTGATAGATGCGACCGGTGGTCACATTATTGGCGCGTGTAGTCTGGATATCGGTGAAGCGCTCGTAGTGTCCGAGGTCGAGGTCGGCTTCGTGACCGTCAACAGTCACATAACACTCGCCATGCTCGTAGGGGTTGAGCGTGCCGGGATCAATGTTGATATACGGGTCAAACTTCTGAATCGTAACGCGATAGCCTCGCGCTTTTAACAAACAAGCCAACGACGACGATATAATTCCTTTACCCAAGGATGACACCACGCCGCCGGTGACGAAGATATATTTCGTTTCCACAATTGTATTATTTTCTGCAAAGGTACAAATTCTTTTGCAATCGCCCAAGTAGTCTCCGATTTTTCATCCAAAATACTCTCCCAAATTATTTTTATCCGCTCACACAATAATCTATGTTATCAGTCGTTAACTATATGAACACAAACATCCAACCCCGCTGCCTATGGAGAAAAGTTACACCCAACCCGTCGCCACAAGCGACAACGACCGAGAGAGCCGTCGCGCTATCTCACCCAAAGAATCAACAATCGCTTTCTTAAAGCAATTCGCAAGGGTATACTCCCCGGCTCCGCGCAACTCTATGCCGGGCTTTTGTCTCAATTAATCACCCTCGCACAGATACAACAAGGGCTACACTCACCCGAGCGTAGCCCTTTGTATTTCAATATTATACGTTGAAGCGGAAGTGCATGATATCACCATCTTGCACCACGTATTCTTTTCCCTCGACCGACAGTTTTCCTGCCTCGCGCACTCCGGTCTCGCCACCGAGAGCCACATAGTCGTCATACTTGATGACCTCGGCGCGGATAAAGCCTTTCTCAAAGTCGGTGTGGATGATGCCGGCACATTTCGGCGCCTTCGACCCGCGGCGGAAGGTCCATGCTCGCACCTCGTCGGGTCCGGCGGTGAAGTAGGTCTGCAAGTCGAGCAAGGCATATGCCGCACGTATCAAGCGCGATACGCCCGACTCCTCGAGCCCTATCTCTGCCAAAAATTCGCGACGCTCTTCCCAGGTGTCGAGTTCGGCTATTTCGCTCTCGGTCTGCGCGGCAACTATCATCAGCGAGGCATCTTCGCCCTCGATAGCCTTGGCGACAGCCTCCACATAGTGATTACCGTTCACCGCCGAGGCATCGTCGACATTGCACACATACAGCACCGGCTTGGCGGTCAGCAGGAACAATTCCTTGAAAAATTTCTGCTCATCGGGAGTCTCCAGTGTCACCGAGCGTGCCGGCTTGCCGGCTATCAGCGCATCGTGGATACGGCTCAGCACTTCATACTGCATCTTGGCGGTCTTGTCGCCGCCGGTCTGTGCCTGTTTCTGGGTGCGCGCCATTCGTCCCTCGACAGTCTCCAAGTCCTTGAGTGACAACTCATAATCTATAATTTCCTTGTCGCGCACCGGGTCTACCGAGCCATCGACATGGGTGATATTGTCATCGTCAAAGCAACGCAACACGTGCAGTATCGCATCGGTCTCGCGGATATTTGCAAGGAATTTATTGCCTAAGCCTTCGCCCTTCGACGCGCCTTTCACCAAGCCGGCGATATCCACAATCTCCACCGTCGCCGGTACCACCGACCGCGGATTGCACATCTCCACCAACTTGTTGAGTCGCTCGTCGGGCACCGTAATTACGCCCACATTCGGCTCGATGGTGCAGAATGGAAAGTTTGCCGACTGTGCCTTTGCATTGCTCAGGCAGTTGAACAGTGTCGACTTGCCCACATTCGGCAAGCCTACTATGCCACATTGTAATGCCATTTCTTTCTATTATTCGTTTTTTAGTCGTGCAAAGGTACAAAATTCCTTTAACATCAGCAAACTCTCCTTTTTTCGCCCCTTTACACCTCATTATTATAAAAAGCTGTGCAAATTTGTGAAAATTTTCGTACCTTTGTACCCAAATGTGCGCCGGCACCATTCGCCCCGCACTTAATCGTCAGAGTATTAACATTAAAACAACTTTTATAAACTTTTTACTATGGAAATCTCCCATATCGAACACATCGGCATCGCCGTGCCCTCTCTCGAAGAGGCTATCCCTTTCTACGAGAACATTCTCGGTCTCAAGTGTACAGCTATCGAAGAAGTCGCTGACCAAAAAGTTAAGACTGCTTTCTTCAAGGTAGGTCAAACCAAGATTGAGCTCCTCGAGGGTACCGCCGAGGACAGCGCTATCTCCAAGTTCATCGCCAACAATGGCGGTCGCGGTGGCATCCAGCACATGGCTTTCTGCATCGCCGACGGCGTCGCTAACGCTCTCGCCGAGGTCGAAGGCAAAGGCTGCCGCCTCATCGACAAGGCTCCCCGCCGTGGCGCCGAAGGTCTCAACATCGCTTTCCTTCACCCCAAGTCGACCGTAGGTACGCTCATCGAGCTCTGCGAAGACCCCAACAAGTAATCCCGTCATTTATTTTAGACTAATTAGATATTCAATGAGCAACCAACTCGAAAAAATCAAACAGCTCATCGAGCTTCGCAACGAGGCTCGTTTAGGCGGTGGCGAAAAAGCCATCGAGAAGCAACACGAACGCGGCAAATATACCGCCCGCGAGCGCATTGCACAGTTACTCGACGAGGGTTCCTTTGAGGAACTCGACATGTTTGTGCGCCACCGTTGCCACAACTTCGGTCAAGAGAAAAAATCATTCCCCGGCGACGGCGTTGTGACCGGCTACGGTACAATCGAGGGCCGTCTCGTTTACGTCTTCGCCCAGGACTTCACTGTATTCGGCGGCTCTCTCTCCGAGACCATGGCGCTCAAGATCTGCAAGGTCATGGATATGGCTATGAAGATGGGTGCGCCCGTCATCGGTCTTAACGACTCGGGTGGCGCTCGTATCCAAGAGGGCATCAACGCTCTCGCAGGCTACGCCGAAATATTCCAGCGCAACATCATGGCTTCGGGCGTCGTTCCCCAGATTTCTGCCATCCTCGGTCCCTGTGCCGGCGGTGCCGTTTACTCCCCCGCCCTCACCGACTTCACCATCATGGCCAAGGGCATCAGCTACATGTTCCTCACCGGTCCCAAGGTGGTTAAGACCGTTACCGGCGAAGACGTTTCGCAAGACGCTCTCGGTGGCGCCGAAGTACACTCCTCCAAGAGTGGTGTTTGCCACTTCGCTGCCGAAGATGGCGAGGACGCTATCAAGATTATCCGCAAACTCTTCGGTTACATCCCTCAGAACAACCTCGAAGAGCCCCCGATGGTGCCCTGCGACGACCCCATCGACCGTCTCGAAGATTCTCTCAACGAGATTATCCCCGACTCTGCCAACCGTCCCTACGATATGTACGAGGTCATCGGCGCTATCGTCGACAACGGCGAATTCCTCGAGGTGCAACGCGACTATGCCAAGAACCTCATCGTCGGCTTCGCTCGCTTCAACGGTCAGTCGGTAGGCATCGTTGCCAACCAACCCAAGTACCTCGCCGGCGTGCTCGACTCCAACGCTTCGCGCAAGGGCGCTCGATTCGTCCGCTTCTGCGATGCTTTCAACATTCCTTTGGTTACTCTCGTTGACGTCCCCGGCTTCCTCCCCGGTACCGGTCAAGAATACAACGGCGTCATCCTCCACGGTGCCAAGTTGCTCTACGCATACGGCGAAGCTACCGTGCCTAAGGTGACCGTTACCCTCCGCAAGAGCTACGGCGGCTCCCACATCGTGATGAGCTGCAAGCAACTCCGTGGCGACATGAACTACGCTTGGCCTACCGCCGAAATCGCCGTTATGGGTGGCGCAGGCGCTGTCGAAGTCCTCTATGCCAAGGAAGCAAAGGCTGCCGAAGACCCCGCTAAGGTCCTCGCCGAAAAGGAGAAAGAGTACAACGAACTCTTCTGCAACCCCTACAACGCTGCTCGATACGGCTACATCGACGACGTTATCGAGCCTCGCAACACCCGCTTCCGCGTGATCCGCGCTCTCCAGCAGCTCGCCACCAAGAAGCTCACCAACCCCGCCAAGAAGCACGGCAATATTCCTCTGTAATTACCACACCACATTTATTAATACGACATGAACAAACGTCTATTATTGATACTCGTGGCTGTGGTGGCGCTCGCTATTGGTGCCTCCGCTCAGAGCCGTAAGGCTGTGCGCATCAACGAGGTCGTCGTTGAGAACACTCCCGAGGGTATCGCCGACGAATACGGCGCCCACCCCGCGTGGATTGAACTCTTCAACTCCAACTTTGCCCCCATCGAGATCTCGAGTATCTTCATCACTACCGACCCCGCCCACAAGGTCCTGTACCCTGTGCCATTAGGCGACGTCAACACCAAGATACCCCGCCGTCAGCACATCATCTTCTGGGCTGACAATGAGCCTTGCAAGGGTACATTCCACACCAACTTCACCCTCACCCCCGGCAAGGATAACTACATCGCTATCCTTGATGCCGACAGCTCGCTCATCGATGAGGTCACTGTCCCCGCCACCATCCTCCCCGGACAATCTTGGGCTCGTACTAAGGACGGCAGCGGCGAGTGGAAACTCCGCGACGGCGAGGGTGACCGCTACATCACTCCCTCAAGTGCCAACGTCATCAAGGATACCAACGAGAATATCAAGGACTTCGCCGAGAAGGACGCTCACGGCTTCGGCATGGCTATCATGGCTATGAGCATCGTATTCTCTGCCCTCCTCGTCCTCTGCCTCTCGTTCTACGGTATCGGCAAGATCGGCTCGCTCATCGCTCGCATCAACAAGGCTCGCTCTGAGTCTACCGCCGACAACACCATCTCGGTGGTTGACGTTAGCCACGACACCGGCGAGGAAATCGCCGCAATCGTCATGGCGCTCCACGAGCACCTCGACGCTCACGACAGCGAAAACACTATCCTTACTATCAACAAAGTCAAGCGCGCTTACTCGCCCTGGAGTTCCAAGATCTACAGCCTGCGCGAAGTGCCTCAACGCAACGTGCGCCACTGATTTTAATCTTTAATCAATCTCGTTACAATGAAAGAATACAAATATAAAATCAACGGCAACTCCTACAAGGTTAACATCGGTGACATCGAGGACAACGTTGCCCAAGTTGAAGTTAACGGCGTCGCTTATCGCGTCGAATTAGAAGCAAAAAAGGCTGCCGCCATCAAGTCTGTTCAAGCTCCTCGTCCCGCTGCTGCTCCCCGCACCGCTACAGGCGAGAAGGTCATCGCCAAGCCTCAAGCCGGTGGCGCTAACGCCAAGGCTGTCAAGGCTCCCCTCCCCGGCGTTGTCCTCTCTATCCCCGTCAAGGTCGGTGACGCTGTCAAGGCTGACGACACCGTCCTCCTCCTCGAGGCTATGAAGATGGAAAATGCCATCCACGCCGGCTCTAACGGCACCGTCAAGGAAATCCTCGTCGCCGCCGGCGACTCTGTCCTCGAGGGTAGCCCCTTAATCGTAATCGAATAACCCCCTTTACCGACTCATGGAATTTGATTTTCTAAGTAAGAACCTCGGTCGGTTCTGGGAACTGACCGGTTTTGCCAACGCCGAGTGGGGCAACATCATCATGATTCTGGTGGGTTTGTTCTTCATTTGGCTGGCAATCAAGAAGAACTTCGAGCCTATGCTCCTGGTTCCCATCGGCTTCGGTATCCTCATCGGCAACATCCCATTCAACACCGCCGCCGGGCTCGAAATCGGCATCTACGAGGAAGGCTCTGTCCTCAATATCCTCTACAACGGTGTGAGTGCCGGATGGTATCCCCCGCTCATCTTCCTCGGCATTGGCGCTATGACCGACTTCTCCGCTCTTATCGCCAATCCTAAGTTGATGCTCATCGGTGCTGCCGCTCAGTTCGGCATCTTCGGCGCTTATATGGTCGCCCTCGCCATCGGCTTCGCCCCCGACCAAGCCGGTGCTATCGCTATCATCGGCGGCGCCGACGGCCCCACCGCTATCTTCCTCTCGTCCAAGCTCGCCCCCAACCTCATGGGCGCCATCGCCGTATCGGCTTACTCTTACATGGCTCTCGTCCCTGTTATCCAGCCCCCGTTGATGCGCCTGTTCACTACCAAGAAGGAGCGCCTTATCAAGATGAAACCCGCTCGCGCCGTATCGCAGAACGAGAAGATTATTTTCCCCATCGTGGGTCTATTGCTCACCTGCTTCGTCGTTCCCTCGGGTATTCCTCTGTTGGGTATGCTCTTCTTCGGTAACCTCCTCCGCGAGTGTGGCGTCACCAACCGCTTGGCTAAGACCGCCTCTAACGCCCTCACCGACATCATTACTATCCTCCTCGGCATGACTGTCGGCGCTTCTACTCAGGCTTCGCAATTCCTTACGCCTCAAACCATCTTTATCTTCTTCCTCGGTTTCATGGCGTTCGTCATTGCTTCTTCCTCCGGCGTTCTCTTCGTCAAGCTCTTCAACCTCGTCCTTCCCAAGTCCAAGAAGATCAACCCCCTCATCGGCAACGCCGGCGTTTCGGCTGTGCCTATGTCGGCGCGCATCTCCAATAACCTCGGCCTTGAATACGACCCCTCCAACTACCTGCTCATGCACGCTATGGGTCCCAACGTCGCCGGCGTTATCGGCTCCGCTGTCGCCGCCGGTGTCCTCCTGGGCTTCCTCGCTTAATTACCTTATTATTAACCGCCGACCGCTTCTTTTCGTGGTCGGCGGTTATTTTTTTGTCTTCCCGCAACTTTCGGCGCCTCTCCTTTGTTATATCTTTATCATCCATGAATGCCCTCCCCTTCTGCCTATGATTACCAAGGATATCATACGTGCCATCTATCATCAATACCCGCGTCGTGCCAAGAGTCCCGACTGCCTCGACTTCGCCCTCCTTTTCGATAGCGTGGGCGCACTGCACAATATCTCTATAAACCCCGAGGCTTCTCACTTAGTCATCGGCTCAATCGACCCGCATGCCCTTTTCCATCGCATCCCCTTGACTCACATTCACGCCTTCGTCCCATTCGAGGAATGGACCGCAATCGTGCTCGATACATCTATAATATTCCTTAACCGCCGCGACTCGCAGGTCTCTATCAACCTGCGTCCCGACGACCGTTCTCTCCTCAATCGCCTCAAGGAGTTTATCAATTCCTGATTTCAACTATTCCCGACAGGGCAGAAAAACATCGGCTATTTGCCCCGCTTCTTCCGGTATGGTCATCTTGTACGTTGCATCCTTGTCTTTCAGCATCTCTCGTGACTCTTTATCCGTCAGGTATGTGCGGTCCACAAGGTAAAACTCTGCCCACGACCTCAGCAACACGGGATTTTCCGACTCAAAGGCGCGCTTGAACCACTTGCCCCTACAATCTATCTGCAACGTATAGCCCATCGAGGTGATATCATCAGGTCGATGTGACTCCCGTCCATTGGGTGTCATCACACACGTCGCTATCAACTCATTTATATCTATCGTCAACCCCAACATCTTGAAATACCACGGCGACATACGGTGATTATCCTCCTTTGCCAGAGCATCTATCGTCACAAAGAAGCCTGCCGGCGTGCGGCGCATGATATACTGCGGATACACATGCTTGCTCCACACTGTATCCGACACCACCGAGTCCTGCGACACCATCCCAAATCGCGCCGGCTCATGTATCAACGCCGAGTCTATCATCACCAAAGCATTCAGAAAACTCAAGTCCTCTGTAGCCGGAACATACAGGCTATCACGCCCGTCTGCCCACTGCGCATGCGATGCTGTCCATTGATTCAACACTCTCAACTTCGACCGGCGATCTATCTTCTTTGCCTTTCTTATCGGCACAAAAAAGTCTACCATCGACTCACTCACCTGTGTTATCTGCT
Source organism: uncultured Bacteroidales bacterium (assembly GCA_945829225.1). Lineage (GTDB taxonomy): Bacteria > Bacteroidota > Bacteroidia > Bacteroidales > Muribaculaceae > CAG-873. Next base: position 50,756 of record CALZTY010000004.1, on the reverse strand, counting down.
TGCTATCTCCCTCAAGAGTCGTATATTGACGCACGAAGAACACCATACGTGCCACATTGCGGTCGGCTGATCCAACCTCCACATCGTGCAACTCATACACCGACGGCTCCAGCAGCACTTCATCCTCATCGCCATACACCGTCTGCGTTTCATAGCCCATTGTGCGTATCGTCAGCGGCGCACTCTGCAACAATGCCTCCGGCACTTCTCCATTGGAGCCCGTCAAGCCCAGCACTCTGCCATCTGCATCCATAATAGTCGCAGCCACTACCGCCTGGCGATCAGTAGCATCCAACACGACAACTGCTCCGGCTACCAGTACCATCACAGCCAACATCACAACAAACAATACACGTCTCATAATCAAAAATCATTATATACCCCACAAAGTTACAAAAAAAATCATTACATCAAGAAACCTCGCAAAAAACGTAGCGAGCGCGACCCTTCAAAAGAGTCGCGCCCACAATATCTAATCGGGTCTATTAAACTATAAACCCTAAACTATAAACAATTAAACAATCACTTCTTCTCAGGCTCTGCTGCCGGGGCCGGGGCTGCCACGGGTGTGTAGCGCTTGTTGAGCTCGGCAATCACAGCATCGGTGATATCAAGTGCCGGATTTACATACAATGCCGCTACTGTGTCGTTGAGTACGGCATCAAAATTATTGGCAAGGCTGATATCGCGTACAACATTGCGAATTGAGTCGTTGAGTCGTTCTGATTGAGACTGACTGTATTGAAGCAATTGCATTTGACGGGTATTATACCACTGCTGTACTTCTTGCTCGCTACGGCTATACGCATTCACGTCTGCCTCAAAACTCTGCTGTGACAGATATATATTATTGTCTCTCTTCTGTTGAATGTTTTGAGCCTTCCTTTGCAACTCGTTTTGCTTGGCTTGCGCTTGGTTTCCAAATTCAAGATCAAGACGTTGCAACTCATCGTTGATTTCACGGGCAAGGGTGTAGTTCTCAAACACTCGAGCCAAATTTACATAGCGAGTGTTGGTTGTCGTTTCATCGCCGGGGACCACGGCGGCATTCGCTGTGTCGTCGCTTTTGGAACAACTGCCCATCGTCAGGGCACTTACCGCCATGATGGCGGCGACGGCGAGTTTCAGTTTTTTCATAGTGAACGGTTGATGGTTCTTATTTCGTTACTTTTGTTAATTTCTCTTCTCACGATTTTACCCCATTTTCGGCTTTTTTGCGCCGAAATTGGGCTTCTTTTCGCAAAATCTCTGCAAATTTACTCAACATTGCCTAATTTTTCGCATTTTCTCGATTTTATTTTGTAACTTAGGGGGTCGAAATAAAGTTATTTAACATTAAAGACATTTCATTAAAGCTTGTTAACCCGATTTTACTAACTTTTCACATAATACTAAAACCCTGAAGAGATATGACAATCAAAGATCTCAAGCCCGCACTGGTATTTGACATTTTCCATCAAATCACTCAAGTACCTCGCCCCTCCAAGAAGGAAGGCAAAATCCGTCAATTCTTGTTGGACTTCGCTGCTGCCCATGGCATCGCTTCGAAGACCGACCCCATAGGCAACGTGGTGATGACCAAGCCCGCCACCCCGGGACACGAAGATGCTCCCACCATCATACTCCAGGCTCATATGGATATGGTGTGCGAGTCCAACGACAAGTCGTTTGACTTCGAGAACAACCCCATCACTACCATCGTGGATGGCGATTGGCTCCGCGCCGACGGCACCACCCTCGGCGCTGACAACGGCATCGGCATGGCTGCCGCTCTCGCCGTACTGGTCGATGACACCTTGACTCACGGTCCCGTGGAATGTCTCTTCACCGTCGACGAGGAGACCGGACTCACCGGCGCCAACAACCTCGGCGAAGGTATGATTTCAGGCACTATGCTCCTCAACCTCGACTCTGAGGACGATGCCGAGATATTTGTAGGCTGCGCAGGCGGTGTCGACACCACCTGCGAGTTCCACTACGAGCGCTCTATGGCTCCTACCGACTTCCACTACTTCAAGATGGACATCGCCAAGGGTCTCGGCGGTCACTCGGGCGGCGACATACACCTCGGTCGCGCCAACGCCAACAAGCTCCTCGCTCGCTTCCTGTGGTCGGTTGCCAAGAAGCATGAATTCTCACTCTGCGAAATCGATGGCGGCAACCTCCGCAACGCTATCCCACGTGCCGCTCACGCCGTATTCGGCGTTCACGTCTCCAACAAGGAGGACGTCGTTGCCGCCTTCAACCAATATGTGGCTGAAGTGAAGGACGAATACGAGGGCATCGAACCCACCATCGAGCTCACCATCGGCACTGTCGACCGCCCCGAATTTGCTGTCGATGCTGCCACCTCGATGCACCTGCTCCAAGCACTCTACTGCGCTCCTCACGGCGTAGTGTCCATGAGCCGCGACATCGAGGGTCTCGTCGAGACTTCCACCAACCTCGCATCTGTGAAGATGAAAGAGGGCAACATCATCCTGGTGACCACCTCACAGCGCTCATCGGTTGAGTCGCGCAAGTGGGATATCGCCCACCAAGTCGAGGCTGTATTTGAACTCGCCGGCGCCACCGTCACCCACGGCGACGGCTATCCCGGCTGGAAGCCCAACCTCAACTCCACCATCATGAAGATTGCCTCGGATGCCTACGAGGAACTCTACGGCATCAAGCCCGCAATTAAGGCTATCCACGCCGGATTGGAGTGCGGTCTCTTCAAGCAAGTGATGCCCCAACTCGATATGGTATCCTTCGGTCCCACACTGCAAGGCGTGCACTCGCCCAGCGAGCGCATGTTCATCCCAGCAGTTGAACGCTTCTGGGGGCAAATCCGTCGCACCCTGGAGAAAGTCGCCGAACTCAAGAAATAACACTCTTACAAACGACCGCCGCGCAGCCGATTGCCGCGGCGGTCGTTTGATTTCTAATCCATGAGAAGCCTCCGTCGCATACCCGCCATAGCATTTGTTCTCGCTGTCGTTGCCGCGTGCCTGTTGCGCGCGCCATCGGTGGTGGCACAATTGTTGCTCACTCCCCCACCCGACTCGGTGAGTTACATTGACCCTGACCGCGAGTTCTTTGTCATCGGCGAGGATACTGTGCGCTTGCGCTTCTCAATTCCAGCCGAGGAAGAACGCCGCGGACCTCTCACCGAACGCGATTACGAAGAATTTGCCGCTGAACTGGGCGTGGAGGTGGCAGCCGTGAAGGCTGTCGTGGATATCGAGACCGGGCGCACCCGCCAAGGCTTCTGGACCGAGGGCAAGCCGGTCATCAACTTCGACCTCGCGGTCTTCCGCCAAATGGCTGCACGACACAAAATCAACCTATCGAAGTATACCTCGACGCATGCCGTGGTATTCAACCGCCCGAACATCTCGCGCTATGGCTCGCAACAGGCTGCCGTTCAAGCACGCCTCGATGCCGCGATGACCATCGACTCGGTATCTGCCATCGAGGGCACGTTCTGGGGTATGTTCCAAATTGGTGGCTTCAATTGGCGCCAATGCGGCACCGAGTCGGCTCAAGAATTTGTAAAACTGATGTCGCGCTCCGAGCGCGACCAATTGGAACTCTTCGGCGAGTTCATCACACGCAGCGGCTTGCTGCCGGCACTCAAGGCTAAGAATTGGAGCGCCTTTGCCCGCGGATACAACGGACCAAGTTACGCCGCGCGCAACTATCACACTCGCCTCGCTCGCGCCTACGAGCGGCACAAGAAGAAATAATCTCAAGTAAGAATTAACTGCGGCTTCGCAGCCTGTGAGTCGGCATCGGCAAGTGCAAATGCCAGCAATGCTGCCAATCGCGGCTGACGTGGCGAAATAGTAACACCCTCGCGAGCCTCATCACCTATATATATTACACGCCCGGCAGTGATACCGCCGGCGGCTGTCACGACAGCCACATCGATATGCTCGCCTCGCGAGGCGATATCGGTAAGTATAGCCTCGGCTCCCAGCGCCTTGGGATAGAAGCGCGCGCCACAACCCGCGCAGGGGTCTGTCTCGGCGATGGTCAGCACTCGGCAGCCGGCATCGCGGAGCACCTCGACCATGGCTCGTGCCACCTCGGCAGGCAAGTCGACAAGCGCCACTGTCTGTGGCTTGTATCGGAGGGCGGCTCGCCCACGTTGAGGCACGGCGCGCGTCACTCGGCGCTCGCGCTGATAGTCCTCCATGCGTTTTTCCAAGTAATTATCAGCCATTGAAACTCTTGATTGCTCCGATGAAACGATAACCATAGCGACGCGCCTTGACCTTACCCACACCGGAGACCTCGAGGAATTGGTCAATGGTCTTGGGGCGCTTGCGCGACATATCGAGCAAGGTGGCGTCGCCAAAAATCATATATGCCGGGATGTTCTCCTCGGCGGCGATGGCTCGGCGGATGCCCTTGAGGTACTCAAAGAGAGCCATATCCGGCTCGACGACCCCGGGCAACTCGGGAACCTTCTCGCGCGCACGATGTGCCGTGGGGCGATACTCGGGCAGTAAGACCTTCTCCTCGCCTCGCACTACGCGCATGCCGTAGGGCGTGACCGAGAGGAGCCCCCCATCGGCAATTGAGACGTCGAGGATGCCCAATTGCACCATCTGCTGGATATAATAGCGCCAAGCATCGGCAGGAATGTCCCGCCCGGCGCCATAGGTCTTGATGCGGTCGTAGCCCTTGTTGCGCAACTCGGCACGGGCACTGCCACGGAGTATGTCAATGAGCATGAGTTGACCAATCTTGCTGTCGGTGCGCAACACGGCGCTGATAGCCTTCTGCGCAAGGATAGTGGCATCGAAGCGCGTCGGCGGATTGAGACACACGTCGCAGTTGCCGCAATCATTAATCATCTCCTCGCCGAAGTAACTGAGGAGGACGCGGCGGCGGCACACCCCCGCCTCGGCATATTGCTTCATGCGCTCGAGTTTCTCGGTGGCGACAAGCACTCGTCCACTCTCCTCGACAAACTTGCGGCGCATGATAAGGTCCTGGAGGGAGTAAAAGAGAATTGTCTCGGCAGGCAAGCCATCGCGCCCGGCGCGTCCGATTTCTTGATAGAAATTCTCGATGGACCCTGGGAGGTTGTTGTGAACAATCCAGCGGATATTGCTCTTGTCGATACCCATGCCGAAGGCGATGGTGGCACACACCACCTGTACATCGCCGTTGGAGAAGGCTTGGCGAGCCCTCACGCGCTCGGCATTAGGCATACCGGCATGGTAGAGGGCGACGCGATGACCGCGGCGCAGGAGTTCGGCACATATCTTCTCGGCACCGACTCGCGAGAGGGTATAGACGATGCCGGTATCATTGGGATAACGGCTTATGAGCCTCTCGATGGTACCGAGACGGCGGCGGGCATCGGCGCCCTGCTCGACCATCAGGGACAAATTGGGACGGTTGAACGAGCCGAGCCACACCATAGGGTCGTGCAAGCCCAATTGGGTGAGGATATCGCTGCGCGTATCGCGGTCGGCAGTGGCAGTGAGAGCCATCACAGGCACGTCGGCAAAGCGCTCGCGGATGCCGGCAAGTTGAGTGTATACGGGACGGAAGTCGTGCCCCCACTGCGAGATACAGTGAGCCTCGTCAATGGCAAAGAGGCATATGGGCACTCGATTGACCCACACATCGATGTCGGAGAGCAGTCGCTCGGGCGACACGTAGAGTATCTTTATTTTGCCTCGAATGGCAGCCTCGGCGGCGTGTCGATTGTCCATCTCGGACCTGCCCGAGTGGATGGCGGCAGCCGGTATGCCATTAGCGATAAGCGCCTGCACCTGATCTTCCATCAGGGCGATGAGCGGCGATATGACGACCGCGCAGCCCTCGAGGAGAAGCGCCGGCATCTGATAGCACATCGACTTGCCACCTCCGGTGGGCATAATCACCAAGACGTCGCGCCCGGCAGCCACGGCAGAGATAACCTCCCACTGCCCGGGACGGAAAGAGCGGTAGCCATAGAACGACTGCAACAGTTGCAGCGCCCGCTGTTTGATATCGGATTGTTCCATGACACAAAGTTACAAAAAAGCCCCGTAGTACACAAAAAAAGCGCCTCGGCTGAGGGAGCCGAGGCGCTTATTTTATAGTCAGTAATTATCGATTACTTAACAGTGCAAGTGTAGGGATAAGTGCTGAGGTCGAGTGTAACTGTGTAAGTACCTGCTGCGGGAGCGGGGATGTTGTCACCATTGAACTCGAGAGCGTCGGTGGGACCACCGAGGTTAACATCCCAAGCGTCGTTGCAACGGAACTTGTACTCACCGGCGCCGAAGGTAACGGTACCTGTCCAAACGAGGAAGTCCTCGGAGGGAGTGAGAGCAGTCGAAGCGTCCCAGCCATTGGGGGTAGCGTCACCGATTACACCAATAGTGGTGATGGGGGTGAGAGCGTAGCTGAGGCTTGCAATGTTGACGGTGCAGTAGTAGAGACCGTCGGCACCTGCGTTGATGTTACCTGCGCCACCATCGGTCGAGAGTTTACCCTCTTCCTCGCCGAGGCCATAGTTGATATGGTCCCAGTCGGGGGCGCTGGTGAACTTGAACTCGCCGTTGAGGTGAGCGAAGCCGAAGTAGTTGCTGTAGTCGTTGGTCACGAGGGTCTGCGAAGCAGTCTGAGACCAGCCGTTGCTGCCGCCGGGAGTGTAGAGACACTCGATAGCGAGGTCGAACGAGTATGTAAGGTCTTCCATGTTGATGGTGAGGAGGTAGGGACCTGAAACGTTGAGGCAACCGGCTTGGGGCTCTGCATCGGCAGTCTGAGCGACGAGGACACCGGCGAGAGATTCGTCACCGTTAATCTCAACGCCATACTGAGCGTTGGGAGCGCTTACCCAGTCACCGGTGAGGACGGTCGATTCGGGAAGAATCTTCCACCACCAGCCTTCGTAAACGTCGAACTTAGCGGAGAATACGGGGTCATCGTAGGGGCTGAGGTCGGAGTGGTTGAGCTTGATAGCAGCAGAAACAGTCCAATCGCAAGCGGTACCAACGAGGTAGTAGTTGTCCTCGATAACGAGAGTCGAGGGATAAGGGGTAACGTTCATGGTGAAGGGACCGTAAACGTTATCCTCGCCACCGATGCGAGCGCGCTGTGTGCCGTTAGCGCCGTTAGAAACGGTGTAGAGGGCATAGCGGAACTGTACGTCCTTAGCCTTGGGACCCTTGGAAACATTAGCGTAGTAGGCTTCCTGGAGGGCGGCGGGAGAAATCATAATGCTGTAAGAAGTGCCTTCCTCGTTGTTTTGACGGATGGTAGAGGCAACTTCGACAGCCTTAGCGAAGCCGTTGTTGGACATTTCGACCACAGCGGCATAGCCATAGTAATCGCCGAGGTTTGGAGCGGCAATGTTAGCGAGGGCGATGAGTTCGCCGGCTTCATTGAGGGCAGCCAAGTCATAGGTAGGAGCGTCGATAGTGCTTTCGAGGCTGACCTGTGCGGCGTCTAAGATAGAGCCTTGCTCGTTGATCTGGGGCAGGGGGTTGGGTTCTTCGTAGTTATCGCAAGCTACGAAGGCAACGCTCAAGAGAGCCGACAGACCGTAAATTGCATATTTTTTCATTGATTGCATCTATTTATTGTTTAACAAATGCCACAGTCTGGGTATTGGTGTCGACAGTCATAGCGATGGTAGCATCAGCATCGAGAGCGAACTGCCAGCTACCCTTACCGGCAACGTAGGGACCTGCAAATGTGCCGTCGGCAGCGAAAGAGCAAGCAACGGCGCTGTCTTCGACTTGAATGCCGAGGGAGTTAGCTTCCCAGCCTTCGAGGGCGGTGTAGAAGCGGAAGGTAGCGTCACCAGCAGCGGCAGCGAAAGCGCCGGTGTAGATACCGGATTCGCTGCTGTCGGCGAGACGGTAGGGAGCGTAAGCCTCCTCATTGGCAGCGGAGGGTTCGGTCCAGCCGGAGATGGTACCAACGCAGTAGATATAAGATGAGACAGTCACAGCGTGGCTACCGGCGAGGATAGTCACCTTGATGTTGTCCTTGTCGCTCATATCTACGGTGATGGTCATCTCGCCACCTTGCCAATTGGGGAAGTTGAAAGAGCCCTTACCGGCGACTGCAGTACCTTCGAACTTACCATCAACGAAATCGAAGTCGAGGGGGTTGTCATCAACCTGCGAGCCGATAGAGTTGGCGTCCCAACCGGAGAGCTCGGTGTAGAAGCGGAACATAGCAGAGCCGGCGGGAACATCGAATACACCCGAGTAAACCTTAGAACCGATAGCAGAAGCGGGCTCGAAGAGGCGCCAGTCGGCATAGTGAGCGGCATTGCTTTCGGTAGGACCAGCCCAGCCTTCGGGTTGACCTACGAGGTAGATAAATCCGGGAGTTGGGATAGCGAAGTAACCCTTGAGGTGGTTGTAAGCGACTGCATTAGAAACGATGCGAGTACCTTCAACGCCCTTGATTTCGCAAACGGCGCGGAAGAAGACCTTCTGGGGACCGAGGTCCTGATAGTTATCCTCGGAGTCGAAGCCGTTGAGCTCGCAGAGAGCAGTAGCGATAGCGTCCTGCTTGAGTTGGATGCGAGCGGAGTTGGCATCGATAGCCTCGAGAGCGCGAGAGTCGGCGAAGTCTTCGGTAAGAGACATCTCAGCGGAGTAGTCGGCTACGGCAGCATAGCCATAGTCGGGCTGGCTACAAGCCAACTCGAGGACCTCACCCGGGGTAAGGTTGATGTACTGGTCAGCCATTTCGGGCTGGTTGAGTACAAAAGTGGTAGGCGACTGGAGCACGGGGTCACGATCCTCCTCGCAAGAGGAGAAACCCACAGCCACGGCTGCCATAGCCAGAATTATAGAAAGCTTGTTCATACTATAATCTTAAATGAGTGTTGTATTAATAACCGGGGTTCTGGTGATAGCCGTTGCGAGCGCAAACAGAGGCGGGCAGCGGGAAGAGGTTGAAGTTGGAGTCAAAGTCGACACCGGAAGCGACATTACCCTTCCATTGCCAGGTGTAACCGGAGATCCACTTACCGTAGCGGATAAGGTCGGAGCGACGAACAGACTCGTAGTAGAGTTCGCGGCAGCGCTCGTTCTCAAGTTCCTGGAGGGTAATAACGTCGTAGGCGGGCATACCGGCACGTTCACGCACATAGTTGGTGTAAGTGAGTGCGATGTCGTTCTGACCTTCGTGGAGAGCGGCTTCGGCAGCGGAGAGGTAGATTTCGGCGAGACGAATCATCGGGCAGTCGATACCGAGCTGGTCGGTAGGCGCGGGCGAGTTTTCGCGGTCGATTTCACCATTTTCGTCAAGAGCGTAGTTTGTGAACTTGACGGGGAGGAAGCCGTTGTTGCCATAGTGTTCCTGGTCGAGGACAGTGCAGTCGATACCGAAGCCATCGGCAGCGGTACACCAGAGAGCGGTACGCTGGTCGGGAGAGTAAGTGAAGTTGGAGTTCCACTCAAACTTCTCTACGAACTGACGACGAGCGACGATACACTTCCAACCGGAAGCGCCGGCGTTGTAACGTTCGAGGGGGTTGAGGCGCCAGGTGTCAGAGTCAACCGATGTACCGATAAGACCATTGAGGAGGAAGGTACCGTTGGCATAAGACAAGAGGTTGGGTTGGTCCTGAGGAATGGTCCAGATAATCTCGTTGACTGCGTTAGCACCGCCGATAGACATCTGCTTGTTGGAGTAAGCGAAGTTCTGGTGGTAGTAGTTGCAGAGACCGGAGCCTTGGAAGCCGGGGCCTTTGAGACGGTTGATAACAGCGTTGGCGTGTTCGAGACACTTAGCCCACTGAGCCTTGCCGGTGTAAACCTCGGCGTTGAGGTAGTACTTAACCAAGAGCGACTCGGCAACGTCGAGGCCGACATAGCCGTATTTAGCCTTTTGGTTGGGGTCGATAGCCTTGTATTCGGCAACGACTTCCTCGAGACCCGCAGTCAAGCGGTTGAAGAGTTCTTCGCGACCAAGTTGGGGACCAACTTGACCCATCTCGGTGTTCTCATCGAGGTAGGGAACGTCGCCGAAGCAGTCGATAGCATACCAGTAAGCGCCGGCGCGGAGGACCTTAGCCTGGCGGATGAACTCGGCAGCCATGCTCTCGAGCTCGGGATTGCCTTCGATATTGAAGAAACCGTCGTTAACAGTCTGGATGAACTGGTTGCAGAGGGCGATGTTGATAAAGAAGCGAGAGTAAGTACCCATGACAACGGTGTTGTCGGCGGGGATGATACCATATTGGAACAAGCCGTAGTCGGCATCGTTAGGGATCCAAGAAGCCTCGTCGGACATAGCCTCCTCAAGCAACCAAGCAGAGCGTTGGAAGGTCGACATACCACCGTCGAAGTTCTTCACGGCAGCGTTGCCGTTGACGCCATAGGTGGCATACTGCAGATAAACGTCGGCGATAAGAGCCTGCATGTAACCTGCGGGGTCGTTTTTGAATTTGTCGGCAGTCTGCGACTTGGGGTCGGTGGGGAGGAGATCCATGTCGCCGGTACAAGAGCCGAAAGTGAGCGAAGAAGCCACAACAGCTGCCGAGAGGAATAATTTATTGAAAATTTTCATATCTTTTTATCCTTGTTAATCTTGATGATTGATATTAGAAAGTAGCAATCACACCGAGGGTGAAGGTAATAGGACGAGGATAACAGTTGTCGTCTATGCCGGAGAATACTTCGGGATCGACGCCTTTGTACTTGGTGATGACGAAGGCATTCTGGCAAGCGCCGTAGAGACGGAGGTTGAGCTTGTCCTGAAGGAGGTTCTGGAAGGTATAGCCAAGGGTGATGTTGTCGCAACGCAAGAATGAAGCGTTCTCGATCCAGTAGTCACTGAGGTTGATGTGGGCGTCATTGCTCAGGAAGATAAATTCGTCCTTCATCAAGTTGTGGAGGTCGTAGCGGTTGACGTCGGCAAGACGAGTGCGCGAGTAGCGGGGGTTGTTGTAAACGTAGTTGCCGAGGTTAGCACGGAGGGTAAAGCCGAAGTCCCAGTTCTTGTAACGGAAGTTGTTGGTGAAGTTGATGGTCACCTTGGGTTCGGGGGAGTGGTAGTTGATGAGGTCGGCGTCGTTGATTACACCGTCGGCGTTTTGGTCAACATATTGACCGGGGATGGGGTCGCCGTTGTTGTCGTAAACCTGCTGATAAACGCGGTAGGTGAAAGCAGCCTCGCCGGGCATGTGCCATTGGAGAGTACCACCGGTACCGCTGGGAAGGCCGCGAGCCTCAACCATATCGGTGTTAACGTCACCGGTGAGGGCGGTAATCTTGTTGCGGTTCCAAGCGACGTTGGCGCTGGTAGTCCAGGTGAAGTCGCGAGTAACGATGGGACGAGCGGTGATGTTGAATTCGACACCGTAGTTGCGGAGGTCACCGATGTTGGTGGTGAGGTAGTTGGAGGTCTGCATACCCTTAGACGGGGTGAACGCGAGGAGGTCCTCGGTCTCACGCAAGTAGTATTCGATAGATGCGGTGATGCGGTTGTTGAGGAAAGCGAAGTCCATACCAACGTTCCAGTTGGTGGTAGTTTCCCACTTGATACCGTTGTCGTAGGGTTCGGGATAGATGGGGTTCACCCAACCGCCGTTGTAACCGGGATATTGGAAGCCGGTGGTGGTAGAGGTAGTGTAAACGGGCATGTAGGGGAAGTAACTACCGCCGAGGTCTTGCTGACCGGTCTTACCCCAGCCGAGGCGGAGTTTCCACTCGTTGAGGACCTTGCTGTCGCGCAAGAAGGGGAGGTTGTTGATCTTCCAGCCGAGAGCTACAGAGGGGAAGAGGCCCCAGCGGTGCTTCTTGGCGAAACGAGAAGAACCATCATCACGGAGGTTGACGGTCAACAGATAAGTGTCGTCAAAGATGTAGTTGATACGGCCGTACCAAGAAACGAGTTGGAGGACGTTAGCCCAGCGAGAGTCGGGACGGTTGCCGACCACTTCGCCGATGTGGTTTTCATTGCTCCAGTTGTAGTTGAAAGCGCCATCTTGGTAACCGAAGTATGAGCCGGCATCAACAGTGGGGACGAAGCCCTTGGACCAGATGTAAGTGTTGCTGTTGCCGAAGTAGCTGAAGCGCTGCCAGTCGTAACCGGCGACAACGTCAACGCTGGACTTGAGAGCGTCGAATTCCTTCTTGTAGTTGGCGTAGAACGACAACATGGTGTTGCGCTGAACTTCGTACCATTTGTAGCGAGTAGCGGCACCGGCAGCGCCGTTGATGGTGCGCATGGCGTCGTTGGTCCAAGCGTTGAGCGAGTTGGCGGCAGTGACGCTGCGGCACTTGTTCTCAGACACTTGATAACCGAGGTTGAGGTTGAAGTGCAACTCGGGGAGGAAGTGGAGCGAGTAGTCAAATTGGATATTACCGTTAGAAGACAAAGTAGAGTTGTGGCTTTCGACGTCCTCGAGCATAGACACAGGGTTCTTGCTGGCGTTGTTGTCCCACATACCTGTAGTCGAAGAGATGAACTGAGTGAAGCCATTGTACATAGTCAGACCGGTATTACCGTTGGTAGGATAGTTGGTATAAACCGACTGAGTGGGGTCGTAACCAACAGCAGCACCGATAGCGCCGGTGTCGGCATTGCCGGTGTAAACGTAAGTACCGGTAGCCTGAGCGGTAACAGCCAAGTGGTCGTCGAAGAACTTGGGAGCGAGGTTGAAACCTACGGTAGTACGCTGCATCGAGGAGGTCTTGAGGATACCTTGGTTGTTGGTGTAAGAGAGGTTAACGCGGTAGGGCATGAGGCTTGTGCGGCCACCGATGCTGAGGTCATAGTTCTGCGAGAAAGATGTACGGAGAACTTCCTTCTGCCAGTCGGTATCGGCAGTACCGAGTTTAGCGATAGCGGCATCGGTACCGATGTTAGTGCGCACCCAATCAGCAAATTCAGAGCCGCTCATCATCGAGAGAGTCTTGCGGGCAGTGTTTACTGTGAAATTCATCGAGAAGTCAACTTGGGGACGGTTGGTAGTGCCCTTCTTGGTGGTGATGATGATCACACCGTTAGAAGCGCGGCTACCATAGATAGCGGTAGCGGAAGCGTCCTTAAGGATGGTAACAGACTCGATGTTCTGGGGAGCAATCATGGTGAGGGCGTTAGCGCCGCCACCGTTAGATTGGTTGGTTTGGGGCACGCCGTCGATCACGATAAGGGGGTCGTTGGAGGCGCTCAAAGAGGAACCGCCACGGATGCGGATGTCGGCACCGCCGGAGGGGTTACCACCGTCGAGAGTAACGACAACACCGGGGGCAGCGCCCACGAGGAGGTCTTGGGTAGAAACAGCGATGCCAGCCTCGATTTCATCGGGCTTGATGACGGCAACAGAGCCGGTAGCATCTTGTTTCTTCACTGTACCGTAACCTACAGCCACAACTTCTTGAAGAGCCACGGCGCTGGAAGCAAGGTGCACATCGATGTTAGTGCGACCCTGAACGGCAACGGTTTGTGTTTCGCAACCAATGTATGAGAACACGAGCGAAGCCTGGGGGTCAACCTCGATGGTATAGTTACCATCAAAGTCGGTAGTAACACCGAGAGTTTGACCTTGCACTACCACGCTCGCGCCGAGGGCGGGCTCGCCTTCGGGCTCATACACAGTACCACTGACTGTGATTTTTTGCGCTAATGCCGGAAAAGTGCAGGCAATTACCATAGCAAGAGCCAGCATTGCTTTCCGTGTCATTTGTAAACAAATGTTCTGCATGCAAGTAGATTTTAAGTTAGTAAATGTATAATCTCAAAAAAATTAAATAATCAAACGATTGCCTATCTAACTCGGCACATGGTATCTCGGAACTCATGAAGAGCACCGTAACTTGCTTGCAATGAACACATAAAAGTGTAAAGCCTGTGTCGGCTTAGTCTTTCCATGGCTTGTCTCGCTCACAAATTTAAGGTTACTCTCCCCCGGGCATATCCCGTAGCTGAGGTTTTTCACCGCAAAGTAAATCAATTTTCTCCAATCTTACCAAAAATTAACGTCATTTTTATGGCTCGATTTGCACATTTAACATTGTTAAGTTAATAATCGCAAATAATTTAACGATTAGACTTAAAAGTAGTTGGCAACCATACGGCGGATAATGAAGCAATTAATGATAGTAATAGCCGCTAATAGAGCAGCACCGACAGCGATAGCCGCCCAAGGCGATGCCGGCGAAGCGCCGAGGGCAAGGACAGTGGGCGTCCATAGCCCGGAGATAAGGAGCACAGCGAGCACCGACAGCAGGAGGACGGCGGTGTTGATGACGCCGACCAGCATCATATAGTAGCGCGATACCTCGGCGGGGGAATAGCCCAGCAACAGGAGCCCGGCAATGGAGCGACCGTTCTTCTGTATGAGCAGGAATAGGCTCAGCACGAGGATGAACAGCGCCAACAGAGTGATGACAGCGCCCACAGCGGCAACAGAAGCGGAGACGATGCGCAACAAATAGGTAGCACGGCTGCTGGTATCCTCGGGACCGGCAACTATATAATTATTGTGTGACATATACTTGCCGACAGCGGGGTCGGAGGGGTCACTCACCTCGACAATCAGTCGCGATGGCTCAGCGGCGATGCCGCTGCCATAGATGTCGTGAGCCCAATCCATGAAAGACTGCGGCACGCAGATGGTGTTAATCCAATTGGAGAAGCCCACGATGCGGGCATCGAAGGTGTCGCGGCGACCGTTGCCCGAGAGGGTGACGCGCAGCGGGATTGAAGAAATGATGCCCTCGCTGACTACCGGCATGCCACCCGAAGTGGCGAAGCCGAAATTGTAGAGCGCCAAGTAGTCCTTGGAGATGACAATGGGGATAAGAGGGCTCTCGGGGTCGAAATCAAAGCCACGTATCGAGGCATCGACGAGGCGGTCGGGGATAGACTCGAAGAACATCGCCGAGGAGAGGCTTCGGCCACCGAAGTCGACGCCCGCCCAAACGCCGAAGTTGGAGGCTTGGAAAGCCGAGACGCCCGAGACCCAAGGCTGAGCCTCGATATCGGCAATCTCGTCGGCATCGAATGAGGGCGCACTGCCCGTGAGAGTATTTCCGAGCCCGACAGGCTTGGAAATCACCATATTGCGGGGTGAGACGAGGTTAGTACCGCTACCCGACTTAACGCCCAAGGCACCGCCGAGGTCGATATAGAATTGCACCGCCGACATCACAATGACCACGCCGGCAAGAGTAGCTACCGAGTAACCGGCAATCTGCCAGGCGCTGATATTTCGCTTTAACAGTTTGCGTATCATAGATTTAGCGGGATTACGGGAGTCTTGACTGAGAGGGAATTACCCACCGAGGTGAACACGATAGCAGCGCAATAACGGGCAGCCTCCTCGACAATCAAGTCGGCGCACAATTGATTGTTGAAGGCATCGAGGTGGCTGACCGGCTCGTCGAGCAAGATAAAGTCGAAGGGCTGACAGAGGGCACGCACCAGGGCAACGCGCTGTTGCTGTCCCACCGATATTTGACCGGCGAGGCGATCGGCGAGGTCTGCAACGTCGAGGCGATCGAGCATCTGCATTATCTGCGTCGGGGTCTTGGTGTCGGTGAGGCGGTTTTTGAGTTGGATATTGTCCATCACCGATAGTTCGGCGAAGAGCCCGAGTTCTTGAGGCAAGAAAGCGATGTGACGGCGGCGTAGTTGGCACCACTGCTCGACCGAGAGGGAGCGGGCATCGGAGTCGTTGAAGAGTATCTCGCCCACATAGTCGCGTCGCGAGCCGTAGATGAAGCCGCAGAGCGAAGTTTTGCCGGTACCCGACGAGGCATTGAGGCAGTAAGACTTGCCGCGCTCGAGGACGACATCGCCGAGCATCACCCTCGAGGCGGCAAAGCGCTCGCGCCCCGGGGCATTGTCAAAGACTGCGGGGAGGAGACCCCGCAGTCTTATCGATTGTATTTGTTTAATATCGTGAGTCACAAATTAATAAATGTCCTTCAAAACGGAATATAACTTCTGCAAGAAAGGCTGATCGCTGTCGACTAAGTCGAGTTCGGCATGAATAGACGACTCCATTACTTTGAGATTACCCTTCAAGCCGACGCCGTGGTCGAGATACTGGTTCAGGGCAGGGTGGTCGGCAGGGATATTAACACCGATATAAGCGAGGCAATCGCCTACAGAGGGGTGGGAGCCGGAGAATTCGTCGCCAAGTGCGAAGACCACAACATCGCCGTCTTCACGAGTTGTCACTTTGGTTTCACCTACAGTGATGATATACTCATCACCTTTGGATTTCACTCTTGCACCTACATCCTTTAATAGGTCAATCATATCCTTAAATACGCGGTGCGCCTTGCCTTCGGCAATACTAACGGCACCACTAACCTGCATTGATTCAATATCGGGGTTACCTCTTCTATCAAAACTATTTACATTGATATTTGCAACAAGACCTCTGAGCAAATCGACATTGTCCATATCGCTTATTGGCATGCGATAAAAGTCCAAAAACCTTGCAAAAATGCTCTCGTCTATAAAGCCGCCGAAAGCATACACGATCTGAGCATCGTTGCAAATATGCTCTGAGAGGTTTCCAATAGGAGCCAAGTCCTCGCCAAGGACCTCGGAGAGCGTGATGACCTTACCCTTGTTGTCGTACAAATTGACATTCACCTCGGCTTTGGTACCATTGAGGTTGGCATCAAAAGCGACCATGCCGTCGAAATCCGCGTCAATGAAATCGATTTTTTCATCAACAGGAATGATGCCATATATGGTCTTTCCGGAGCGAGCCATGAGGAGGTCTTGTTTCCAGCCATCCAAGGGTTTCTTGGAGCGGTCAACTATGTTTTCGACATAATCTTCGAGGACGGACTCGTCGTAACAATCAAAGGCAATGAGTTGACCATCAAGGATAAGCAGAGCGCTACCATCCTTCATATAAACATCTTTTCCGCCGACCGAGTTTTTCTCGTAGTCGAGTTTTTTGAGCGAGGAAGCGAGTGCATCGGCATCCTTGATAGCAGCAATCATCACAGTATTGGGTGCATCATCATATGCAGCGAAAGCGGCGAGGTTGTAGTCAATACCCTTGAATTTCAGCACATCGGCATTAGGGAAAAACTCCTTAGCCGCGGCGGGTGCAGTGAGTGTGCCACCATCGGTTTTTGCGCCCAACGACTTTAAGAGGTCTACAGGACGGAAAAATGCTACTGCTTCAGCATCATCACCCACGACGCCAAGCAAATTGGAGGTTCTCTTGTCGGAGCAGCCGGAAGCGATGACCATAGCCACCAGAGAGAGGGCTGCCAGACCAAATCTGAATAATTTTTTCATACTATGTAATATTAAGGTGTAAAATCATATGTTTCGGTGCACAGGGCAAATTTAATGAAATTATCTGAGATTTTGAGCATAGGAGAGATATTTTTTCGTTTATTCAAAAATAAGTCGTACCTTTGTAGACAATAGCAACCAAATCAGATACCGTTATGGAATTTATTTCGCAAAGAGTCAAATCACTTGCTGTATCCCAAACCCTGGCAATGTCGCAGAAGAGCGCAGAGTTGCGCCAACAAGGCATTGATGTGATCAACCTGTCGGTGGGAGAGCCCGATTTCTACACTCCCGACCACATCAAAGCAGCCGCCGACCAAGCCATAGCCGATAACTACTCCTTCTACTCACCCGTGCCGGGCTATCTGTCGCTGCGTCAGGCAGTATGCGACAAATTGGCTCGCGAGAACGGGCTCTCCTTCACTCCCGATTGCATCGTCGTATCAAATGGCGCCAAGCAAGCCCTGTGCAATGTCATCCTCGCCACTGTCAATCCCGGCGACGAGGTGGTCATACCCACACCGGCATGGGTAAGTTATGTCGAGATGGTCAAGCTCGCCGAGGGCATCACGGTGACTATCCCCACCGGCATCGATAGCGACTTCAAGGTAACTCCCGAGCGGCTCGAGGCGGCTATCACAGCGCGCACACGCATGATATTGCTGTGCTCGCCGTCCAACCCCACCGGCAGTGTATACTCACGCGACGAGCTCGCCGCCCTGGTGGCAGTGATCGAGCGTCACCCCGACATCATCGTCGTTGCCGATGAAATATATGAGCACATTAACTATACCGGCTCGTTCACCTCGCTGGGGTCATTTAAATCCATAGCCGACCGCGTGGTGATAATCAACGGTGTATCAAAGGCATATGCCATGACCGGCTGGCGCATCGGCTACTGTGCCGCACCGCTTGCCATCGCCAAGGCTGTATCGAAACTTCAAGGGCAATACACCTCGGGAGCATCGTCAATCGCGCAGAAAGCCGCCGAAGCCGCCTATACCGGCTCGCAGGAGTGCGTTGCCGAGATGTGCGCAGCATTCCGCCGCCGCCGCGACCTCGTAGTTGAGAAAGCATCGCAAATTCCCGGACTGCGCATCAATGTGCCTCAGGGAGCATTCTATCTCTTCCCCGAGGTGTCGGCTCTGCTGGGCAAGACCGCTCCCGACGGGCGCAAAATCGAGACCTCGGGCGACCTCGCCATGTACCTCCTCGAGTGTGGACACGTCGCCACAGTCGATGGCGCCGCCTTTGGAGCACCGGGGTATATACGCTTCAGTTACGCGACCTCTGACGACAATCTGCGCATCGCCATGGAGCGTATCGCGAAAGCAGTAGCCGCGCTGAAATAGGAAAAATATGTTTTATAACATATTTTCGCCAAACATTTTGTAAATCAAGTATTTACAAAGCAGAAATATAAGTTGGATTTTGCTATTAGCAAAATTTAAGACTAAAAAAGCCACGCGAAAGAGCAAAAATTGCTAACTTTGGCGTGGCTTCATTTGTAAGCACAATTTATAGCCTAAGAAAAACGATGGAACAAACATTCATTATCCTTAAACCCTCAGCAATCAAGCGTAGCCTCGTGGGCGATGTAATCACTCGCTTCCAGCGCAAGGGGCTCTTCATCAGCGGCATCAAGATGATGCAACTCGATGAGGCAATACTTCGCGTGCACTACGCACACCTGGTAGATCGTCCATTCTTCCCCTCGTTGGTCAAGTCGATGACCTCCACACCGGTGATTGTGATGGTACTTAAGGGTAACGATGCTGTGGCAGTGGTACGCTCGATGGTTGGCGCCACCAATTGCCGCGCCGCCGCTCCGGGCACCATCCGCGGGGACTTCGGTATGAGCGGACAGGAGAACATCGTTCACGCCAGCGACTCGCCCGAGAACGCTATCATCGAGATCAATCGCTTCTTCTCGCCCGAGGAAGTGTTTGACTACCCGATGCTCACACAGGCTGCAATATACGCTCCCGACGAGGTATAAAAAATTTTGCCATCTTTAATCACTCTCCTTACTATTTGAAAAACTGAGATGAAACTCTCCCTTAAATTCAGCACATTAGCGACGTTGATAGCCATGGCGGGCATCAGCGTCGACGCACAGGAATACCGCCTCCCCGGGCAGCACACCCAGCAACACGGTGAGCTCATAGCCTCACAGGGCAGTTACTCGGTCGAGCTTGAGAATACCACCCAGTATCTCGAGTCGCTCTTCAACGAGGAGGAAGAACCCGAATTTGACATTTACGAAGAAGGCTGGAACAGCGGCTTCGTCAATTGCTATGCCGGAGTAGATGTACCGCAGACCGCCGTCATCGACGTGCGACGCTATGCTATGCCCCACCCCGGATATATCACCTCGCCCTACGGCTACCGCCGCCGCTTCCGTCGTATGCACAAGGGTATCGATATTAAAGCCAACACCGGCGACACCATCCGCGCCGCCTTTGACGGCAAGGTGCGCCTCACCAAGTATGAGCGTCGCGGCTACGGCTACTATGTGGTACTGCGTCACACCAACGACCTCGAGACCGTATACGGACACCTCTCCAAGTTCCTGGTAGAGCCCGACCAATATGTACGCGCCGGCGACCCCATCGGCTTGGCAGGTAACACCGGACGCTCCTTCGGCTCGCACCTCCACTTCGAGACTCGCTATATGGGCTACGCCATCAACCCTGCGGCAATCTTTGACTTTGCCAACCAAACGACCCATACCGACTACTATACCTTCGATAAGGACACATATCAAGAGGCGCGCAACTTTGACCCGGCAGCCAACGAGGCATATGCACAGCAATATCGCGCCACACACCACATCGAGTATGGCTCGGGACGTCGCTCACCCGGCTCGTCGTCGGGCGGCAGTGCCACCTACACAGTGCGTAGCGGCGACTCCCTCAGCCGCATCGCCTCGCGCAACCACACCACGGTGCGCGCCCTGTGTAGGCTCAACGGCATCAGCGCCAACGCGGTTCTCCGCCCCGGACAAAAACTTCGCATCAGGTAATCATCTACAAACCATATAGGGAGCCCTCGCCTCGGCAGGGCTTCTTATTTTACAACCATATGAACCGACTGCTCTGCTCCATAATTGCTGTCATAATAGCCATATTCCCCTCGAGCATCTGCGCGCGCAATGCCGAGAAGGAGTATAAGAAACTCATTGCCGAATTTGACGTCGCCGATGTGGTGATGCAAGCCGGGAATGCGACTGAATTTTGGCGCATGTTGCAGATGACCGACGAGCAATTCTATAAGACCGCCAAGTCGCTGGCTTCCAATGACAACCAAGACCTCAAGCGCGACCTTGTCTCCATGATGTGTGCCTGTGACGAGTACTTCCGCGTGGTCCCCACCATCCCCAATCTCTACAAATTCACCGAGGCGGTAGCCGACCGTTCAGGACTTCGTGGGATATGCCCCACCTCTATATTGACCGTCACCGACGAGCCCGATGTAGCCATTTTTTCGTACCCCAACGGCTACTTTTTCATCACCTACCCCCTGTACAAGATGCTCAACGGCAATATTAAGGAAGTGTCGGCGCTTATGGCAGCCGAGGGCGTACACTATACCCTCCAACATGCCTACGCCCATGCCTGCTATGAAAAATCGCGGCGCAACCGCGGGCGCGTGGGGCGCATCTTCGGTGCGATAGGTGCCGCCATAGCCGGCGTGGTGCTCGACTATGCAACGGGGTATGATGGACCCGGACCGTTCACCGAACTTGCAGCCGTGGCAGCCGTCGCGATGGTATCATATGAGTCACAGCCTCGATATGCCCTACTCTACACACCCAAGCAGATATATCAAGCCGACATTGTCGCTTACCGATATATGGAGTGGTGTGGCTTTGGCGGGCGCACCTACATCGATGCGCTGAAACATGCTGGATACTCCATCGAGGCTGATATGCCCGATGCCGCCAACCCCGACAATCCCTCTATGGCTGACCGCATCGCCTTGCTCGAGTATCTCGATGCGCATCCCGAGTTGCGCGAAAAAGCCAAGGCTCGCAATCGCCAGCCGCGCATGGTGCCTGAATTCACAGATATTTTCTCGCCTCGCAACTATCGCTAACCCTTGTGTGTTATACTGAATATACCTCATCAACCATCACAATGAAACGCCACTTAGTTCTTGTCCTCTCCCTCGTAGCCATCATAAGCGCAACTTTCTCCTGCTCGAAATCCGAGCCGGAGCCATGCACATCAATAACAATAGAGCCGGTGACGGCACGCTGCGCCTATAGCCTGGTGGGCTCAGCCGGCGACTTCAACAGCGACTCCGACTTGGTGTGGCTCGATACCGTGGCGATTATGATGCCCACTGTCATCTATGACAACGATGTTGCACCGCTGCGTCGGGCAATTCTTGCCGCCGCATTCGGCAACGACTCCATCAATCCCGATACGTGCATCACCGCGCTGATGGGTGGTTGCGCTATCGAAGCCGGCTACGACACCCTGCATATCGCTGTCACCCCCGACCTCGAAGCATCATCCGACGGGCTTCACACGATAACGGGCAATATATCCTCGCTCACGTCGTCACTGCTCACCTACCGCATCAACGCCTACACATATATGCCTCGCGCCGCCCATGGCATGTACACCAACACATATATCACCTACGACATCGTCAAGGGCGACATCATCACACTGGAGGATATTTTTACTCCCGAAGGGCTCGAAGCACTGCCGGCGCTCATCGCTCGCCAGGCTCGTCGCATGGCGGCTATTCTCGGTCCGACGAGTATCACCGCCCTACCCGTTGATGGCAATTTCTACATCGACCTGGATGGGACACTCGCCTTCATATACCAACCCTACGAAGTCGCTTCGTATGCACAGGGCGAAATTGCCGTGCCATTTTATCCCTACAAACTCACCGAGCACATGACACCCCGAGGGCTTGCCCTCTTCAACCTCGACAACTAACTCTGAGACAGCAGTTTGTCGTATAAGTCCATATACTGAGCATAGCACTTATCTTTGTCGAAGAGTGCCGTGACACGCTCGATGCATGCCTCGGAATAGCGTTGCTTGCCTGTTGTTTTGATGGTTTGGACAGCCAGAGCGACACCATTGATATCGCCGGCGACCACCACGATGCCCGTATCGGTGGTCACCAACTCGGGCGAGGCAGTGCGGTCATACACAATGACCGGTGTGCCACATGCCATTGCCTCGACAGTGGTCATGCCGAAGGTCTCTTGGTAAGAGAGGTTCAGCGCCGCGTCAGCCATTGAATAAATCTGCGCCATCGTATTCATATCATGGAGGCGCTCAATGCCTATAATGCCGGCGGGCAGATTTTTCTTGATTTTGGGGCTAACGCCCACCATCACAATGACGCAAGAATCATCTAACACCTCGCGCAGTTTGAAATAGTCGGCATAGCCTTTATAATCAAGCCAGGAATAAGCGACACCGACCAGCACGGTCTTGTCGCCAATGTTCAACCGGCTGCGGAGGTCGCTCGCGGTGGGCTTGAAAATCGCAGTGTCTATGCCGTTGTATATCTTCTTGATGGGATACTTGGCAAGGAAGGACTTGTGGAGGACACCCGCCATCCAATTAGACACCGGCACCACGGTGAGGTTGTCCAGCGAAGTGAACAAGCGCTTCTTCAACAGATAGTTGCGCTGAGATTTGTCGACTAACGAGCGCGGGTATGACTTGCATTGCGGGCAATCACCGCACATATGTTGCCATTTGTCACATCCTATAAAGTCAAAGTGAACACAATGCCCGGTGACAGCCCAAAAATCGTGCATCGTCCACACTACCGGCGTGTCAATGGTGCTCAGATACTCAAAGAGCAAGCGGTAATTGATATAATAGCCATGGAGATTGTGCAGATGGATGACATCGGGCTTGAGTTCCCGTATCTTCTCAATTAAATCACGTGTAAAATGCTTCAAGCCGAGTCCGTGCCCGTCTCGCACAAGGCTATAAACGGCATGGGTCAACTCATTGACCTTGCTTGCTTGCCCCAGAGTGGTCAATGCCGAGGGATTGGAGTGACGCGTACCGTGAATCGTGTACACGTCCCAGCCACGACCGCGCGCCATAAGCCCGAGTTGCTCCAGGATATGTCCCGTAGCACCACAGTTGCTTGCCGCTCCTATCATTAACAACTTAGGCATATGTCTCTGCAGTAACAATTGACCGCAAAGGTACACAAAAAAGTTCAAAATGCCATACAAAGAATTCTTCGCGACATATTTATTCGCCAAAAATGTTAAATATTTGGTTGCGAGTGATAAAAATTGTACCTTTGGGGTGCGAAACATTCTATAAAACCTATTAATAACCTTCAGTACCTACCATGAAGAAATTTCTACTCACAATGGCTATCGCGACAGCCACGCTGGCATCGGCAGCACAAGTAGTTGAGGTACAATCAATTACTCGCGTACCGTTGCAAGCCGACATCCACGTCAACACGCCGTGCATCAGCCCGGATGGCACATTTGCCATCGTCTCCACCAACGACGACAGCTCTCTGTGTCGCATCGACTTAGCCACCGGAGCAGTCTCCACAGTCACCGACAACGGCTCGACACTCCGCTTGGCATTCACTCCCGACGGCTCATCGATTATCTTCCGCCGTGCTACAGTTGCCAACGACCATCGTCGTTTCTACTCGGTCGAGTCACTTGACCTTAACGGCGGTGCAACTCGTTGCCTCGCCGCGCCGGCACGCCATGGGGCAGGCTTCAGCATCTCGCCCCGGGGCACCCTCTCGCTTAATGCCGATGGGCGTTACCGCGCTCGCGCACTCAATCCCGACGGGTTGGCAGCCGAGCCGTATGCCATCGTGAACATCCACTACGGGCACCTGGAGGTGACCTACCCCGATGGCAGCACTGTCAATCTCGACCCTCAGGGTCGCGGCTCCTACCTGTGGGCATCGCTCTCGCCCGACGGCAAGCACATCACCTACTTCCTGGTGGGTCATGGTTGCTATGTGTGCAACCTCGACGGCTCGGATGTGCGTTCCTTGGGTTACATCCACGCTCCCGCATGGCTCGGCAATGATGCCATCGTCGGCTGCCAAGACTACGACAACGGTATGTATATCACATCATCGTCTATCGTCGCTGCCGACCTCGACGGCACTATCCAGACCCTCACCGATGAGTCAATCATCGGCATCAATCCCAGTGCCAGCGCCGACGCCAAGGTCATTACCTTCAGCGACCCCACCGGTGCACTATACGTAATCAATCTCAAATAACCCATAAATACCTATGACTATGAAACTCAGACTTTTGGCATCGGCATTGGTGCTTATGGGCATCGCCGCCTCGGCTCAGACAGCCGACGAACTGCGCATCTATATTAATCCCGGACACGGCTCGTGGACATCCAACGACCGTCCCATCCAGGTAATCGGACATGCCGCTTACACATCGGAGGGTACCGACACTACAGCATTCTTCGAGTCAAATACCAACCTCTACAAGGGCTTCGGCGTGCTGGAGAAACTCATCGAGATGGGCTTCCCCTTTGACCGCACCCTCAACCAAACCGGCGAGCGCTGGGAAATCGGCGCCGCTCGCGACTTGGCTCAAAACCTGGTGATGAGCCGCGTGAAGAATGGCCCTTACGGACCCACCAACACCTCGTCATCGGAAAATGCCAATAAGTACAATCGTAGCCTCCTGGAGATATGCCACGAGGTTGAAGAGAATGAATTTGACCAATTCATCTCAATCCACTCCAACGCAGCCACCCTCGGCTCGCCGGTCAACTACCACCTATATCTCTACCGTGGACGCAACGGTCAGAATGGCGTGTCTGTCGACGGCTCATGGGAGATGATTGAGGCTGCCAACAAATACTCGTTTGCCAACGAACACGCACAGTGGTCAGAGTCAGCCGCCTATATCTATGGTGATATCGACTTCATGGGGCACGGCTCCGGCTCCACCAACGATCTCGGAGCCTATGGCTACCTTGGTGTCCTCAAGCACTTCTGCCCGGGATACCTCGTTGAGGGTTACTTCCACACCTACTCTCCGTCGACCCACCGCGCCATGAACTTCGATGTCGACATCATCGAGGGCTATCAATATGCTCGCGGTGTAGCCGAATACTTCGAGTTGGAGGAGCGCGATGCTACCGGCGAAATTTATGGCATCGTGCGCGACGCCCACAAGTCATTCAACCATGCTCTGTGGGCTGCTCGCTCGGGTAGCGACGATGTGCTCATGCCTATCAACGGCATCACCGTTATCCTCGAGCAGAACGGCGTCGAACTCAAGCGCGTAGTCACCGACAACTACTACAATGGCGCCTTCGTATTCCTCGGCTTGGAGCCGGGTAAATACACCATCCGCTTCGAGAGCGAAGCATATGACCCGGGCGAACCCGTCGAAGTGGAAGTCACTGCCGGACTCACCACCTATCCCAAGATTTACCTCACCGACGCCTTCTACAATGGTCGTCCCGGCGAGGAGATGAACTACATCAACCCCCTGCCTGATGACGCCACCCTGCAAGAGTCCTACGACATGACTGCCGCCTACACCGACGTGGTCATTCCGCAGATTGCCGACAAGACCGCCAAGCGTCTCATCTGGTGCAAGAACAAGGCATATATCCTTGCACTTGATGCCGAGGGCGTAGCCACCATCGTAGTTGTTGACCCCATCACCGGCGAAGTCATCAGAGAAGTGTCGACCGAGGGCTTGGTACACAACCCCAATGGCATTCTTGACCTGTCGGATATCCAAGTCACCGGTGCCGGTGTCCTCGTGGCTATCGGCAAGAGCAAGAATCAATACTCCGACAAGTATGTAGACTCGGGCGAAGAGCGTGGCTCCTACTCCATCTATTACTGGCAGAATGATGCTGAAGGGCTCCCCGAGGGCGGTCCCGTACAGTGGTATACCACCGATGCGTCAGGCGAATGGTATCGCTGCTTCGTAGGCGACACATTTGTCTTCCGTGGCAATATGGACGAGGGCGAATTGGCTCTCTCGAGTGTCAACAAGGCTACGACAGCCCTTATGCGCTGTGCCTGCTACGACATTGTGGACAACGAAATCATTCCCGGCTCAGTGGCTCGTCCCGCCAAGATGGCTGCCGCCGACTTCAACAACGAAGACTTTGTATTCGTTCTCTCGCCCATCAACCGCCACCAGTATTTCCTCGCCGGCGACGGTGCCAAGTTTGGCATGCGCGAGTACGACTTCCAGCACGAACTGAGCCAGCCGGCACTCAACGAGACTCCCGCATCCCTGGGCATGAACACACGCAGTGTGGCATTCTTCAAGTATGGTGCCGACGTGGCAATGACCCTCGCCGCTCCCGAACTGAAGATGTACAACATCTCGCATGGCATCGCATCACCCACGCCCATCGCCCTCACCGGTGTTGAGTTGCAAGGCGAAGCCTCACGCTACCTCACCACCGCCTACCCCATCGCCTACACCGATAGCGAGGGCAATGTTACCGGTGGCGACTTCTGCATCATGGTGCTCCGCGACAACAAGTTGTCACGCTTTGCCTCCAGCGAGCAAGCCGGAGTCGAGGCTATCCGCATCGACCGCGGCGATGAGCAACCCGTGCAGTACTACGACCTGAACGGACGCGCCGTCAGCGGCACCCTTGCACCCGGCATCTACATCCGCCTGCAGGGCACACATGCCGACAAGGTCATCATCCGCTAATATATCCTGACAAATAACAACCGCGCCCATGCGACACATTCAGTCGCCGGGCGCGGTTTCTTTTATGCTGCTTGGTATAAAAAACAACAAGGTCGGCAACGTTCCGGATAGTTGCCGACCTCATTATAGGATTGATAAGTCTGAGGCTTACTTCTTGCCACGGTTGCCGTAGCGGCTCATGAACTTGTCGACGCGACCGGCGGTGTCCACGAGCTTCTGCTTGCCGGTGAAGAAGGGGTGAGAAGCGCTGGTGATTTCAAGTTTCAGCAGGGGATACTCCTTACCGTCGACTTCGATAGTCTCGCGAGTAGCTACAGTAGAGCGAGTGATAAAGATTTGGTCGTTGGACATATCTTTGAACACAACCTCGCGATAGTTTGAAGGATGAATGTCTTTTTTCATTGTTATAACGTTATAAGCTTTTTGTTTTACGGTTTGGTGGGTTGGTAAGACCCTTCATTTCGTAATGGCGTGCAAATTTACGACAAATTTTTCAACCACGCAAGCTTTGCGCTTCTTTCCTCAAACATTTTTTCGTATTACCGGGATGAGGGATTATAAAAGAGGATCTCTGTTTGGCTTGATAATTTTGATGGAATGGACATCTGTGGAAATCAAACCATCAGTTCCCCAGCCTTTTTTACGGAAAATACCATTCCATCTTCTGTAGTCTGCACACATCACAGCTCGTAAAGTATAACTCAGATAAAAGTCACTAACATCAAATCGTTTTGGATTATACAACTTCCAAACCCAACTCTGACCGACCTTTATAGTGTTGATAGAGAGTTGTGTAGGAGAGTAAAATGTTGCTTTATCTTTCCAATCAATATCATAGTTATGTTTACGTGAAATATATTCCCATTTGCAATTATTATTTAAATATGTATCATCGCCACACTTTGAGACAACGCTTAAGTCCGGTATTGAATAAGATTGAGAAGTGCTTACATTGACACCGAAGTTGTAGTTTGCAGTAGGACCGGACGGTGACAATCCTGCACTACCGCCAATATTAAAGCCGGTAGAGGAACTGTATGTTTGTGAGCCTACGACTGTTTCAGGCGAGAAGTCTTCAAGAATTAAGCCATCGTCGTCTGTGATAGAATATACACCCCAACCAAACATATAATTAAACCTGTTTTCAACATGAATTGCATAGAGATACAGTCCTTGGTGGTCATAAGTCCCTGTGCTCCAGTAGCCAAGCCATTTGTGAGAGTTGTTTGCCCATACTGTTTGTTCAAACAGATAATAGTCCACATCCTCGTCGTAACTATATGCTACATATATTCTTGTAGTGGTAGTAAAAACGGTTTGTCTGTCTTTAAGCGTTTCCCATATTTTGTCGGAACACTTGTCTTTCCACCATTCTTCCACCCCGTGAGTCCAAGTGGTTGTGACGGACTGTGCGTGAATGATATCGTCCATAGTTCCGCGGCTATTGGCAATAATTTGTTTTTTGCGAGATTCGCGCCATTCATCCGGAATATTGTTTTCCGTCAACCAGTGTGCCAGGGGGTCTGCTATTAATCCTGCTAAGTATGGGGTAAGCGGTTGTTCTTCTTGTCCCTCGGTAACACCTTGCTCGTTTGCTTCATCAGTCGTTGCATTTCCGTCTTCATCAACAGTAGAACCATAATGATATGTTTGGTATTCTGCTCCGTCCTCTTCAAAAATATCATTGAGTTTATAGATGTCGAAGTGCTTGTTGAAAGCATAGATGCCATAAGCCTCATGGTCGTCGTGTTCTTCCATCGGATCTACGATTTTATCCAATCCCATACCTGCTTCGAGCGTTTTGAAGTTTCTTGGAGTAGGACGGTCCATGATAATCATACCTCCGTCATTATAGAAATCTTTAAGTTGTGCGAGGGTAGCAACATCGGCAGTGTTGATAAAATTAGATGTGAGCAATATCGCACAGGCAGTATAGTCATAGCCTTCAGGGCAGCGGCGGATAATTGCTTGTGCCACATCACTCAAGCCATCGGTCGAAGGAACATAAAGGCTAATGATAGAAGTAACCTCCATTTGGTCCTCGGTAGGAAGATCCACGATTTCGTATTCCGGGTCATCGATTTCATCGTCAATGACATTATTGTCATCGTCGTCGCTGCAAGAATAAAGCAAGCCTGTCATTGAAAAGACGAGTGCTATGCAAAACAAATTTACTACAAATTTCTTCATATGTTATAAGGGTTTGATTTTTACGCAAATTTAGCAAAATAATGACTGTACGAGGACATTAAAGACGCTCAAAATGTAACAATAATGGATATATTATGTAACCCTGTATGTAATAAAAAGGGCAGAAATATGTAACAATTTAGGATTGTATTGAGATTCAGCAGTTAACCGGGGAGGAGAGGTGTAAGCAAAACAGGTCAGTCATTCCGAAAAAAAATGGCGAAAAGTTGTAAATTTGCGCTTGAAAATATGGCTAAAAGTTATAAATATTGCCATAAAAACGTGGAAAAAAGTTGCAAATATGCTGAAACGCAAGGTTTTACAGAAATTAGAAAAGTGGCACAAGTCGGAGCGGCGAAAAGCCCCACTGCTATTTGGTGCCCGACAAGTAGGGAAGACAACTGCCGTGCGTGAGTTTGCCCGAAAGCATTACAAGCATTTTATTGAGGTAAATTTTGTAAAGCAACCAATTGCAATACAAGCCTTTGATGGGGAGTTGACGACAAAGACGATAATCACCAATCTTTCAGCAATGGGGTTCGGGCCCTTTGTTAAGGGAGAGACATTGGTGTTTTTTGACGAAATACAAGAATGCCCCAAGGCCCGAACTGCAATAAAATTTTTGGTCGAGGAACATATATATGACTTCATTGAGTCGGGGTCATTGTTGAGAATAAATTATAAACATGTGACATCCTATCCCGTAGGATACGAGGAGCAGTATAATGTATATCCTATGGACTTTGAGGAGTTTCTGTGGGCTCGAGGCGTAAGCATAGACGTGATTGATGTGCTGAAGTCGTCGTACAATCGGCTCGTGCCTGTACCTGAGTTTATACATAAGCAGATAAGCAATTATTACAGGGAATACCTTGTCGTAGGCGGCATGCCTGAGGCGGTGCAAACATTCGTACAACAGCCCGACTTCGGAGAGGTTGTGAAAGTTCAGCAAAACATAATGATGTCGTATCGAGCAGACATCTCTAACTATGCAATGGAGCAGGCTCCATTGGTCAAGAGAGTTTTTGACGCCATACCATCATCATTAGGGAAGCAAGATAAGAGATTTGTACTGGCTGACCTGGAGCATGGAGCATCACGACGGAAATATGAAGAGCCCACACAGTGGCTCATTGATGCCGGCGTGGCATACTACTCGTTCAATACCAATGCGTTAGAATTACCATTGGAGGCAGTCGAGAATCGACGTCTTTACAAACTATATATGGTAGACACGGGACTACTGTGCTCGCAATTGCTCAAATCAATGCAATTCAAGGTATTACACGGAGAAATCGACATAAACGCCGGCGCTCTGACCGAAAACTATGTAGCATGCGCTCTATCTGCGCTCAATGTGTCGCTGCACTATTACGACAAGAAAAGCAAACTCGAATTGGACTTTGTGATTGCCGATACTAATGGTGTGACATTGATTGAGGTGAAGTCGGGCGCGGATTATAAGAAACATGCTTCGCTAAACAACGCAATAGCAAATAATTCGATGAAAATCGACCGAGCCATAGTATTGTCTCCCAATAACATCGAGCAAAGCAACGGCATAGTATATTTGCCACTATATATGGCGGCGATGATTGTGGAGAGAGATTTGGCGATGAAATGAAAAAGATGTAAATTTGCGGGCGCGTTGGCACATAGATGCATGCGCCGATTGTTATAATAATATAATGTGTAAAAGACTATGGGAACAAAGAAAACATTGATACTATCACTTCCGACAATGGTGGCGGGAGTCATCTTTATCATCGCTCGCAGCGCAGTGAGTTCGGTGGGTGTGATGGTCACCCTGGGCATATTGCTGATAATCGCCGGGGCGCTGAATTTCATCGTGAGCCGCCGCGGTGCGAAAATGCGCTCGTCGGTGGCAAAATTTCTGGGCACTGTTGCCAATATCGCCGCCGTATCCTTGGGCATGTCGATGATTGTGTTCAACGCAACATTTGCAACGGTGGTGCCGGTGATATTCGGCACGGTGGTGGTGCTGTGTGCCGTGGATATGATAGTGTCGACCACCTCGGCGATACAGAGCAAGCGACTGAGCGTGTGGTGGCTGATAGCGCCGGCGCTGTTGCTGGCACTCGCTGTATATATATTTATGTGTGACCCCGAGAACGACGAGGACCCGCAGTTGATGCTGTCGATGGGCATAGCGCTGGCAATGTATGGCTTAATATCGATAATAATGTACTTGGTGTGCCAGAATGGCGCAACAAATACATCGGCAGGTGGAGCGACACCGCCGCAGATAAGCAGCGGTGGGTCAACGCCGAGAGCGATGGATGCCGACGAAGAGTAAAAAGACAATTGAAGCGCCAACAAAGGCAGCAGAAAAGCGTAAAAATTTGATAAAAACGCAATAATTCAACGAATTATTATTGTCAATTCAAAAAAAATCGCGATATTTGCAGTCGCAAAACCGCGCGGAGGCGATTGTCCCCGCTCGGCTAAGCATTTGAAGAATTTTTACAAACACCTATAATTCGCTAAAAAACGAAGAAAAATGACTAAAGCAGACATCGTAAACGAAATTTCCAAGTCGACCGGCATTGAGAAGGCGCTGGTACTGGAGACTGTAGAGAAATTCATGCAAGTAGTGAAGGACTCCTTGTCAGAAGGCGAGAACGTATACTTGCGTGGTTTCGGTAGCTTCATCATCAAGACCCGCTCAGAGAAGACTGCCCGCAACATCAGCAAAAATACAACAATCATCATCCCCGAACACAAGATTCCCGCATTCAAGCCGGCAAAGGTGTTCATGGAAGACGTGAAGTAATCGAGTAATAAACAATCATAAAAATTAACGCAAAATGCCAAGCGGAAAGAAACGTAAAGGCCACAAGATGGCTACACACAAGCGTAAGAAACGCCTCCGCATGAATCGTCACAAGAAGAAAAAGTAAACCACTTGCGACAATTCGTGACCGATACAAAGGAGAAACTTATCGACTGCGACATCCGCTACACAATGCGGGGCGGTCATTAGTTTGCTCCTTTGTGCTATTTTTAGGGACAACAATCCCACAATAATTAACCCCAAACCACGCATCCACTCACCTATTTCAAAGAAAGATGAAAAGTGAATTAATCGTAGACGTTCAGCCTGCCGATGTGTCGATAGCCTTGCTGGAAGATGGCCGCTTGGTGTCGCTGCAGAAGGAGGCTCGCAACATTTCCTACGCCGTGGGCGACATTTACATAGCCAAGGTCAAGAAATTGATGCCGGGGCTGAATGCCGCCTTTGTCAACGTAGGCTACGAGAAGGATGCCTTCCTCCATTATTTAGATCTTGGGCCCCACTATGCCTCGTACAAGGCATTTACCTCACAGCTCCTCGAGGGAGATCGCAAGCGTCTGCCCTCGCTGGAAAGTATGGAATTGCTTGCAGATATAGAAAAGGACGGCATTGTAGGCGACATGTTGCAACAGGGGCAGGAACTGTTGGTACAGATAGTCAAAGAGCCTATATCGTCCAAAGGTCCGCGCCTCACCACCGAGATATCATTCACCGGGCGCTTCATGGTGCTGATCCCCTTCAGCGACAAGATATCGATATCGCAGAAGATAAAGTCGACCGAAGAGAAGATGCGCCTGCGCCAACTCATCGAGAGCATCAAGCCGCGCAACTTCGGGGTGATAGTGCGCACCTCAGCCGAGGGCAAGCGCGTCGCCGAGTTGATAGCCGAAATGAAGGCACTGGTCAACTGCTGGAACACCACCATCGCCAAGGCACAGAAATCGCAGTCGCCGACACTGATATTTGAAGAAGAAAGTCGCACTGTAGGTATGTTGCGCGACATATTCAGCCCGTCGTTTGAGGCGATATATGTCAACGAAGCCGACACCTTCGAGCAGATACAGAATTACGTGGCGCTCATAGCCCCCGACCGCGCCGACATAGTGAAGTTGTACACCAAGGAAGAGCCGATATTTGACCACTTCTCAATCACCAAGCAGATAAAGTCGTCGTTCGGCAAGACAGTATCATTCCGCTCGGGCGCCTATATCATCATCGAGAGCACCGAGGCATTGCACGTGATAGATGTCAACTCGGGCAATCGCTCGCGTGCCGCCAACGACCAGGAGAGTAATGCCTTGGAAGTGAACCTGCGTGCCGCCGACGAGATAGCCCGCCAGTTGCGCCTGCGCGATATGGGCGGCATCATCGTGGTAGACTTCATCGACATGAACAAGGGCGAGCATCGCCAGCAACTCTTTGAGCACATGCGCGAGGTGATGACCAACGACCGCGCACGCCACAACATCCTGCCGCTGAGCAAGTTCGGGCTGATGCAAATCACGCGCCAGAGAGTCCGCCCCGCATTGGATATCGCTGTCACCGAGACTTGCCCCTGCTGCTTCGGCAAGGGCGAGATACAGCCCTCGCTGCTCTTTACCGATACCCTCTATGAGAAACTCGACTATCTGGTCAACACCCTAAAGGTCAAGGACTTCACTATGTATATTCACCCATATGTCGAGGCATATATCAAGCGAGGTATCTTCAATTCGCTCTACGGACAATGGCGTCGCCGCTTAGGTCGCACATTCAAGATTTTGCCCGACCAGTCGCTGGCATTCCTGGAGTACAATGTACTTGATGCCCAGCGCAATGAAATCGACCTGCAAGAGGAAAAAGACATGGAGACCTCGTCGGTAGAGAAATCCAAGAACAAGGCACGCAAACGCGGAGCCGAGGGCGGCGAAGAAGACACCGCCGCCGAGAAGCCGACACCGGCACCCGGCATGGGCACAAGCAAGTCGGCAAAGTCGCGCCGCCGCAAGCGCGCCCGCAAAGAAGCCGAGGCTGCCGCCGCTGCCGCCCAAGCATCTGAACAACAGGCTGAAAATGCCGAAAATCAACCAAGATCTAACGAGGAATAAGTAAAAAAACACCTTCTCGTACCAAAAAGAAACTGGAGGCTGTGTCACCACCGTGACACAGTCTCCCCTTTTTTATGTACACAATTTTTATGTCTTGTATTCGCGTTTTAGATTTTTTTGTTGTATCTTTGTGCAAAGATACAAATCTATAACCAACTAACACTAAGTAATTCATTGAAAATAGCGCTTGAAATGAAAAAATTAGTAGCAATCCTCTCAGCCGTGGCAATGTCGCTGAGCATAGCCACTGCACAACATATCGCAGTGCTCACCGACTTGCACGTCACCCCGGGCAATGCCAACGACAGCGTCTTGCGCGAGGCAGTTGCCGAGATAAATGCCACCGACTATGATGCGGTGATAGTCCTGGGAGACTTGGCAAATGAAGGCTCGGACAAGGAGTTAACCCACGTCAAGGCGATACTCGATGAGTTGCGACATCCGCAGTATGTAATTCCCGGCAATCACGAGTTGACATGGAGCCAGAGCGCCACCAAGACCTTCTTTGACCTCTGGGGCAACGACCGCTTTGTCGCCGAGGTCGACTCATTGGTGATTGTGGGCATCAGTTGCGGTCCGTACATGAAGATGGGCGACGGGCACATCAAGCAAGAGGATTTGCACTGGCTGCGACGCACCCTCGCCGAGCGCGTCACCGAGGGCAAGCGAGTGCTCTCGGTCAATCACTATCCCCTGCTCGAAGACCTTGACAATTACACCGAATACATAAATGCCCTGGCACCCTACCCCGTGGTGTGCCACATCAACGGACACTATCATCGCTGGCGCCGCTATGCCGGTGGCGATATTGAGAGTGTGATGGTGCGCGCCCTCGATATGCGCGACGGCACCTATGGCTACACCATAGTTGACGTGTCGCCCCAATGGGTGCATGTCTACAACAAGCCGGTGGGCAAGGATGCCGAGCCGCGCTTTGCCTTCCCGGTGATTACCACACACAATGCCGTGATAGACCAAGAAGTGGCATGGAGCCAACCCGAGGGCTACGAAGTGACTCGTGTGTGGACCGATAGCGCATCGGTATTTACGCGCGTAGCAGTTGATGCCGAGCGCGTATACTTTGGCAACTCGCTCGGCGAAGCCAAGGCAGTGAACAAACACACCGGCGAGTTGTGCTGGAGCATCCCCACCGGAGCATCGCTGTTCTCGCGCCCCGTGACATTGAAAAAGGGCAGAGTAGGCGTGCCGACTGCCACAGGGTTGCTCGTGGTCGATGGAGCCACCGGGCGACAATACAAGTCATATCCATCTGCCGAGGGACCGTATGTAGCCGACGGCTTGGTCACCGATGCCGGCTGGGTGCAAGGCGGCTATAAGCGCATCGAGTTGCGCGATGCTGCCACAGGACGGCTCAAGTGGACCTACGACTCGTTGTTCAACTACTGTCAGGCTGCCCCGGCAGTGGATGGGCGCGACTTGATATTCGGCGCATGGGATACCAACCTGCGCTGCCTCGACCTGCGGACCGGGCACCTGCGCTGGGTGTGGAATAACGGCAAGACAGCCAACATGTTAGGTCCCGGCAATGTGGTACCTGTAGTAAGTGCCGAGCGCGTGTATGTAGTAGCCCCCGACCGCTACATGACCGCCATCGACCGCGCTACCGGGCGCCAATTGTGGCGCGACAACAGCCACAAATATCGCGAGTCGCTGGGGCATAGCGCCGACCACAGCCGCGTATATGCCAAGACTATGGACGGCGAGTTGGTGGCGATAGATGCCTCAGTGCCCGAGTTCAAGGAACTGTGGACAGTGGATATGGGATTGGGCTACGAGCACGCACCGTGCATCGTTGCCGAGGTTGACGGCGTGGTGTACTGCGGCTCGCGTCGAGGCATCGTCACAGCGGTAGACCCCGAGACACAGAGCGTGTTGTGGAGCCTGCCCCTGGGTGTGAGCGAGGTAAACGGCATCGACGTTGACGACCTCACCGGCGATGTGTATGTGTCGCTAATCGAGGGTACCATCTTCCGCATTAACAAGAAATAACCAATCACGCCTTTCAGGCGTTTTAAATACAACGATGGAAAAGACTGAAAACGAAACAATAATCACGCTGCTCGAGCAGTCGATAAAGAAAAATTGGGAATATCCGGCGCTGAGCGACCTCAACGGAGCGTCATTCCAGTATCGAGCCGTTGCTCGCAAGATAGCCAAGTTGCATTTGCTCTTTGAGCACGCCGGCATCGAGCGAGGCGACAAAATCGCACTGTGCGGGCGCAATAGCGCCCATTGGAGCGTGGCATTCCTCGGTATTCTCACCTATGGTGCAGTGGCAGTGCCCATTTTGCACGAATTCAAGCCAGACAACGTGCATCACTTGGTCAATCACTCCGATGCCAAGTTGTTCTTTGTCGATACCGCGATATGGGAGAACCTCGACCCGGATGCCTTGCAGCAGTTGCGAGGCGCAGTCAATATCGCCGACTATTCCTTGCTGATGTCGCGGTGCGAGCGGCTGAGCAAGGCTCGCGCCAATCTCAATCGTCTCTTCGGCGAGAAATATCCCGAGCGCTTCACGCCGGCAGATGTGCAATATGTGCAGCCCGAAGATGTCGATGCCATGGCGGTGCTCAACTACACCAGCGGCTCGATGGGATTCTCCAAGGGCGTCAGGCTCTCCTACCGCAATATATGGTCTAACATACGCTTCGCCTTGGACAATATACCCTATTGCCACCACGGAGACGGAGCGATATGTATGTTGCCCATGGCGCACATGTTCGGTCTCACCTTTGAGATGATACATATGCTGTGCCACGGCTGCCATATCAATTTCCTGACGCGCACACCCTCGCCGAGGATTATCATGGACGCCTTTGCAACCGTCAAGCCCAAGTTGATTATCACCGTGCCGCTGATTATCGAGAAAATCATCAAGACCAAGGTATTCCCCATGCTGGAGAAGCCGGTGATGAAGATGCTGCTGCACGTGCCCTTTGTTGACGACAAGTTGTTAGGCAAAATCAAGGACAAACTGACCGAGACCTTCGGCGGCAACTTGGAGCAGTTGGTCATCGGAGGCGCCGGACTCAATGTCGATGTCGAGACATTCCTGCGTCGCATCAAATTCCCCTTCACAGTGGGTTACGGCATGACCGAGTGCGCTCCGCTCATCACATATGCCCGCTGGGATATCCAGCGTAGCCAGTCCTGTGGCAAGATTGTCGACCGCATGGAGGCTCGCATCGACTCGCCCGACCCTACCACCACCCCCGGCACTCTGTGGGTGCGCGGCGACAATGTGATGCTCGGCTATTACAAAAACCCCGAAGCCACTGCCGAGACCATCGTCGACGGATGGATGAACACCGGCGACATATGCCAGCGCGATGCCGACGGCTTCTTCTACATCCGCGGGCGCGACAAGAGCATGATTCTCGGTCCCAGCGGGCAGAATATCTATCCCGAGGAAATCGAGCAAAGAATCAACAATATGCCCTATGTGGGCGAGAGCCTTGTGGTCGACCGCGGTGGCAAGTTGATGGCTCTCATCCATCCCGACTTCGATGCCGCTGCAGCAGCAAATATCTCAACCGATGCCATCGAAGCGTTAATGAATGATAACATCAAGCAAGTGAACACCGAATTGCCGGCATATTCACAGATTGCAAGTGTTAAATTATATCAAGAAGAGTTTGAGAAGACCCCCAAGCGGTCGATTAAGCGATATTTATACAAAGATTGAATATGAAACGAATACTGCTGAGTGCCGGCATCATCGCCGGAGTAACCCTGCAAGCCGCGGCAATCACACCGCTGTGGCTGCGTGATGTGAAGATTTCGCCAGACGGCGCCACCATCGCCTTCACCTACAAGGGCGACATTTACACAGTGCCGACAGCCGGCGGTCACGCCACACGCCTCACCGTCACCGACGAATACTACGAGGAGAGCCCCGTGTGGAGCCCCGACTCGCGCACCATCGCCTTTGCCGGCAATCGCCATGGGAATTTTGATATATACGTTGTCGAAGCAACCGGTGGCAGTCCTCGCCGACTCACCTATAACTCAGTGACCGAAACCCCCGAGGCTTTCAGTGCCGATGGCAAGTCGGTGCTCTTCTCGGCAGCCATCCAAGACCCCGTGGAGAGTGCGCTCTTCCCCACCGGACGTCTCACCGAGGTGTATAGCGTGCCTGTAGACGGCTCTGAAGCCCCCATCCAGGTCCTTGCCACCCCGGCAAAATTCATCTCATGGCTCCCCGGAGGTCAATCATATCTGTATCAAGATGTTAAGGGCATGGAGAATAATTGGCGCAAGCACCACACCTCGTCGACAACTCGCGACATATGCCTCTATGATTGCACCACCGACAAGCACACCAACCTCACCAACCGTGGTGGCGAAGACACCGAGCCGGTAGCAGGCACCGATGGCGACTTCTACTTCCTAAGCGAGCGCAACGGGCTGCCGGTCAACGTATATCATGCCTCACTGTCCAACCCCGATGCAGCCACGGCACTCACCAAGTTCAAGACTCACCCCGTGCGCTTCCTCTCGCGCTCTAATGCCGGCACCTTGGCTTTTGCCTGGGACGGCGAAATATACACCATGGCTCCCGGTGCCAACCCCGTCAAGGTGGCTATCGATGTTACCGACAACACAGCACCCGAGATTGAGAAAATGACATCAAGCCGCGGCGCCACACAGCCGGTGGCATCGCCCGATGGCAAGTCCATAGCCTTCATTTATCGCGGCAACGTATTCGTTACCTCTGTTGAATATTCGACCACACGCCAGATCAGCGACACACCCGAGGCAGAGGGTTACATCTGTTGGGCGCCCGACAGCAAGGCTCTCTACTATACCTCGGAGCGCGACGGTCGCTACAATATCTACAAGGCTGTGCTTGCGCGTCCCGATGAGGAGCCCGACTTTGCCCACGCAACCCTGTTCACCGAGACCCCGGTATTCAAAGCCGACAAGCACGAGCGCGCCCAACCCGAGGTGTCGCCCGACGGCAACTCCTTGGCTTTCATTCTCGACCGCCATATCCTCGCCGTGCTCGACCTCAAGAGCGGCAAGGTAAAGAAACTCACCGATGGCTCCACATATCTGCAGAATGACGGACACTTTGCCTACACATGGTCGCCCGACAGCAAGTGGATAGCCCTCGAAGTGATTGCTCGCATGCACGACCCCTACACTGATATCGCCCTGCTCAATGTCGAAGATGGTACGCTCACCAACCTCACCAACAGCGGTTACTTCGACCAAGGTCCGCGCTTTGTCCTCGGTGGCAATGCTATCGCCTTCGCCTCCGAGCGCTACGGCATGCGCAACCATGCCTCTTGGGGCTCGATGGAAGATGTAATGCTCGTATTCCTCAACCAACAAGCCTTTGACGAGTACAATATGGACGAGGAAGAGTATGCGCTACTCAAGGAAGCCCGCAAAAAAGATAAAGACAAGGATAAAGATAAGGATAAGGACAAAGATAAGCCCATCGTTGTGGAATTGGATGGCATCACCGACCGCTTGGTGCGCGTGACCCCCATATCAACCGACCTGGTTGACTACCTGTTCACCTCCGACGGCGAGACCCTCTACTACCTTGTAAATCACGATGAAAAGCGCCAATTGTGGAGCCTCGGCTTGCGTGAGACCGAGCACAAGTTGGTAACCTCACTCTCGGGCGTATCCGGCTTTGACATCACCCCCGATGGCAAGACAATGTTCCTGTTAGGCTCCACGATGAAGAAACTTGCCTCGTCGGGCAAACTCACCTCTATCAGTTACACCGCCAAGATGAACCTCGACCATGCCGCCGAGCGCGAATTTATGTTTGACAATATGGTGCGCGAGGAGGCTGCCCGCTTCTATGTCGAGGATATGCACGGCGTCAATTGGGCGGAGATGACCAAGCACTATCGCCGCTTCCTGCCCCACATTAACAATAATTATGATTTCTCGGAGATGCTCAGCGAGTTGTTGGGCGAGTTGAACGTGAGCCACACCGGTAGCGGCTATCGCGCCCCCGCGACATCGCAGCGCGATGCAACAGCCTCGTTGGGATTGCTCTACGACATGAACTATGCCGGCGCAGGTGCACGTGTCGCCGAGGTTCTTGCCAAGGGTCCCTTTGCCAATGCCAATACCCGCGTCACCGTCGGCACCGTAGTGGAGTTCGTCAATGGTGAGGCTGTAGCGCATACCGGCAATATCTACGCGTTGCTCAATGACTTAGCCGGACAGAAGACCCTCGTAGGCTTGCTCAACCCCGCCACCGGCGAGCGCTGGGAGGAAATTGTCACCCCTATCGGCGCTGGCACACACTCCGAACTGATGTACGAGCGCTGGGTGCGCAGTCGCGCTGCCGCCGTCGACTCGCTCTCGCACGGACGCCTCGGCTATGTGCATTTGGAGTCGATGGGTGACGAGTCGTTCCGTCGCGCCTATAGCGACATTCTCGGCAAGTACAACGACCGCGAGGGCATCGTCATCGACGTGCGCTGGAATGGCGGCGGACGCCTCCACGAGGATATCGAGGTGCTCTTCTCGGGTCAGCACTACTTCACTCAAGAGATACGTGGCGTGCAGAGTTGCGACATGCCCTCGCGCCGCTGGAACAAACCCTCAATCATGGTGATGTGCGAGGCTTGCTACTCCAACGCACACGGCACTCCTTGGGTATACAAGCACCGCGGCTTGGGCTCACTGGTGGGTATGCCCGTGCCCGGCACCATGACATCGGTCAACTGGGTGACTATGCAGGACCGCAGCCTATACTTCGGCATCCCCGTCATCGGTTACCGCCTCGACGACGGCTCATTCCTCGAAAATCAACAACTTGAGCCGGATATCCGCGTCGCTAACGACCCCACCGACGTGGTCAATGGCGTTGATGCGCAGTTGGAAGCCGCCGTTAATGAACTTTTGCGCCAAATTGATGGTAAATAATTGATTTATTTGTAGTAACTTTGCAAGTCATAAACAACAACACGAAATTATGCTGAAAAAGTTCTTCATCTCGATGCTGGGCACTATCGCCGGATTGTGGCTTACCATATTCATCGGTGTGGTGTTGGTCATCGCCTTGTTCTCGTCGCTTCTTGCCTCGAGCGTATCCACCGAGCCCATCAAGGATGGCTCTATTCTACATATCAAACTTGACGGCTCCACCATGCTCGACTATGGCAAGCAGGGTGATTTCTGGACCGTTGTCCGCGATGGCGACGCCCAGGGCGAGACCTTCGTTGATGTGCTCGACGCTATCCGCCTTAGCGCCAAGGATGCACGCATCAAGGGCATATACCTCGACTGCGGCACCTCCGACATACACGCCGCTCAGCGCGAGGAGATTATCAATGCCCTACGCGACTTCCGCGAGACCGGCAAGTGGGTGATTGCCTATGCCGACAACTATTCGCAGGGCGATTTCATGATCGCATCGGTAGCCGATGAGGTGATTGTCAACCCTGTAGGCTCGGTCAACATCCATGGCGTGGTCACTCAAGTACCCTTCTTTGCCGGATTGCTCGACAAGGTGGGCGTGAAGATGCAAGTGGTGCGCGTAGGTGACTACAAGAGCGCCATCGAACCGTTCACACTCACAAAGATGAGCGAAGCCTCACATCTACAGTACACCGAGATGATTGATTCGCTGTGGAACTATACTGCCGGCTCCATCGCCACCGGTCGTGGCTTGGATATCGCTACGGTACGCTCATACCCCGACTCTATTATCGCCTTCAAATTGGCTAAGGACGTTGCCGGATTGGTAACCGACACCAAGTATCGTCGCGAAGTCGAGGATTACCTGCGCTCAAAAGTGGGCATCGATAAGGACAAGGACCTCCCCTTTGTCACCCCCACCGAATACATGGCAAGCAACGAGTCCTCACATAGCGACAAGCACGTCGCCGTATTCTTTGCCGAGGGCGACATCGTCGACACCGGCGGCATAGGTATTTCTGCCGATGTAGTGGTGCCTCAAATCCTCGAGTTGGCTGACAACGAAGATGTGTGCGGCTTGGTACTGCGCATCAACTCGGGCGGTGGCAGCGCCTTCGCCTCCGAGCAAATCTGGGAGGCTCTGGAGTACTTCAAGTCCAAGAACAAGCCCCTCTACGTGTCTATGGGCGGCGTGGCTGCCTCGGGTGGCTACTACATCGCTTGCGGTGCTGACAGCATTTACACCGACCGCACCACTATCACCGGCTCTATCGGTGTATTTGGCATGATTCCCGATATCTCGGGCTTGATGACCGGACACCTCGGTATCAATTTCACAGAGGTAAAGTCCAACGAGAATGCCTTGCTCTTGAATACAAATAAGCCTTTGCCCCAAGAGCAACTTGACGCTCTCCAGGCTATGGTCGAGACCACATACGACATTTTCACCGGGCGTGTCGCCGCCGGTCGAGGAATTGAGCAAGACTCGGTCAAGGCTATCGGTCAAGGTCGCGTGTGGATTGGCGGTCGTGCCGTCGAGATTGGCTTGGCTGACTGTGTCGGCGGTCTCGATGCCGCAATCACCGATATGGTCAACAATCTCGGGCTTGACCGTAGAGATGTGGCATACTATCCCGCCCTCGACGAGAAGATGTGGCTCGAATGGGTACGCCAGGCACGTGGCAACGTGCAGATGGGTGGCGTGACTATGGATGCCACCACGCGTCGTCTGCTCCACGTCATCGACTATGTGACCAACGCCGCTGCCGTGCAAGCGCATATCGAACCTATCGAATTTAAATAATCCCCGTGCCGATGTCGTTGCGCACAGTGATATCCAAAATGGTGTTGTTGCCATGCTCCAAGGTGTATGGCTTCATTACCTTTGTACGCAACAAAATGTACGACGCAAGGATTTTACCCCAAAACGAATTTGACATCCCGGTCCTTGTGGTAGGCAACCTCGCCGTGGGCGGCACGGGCAAGACGCCCCATGTCGAGTATATCGTCGAGGCTCTGCGACTCAACTACCACATCGCCATCGTGTCGCGTGGCTACAAGCGCTCCACTCGCGGATTTGTGCTGGCAACGCCTCAGTCCAAGCCCTCGGATATCGGCGATGAGGCTTATCAGATGTATCACAAATTTGACTGCAAAATCACCGTGGCTGTGTGCGAGGACCGCACCACAGCCATCACCGAGTTGCAGCAAATCGACCCGGATATCAACCTCATCGTCATGGATGATGCCTTCCAGCACCGCCGCGTCAAGCCCACGGTGTCGGTAATCCTCACCGAGTATCGCCATCCGGTGTTCCGCGACAAGATGCTACCCTACGGGCGCCTGCGCGAGGGCTTGTATGCCCTCAATCGCGCCGACATGGTGGTGGTCACCAAGAGCCCCGATACGATGCCCGACTACGACTACCGCCACTTTATGCGCGACCTGAACTTGTTCCCATACCAATCGCTGTTCTTCTCGCGATTTGCCTATCAAGCCCTGGTGCCCCTGTTCCCCGAGCAATCGACAGCGGTGCCGTCGCTTGAATGGATGACCGCTGCCGACTCTATCCTCGCTGTTGCCGGCGTGGCTAACCCGCGCCCCTTCGTGCGATACCTCAAGAGTTTCCAGCCTAAGGTGAGGGTCAACGTCTTCGGCGACCATCACAACTTCTCGCGCCGCGATA
The DNA here is from genome assembly GCA_945829225.1 of uncultured Bacteroidales bacterium. Taxonomy (GTDB): domain Bacteria; phylum Bacteroidota; class Bacteroidia; order Bacteroidales; family Muribaculaceae; genus CAG-873. Next base: position 7,119 of record CALZTY010000004.1, on the reverse strand, counting down.
TGGAGATGCTGCGCGAGCGCTTCCGCACCATGAAGGGCTCTACAAAGATTTTGGTAACTACCGAGAAGGATGCCGTGCGCATGAAGGCAAGCCCCTACTTCCCTCCCGAATTGCGCGCCCACACTTTCTATCTGCCCATTAAAGTCGAATTTGTCAACCATAATGGTCTGTCCTTTGAACAAACACTGATTAAATTAATAAGAGATTCTAAAAAATTATCTTAACCCTAACACTAACTGATATGCTTAATAAAATTAAAGAAACTGCCGCCTTCCTCAAGGGACGTGTCAGTGGCACAATGCCTACTACTGCTATCATCCTCGGCACCGGACTCGGCTCTTTGGTCGATTACATCGAGGATAAACAATATATCCCTTACACCGAAATCCCCAATTTCCCCGTATCCACCGTCGAGGGTCACAGCGGAAATCTGATTTTCGGTGTCCTCGGTGGCAAGCGCGTCATCGCCATGCAGGGCCGTTTCCACTACTACGAGGGCTATGATATGAAGCAAGTAACCTTCCCGGTGCGCGTGTTCAAGGCGCTCGGCGTCGACACTCTCTTCGTGTCCAACGCCGCCGGCGGCATGAACAAGAACTTCCGCGTGGGCGACGTGATGATTATCACCGACCACATCAACCTCTTCCCCGAGAATCCCCTCCGCGGCAAGAATTACAACGAACTGGGTCCGCGCTTCCCGGCAATGACCGAGGCTTACGACCACAAATTGGTGGCTAAGGCTGATGAAATCGCCAATGAACTGGGCATCCGCGTGGTTCATGGCGTATACGTAGGCACCCCCGGTCCTACATTCGAGACTCCGGCTGAGTATGAGTACTTCCGCATCATCGGTGGCGACGCTGTGGGCATGTCCACCGTGCCCGAGGTGATTGTGGCTCGCCATGGCGATATGCGCGTCTTCGGCGTGTCGGTAATCACCGACCTCGGCGGCAAGGATGTCACTGAGGTGCCCACCCACGAGGAGGTGCAACTCGCTGCCGAGAAGGCTCAGCCCAATGTTGTCGCTATCATGCGCGAACTCGTAAAGCGATCTTAATCAAATGTCTGAAATCTCTTCACTCGGTGAGTTCGGTCTTATCGACCGACTCACCGCTAATATGCCTATGGTCAATGCGTCGACCATCCTCGGAGTGGGCGACGACGCTGCCATCTTGCACCATCCCGCCGATATGGAGCAGTTGGTGACCACCGACTTGCTCCTCGAGAATGTCCACTTCGACCTCACATATGTGCCTCTGAAGCACCTCGGATACAAGAGCGCCGTGGTCAACTTCTCGGATATTTATGCCATGAACGGCACCCCGCGACAGATTACCGTGAGCCTCGGCATCTCGCGCCGCTTCACCGTGGAGCATATCGAGGCGCTGTATGCCGGCATACGCATGGCTTGCGAAGACTACGGCGTGGACATCGTCGGCGGCGACACCTCGGCGTCCAACCAAGGCTTGGTAATCTCGATTACTTGTATCGGTGAGGCACCCCGCGACCGCATCGTCAAGCGCTCGGGTGCCAAGACCACAGATATTATATGTGTGTCGGGCGACTTGGGTGCCGCCTATATGGGCTTGCAATTGCTTGAGCGCGAGAAGGTTGCCTCGGCTGGTCGCAAGGACTTCGAACCCGACTTCGCCGGCAAGGAGTACATCCTCGAGCGTCAACTCAAACCTCGCGCTCGCCGCGACATCATTGAGGCGCTTGCCAAGGCTGACATCCTGCCTACCGCCATGATGGATATCAGCGACGGATTGTCGTCTGAGTTGCTCCACATCTGCAAGGCTTCGGGCGTCGGTTGTCGCGTTTACGAGGACCGTATTCCCATTGATTATCAGACTGCTATAATGGCAGAGGAAATCAATATGAACCTGGTGACAGCGGCTCTCAACGGCGGTGAGGACTACGAATTGCTCTTCACTGTGCCCCTGACTATGCACGACAAGGTCAAGGCTCTCGACAATGTGCGCGTCATCGGATACATCGCCAAAGCCAACGAAGGCTGCGCCATGGTGACTCGCGACAACACCGAGATAACCCTCCGCGCCCAAGGCTGGAACCCCCTGGCTGAGCAGACCGCTGAACAAGACAATTAAGACGTTTTCTTCGCTTTATTTTGTCACGCCACAAAAAAGTCGTACCTTTGCAGTACTTTTACAACCGAATAGAACATAGGCATTATGATAAATCGCATTTTAATCAGAATCAAGGTAGTTCAAATCCTTTATTCTTATTTGCTCTCTCACACCGAGTTTAAGATTGAAGTAGCACCCACCGACGCCTCGCGCGACCGTCGCTTCGCTTATGCGGTTTATCTCGATATGTTGATGCTCATCCAGGAGTTCTCGGGTATCCGCGTAAATTGCCGCGAACGCGATTTTGTGGCTTTGGACGTAGATAAAGCATTAAAAAACAACAAAGTAGGTCGCGCACTCGCCGACAATCCCGACCTCAAGGCTATCACCTTGAACAATGCCGCCGACCTGTCAATTCTCAAGCCTGTTGCCGCCTCGTTGTACGACAAAATCACCTCGTCGGCTTTCTTCAATGAGTACTCGCGCAAGCGCTCACGCACTCTCGACGACGATGTGTTGATGTGGACCGTCATGCTCGAGACAATCGTCCTCAAGGACCAGCAGGTCGTTGCCGCCCTCCGTGCCAACCCGGACTTCTCCCTCACCGGCTTGCACCACGGCATCCAACAAGCAGTCGATACCCTTCGCTCATACAACGATGAGCGCTCATCGTATCTCAAGGCGCGCTCCGAGTTGAAATCCTCGCTCGAGCAGTCCTACAACCTCTACCTCGCCCTTTTTGCCCTCATCATCCAACTCACCGACGAGCAACAAGACCGCCTCATTGCCGCTCGCGAGAAGTATGTACCCACCGCCGAGGACCTCAACCCCAATACTCGATTGGTCGAGAACTCCTTCGTCGCCTTCTTGCGACAAAATCCGGTCATCTCCGAGTTTATGGGAAAGAACAAGTTCTCGTGGGTATCTTGCCCGGGACTGCTCAAGAGCCTCCTCGACTCCATCCTCGCCTCGGATATCTACGACGATTATATCAATGCCCCCGAGACTTCGTGGCGTGCCGATTGCGAATTTTGGCGCTCGGTGTTGCGCACCATCGTTATGCCCTCCGATGCCCTCGATGACGCTCTCGAGTCGATGTCGATATATTGGAATGACGACATCAGCATCGTCGGCACCTTTGCTCTCAAGACCATCCGTCGCTTTGCTCAGGCTGAGCCCGACGAGCCGTTGGACTTCCTCCCGCCTTTCAAGGACGATGAGGATGCCGCCTTCGGCGACGAACTCTTCACTCACGCCGTCAAGGAATGTGACCGCTATCGCGCTTATATCGACCGCTTTATCAGCAGCGAATGGGATATCGACCGCCTGGCTTTCATGGATATCGTCATCATGATTTCGGCTATCGCCGAGATTGTCCACTTCCAAGCAATCCCCGTGCCGGTGTCGCTCAACGAGTATATCGAGATTGCCAACAACTACTCAACTCGTCGCTCGGGTCCTTTCATCAACGGCATCCTCTACTCCGTAGTCAAGATGCTCGCCGACGAGGGTATCCTCAACAAGCCCTTCGTCACCTCCGACAAATAAATTGTTAATTCTCTAACCCCACACACTTAATAATTATGAATTTCATCCTCCTACAAGACGCAGCCGCCGGTCAAGGTGGCTTCTCAGGCCTCCTTATGATTGTCCTTCTCTTCGTCGTAATGTGGTTCTTCATGATTCGTCCGCAACAAAAACGCCAGAAGGAAATCCGCAAGTTCCGCGAAGCCCTCACCAAGGGCAGCAAAATCATCACCAACGGTGGTGTCTATGGTGTAATCTCCGAAGTAAAGGAAAAATACTTCGTCGTTGAAATCACCAAGGGTGTCAATATCTCGGTTGACAAGAACTCGGTATATCCCGATGTTTCCGACACCACTCCTGCCGACCAGAAGTAATCCCCAATTGTCGATTCTCTCCCTAATATGAACATCCGGCAACTGCTTACAACGCTTATGGCTATGCTGCGCTCGCAGCGTGGCCATAACTTGTTGAGTTTCATGTTCTGCACCCTCCTTGCTACAGCGCTGTGGATGGTGATGTCTATCAACGACGAGGTGCAGTGTGATGTTCGTATGCCATTGGTAATCACCAATTTACCCGACACAGTAACGATAGTCGCCACACCTCCCCAATCGGTGGCTGTGAGCCTGCGCACCCATGGCTCACAGCGCATCAAATTGGCATGGTCGAGCCCGCCCAAGATGGAGATCGACTATCGCCTATATCGCAATACACGAGCCATTTACGTCTCTAATACCGACCTCAAGGCTGAGGCACGCAATGCTCTCGGCGGTGCCAATATCATCCTCGTGATGCCCGACTCGCTGGTGTTGCCTTATACTTCGCGCCCCGGCAAGGCTCTGCCCATTACCTTGGATTATGCCGCAGAGGCTGGTCCCAAGGCAACTATTGTCGGAAAGCCATCTCTCGCCATTGATTCGGTCAAGGTATTCTCTACCAGCCATTTGCCGTCGAGCGTGCGCTCGGTGAGAACACAACGTGTCGTCGTGAACGACCTCGTGAAGTCAACCACCGTGCGCGTGGCTCTTATCGCTCCCGCCGGCACACGAGTTATCCCCGATAGCGTGGATGTCACTTTCAACGTCGAGCCATTGATAATCAAGAAGATGAACGTGCGAGTTGAGCCCATCAACGTACCTGCCGATGTCCGCCTCATCACCTTCCCCTCCTGTGTCGACGTCAAGTATATGATTGCGGCAAGCGACTATCACAACTCCGACCCTCACGTGCGTGTGGTAGCCGACTACAACAAAATCAACCACCACAACCCCACTCGCAACATCCCTCTGCGCATCGTTGAGGTTTCGGACAACCTCACCAACGTGTCGCTCATCACGGATAGTGCCGAGTATGTAATCGAGCGCAGATGACCTCTCTCATAGGTATCACCGGAGGTATCGGCGCCGGTAAGTCGGTAGTGTCGCGCATCCTCCTCGCTATGGGCTTTCAGGTCTACGACACCGACCGCGAGGCGCGTCGCATCATGGATACCGACCCGCATATACAGCGCCAAATCAACGAAAAGATACACCCCCGGGCTGTCGTCGACGGAGTTGTTGACCGCCCGCTTATTTCCTCAGTAGTATTTGCCGACCCTGCCGCCTTGGAGCGCCTCAATACCATTGTCCATCAAGCCGTTATCGATGACGTCGAGCGCTGGCGCAGTGGCTTGACCGCCTCTCGGGCTTTTGTCGAGTCTGCCATACTCTTTCAATGCCCCCTACATGAGCACATCGATGCCGCGTGGATAGTTGAAGCCCCCGACGACCTGCGCATCGCCCGCGTACAGCAACGCAGCGGCTTGACAGCCGATCAAGTCACCGCTCGCATCGCCGCACAAAGCGCCGACATCCCCGCCGACATCCCGACACACACCATCACCAACGACAACACCACCCCCATCCTCCCGCAAATCCATCACCTCCTCACCCAAAAATAAAAAAATAACCAAGTGTATTTTATTTAGGACAAAAACTATTTTGCCTATAATTGCGTTTTTATTTTGCAGAGTCATAAATAATCGCTAACTTTGCATTGTCATCGATCGAAGAACGAAGGACCTGGTTGGCCGCATTACCGTAAATGCGGTTTTTTTATTTTATGCGGTCTTGATATTTGCGAAGATAATACGCCTGATTATCCTGGTCAACGCAAAACCCTGTGATGAGGGCTACATCGGGGTTGAGAAATTCCACAATCACCATATAGCCGTGGTTAAACCAAAAGTATTCACGTTCTCGACCTGAATATTCCAGACATTTGAACCGTCGGATTCTACGGTCGTTACAATTCTCGATAATAGGCTTTATCCAGTGAATGCGCAAAGCGCGTTCCGAACGAAACTCCCTAATCTTTCGCGCCGTCTTACGGTTATTCTCCTTAACCTCTCGCGTTATTATGTGGACAAACTTCTCGCTAAGTCCGTTAAACCAATCCGGCAAATGGTCGATTACGGCTCTATTGTACGGAAACGGTTTCACTTTTACTTCCTTGCCATCGAGCAGTACCGTTCCAAAGATAAAATCATCCCGAAACATATCATGAAGTTTCGTAATTATTTCTTTGTCCGTTACTGCGATTGAGTCGTCGCAATATGGCTCAAGTGAACCCAAGATATCAATAGAATCAGCCATTTCTTTTCTTGGGCTGGAAATCATAAATGCTGAACTTATCGTCACCAGGTTCTGTCCCTTCATTGAGGATATAACCGGACATTCGCTCTATTTGTTCCACTACGGCAAGTTTGGCTGAGCTGCCATCGAGTCCTCTTGTGCGATATGCAATAGCACCAATTAATATGTCGACCAACTGAATGAACACCGATTCATGGGAACGGATATTCTGTAAATGGGAAACAACATTGCCTCTACCCAATTCTTGCGACAAAGTATTCTCAATCACTCTCAATTTTTTTGAGCCGTGAGAATCCTTTAAATCGAGATATACTCTGAAATTATTGTCGCTACCTCCATTGTGTTGAACAGAATAGCGAATAAGTTTTTCAATTATTGAGAAATAGAAAGAGTTATACTCCTCGCGTTCTAAAGTATGAGCAGAGATATTTCCTTTATTCTTAATCAAAATGCATCGAAACGACATCCCAGACGTGAAGAAGAACGATATTAGTTCCTCATACATCTTAATATGGGTCGCACTAATAGTGTTCCATTTAACCTCTTGCAGGATGCCGTACTTACGTTTGATGGCCTTTATCGCAGTTTTATATTTTTCAATCTTATCATTTGGGACTACTATGCCACCAACGCACATAACTTCCGAGCCATCATTCTGCAAATGACAGCTCTCGTCGCAATAGAGATTAAACAAATGCTTCTCATTCATGACGCAAAGTTAAAAATTATTCTCGAGAAACTGCGCTCATTTCAAAAAATATATGTATCTCTGCTGTCGCCTCACCCAAAAATAAAAAAATAACCAAGTGTATTTTATTTTATTGCTGTCCGATAAAAATTTTTTGAGGGTCTGAAAAAATTAGGGCGGGTTC
>CALZTY010000003.1 GCA_945829225.1 uncultured Bacteroidales bacterium | reverse complement strand
ACTGAGTTCTTCAAACAAATCGCTAATTTTGCACTTGCCAGTTGAACCTGCACAGGGAGACTTCGAGCAAAAAAGGAAGGATAATGTGGTTGCTCCGTTGAAAAATTATCTGTAACTTTGCGGAAATTTGAGACTCTATGCCGGCAGTAAAACCCAAGAAAGCCTTAGGTCAGCACTTCTTGACCGACCAATCCATCGCGCGTCGCATCGCCGCGACCATCGATGACTGCCCGGGCTTGCCCGTTATCGAGGTAGGTCCCGGCATGGGTGTGCTCACCTCTCATATCCTCGCTGCCGGACGCGAGTTGTATGCCGTGGAACTTGACAGTGAGAGCGTTGACTATCTGCGCGCCGGCAACTTGCCGGGGTTGAGCCCCGAGCAAGTGGTGCCTGCCGACTTCCTCGCCATCCCGTTGCAAGACATCGTGGGCGACCGACAGTGCTGTGTCATAGGCAATTACCCCTATAATATCTCCTCGCAGATTTTCTTCAAGGTCCTCGACAACCGCGATCGTGTGGTCGAGTGCACAGGCATGCTGCAGCGCGAAGTCGCCGAGCGCATCTGTGCTCGCGAGGGCTCCAAGGTGCGTGGCATCCTCAGCGTCTTGCTGCAAGTGTGGTACACCACCGAGTACCTCTTCACTGTCGATGAGCACGTCTTCAATCCGCCGCCGAAAGTCAAGAGCGGCGTTATCAGACTGCGACGCAACGATGTCACCGACCCCGGATGCGACTTCGACCTCATGCGCACCGTCGTCAAGACCACATTCGGACAGCGCCGCAAGACTATCCGCAACTCGGCGCGCTCGCTACTTCCCGCCGGCGTTGTCTTCCCTGCCGACTGCCCATTGGGCGCACTGCGCCCCGAGCAACTCTCCGTGGCTCAATTCATCGACCTCACCAACTTAATCGCCGACATCCGCGCCGGCTCTAACACCTCTTCGCAATGTCAATGAAAGAATTTACCACCGAATATCTTGAGCAGATACGCCAAATAATCGCCTCGGGTGACAGCCAACTCGCCAGCCAAGAGTTGGAGCACCTCCACCCCGCCGACATTGCCGAGTTGTACCAAAATCTCGACCTCTCCGAGGCTGAGTTTCTCTACAAGTTGCTCGACGAGGAGACCGCTGCCGACGTGCTCATGGAACTCGACGAGGACGACCGCCTCAAACTCCTCGAGGGCATGCCATCCGAGGAAATCGCTCGCCAAATCGAGCACCTCGACTCTGACGATGCCGTCGACGTCATCCAGCAACTCGACGAGGAGGACCGTGACGAAATCCTCTCGCACATCGATGACGTGGAACAGGCAGGCGACATCATCGACCTCCTCAAGTATGACGAGGATACCGCCGGTGGCTTGATGGGCACCGAGATGGTTGTCGTCAACGAGAATATGTCCATGCCCGAGTGCGTCAAAGAAATGCGCCAACAAGCCGAGGAAATGGACGAAATCTACTATGTCTATGTGGTCGACAACGACTATAAACTCAAGGGCATCTTCCCCCTCAAGAAGATGATTACCCACCCCTCGGTATCCAAAATCAAGCATGTGATGGAGACCGACCCGGTGAGTGTCAAGGCTGACACGCCCATCGACGAGGTGGTCCTCGACTTCGAGAAATACGACCTCGTGGCGATGCCCGTGGTGGACAGTATCGGACGACTGCTGGGACGCATCACCGTCGACGACGTCATGGACCAGGTGCGCGAGTCATCCGAGCGCGACTACCAATTGGCTTCGGGTATCTCCTCCGACGTTGATGCCGACGACTCCATCTTAGCGCAAGCCAAGGCTCGCATCCCATGGCTGCTCATCGGCATCGCCTCGGGTATCCTCGCATCCATCATCCTCGGTGGATTTGAGGACCAACTCTCGGCAGTCACCACCCTGGCGCTCTTCATCCCCATCATCGCCGGCACCGGCGGTAATGTGGGCGTGCAAGCATCGGCTATCGTCGTGCAAGGTCTCGCCAACGGCTCCTTGGATATCAAGGAGTTCTCCTCCCAACTTGCCAAGGAGGTGGTCATCGGCTTGCTAAATGCCACGATCCTCTCGGGTGTAATCCTCATTTACAACCTATTGGTATATCCCGAGTGTCTGGCGGTAACCCTCTCTGTATCAGCGTCGCTATTCTGCGTGGTGATGTTCGGCTCTATCTTGGGCACAGTGGTGCCGCTCACCTTTGAGAAAATCCACATCAACCCTGCCCTTGCCACCGGACCTTTCATCCAGATTTCCAACGACATCATGGGCTTGGTAATCTATGTATTCGTTGCCAAGTTCTTCTTGAGCATATTCGCCTAATAAAATAATGTGGACCTCGACGCCCGAGTTCTATATCATTGCGGGAGTGATTGCCGCAGCCATCATCGCCTACGCTGCCCTACCCTCGCGACGCGGAGCCGCCGTGTTGCACACCGTTGCCGGCGAGTTGAGCAATAGCGGCTCCACCGAGGTCCCTGCCGGCATCGACGTGAGCATCGACGATGCCGGGCACATGGTCATCTGCCGCCGAGGGCTACCCGATGTGGGTGACGACGGCGCCGCCTCGCTAGCGGTCACCATCATAGGCTTTGACATCTCCATCGAGGAGCGACTCACCGTGGGCAAGTACCCCATTGAGCACCGCGACACTGCCACCTTTACCCTCGATTTCCTCGCGCCCGAGCGCTACCATGTGAGTTACAACAGCGACACCGCCAATCTTTTCACCGCCTTCTCCATCCCTATTCGCCCGGGCATCACCCTATCTCGTCAACTCCACTGAAAAATTTAACAATATTTTACCCCCCCAATTAAAATTTTTGTACTTTTGCAAAAAGATATTTTATAACCATTAAATAACAAAAATTATGAAATTGATTAACACCGGGTTAGCGCTGATGCTGATGGCATGCATGGGTGCCTTTGCATCATGCTCAAGCGATGATAATCCGTCGCTCCCCGACGAAAACGCACAACCATACGACAAACTTGAACCGCTCGCCACAAGCAACACAGTAACTTTCACCGACAACGAGCAAGCCGTCCTGGCAAAATTGGACAAGATGGCTTTTGAGTTGTATGACGCCACCGACATCAATGGAGCTATCACTGATACGGAGAATGGCAATTTCTGTCTCTCGCCTGCGAGTGCAGCGATCTGCTTCACTCTCTATGCCAACAGTATTGACAATCCGTGGCGCGATCAAGTGGTTAATTCGTTAGGGTTCAAATCAATAGACGAGATGAACACCTTAACCACCAAATTGCTCACCTACCTGCCTGCCGATGAGACCGGTGTGCTCATCAAACTCGCCAACTCGGTATGGGTTAACAATAAATACACCATCAGAAAGGACTATAAGCAGTTCATGCAGAGCACATTCCGCTCGCCGGTATCACCGCTTGACATCAGCGACACCGGGCTTGCTACCGGCATCATCAACCAATGGTGCAATGACAACACCGAGGGTTTGATTAAGGAAATCATTGAGAAATTACCCGATGATTTAGGAGTTTTCTGGGCAAATGCTCTGTATTTCCAAGGTGCATGGGCAGACAAATTTGACAAGACCAAGACCACAAAGGCTACATTCCACGGCGCTGCCGGCGACACACAAGCCGATATGATGAGAATGTGCTTTGCGCCCAAATATGCCACTATCGGCAACACCTCTATCGTAAGCCTGCCTTTCAGCGGCGGTACATATAGCCTCGACATCATTATCGGAGAAGGCAAATTAGACCCAACATTTTACTTCTCGCTAAAAGCTGCAGCAGAGCCTACAAAGGTAGATCTATCTTTGCCACGCTTCACCGCCGGATGTACGGCAGACCTTATCAAGGTATTTCCTGCGCTACATGAAGCATCAATAGGCAGCCCTATGACCACAGTTGGTTTACCCCCGGCCTTAACAATAAAAGATATCAAGGCTATCCAAAAGGTATCTTTTATTGTTAATGAAGATGGAGCAGAAGGTGCTGCAGTGACAACAATATGGGGCAATACAACTACAAGCCCCATTGATCAACCCCCGGTTCCGGTAGTTATCGACAAGCCCTTCAACTACGTGGTGCGCAACAACGCCACCGGCACCATCATATTCATCGGCCGCGTCAACAACCTCTAATCCACACATCCCCACATACAACGACGGCGAGCGCCACCACGCTCGCCGTCAGTTTTATAGTATCATTAAAAACCACTGTACAATAGTTAGTTACGCATCACTTGTCTAAATTTAAAGTTGCACTTAAAATTTAGACAAATATGCTAATTACAGCCCAATTGATGCAAGAAATCCCTCACTTGTATAGGTGGGGGATTTTTTGTAACTTTGCACTCACCAATGGGACGACTATTAGCAATCGACTTTGGACGCAAACGTTGCGGCATCGCCGTGACCGATATTTTGCGCATCAGCGCCGGCGGGCTCACCACCGTGGCGACAGGCGAGTTAATCGCCTTTGTTAAGGATTACATAGCCCGCGAGGCTGTTGATTACATAGTGGTGGGACATCCGACAACCCTGCGAGGCGAGCCCTCCGAGTCGATGCGCTATCTCACCCCGGTAATCAACCGCCTGCGCAAGGAGATTGCCCCGATGAACATCGTATTCTACGACGAGCGTTTCACCTCGGCAATAGCCCATCAAGCGATGATTGACGGTGGCATGAAGCGCATGGACCGTCGCGACAAAGCCATTGTTGACGAAATCTCGGCAACCATCCTTTTGAATGATTTTTTACAAAGCAAATATTGCACATAAAGATATATGAAACTGCCAATTTACCTCTACGGACATCCTGTATTGCGCAAGGTGTCGACAGATATAACCCCTGAGTATCCCGGCTTGGCGCAACTTATCGCCGATATGTACGAGACAATGTACGATAGCGACGGCGTGGGACTCGCTGCGCCCCAGATAGGACGCAACGACCGCATCGTGGTCATCGACGCCTCGCCCCTTGCCGAAAGTTTTCCCGAACTCGATGGTGTCAAACTCACCCTCATCAATGCGCATCTCGAGGTGCTCGACGGCGAGAAAGTCACCCGCGCCGAGGGCTGCCTGAGCCTCCCCGGACTCAGCGAAAATGTCAACCGCGTGGAGCACATCCGCCTGCAATGGGTCGATGAGAACTTCCAGCCCCACGATGAAGAATTCAGCGGATTCCTCGCTCGCATCATTCAACACGAGTATGACCACCTCGAGGGCAAGGTTTATGTCGACCACATCTCGGCTATACGCAAGCAACTCATCAAGTCAAAACTCAACAATATCGCAGCCGGCAAGGTGCGTCCCGACTATCCGGTGCGCTTTGCCCCGCGTCGCAAATAATAACCTCCTAAAATCCACTCATTATGGCGGACGACAAGAAAGTTATCTTCTCAATGGTAGGCGTGAGCAAGACCTACCCACCCCAGAAACAAGTACTCAAAAACATATACCTGTCATTCTTCTATGGCGCCAAGATAGGCATCATCGGTCTCAATGGCTCGGGTAAATCATCGTTGCTGAAGATTATCGCCGGTATCGACAAAGACTTCCAAGGCGAAGTGGTCTTCTCCCCTGGCTACAGCGTGGGCTACCTGGAGCAGGAGCCGCAGTTGGATCCCGACAAGACCGTCATCGAAGTGGTGCGTGAGGGTGTCGCCGATACCATGGCACTCCTCGCCGAATTTGACAAGGTCAACGAGGCTTTCTGCGATCCCGACGTGCTCGAAGACCCCGACAAGATGAATGCCCTCATCGCTCGCCAAGCCGAGTTGCAGGACAAACTCGATGCCGCCGATGCGTGGAACATCGACAGCAAACTTGAGCGCGCTATGGATGCACTCCAATGCCCGCCCGATGACCAAAAGATAGACACCCTCTCGGGTGGCGAGCGTCGCCGTGTCGCCTTGTGCCGTCTGTTGCTCCAACAGCCCGATGTGCTGTTGCTCGACGAGCCCACCAACCACCTCGATGCCGAGTCAATCGACTGGCTCGAGCAACACCTCCAGCAATATCCCGGCACCGTCATCGCCATCACTCACGACCGCTACTTCCTCGACCACGTGGCAGGATGGATTCTCGAACTCGACCGCGGCGAGGGTATTCCATGGAAGGGCAATTACTCGTCGTGGCTCGACCAAAAAACCAAGCGCATGGCGATGGAAGAGAAGCAAGCATCCAAGCGTCGCAAGACCCTCGAGCGTGAATTGGAATGGGTGCGCATGGCTCCCAAGGCTCGCCAAGCCAAGGGCAAGGCTCGTCTTAACTCCTACGACCGACTCCTCAACGAGGACCAAAAGCAGAAGGAGGAACGTCTCGAGATATTCATCCCCAATGGTCCGCGCCTCGGCAACAAGGTGATCGAGGCTCATGGCATCGCCAAAGCCTTCGGCAATCGCACCCTGTTCAAAGACCTTGACTTCGCCTTGCCGCCAGCCGGCATTGTGGGGGTCATCGGTCCCAACGGCGCCGGCAAAACCACCCTGTTCCGCCTCATCATGGGGCAAGAGACCGCCGATGCCGGCACATTTGAGGTGGGCGAGACCGTCAAGATAGCCTACGTCGACCAGCGTCACCACGACCTCTTGCCCGAGAAATCGGTATATGAGGTTATCTCACAGGGTGTTGAATCGTTCCGCATGGGCGGTCGCGATGTCAATGCCCGCGCCTATCTCTCGAAGTTCAACTTCACCGGTGCCGACCAAGAGAAGAAAATCGGCGTCCTCTCGGGTGGCGAGCGCAACCGTCTCCACCTGGCAATGGCGCTCAAGGAGGAAGGCAACGTCATACTCCTTGACGAACCTACCAACGACATCGATGTCAACACCCTGCGTGCCCTCGAGGAAGGTCTCGACGACTTCGCCGGCTGCGCCGTGGTAGTAAGCCACGACCGCTGGTTCCTCGACCGCATCTGCACTCACATACTATCCTTTGAAGGCGATGGCAAGGTAGTCTTCTACGAAGGCTCTTACAGCGACTATGAGGACTTCAAGCGCGCCCAGAACGGCGGCAAGGAGCCTCCACGTCGCCGCTACCGCAACTTGATGGAGTAAAACACATGGGAGCACTCGACATCTTCATATTTGTCCTCATCGCCGTGGCTGCCGTTGTGGGCTTCGTGCGGGGTATAGTCTCTCAGGTGGGCTCAATTGCTGCCATCATCGTGGGTATCCTCGCTGCGCGAGTCATTGGCGGCGCTGTGGTATCCGGCAGTAGCGAGCCGGTCACAGCCTTTGCCATCTATGGCATCATATTCCTGGTGGCTTACTTGGTGACATGGCTGCTGGCTCGCATGATACGGAGTGCCGTGAAAGCGCTGCATCTCGGCATAATCGACCGCCTCGCCGGCGCAATTTTTTCGGTATTCAAGTGGACTTTTATCCTGTCGATTGTTCTTAATATATATATGTTTATCGGTGGCGAGAGCGCCCGCAGTTTGCGCGACAGCGATCACACCATGCGTTGCATGGTTATCGACCTGTCACCCACCTTCTTAGGTGCTATAAGCGCGACAAGCGACGACGCCCCCGCCGTAGACGAAGAAGAAAATGAAAGAGACTGAACGTACACCCGAGTGCGCCGCCGAGGCATCGGTCATCCGCGATGCCACTACGGGTGATTACAAATATGGATTTGTCAGCGACATCCACACCGACATCTTGCGGCGTGGACTCGATGAGGACGTCATACGCCACATCTCGGCGCGCAAGGGCGAGCCGGAGTGGTTGCTTGACTTCCGCCTCGAGGCTTATCGTCACTGGCTCACCCTCACCCCGCCTCACTGGGCACACCTCGACATCCCCGAGATTGACTTCCAGGCTATCAGTTACTATGCCGAGCCGGTCAAGAAGAACGCTCCCGAGAGCCTCGACGAAGTCGACCCGGCATTGCTCGACACATTCAATCGCCTCGGCATCCCCCTCGAGGAGCAGAAGCAACTCTCGGGCATGGCTGTCGATGCCGTGATGGACTCGGTGTCGGTCAAGACCACACACCGCGAGGCACTCGCCAAGTTGGGCATCATATTTTGCTCCATCTCGGAGGCTGTCAAGGACTACCCCGACTTGGTGCGCAAGTACTTGGGCTCGGTGGTCAATTATCGCGACAACTTCTATGCCGCCCTCAATTCGGCGGTATTCTCCGATGGCTCATTCGTTTACATTCCCAAAGGCGTGCGATGCCCTATGGAATTGTCGACTTACTTCCGCATAAACGCCTCGGGCACCGGTCAGTTTGAGCGCACCCTCATCGTTGCCGACGATGATGCCTACGTGTCATATCTCGAGGGGTGCACAGCCCCGATGCGCGACGAAAACCAATTGCATGCCGCCATCGTCGAGATTGTAGTCGAAGACCGTGCCGAAGTCAAGTATTCGACCGTCCAAAACTGGTGGGCGGGCGATGCCGAGGGGCGCGGGGGTATCTACAACTTCGTCACCAAGCGCGGATTGTGCCGCGGCGACTACTCCAAGTTGTCGTGGACCCAGGTGGAGACCGGCTCGGCAATCACTTGGAAATATCCCTCGTGCATACTCAAGGGTGACCACTCCACCGGCGAATTTTACTCGGTGGCAGTCACTCGCAACCGCCAGCAAGCCGATACCGGCACCAAGATGATACATGTGGGCAAAGACACCCGCTCGACTATCGTCTCCAAGGGCATCTCGGCAGGTCGCAGTTCCAATGCCTACCGCGGCTTGGTCAAGGTGCTCCCGGCAGCCGACGGCGCCCGCAACTACACCCAGTGTGACTCGCTATTGCTCGGTAGCAACTGCGGGGCACACACTTTCCCATATATTGATGTCAAGAACGACTCGGCAATCGTCGAGCACGAAGCGACTACTTCAAAGATTTCGGAGGAACAACTTTTCTACTGCAACCAGCGCGGCATTCCCACCGAGGAGGCTGTAGGGCTTATCGTCAACGGTTATGCCAAGGAGGTAATGAACAAATTGCCCATGGAATTTGCCGTGGAAGCACAGAAGTTGTTGCAAATATCCCTCGAGGGTAGTATCGGTTGACCCTCAATAACATTATGACTATGAACAACGATATATTGTTAGAAGTTAAGGACTTGCACGCCGGCATCGACGGCAAGGAAATACTGCGAGGCATCAATCTCACCATCCGCCCGGGCGAGATACACGCCATAATGGGACCCAACGGCTCGGGCAAGAGCACCCTCTCGGGTGTCCTCGCCGGCAATCCCCGATACACGGTCACCGGTGGCTCCGCCACCTTCCACGGGCTCGATTTGCTCGCCTTACAACCCGAAAATCGCAGCCACGAGGGGCTTTTCCTCTCGTTCCAATATCCGGTGGAAATTCCCGGGGTGTCGATGGTCAACTTCATGCGCGCAGCCCTCAATGCCAAGCGCAAATACTTCAACGAGCAACCCCTCAGCGCCGGTGACTTCCTCAAACTTATGCGCCAGAAACGTGCCGTCGTCGAGTTGGACAACAAATTGGCATCGCGCTCGGTCAACGAGGGATTCTCGGGCGGCGAGAAAAAACGCAACGAAATCTTCCAGATGGCTATGCTCGAGCCGCGCCTGTCAATCCTTGATGAGACCGACTCGGGCTTGGATATCGACGCCCTGCGCATCGTCGCCTCGGGCGTCAACAAACTCAAGACCGCCGACAATGCCATCATGGTCATCACCCACTATCAGCGTCTCTTGGACTACATCCGCCCCGACTTTGTACACATCCTATACAAGGGTCGCATCGTCCACACCGGCGGTCCCGAACTTGCCCTCGAATTGGAAGAAAAGGGCTATGATTGGATTAAAGAACAAGTTGATAATCAATGAGCTCGCTTAATCAATATCTGCAATTCTTCGAGGCAAACCGCGCCGCCATCGACAGTCACGCTCCCGAGGCGATGAACTGCCGTCGCGATGCCGCGCTCGCCACGCTTCGCCGGCTTGCCCGCTTTCCCGATCGAGGCGACGAGGGCTTTGAGGTGGTGTCGCTCGAGGATATGTATGCCCCCGACTATGGTATTAACATCGCCCGTGTGCCCTTTGGCGAGGGCGGCAAGTCGGGTGTACACGGTTGCGATATACCCAATGTAGGCACCATATCGGCATCGGTGGTCAACGACAGTTTTGTCAATGACTATCAGCGTGCTCTGCCCGAGGGTGTCGAACTGATGTCGCTGGCTCGTGCCGCCGAGTTATATCCCGATTGTCTGAGCCTCTCGGTCGCTCCCGCTGATAATGCGGTAGTAGCACTTAACGACTTGCTGCTCCAAGATGGTGTCTACATCCGTGTGCATCGCGGTGTGAGCCTTCCCAAGCCGATACAGATTTTATCACTTTTTAATGCGTCGATGCCCCTGATGGCTGTGCGCCGCATAGTCGTTGATGTCGAGGACAACGCCTCGGCTATTGTCATTGCATGCGATCACCCGCGCACCACCGAAGTCGATTACCTGGCATGTCGTGTCGTGGATATTCGACTCGGACGCGGTGCCTCGCTGGATTTCAATGACTTGGAAGAAGCGACGGCTCGCTGCTCGCGCTCGTCGGTGATTACCGCTGTACAGGGTGCCGACAGCGACTTGCACATCTCGTCAATTACCCTCGATGGCGGTGTCACTCGCAACGAATACTACGTGTCGCACCTCGGCGACGGCTGCCACACCTCGGTAAACGGCATCGTGGTTGCCGGTGGCACCCAAGTGGTGGATAATGCCTCGTATGTGGTTCACGACCACGAGCATTGCACGTCGGACCAACTCTTCAAATACGCCCTATTTGACTCGGCTCAAGGTGGATTTGAGGGCTTGGTGAATGTGCGCCACGGCGCTCGATTCACCGACGCAGCCCAGAGCAACCGCAACTTGTTGGTATCGCCTCAAGCGCGTATGCACGCTATGCCTCAACTGGTTATCGACTGCGACGATGTCAAGGCATCGCACGGCTCGGCTACCGGACAACTCAATGCCGACGCCCTGTTCTATATGCAGAGCCGCGGCATTCCTGCCGATGAAGCACGCATGATACTGATTAATGCCTTCATGGCTGAGGGCATGGAAAAGATTAAGCACGAGCCACTCCGCAGCACGTTGCTGATGTTGCTCGACCGCCGTCTGCGCGGTTGCTCGGATAGTTGTGCCGCTTGCCACGGGCATCATTAATCGTTTATTGTCATGGATATCACCGATATACGACGCCAATTTCCCATCCTTGAGCGCACAATGTGCGACAAGCCCTTGGTGTACCTCGACAATGCAGCCACCATGCAGGCTCCACAGCGTGTCCTCAGAGCCATCGAGGAGGCTTACACCCGGCGACGCGCCAATGTGCATCGCGGAGTCCACACCCTCTCGCAGGAGGCTACCGATGCCATGGAGCATAGCCGCGAGGTCGCGCGTGCCTTTCTCAACGCCACGTCAATCGAAGAAATCATCTTCACACGCGGCACCACCGAGGGCTTGAATCTCGTGGCTTCATCCTACGGACAACTGCTCGACGAGGGCGATGAGGTGATTGTCACTGCTATGGAGCACCACTCCAACATCGTGCCGTGGCAGTTGCTCGCCCGGCGTCGTGGCATCGTTGTCAAGGTGGTGCCTATAGATGCCGAGGGGCGCCTGTGCTTAGATGCTTATAAACAACTGTTTACGCCACGCACACGCCTGGTATCGGTGTGCCATGCTTCCAACGTGCTCGGCACAGTCAATCCGGTGGCTGAGATGGCTGCAATAGCCCACAGCCACGGTGCCGTGATATGTGTCGACGGTGCTCAGGGCGCACCTCACACGCGCATTGATGTACAGGCGCTCGACTGCGACTTCTATGCCTTGTCATCGCATAAGATGTATGGCCCCACAGGCATCGGCATCCTCTACGGTCGTCGCGAACTATTGGAGCAAATGCCTCCATATCAAGGTGGGGGCGAGATGATAGGTCATGTGTCCTTTGCCGGTACCACGTGGGCTGACCTCCCCTATAAGTTTGAGGCGGGAACACCCGACTATGTGGGTGCAGCCGCCTTTGCCTCGGCTGTCGAGTTTATCAACGAAGTGGGTATCGACAATATCGCCACCCACGAGCACGACTTGCTCGTCCACGCCACCGAGCAGATGCTCACCATCCCCGGAATGCGCATATTCGGCACCGCTCCGGGCAAGTGTGGCGTCATCTCGTTCCTCATCGGCAATGCTCACCACTACGACACCGGGTTATTCCTCGACAAGATGGGCTTTGCCGTGCGCACCGGGCATCACTGCGCTCAGCCACTGATGGACGTCCTCGGCATCGAGGGCACGGTCCGCGCCTCCTTCGGAGTCTACAACACCTACGACGAGGTCGATTCCTTCATCGCCGCCCTGCGCCGCATCGCCCCCATCCTCAATCAGTAACTTCATCTCTTTGCTTTTTTGCGATAGGGGGTGGTGTAGTTGCAAAAGAATTTGTACCTTTGTGAATTGAAAAATTCACAAAGAAGAATGGCAAATTTTGAAGAATTGGGAGTGAGAGAGGACTTGCTCCGCGGCATCGCCGAGTTGGGCTTCACCGCCCCGATGCCGGTACAGGAGCGAGTAATTCCCTCGCTGCTCAGTGGCGACCACGACCTCGTGGCGCTGGCACAGACAGGCACCGGCAAGACTGCGGCTTTCGGCTTGCCGCTCATCCAGCGTGTCGACCTGCGACGGCGTCGCCCACAGGCGCTCGTCCTCGCTCCTACACGAGAATTGTGCCTGCAGATAGCCTCTGACCTCGCCGACTTTGCCAAGTATGTCGACGGCTTGAGCCTCCTACCCGTATATGGCGGCTCCAGCATCCAGAGCCAAATAAATGCCCTGCGCGATGGCGTTCACATCATCATCGCTACACCCGGGCGACTTATCGACTTGATCGAGCGCCATGTGGTGTCGCTCGACAATGTGCACACCGTGGTCCTCGATGAGGCTGACGAGATGCTCAATATGGGCTTTGTCGACTCTATCAATGCCATATTGGAGCACGTGCCCGCCGACCGCAAGATGCTCATGTTCTCGGCTACTATGCCCGCCGAGGCGGCTCGACTCGCCAAGCGATATATGCACAACCACGAGGAGGTGGTCATCGGCACTCGCAACGAGGGCACTCGCGATGTAAGCCACATATATTATATGGTCAACGCTCGCGACAAGTATTTGGCACTCAAGCGCATTGCCGACAACAATCCGCACATCTACGCCATCATTTTCTGCCGCACTCGTCGCGAGACCCAGGAAGTCGCCGACCACCTCATCGCCGACGGCTATAATGCCGATGCCCTCCATGGCGACCTCTCGCAACAGCAACGCGACATAGTGATGAAAAAATTCCGCGACCGCGTCATCAAGTTGCTGGTAGCCACTGATGTAGCCGCTCGAGGACTTGATGTCGACGACTTGAGCCACGTCATCAACTACGGCTTGCCCGACGACACCGCCATCTATACTCACCGCTCGGGACGCACCGGGCGCGCCGGCAAGCAGGGCATCTCTATCGCCATCATCCACAGCCGCGAGCGCGGGCGCATGCGCGAGATCGAGCGCGTCATCGGGCGCCCATTCGAGCGTCGCGAGGTGCCCACCCCCGAGCATATCATTGAGAAGCAACTATACAACCTCGCCGACCGCCTCGAGCGCGTCGACGTCGACGATGAGCATATCGCTCGCTACCTGCCCGGCGTATCCAAGAAGTTGTCGTGGCTCTCGGGCGAGGACCTGCTCAAGCGCGTGCTCTCGTTGGAGTTCAATCGTCTGCTCGACTACTACAAGGACGCCCCGGTCATTGAGTCCATTCCCGATAAGCCCTCGCGCAAGCATCGCGACGAGCGCACCGATGCCAAGGGCGCCGGTGAGAAAAAATCCTTCCCGCGCAACGACAATCACGACAAGGACCGTCGCACCGCTGCAGCCGGGCTCGCTCGCATTTATATCGACGCCGGCAAGGCTGACGGCTTCTTCGCCACAAACCTCATCGAGGTCATAAATCGCAATGTCGAGGGCGCACGCGTCGATGTGGGACGTATCGACCTCCTGCCGGCTTATTCCCTCTTCGATGTGCGCCGCAGTGATGCCGCTCGAGTGGTCGCCGCACTGCGTGGCGCCGACTTCTATGGCAGACGCCTATACTGCGAAATCGCCGACGAGAAAAAGGATTACAATGCCGCCTCAGCGCGCAAGAAACCAAAAAATAAAGAATTTCGACCCAAGGGCCGACGCAAATAACATCCTTAATATGATAAAATTATATTCCTTCTGCATTATTCTGATAATCGCCTTGACATCGGCGATACCGGCATCGGCACTTACTGCCGAGGAGGCTTTCATCGGCGCGACTGATGCTATGTTGCCCATGCTCTCGGTCAACGAGCGCATGGATATGGTCGACTATTATCATAGTGGCTTGAACACGCCTGTGCGTGCACAAATGCCCGGCGAGTGGCGCGTCCTTGAAATTCAGGACAATCATCTCACTTTCTCCGCCGACACCGCTGAGACTGCCTCGCGCGTGACTCTCGCCATATTCGGCGAGGGGGACAAAACGATTATCGCTATGATTATCACCAACTTCATCCCGGCTACAGATGCACACGTCGAGTTGTATAATGCAGATTTCAAACCCATCAAGCAGGATATTAACCCTCAATACTGCGATTGGCTACCCGTCAAGGCGTTTGACCAAATTGACGACTTGACTGTCACCTTGCCTTTTGTCACCGCTCGTGTCGTGGTCGACTCTCAGTCCATCACCTTTGCAAACACCATCGACGAGTATCTCTCTGCCGCTGATACCGAGACAATTAAGCCATGGATTGTCGACTCTATCACCTACGTTTACAATAAGGGCAAGTTAAAAAAGCGTAAATAATGGAACAGCAACCCATCACCCTCCTCGAACTTAACCGTCGCATCAGCGAGGTGCTCCGACAGGCTCCCGGCATCACCAATCAATGGGTCACCGCCGAGACTTCCGATGTACGTCTCTCGGGTGGGCATTGCTATATGGAACTTATCGACAAGGACCCCAATACCGGCAATGCCTTGGCGCGTATTCGCGCCACGATATGGGCGCGCGACTATGCTCGCATCAGCGAGAAATTGCGCGGCAACAACTTCGCCCTCAAGTCCGATATCAAGGTGATGGTGCTGGTGAGTGTCTCCTTCCATCCTCTATACGGCATATCAGCGACCATCACCGACATCAATCCCGAGTACACCATGGGCGAGTTGCTGCGTCGCCGTGCCGAGATGATACAGCGCCTCACCGCCGCCGGTATCATCAATAACAACCGCGAATTGGCTCGCCCCGTCGTGCCTCAACGCATCGCTGTCATCTCTGCTGCCGGTGCTGCCGGTTACGGCGACTTCATCGACCAACTCCTCCACAATCCCTACCGCTTGCGCTTCAATGTGCGCCTTTTCCCGGCAGTGATGCAAGGCGACAAGGCTGCACCCTCTATCATCAATGCCCTGCGCACCATCACCTCCGTGGCTGACGCCTACGACTGCGTAGTGCTCATCCGTGGCGGTGGCGCCACCGGCGACTTGGCGGCATTCGACGACTATGACCTCGCCGCCACCATCGCTATGTTCCCCCTGCCGGTCATCATCGGCATCGGGCACGAGCGCGACATCACCTTGCTCGACTATGTAGCCAATATGCGAGTCAAGACACCTACCGCAGCCGCCGAGTGGCTTATCAATTGCGGTGCCGGTGCCCTCGCTACGGTTCAGCGTCTCGGCACAGACATACTCACCGCCGCGCGTGTGGCTACCGCCAACGCTCACAGATACTTGGACACCTGTGCCGGGCAACTTCCACTACTGGCGCGAGCCGTCATCGACCGAGCGCGCACGGCTGTCGGTCCGCAAGTTGAGGCTCTGATGACCACTTCTACCACCGCCCTGTTGCGCCGACACACCGACCGCATTGCAGCCCTCGCAACGCTCCTCGACTCTCTATCCCCGGAGGCTACCCTCCGGCGCGGTTTCTCCATCACCCGCGTCAACGACATGCCTCTCACCGATGCCGCTCAAATTACCAACGGTGACACCATCACCACAACCCTTGCCAACGGATCTATCACTTCAATAGTAAACAAATGAAAATCAAATAGATATGGAACAGCAATCATACAAACAAGCAATTGCCGAACTTGAGGCAATCCTCAAAAACCTCCGCTCGGAGTCTTGCGACGTCGACACCCTCACGGCTTCAACTCGCCGTGCCGTCCAACTGCTCAATTTCTGCCGCGAACGTCTCACCACCACCGAGGCTGAACTCAACCAAGTGCTTGCAACCCTTCAATCTCCCGAAAAATGAAACAATACCTTGATTTGCTGCAACATATCCTCGACCACGGCACTCGCAAGAGCGACCGCACCGGCACCGGCACCATCTCGACCTTCGGATACCAAATGCGCTTCAACCTCGCCGACGGGTTCCCCTTGGTGACCACCAAGAAACTCCACCTACGCTCTATTATCCACGAATTATTGTGGTTTATAAAGGGCGACACCAATGTTAAGTACTTGCAACAGAATGGTGTACGCATCTGGAACGAGTGGGCTGACGAGAACGGCGACCTCGGACCGGTCTACGGCGCTCAGTGGCGCTCGTGGCGCGACCCTCGCGGTGGTGTCATCGACCAACTCGCCGCAGCGATCAACGATATACGTCACAATCCCGACTCGCGCCGTATCATCGTCAGCGCCTGGAACGTCGCCGACCTCCCCGATATGGCTCTCGCTCCTTGTCACTGTTTGTTCCAATTCTATGTAGCCGATGGACGCCTCAGCCTACAACTCTACCAGCGTAGCGCCGACTGCTTCCTCGGAGTGCCTTTCAATATCGCCTCCTATGCACTCCTCACTATGATGGTGGCTCAGGTATGTGGCTTGCAACCAGGCGAATTTATCCACACCCTCGGCGATGCTCACCTGTACCTCAATCACTTGGACCAAGCACGATTGCAACTCACTCGCGATCCGCGTCCGCTACCTGTCATGAGACTCAATCCCGAGGTTAAGAATATCGAAGACTTTGTTTACGAGGACTTTACCCTCGAAGGGTATGACCCTCATCCTCATATAGCCGCCGTAGTATCAGTATGAAACTCATTCTCATAGCAGCCGTAGCCGAGCATGGTGCCATCGGGCGTGACGGTGACTTGGCGTTCCGTGCCGACTTGCGCCACTTCAAGGAACTGACAATGGGCTCACCGGTCATCATGGGACGCAAGACCTTTCAGTCGCTCCCCAAGGGTGCCCTGCCCGGGCGTCGCAACATTGTCATCACGCGCGATGCTTCATTCACCGCTCCCGACATCGAGACCGTGCCGTCAATCGATGCAGCCCTCGCCTTGGTGGGTGATGCGCCGCAGGCATTCATCATCGGGGGCGGCTCAATCTACGCCGCCACTATCGACCGAGCCGATGCCCTCGAAATAACCCACATTGATGCCGAGTGCCCCGATGCCGATACTTTCTTTCCGACCATCGACCCCGAGCGCTGGCGCCTCGCCACCTCTACGCCCGCAGAAACCGACCCCAACACCGGCGTCAACTACACCTTCGCCACCTACCTCCCCCGCTAATCCCTACCAATCCAGTAACAATTTGTAAGGTAGGAATTGCGTTGTATTTTCATGCCTCAAATTTTTCTATGACGGAAAATCGGTCAAATGACCAACTTTTCGTCGTGCAAATATAGCTAATAATCAGCAACTTTGCAAATCATATGACGGAAAACCGGTCAAATGACCAACTTTTCGTCGTTGATAAACAAGACCTATCTGATATTTTTAGTGGGCGTCGAGCCAGTTGTGACCTGTGCCGGCGCTCACTTCCAATGTGACGCGCCCATGGTAGGCGTTGCGCATTTCCTCGGTGACCATCGCCGTGAGAGCATCCAACTCATCGGGCACGACATTGAATACCAATTCGTCGTGCACCTGCATAATCATGCGCGAGTGCAAGCCCATTTGCCCCATGCGACGATGGATGGCAATCATCGCTATCTTGATAATGTCGGCGGCTGAGCCTTGCAACGGCGCGTTGATAGCATTACGCTCGGCATAGCCTCGCAGGGCAGCGTTGCGCGAACTGATGTCGGGCAAAAAGCGTTTGCGCCCGTAGATGGTGCTCACATAGCCCTGCTCGCGCGCCTTCTTGACGATGTCGTCCATATATTGCTTGACGCCCGAATAGGTCTTCAAGTAATTTTCGATCAAGCTCTTAGCCTCGAGACGTGGGATAGCAAGGCGCTCCGACAACCCGAATGCCGATATGCCGTAAATAATACCGAAATTGGCGGTCTTGGCATGGCGCCGCTCAGTGTCGGTCACCTCCTCAATAGGCTTGTGATAAATCTTGGCGGCAGTGGCACGGTGGATATCCTCGCCGGCATTGAAGGCGGCTATCATCTCAGGGTCACCGCTGATATCCGCCATCAGGCGCAATTCTATCTGCGAGTAATCAGCCGACAAGAGGATGTCACCATCGTCGGCGATGAAAGCGCGACGTATTTCGCGCCCGTCATCGGTGCGCACGGGGATATTTTGGAGATTTGGATTAACCGACGAGATGCGCCCGGTGGCTGTGGCTACCTGATTGAGTGTGGTGTGTATCTTGCCGGTCGCCGGATTGATAAGGGTGGGCAGAGCCTCGATGTATGTAGCCAATAATTTGCGTAAGCCACGGATTTCAAGGATTTTACCCACTATGGGATATTTGTGAGCCAATTTTTCGAGCACCTCCTCGGTTGTGGACCAGAACCCGCGCTTGGTCTTCTTGGCAGTCGTGGGTATCTGCAAGCGGTCAAAGAGGATTTGCCCCACCTGTATAGGCGAGGAGATGTTGAACTCGGTGCCTGCAAGAGCGTATACCTCCTGTTCGAGTTCATTGACGCGTGCCGACAGTCGGCGCGACAGTGTAGCAAGGGCTGCGGTGTCAATTCGCATACCTTGCCACTCCATATCGGCGAGCACGGCTGTGAGAGGCGCCTCTATATCGGTGTATAACTTGAGCAAGTCTTGCTCGGCAAGGCGCTCGATGAGCATAGGCTTGAGTTTCAGAACCATATCGGCGCGCTCGCCCATCGCTGCCGCCGCATCCTCAATGGTATCGAAACTCCAACGGCGGCGCTCGGTGGCAGAGAGGTTGTAGTCGGCGGTGCGCACTCCGGCGATGGCAAATGCCACCGATGCCGGGTCGTGTGCCGCCTCGGGAGCCAGCACATAATGTGCTACTGCTGTGTCAAAATATGGAGCCGTCCACTTGATGCCATGGCGGCGCAAGAGTATCATCAAGCGCTTGACATCACTGTTGACTATGGTCGATTTCCCCTCAAACAGAGGCTTAAGGGCTGCCAGGACCTCGGCTTGCTCGGCGGCAAAATCGGGCATCGGCACGTATGTGACGGTTGTGCCGTCGGCGATGGCGAGACCTCGCAACATGGCGGTCATTGCTTCCTCACCGGTGACATATGCAGCGACACCGACGCTCTCGGCAGATAAAGCAGAAGTGACGGCGCGGCTTATATCTACCACTGTATCAGCCACTACCGCCGTGGGTGCAGGCTGCGTGGCGGGGGCATCGTCAATTTCATCAAATAGTGATGCCTGTGCGGTCGGTGCCGCAACAGGAGTCTCTGCAGTGATACCGAAGCGCGAGGCAAGGCTCTTGAACTGCAACTCGTCAAATAGCGCCGCCAGAGCAGCCATGTCGGGCTCGCGACGCTTCAAATCATTGAGGTCGGTATCCACCGGCACATCGGTCTTGATAGTCACCAAGAACTTGGAGAAGCGTATTTTCTCGGCGTTGTCGGCGATTTTGGTTTTAAGCGTTCCCTTGAGGCTGTCAACATTGGCGATAAGATTTTCGACATTGCCCCAGTCGGCAATGAGTTTAACGGCGGTCTTCTCGCCGACGCCGGGACAGCCGGGCACATTGTCGCTGGCATCGCCCTCGAGAGCGAGGAGGTCAATAACTTGCGCCGGCGACGAGATTCCATGACGGGCACAAACTTCGGCAGGACCACGCACCTCAAAGCCCTTGCCACCGAGGGCGGGACGATATTGCAGAATGTGGTCGGTCACCAACTGCCCGTAATCCTTGTCGGGGGTCATCATATAAGTGGTAAAGCCCTGAGTCTGGGCACGCCGAGCCAGGGTGCCGATAACGTCATCGGCTTCATAACCTTCACACTCGATGGCGGGAATGTGCAGGGCATCGAGCAGTCGCTTGATGTGTGGAATCGAGGCAGTAATATCCTCGGGTTGCTTGTCGCGCTGCGCCTTGTATTCGGGGTATGCCTCGTGACGGAAGGTGTGCCCTCCGCGGGGGTCAAAGCACACAGCAATGTAGTCGGGAGCCTCCTTGCGCAGCACCTCGTCGATGGTGAGGCAGAAGCCATAGATTGCCGAGGTGTTGAGTCCGTATGTGGTCACGCGAGGCGCACGCATCATGGCATAATATGCACGATAGATGAGTGCATAGGCATCAATGAGGAATAATTTTTTGCTGTCCATATTATTGCCGGTTGTTGTAGAAGTCGTCTTGGATGAAAAGCGCCACAGAGTCGTCGGTATTAGCGCCGATGACCACATCGGCGATACCCTTGACCTCATCGAGGGCATTGTCGACAGCCACGCCGACAGTGGCAATGTTGAGCATAGGGATATCGTTTAGGTTATCGCCGAATGCGACGATGCGGTCGGCGCCCAATCGCCGCGCCAGGCGTTGTACGCCGGCAGCCTTAGATACCCCGGGAGCAAAGATTTCCAACAGCCATGTATCCTCGTGGTAGGTGTCCTTGTAGTATGACACATAGCAGTCGGTGGCGTAACGCAGTCGCTCGGCAACGTCAACGATGGGTTGATGAGCCCCGATAGCAAATGCCAGCACCATGCGGTCGAGAGCCTCCTCGGGAGTGTGACAATGGGGGTGGAAGGTCTTGAGTGCCAGGTTGGAGCGCTCATCTACAAATTCTTGTTCGGCGGCATTGTAGCACCCACCCGAGTGATAAACTTCGAGGCAATGACGGTCGGGCGACAGCGTGTAACAGAAAGGCGAAACCTCCGAGTCGTCAATCACCTGCATCACCTTGCGTGCCTGGTCTGGAGCGATGGTGACAATGTCGTTGAAGCAAGCCTGCCGGCGATTCCAGGTAGCGGCGCCGGTCATCACCACCAGGTCGGTGTCGGTGTATGTATCAGCCATCAGTGGCACCACGGTAGCGGGGGTGCGTGCGGTGGCAATAGAGATGAGCGCCCCACGACGGCTCAAGTCGCCCAAGATAGCGGCGCTGCGAGGGCTGATACGGGCATCATTATCGAGTAATGTGCCATCTAAATCGGTGATATATAGCGTCTTCATTCAGCAACGATAAGTGCGACGGCTTGAGCGGCAATGCCCTCGCCACGTCCGGTGAAACCGAGATGCTCGGTAGTGGTGGCTTTGACCGACACAGAGTCCATAGCGATGCCGAGGTCGTCGGCGACATTGGCTCGCATCTGCTCGATGTGTGGCGCCATCTTAGGCTCTTGAGCGATGATTGTGATGTCGACATTGCCCGGCTTATAACCCTTGTCGGCGAGCAAGTCAACGACGGCACGCAGTAGGCTACGCGAGTCGGCGCCCTCCCACTGCGGATCAGTGTCGGGGAAATGATGCCCGATATCACCCATAGCGGCGGCACCGAGCAGTGCATCACTCAAGGCGTGCAATGCCACATCGGCATCGCTATGACCTAACAGCCCTCGGCAATGAGGTATATCAACTCCACACACAATGCATCGACACCCCTCGACGAGGCGGTGCACATCATATCCGTTCCCAATCCTGATTTTCATAATTCCTTTACCTTTATAACACAAAGGTACAACAAAAAAGTGACATAACTCCGCAGAGCAGCAACTTTTTTCACATTTCAACAACGCATATATACACCAGGGGTATCGTGCCGGCAAAACTTGACAAATCGCCTACATTCATGTGTGAGAATACGATATTCTCACCTTTTTTAACATTCGTATTCATTCTTTCACAATTTAATTGATTAGCTTTGCATTGGATAGTCGCTATTAAAAAGATAGCGCAAAGTTGCAAACTAATCATCACATTTACAATAAGTTACAGATTAGACATATACTTACCTCAAAGAAAGTGTTACTGAAAATGAACGAAATAGACATCCAAAATTTTTCAACAAAATTTAGCGACATCAAGCACTGCCCGGTGCGCAATATCTTGTCGCACATTTCAAGTAAATGGACCATCTTGGTGCTCTTGATTACGAATTCTGCCGAGATTATTCGCTTCAACCCTTTGCTTCACAACCTCACCCGCTGGGCTGCCGACAATTATAATGTCATTACTCAACATCGATTGAAAATGCAGCAGAAACAAAACTAAATATAAGTTAACGATTATTATTTATTGTAAAAACACTTGCTCGGTTCTTATCTTTTTTATTCCTTTGCATCACCTTAAACGAAAGACCTAAAATGAGAACCCAAATCCTAAACGGAAAAGTCTTAACTCCTAACGGCTGGATAGAGAATGGCTCGGTGCTGATAAAAGACTCCATAATCTTGGATGTACACAATCACAGCAACCGCCTCTCGACTGCCGACAAGATTATTGATGCCGAGGGTGGCTACATCCTCCCCGGCGGTGTAGACATACATGTACATGGCGGCGGTGGATGCGACTTTATGGAAACCACCGAACACGCCTTCCGCACAGCCATCGAGGCGCACCGCGCTCACGGCACCACCAGTATTTTCCCCACCCTGTCATCATCAACTGTGCAGATGATTGCCGATGCCGCCGTCACCTGCGAGAAATTGATGCTCGACCCCACCACCGGCGTTCTCGGCTTGCACCTCGAGGGTCCTTATTTCAACCCCAAGATGGCAGGCGGTCAACTCCGCGAAAACATACGTATCCCCGACCCCAACGAATATGTACCCCTCATCGAGCAATTCCAGTGCATCAAGCGCTGGGACGCCGCTCCCGAGTTGCCCAATAGCGAACAATTTGCTCGCTACCTCCGCACCAAGGGCGTTGTCGTATCTCTGGGTCATACAGCCGCTCGCGACGAGGAAGTGGAGCGCGGCTATCGCGCCGGCTTTAACCTCGCAACTCACTTCTACTGCGCCATGACCGCCTCACACAAGGAGGGCATGTATCGCTACGACGGCACCGTCGAGGCAGTTTACCTCCGCGACGGCATCAACGTCGAGATGATTTGCGATGGCATCCACGTGCCACCGGTCATCCTGCGACTTATCCACAAACTCAAAGGCACCGACCACGTCGCCCTTATCACCGACGCCCTGGCTTGCGCCGCTTCGGATAGCAAGACCGCCTTCGACCCCCGCGTTATCATCGAGGACGGCGTGTGCAAACTCTCTGACCGCTCGGCTCTCGCCGGCTCTATCGCCACCATGGACCGCCTCATCCGCACCTGCGTCCTCAAAGCCAAAATCCCTATGGCTGACGTTGCTCGTATGGCATCGGAAACCCCGGCTCGCATCATGGGCGTATACGACCGCAAGGGTTCTATCTCCTATGGCAAGGATGCCGATATCATCATCTTTGACAACGACATCAACCTCACCAACGTAATCCAAATGGGCCGCGAAGTTGAAGTGGCTCGTACCGAATATTAATCAACCTACTTACAAGCAGAAGAAAGCACCCCTTAGACAAGACCATAACCAAGAAATATCATACTTATCTATAAAACGCTACCCCCGACGACAACCTCGCCGGGGGCTTCTGTATATCATATATAATTATAGTCCGTGGCGGATGAGGCGGAAGCCGTCGCGGGTGTGGGTGAAGGCGATGACTCCGGCACCCGCCATATCGATAATCAGTTGATTGGTAGCACGTTGAGACATTCCCAGCGACAGGTGCAAGGTGTCAATGGCTAATCCGTCGGAATTGACATCAATGAGGTCGAGGAGACGTGAGGCGGCGCTGTCAAGGCGGAATGACAGGGCATCGTGGTTGCGCCACACCTCGACCATCAGGGGGTGAGCCTCGATGTTCTCGTCGGCGACGCGGAAGTATGCCCGGTGACGCCCGTCGGCATCAATGCAGTAGACGGGGCGGCTATCGGCAGCAGCGATACGAGCAAGGATAACCACCACGCCGGTATCGACGCTATAAGCCTCAAAATCAATATGCTGTGGTGGGTCGCAATAGCGCTCGGCGGCTTGCTCCACCACATAGATATCTTCCTCGTTTCGCACCCCGGCAATGGTACCGTTGTCCTTGACACCTATGAGCAAATGCCCGCCATCGGCATTGGCAAATGCCGATATCGAGCGAGCAATCTTGCGAGCATCACTGATGGCATACTTGAAGTCCTGCCCGGCATGCTCGCCGTTCTCGACCAACGAGGCTATATATCGGCGGCCACGGCGCACCGGTATATCCTTCATAGGCGCTCGATGAGATGAGTGAGTGTGGCAAAGGTGCGCTCGGGGGCTGCAGACCAGAAATCGCCGTATTGGGCGATGTTGTCCTCTGCTCCGGGAGTATCGCTGACGACACGAATAGCGACGAATGGTACGCCCTTGAGATAGCAGGTGTGAGCAATCGCCGCCGACTCCATATCCACGGCTACAGCCTCGGGATAGACACTCAAGATATGCTCGACTTCCTCAGGGCGCGAGATAAAGATGTCGCCCGAGGCGAGTATACCGGACTTAGCCCCTAATTCAGCCACCAACTCAGCAGGGAGAGGGCAGTCGAAGAGTCGCGGACAGCCATGCGCCTGTCCGGGAACGGTATCGGGACCACACCACACATCGTGGTAGCCGATGCCCGAGGGAATGACCACATCAAGCACATTGGCTCGCCCTACGCCACCGGCTACGCCCGTATTGATGATGATGCTTGGGTGGAAAGTATCTACGAGTGTGAGGGTTGACAAGGCGGCATTGACCTTGCCGATACCCGATTGCACCGCCACCACTTCGTGCCCGGCGATGCTGCCACAGTGGTAGGTGATATCATTGACAGTGACTGTGCTGTGCTTGTCGAGCAGAGGGATGATAAGTTGCATCTCCTTGCTCATGGCTGCTATAAGGGCTATTTTCATTGTTCTGTTATTATAGGGTAAACGGCTCGCGTCACCGTAATATTAACGTCAAAAGGTGTTGCCGAGACGGCGCGTGACGATGACGGCGAGAGATGATAATAAAAAAGCGACGAGGTATCAAACGAGGGGAACTCGACACGACGGGTCTCGCCGGGAGGAATGGTCACATCAAGGGTGCGCTCGATGCGGTGGAGCATACGTCCTTGCATATCCATATAAATAATGTCGAGCGACAGAGAGATTAACTCGCGCGAAGATTTGTTGGAGACAAACACGCTCTCCTTGTTGACGCGAAGGGGCTTCTCAAAGCCGGCGACGGCGATGCTGTCGGTACCCGGCAGGGCGACAGTGTCGTTGAGCACAGCGACTCGCGACACCTCGGTGATGGTACGACGGTTGACTCGCGGTGTGTTGCGGCGCATATTCTGGGCATCGACTGCCGGGCAAGCCAGCACGATAGCGATGATAAGTGTCAGTAGCGCTTTCATATCACAATATAAGGAGCCGGGGCACCCACACGGCGAGCGCCATCGAGGTGAGACGGGTTGTCGGGCGGGTTAATTACCGATATATGAAAGAGATACGGAAGCCAGCGCCACAGCGACACACGGCGGCGATGGTGATAGAAGTTGAAGTCGATGATATTGCCGGTGTTGCTCTCGTCGCTATTGAAGGAGATGGTGAAAGCCACCGAGCCACGGCGCGAGTGAGCCTTGCGAGGGTCCTTGGAAGCGCGACAGTCGTATAGCCCGGCATGCGCGGCAGGAGTGATGGTGGCGACCACGGTGCCCGGAACGATTGACATATCGGAGGCATCGACAATGCACATCTCCAATAATCCGGGGGCTTGAGCCGCCGGGACGATGTCTACCAAGGCACCGCGCCCGTTGATTTGCCATCTGCCCTCCAAGGGGTCAACGGCTCGAGCAGCGAGGGCTCCGCATAGGATTAATATGGCTATCAGGATATTACGCATCGCCGGTTAGGGTCAAATCGACGAAAACTTGTATGAGAAGCCGATAGAGAAAATTTCCTTGACCTGCAATTTGTGCCAATCCTCGTGGTCGGCGACACGCGGAGTGCGTGTGTCGTAACGGGCATGGACATAAATCTGAGTGGAGAAGAATCGGTTGATATCGCAACTGAGGGTATTCTCCCAGTCGGCTTGGAAAGACTCGTAATCGGTGAAGGCAAAGATGCGCGAATTGAAGCGTATATTGTGAGCGAGTTTCCAGAAGAACTTCAACTCGGCAGTCGAACCAAAACTGTGATGGGTCTTCTTGCCGACCTCAATGCCATAGGCGCTGCCATCGACGTCGCTGTCGAGGCAAGTGTAGAGGTGATAAGAAATCGGTGCGATTGAGGCATCAAAAGTCACAGTCTTGGGCTTATTGGCATAGTTGTAAGTCATACCGAGACCGGCAGTCAACTCACCTGGAGACATAAATGCCGACTTGAGGTCGTTGGAGTTGGACTTATACGACTTAACGACCTGTGTCTTAAACTGCCCGGTGAAAGAGTAGTACCAGCGATTGGCTGCCTTAATACCGAATGTGGTATTTACCTGGAAAACGTCCTCTGAGACATTGTAGGAGTGCATCTCGTCGTCGGGAGCGTTGTTGATGCCCAACTTATATCGCACGGTGGTCTCAAAGAGCAATGTGGGGTGGAACTCTTGGTTGAGTTTCACATTATACATAATGTCGGCGAGGGCATTGAGGTTGTTGTTACCGCCTTGGTACCAGTTGGGTGACACATATGCCTGCGAGAATTGGAGCATGGCGGCAAAGGAACGAATCCAATGGCGGTGCTTGACATCCTCAGTGGCAACGGTCGGAGCCTCGATAGGTGTTGCCAACTCGGTGTTAATGCTGACCGAGTAGTCGGCTGGGTTAACCACGGCACGATACTGCTGAGGCGCCTCGGGGAGCGAGGCGAGGTTGTAACGCACCATCTCGGGGTGGTTGTGAAAGATATAGTCGCGACGGTCCTGCATCTGACGGCTGAGGCAATCATACTCCTCGAGCCAGCGCAGATGTTCGTTGCCCGAAGATAAATCATCGCCTATGCCGAGGGGGTTGTTGAAGTGGTAAGTATCATACACGATAGGCATGAAGAATACCGCCGGCAACGACAGAGGCATATCGAAGGGGTCATAGTCGGCACGAGCATTATAGACGCGAAGGAGAGAGTCGCTGACGCTCTCGGCAGGCATATCCAGTTGAGGTGTATTGCCGATGACTCGGTTGACAAACGTTGTATCGGCAATAGCAGAGGTAGCGACAGGCGCCAATGGGCGCATCTGCGGCTCGGCAAGAGCGCCAAAGCCACACAGGCACAAGGCAGTGATAGCGATTATTATCCTATTCATAATGTCATTGTGTTGGAGGGACATCCCCCGGGCGGAAGCCTATGTACATAGAGCAGACGCCCAAGGTAAAAGTCTGAAAACGAGTATTAACGAAGCCGGCATCGCGCATCAGCGCCAGCATGCGGTCGCCACGCGGCACGGCGGCAATGCTCTCGGGGAGGTAGGAGTAGGCACGGCGGTCCTTGGATACGAGGCGCCCCATTGCCGGGATGAGCACGCGCGTGTAAAGGTTGTAGAACGGGATGACGAGGCGATTTGCCGGGGTTGAGAGTTCAATTACGCAGAGCATTCCACCCGGATTGAGCATATCATACATAGCACGATACCCGGCGGCAAGGTCGGCGAAGTTGCGCACGCCGAAAGCCACGGTGACCGCGTCGGCGCCATGCGCCACGTCGGGTGGATTGAGGCAATCGCCCTGTATGAGGCGCACACGCTCGGCGAGCCCGGCTGCCTCGACTTTTTGGCATCCGATGTCAATCATCCCCTGCGAGAGGTCAACACCGACTACCTCGGCATCGGCAATGGCACGCGCCAGCGAGATGGCAAAGTCGCCGGTGCCGGTAGCGATGTCGATGATGCGACGCGAGCCGTGGGCAGCCACCGCCTCGACGGCACGGCGTCGCCAGCGCTTGTCCTGACCGAGGCTCATGGCGCGGTTGAGGCGGTCGTAGGCGGGAGCGATGTTGTCAAACATCTCGCGCACCTGCTCGGTCTTGCCACGCGAGTGGTCGTAGGGGGTGATATCTTCGGGGCGGCTCATGCTCAGCAACCGAGAGTGGAGAGGCAGTCGAGGATGTTATTCTTAATGCGACGCTCGAGGTTGTCGGCAGTAGCGGGCACAAACTTGTTGCCGGTGATGTGCTCATACAACTCGATATATCGGTTGGAGATGGAGGTGCAGATTTCGTCGGTCATCTCGGGCACAACATCGCCGGGGCGTCCCATGAATCCGTTTTCCATAAGCCACTGGCGCACAAACTCCTTGGAGAGTTGACGCTGGGGCTGATTGGCGGCAAGGCGCTCGGCATATCCATCGGCATAGAAGTAGCGCGACGAGTCGGGGGTGTGGATTTCGTCGATGAGCACCACTTGACCGTTATATTTACCAAACTCATACTTGGTATCGACGAGGATGAGACCCTTCTCGGCAGCCATGCGCGTACCAATCTCAAAGAGACGGCGAGTATAGTCCTCCATGACGGCATATTCGTCGGCGGGGACGATACCTTGGGCTATAATTTCCTCGCGCGAGATATTGAGGTCGTGTCCTGCTTCAGCCTTGGTGGTAGGGGTGATGATGGGGTGAGGCAGGCGCTGATTTTCCTTGAGACCCTCGGGCAGAGGCACACCGCAGATGGAGCGAGCACCGGCAGCATAGTCGCGCCAGGCGCTGCCGGCAAGGTATCCACGGATAATCATCTCGACGCGATAGCCCTCGCAGCGACGTCCCACGGTGACCATGGGATCGGGAGTGGCGATTTTCCAGTTGGGGACCTCGGCGGCTGTAGCATCGAGGAAGTATGCGGCAATCTGGTTAAGCACCTGACCCTTGAAGGGGATACCCTTGGGGAGGACAACGTCAAAAGCCGAGATGCGGTCGGTGGCGACCATCACCAGGGTGTCATCGTTGATGTCGTAGACGTCGCGTACCTTGCCATGATACACACTGCGCTGTTCGGGGAGTTGAAAATCGGTGGAAGTAAGAGTCTGTTGCATATTGGTGGAATATTAATGAAAGTTGGATTATTCTTGAGGGGGTTGTTGTTGAGCCTCGGCAGCCTCGGCACGCTCGTAAGCCTCGACGATGCGCTGTACCAAGGCATGTCGGATGATATCTTTCTTGCCGAAGTCGACGCGCCCGATGCCGGGAACACCATCGAGCACCTTGAGCGCGCGCACCAGCCCCGAGGCGGTGGAGCGCGGAAGGTCAATCTGCGTGACGTCACCGGTGATAATCATCTTGGCGTTCATACCCAGGCGAGTGAGGAACATCTTGATCTGATGTGTGGTGGTGTTTTGAGCCTCGTCGAGCACCACGACAGCATCGCTGAGGGTGCGACCGCGCATAAAAGCCAACGGTGCGATTTGTATCACCTTCGACTCCATATATTCGCGCAACTTGATGGGCGGAATCATGTCCTCGAGGGCATCGTAGAGCGGTTGAAGATATGGATCAATCTTATCCTTCATATCACCGGGCAGGAAGCCCAACTTCTCGCCTGCCTCGACGGCAGGACGTGAGAGGATGATCTTGCGCACCTCCTTGTTCTTGAGGGCGCGCACCGCCAGGGCTATGGCAATATACGTTTTGCCCGTTCCGGCAGGACCGAGGGCAAAGGTGAGGTCATTGTTACTGAAGCACTCAACGAGCAATTGCTGATTGGGTGTACGTCCCTGGATGGGCTTGCCGTTGATGCCGTATATGATGACGCTATCCTTCTTGATTTCGCGGGGAGCGTCTCCCTTGACGATATCGAGGATAACATCCTCGGTGAGTGTGTTATGCGTGGCTGCATAGTCCTCGAGCTCCTTGATTTTTGCCTCGAAAGCGGCAGTCTCGCTCTCCTCGCCAATCACCTTGATGACAGAGCCGCGAGCGGCGATACGCAACTTGGGGAACAGGCTGCGTATCAGCAACATATTGCAGTTGTTGACACCGTAGAAGTTGAGCGGGTCGGCGTTATCGATGAGTACAATTCGTTCAATCATAAGCATTTAAGCGTTACATAGCAGTATATCCGCCATCGACGGGGTAAAGCCCGCCTGTGCAGAACGATGCCGCATCGGAGGCGAGGAACACGACCATGGCGGCAACTTCGTCGGGACGTCCCACCGAGCCGCGCAGGAAGAGGGCATCCTCCTCGCGACGCAAGCGAGCGATTTGGTCGTCGCGGTTGCCGGCGGCAGTAGCCAACGCACGTTGCATCAAGGGAGTATCAATGGTCGAGGGACACACGGCGTTGACACGGATGCCGAGGTGAGCGAGGTCGATGGCAGCGCTCTTGGTGAGTTGCCCGAGAGCGCCCTTGGTGATGCCGTAGCCACAGTTACCCGCCTTACCCACAGTCGATTGGTCGCTGGCATTGATAACGATAGCCGAGGACCCGGTCGAGGCATTCGCCAGGTAGGGAATAGCCACCTGGATGGTGTTGACGGTACCCACAATGTTAGTGTCAATGATTTCGGTGAGGTCCTCGGGACGTATATCGATGATAGTATTCTTGCGATGAATACCGGCATTGGCAAATAATGCATCGATGCCGCCGGCATCATCGGCTGCGAGTTCGAGGGCAGCCTCGAGGTCGCCGCGGCGCGTGGTAGAGCCTTCAAAGAAGCACACCGGCTCGGGAGAGTCGATGCTACTGATGAGTTCACGCGCTTCATTGCGATGAATATCCATGAATGTAACGCGCCAGCCCTCAGCGGCAAATGCGCGGACTGCTGCCGCTCCAATGCCCGAGGCGCCACCCGTGATGAATACTGTCTTGCTCATTGTCCTAATTTTTCCACAAATTTACAACTTTTTCTTGACACACAGGCACCCGTCTCGGCATTTAAGAATTTTTTTTTGTTAGTACCAGGAGACACCGTTGGAGATGGAGGAGCGCTTGTCGTACTTGAGGTCGCTGAGCATGGCGGATTTGACGGAGATGCTGAACGAGTAACTCTTGTACGGACCGACTGGCACAAAACTGGCTCGCATGGTGAAGCAGTGGAGGTCGCGCGACACGTTACAGTTCATATACGCCAATTTGTGGGTATCGAAGTTGTAGGATGCCGTGAACGAGAAAGCCCAGTTGGGCGTAGGCTTAATGTTGCCCGAGAGGCTCAAATTCTGTGTAATGCGCGAGTCATACTCCATTTTTTCCTTGTTAAAAGTGCCATAGGCATAGGCAAAGGAGTAGTTGACCGATAGGCTCCACGGGACCGACCAACGGACATACCCGTCGGAGTCGAGGTCGTAATCGCCGCCCGAGTCGTGGCTATGCCCGGTGGGGTCTTCACCCTCCTCGGGCGGACCGCCTGCCGGCTGTCTCTGCTGTCCACGGTTGCCCGCCGGCGCATCATTCTTGTCCTTGCGTCGGAAGGTGTCGTTGTTGAAGGTATAAGAGAACGAGGTACCGGTGCTTGAGAGGCGACCGATACCCTTGCCAGCCTTCCAGCGCGGGATATTCACACGCACAGGGTTGCCGGCTTCGTTAAGTTGGTATGTATAGACGTCCCACACCGCCGAGAGGTTGAGGTTGAACCCCTTGCACACGCGCAACATCAGCGACGTATTGATATTGGACCAGTTGAGCGAGTCGGCGGCAAAGTTATAACTCTGCGAGATGGTGAAATTCTCGATGAGCGATACTTTTTTCTCGCCGATAGAGTCGTCGGTATTAACCTTCATCTCGAGGTTGTTGGCGATGGAGTAAGAGAGGACTCCCGAGCGCCCCTGGGCAGGTACGCCATATAGCGAATTGGGGAAGTAACTATAACGTTTCACTTGCATCTCGCCCTGCGCATTGGGGTACTCATACTGACCGTAATAGCCGAAGAATGAGGAGCCGAAGTCGGGCGCTCCCGAGAATGAGATTGTAGGGGTGATGACGTGGCGTATCATCTTGACTTTCTTGGCGAGGAAGCCCACCGGGCGCCAGAAGCCATAAATCTTGGTATCCAAGGAGATGGCAGCCGAGAAGTCGTAGACGTTGTACAGGCTATATGTGGTGTCGCACACCTCGGCGGCGGCATTGGGGTCCCATTGTCGGCGCACTTTGGATGTGTACATGCGATCGGTGAATGTGACACTCGGCGTGATGTTGAGCACATTGAAGGCATTAAACGTTGCCGAGATAGGTATGTTGTGACGCATGCCATTGCGCCAGTCTTTGATGAGACTCTTCTTGAAGAACACATCCTGCTTGGCAGTGAGCGAGTTTTGGAACTGACCTGTATAACTCAATTTGATTTTTTCATACCACTTTTCGTCGCCCACTTTGCGCTTGCGCTTGAAGGGGTTGATCTGCCCGAGGGTGAGGGTGAAATTGGGGAACGAAACGGTGAGCGTAGAGTCGGAGGTGCGTTGTGCCACGTTCATCGTTGTGGACAGCGACCATTTGGTGCCCGGGAAGCGATAGGTCATATTCACCGTCGAACTCTTGGTGTTCTCGGTGAAAGCGCTTGAGTAATAGGAATTAAGGTCGTTGCGCGAGTATCCGGCAGTGGTGAAGTTGACGCTCGCCGAGAGGCTCATATTGGGATTAGCCTTGGAGTCCTGGCTATGGCTCCACAGCAACTGGAAGTTGGTCTGCACCGAATAGTCGGGCGAGCCCTTCTCGCCGTAAATCGACTTGAGGTAGGACATATTGAATGTGCCCGAGTATTTGTAGCGACGAGCGTAGGTCGACTGCGCCGACAAGCCCCACGAGCCCTTGGTGTAAATCTCGCCGGTGAGGGCAAGGTCCATATTGTCGTTGATAGCAAAATAGTAGCCGCCTTCGCGCAGATAGAAACCGCGCTGATAATCATCGCCGAATGTGGGGAATATCACACCCGAAGAGTACTTGTCGGTGAAGGGGAAGTAGCCAAAGGGCACGGCGATAGGCAGTGGCAAACCGGCGAGGACCATCCATGCCGGTCCGGTGACCACGCTCTTGCCGGGATACATCTTACCTTTGGAGATATTGAAATAGAAGTGGGGACACTCGGTATCGGAGCAAGTGGTATAGCGACCGTTGAGGATATAGAAGTTACCATCGTAGTCGCGCTTGGTGGTGCCGCCGCTGAGGAAGCCCTCGCCCTGCTGGGTCACTACATTATTTATAAAGCCCTTGCGCGAGCGGAAGTTGTAGCGCATGGTCGCCGCCTCGTAATTGGTGCCACCCTCGGTGAAAATGGGCGAACCTTGTATGTCACCCACCGAGTCGGGCACACCGGTGGCGTACACTGTGTTGTCGCGCAGGTCAAGTTCGATATTGGCACTCTCCAACTTGATATCGCCATAGGTAACATTGCTGCTACCATACATAAATGCCGAGTCGCGGCGAATGATGACCATAGAGTCGGATGAGGAGAAGTTGACCGGAGCCTCAAGGTCGACATTGGAGAGCACCGGACGGGCACGCGGCACAAAAGTATCAACGGGAGCGGCTATCGCCGGCAGGCTATCGGCAGGCATCGAGTCGAGGCGTAGGGTATCTCGAGCGACAGCAGTGTCGGCAGGAAGGGATATATCAAGGACTGTCGGCGCATCTTCGAGAGCCGACGACACCAATGCCGCGACAATCTGTGGCGCGGCGATCAGCGTGGCGATATATAGGAGTATCTTCCTCAAAGGCTATACTTCGCGTTAAAACGACGACAAAGGTAGCGACTTTTCAGCGATTAATGATAAAAAATAGCGTTAAATTGTGCTTTACGGGTCATCCTCAACAAAAAAGGTTAAAAAAGCGACGGAATAAGGTGTTAAATTTGGTTGAATTGCATATTGTTAGTAAATTTGTAGGCTGAACCCGCTTATTTATCACTTAAACATATAACCATGAAGAAAATTTTCCTCCTTTTGGTCTTAGCAATCAGCGCCATAGCAATGCAGGCACAGATTGTGACCTCCAACCCGCCTCTGCTGACACACAGCAGCACGGGTATCGTACTGACGTATCACCCCAATGCCGAGGGTTCCAACAAGGCGCTTGCCAACCTGCCGGCATCGACTGCCATCTACGCTCACATCGGTCTTATCACCAACAAGAGCACCTCGTCGAGCGACTGGAAGTATGCTCCCAAGTGGCTTGACAACTCTGCCAAGTACAAGTTGACCTACAAGAGCGCCAACACCTACGAATTGGAAATCGGCACCTTCAAGTCATACTTCCCCGACCTCGCTGCCGACGAAATTGTTGAACGTGTGGCATTGGTATTCCGCACCGCCACCGCCGACAAGGAAGGCAAGACTGCTGCCGGCGGTGACATCTTCGTAGATGTATACCCCGACGGCTTCAATATGGCTCTGCAGTCGAGCATCACCGGCTTGACCACCACCGGCACCACCACCACGCTGAGCGTAGCCACCAGCGAGGCTGCCACCATCAACCTCTCTGTCAATGGCACATCCATCGCATCACAGAGTGGTGTAACCTCGCTGACAGCCAATTACACCTTCCCGGCTCTCGGTACATACGAGTTCAGCGCCACAGCCACTAACAATGCCGGCACCTCGGTGACCAAGAAACTCACCATCGTCGTGCCCGAAGCATCAAAGCCCGGCACCTACCCCGGCGGCACTCCCAAGATGGGCGCTGTTGCCAATAGCGACGGCTCGGTAACCTTCTGCCTCGCAGCCCCCGGCAAGAAGAGCGTCATCCTCGTACCCTCATGGGACGACTACGCTATCCGCAACGAGAACGTCATGGCTTATCAAGACTACAACGGACAGCGCTACTTCTGGACCACTGTCAAGGGTCTCGACCCAGCCAAGCAGTATCCTTATTATTATATTGTAGATGGTAGCATCAAGGTGGGCGACCCCTATGCCCGCTTGGTTCTCGACCCCTATAGCGATAAATACCTCGACCGCACTGTCTATCCCGACTGCCCGCAGTATCCCTACGAGCGCTTCGACGACGTGGTTCTCGCCGTTTACCAGGGCAACCTCGACACCTCCTACAAGTTCAGCAATTTCACCATCCCCGACCACCGCAACCTCGTAATCTATGAGTTGTTGTTGCGCGACTGGACCGGCACCGAAGGCAAAGCCGAAGGTAACGGCACCGTGCGCGACGCCATCCACAAGATACCCTACCTGGTGAGCCTCGGTGTCAATGCCGTGGAACTCATGCCTATCATGGAATTCAACGGCAACAACTCCTGGGGCTACAACACCAACTTCTACTTCGCTCCCGACAAGGCATACGGCTCGCCCAAGGACTACAAGGACTTCGTCGAGGTATGCCACCGATATGGCATCGCCGTCATCCTCGATATCGTATTCAACCAGAGCGACGGCTTGCACCCCTGGTATCAGATGTACAACATCGACTCCAACCCCTTCTACAACAAGGTAGCACCCCACGACTACAGCGTGCTCAACGACTGGAACCAAGGCAACACCCTCGTGCAACAGCAGTGGGACGACGTCCTCCGCTACTGGATGACCGCCTACAACGTCGACGGCTTCCGCTTTGACCTCGTCAAGGGTCTCGGCGACAACAACAGTTACGGCTCAGGCACCGAGGCAAAGAACCAATCGCGCATCAACCGCATGGCTCACCTCCACTCGGTAATCACATCGGTGAAGCCCAATGGTATCCACATCAATGAGAACCTCGCCGGCGCCGACGAGGAGACCGAGATGGCAAATAACGGTCAACTGTTGTGGGCTAACTTCAACCACAACTTCACCCAATTCGGTATCGGACAAGCCGAGGACTCCTAC
Source organism: uncultured Bacteroidales bacterium (assembly GCA_945829225.1). Classification (GTDB taxonomy): domain Bacteria; phylum Bacteroidota; class Bacteroidia; order Bacteroidales; family Muribaculaceae; genus CAG-873. Next base: position 69,680 of record CALZTY010000003.1, on the reverse strand, counting down.
GGTGGCAAGCTCAACCAGCTCTACACCGGCTACGGCCGTCCCGACGGCTCAATCATCGCCTATGCCGAGAGCCACGATGAGGAACGCGTAGCCTACACCATGTCGGTGAAGGCTCCCACAGCCATGCGCTCCGCTGCCAATGTCGCCAAGCGTCTCGGCTTGTGCGCCGTGCAATTACTCCTCTCGCCCGGTCCCAAGATGATATGGCAATTCGGCGAACTTGGTGCCAACCAATCGACCAAGAATGCCTCGGGCAACAACACCGACCCCAAGCGCGTCATCTGGAACAACCTCGACAACGCCAACTATAGCGCCCTGCACGACGTTTATTGCGCTCTGTGCGGTCTCCGCAAGGACAACCCCGACTTGTTCTCGACAAGCGCCACATTCACCCAGACCAACCTCGGCGGCGATATGTCCAAGCCCCGCACAATGGTCCTGCGCAACGGTAACAAGGAGGTCATCGCCTTCATCAACCCCGCGACCTCGGGTAGCAATGTGACTGTCTCGGCTAAGGCAAGCGTCATCAGCAGTTCCAACAATCAACTCATCTGCGCCACCCTGGGCGTCACCCCCACACTCTCAGGCACCAACAACGTATCGGTATCCCTGCCCTACAACTCTATGGCAGTGTTTGCCTCCAAGTCGGTGACCGGCGTTGAGGACATCATCAGCGATGCCGACGAGGCTACCATTGCCGTCATCGGCGGTCAAGGCTTCATCGAGGTTGTTGGTGAGTACGACACCGTCGACGTTTACACCCTCGACGGTCGCCACACCGCATCGATGGAGAACCTCGTCAAGGGCATCTACATCGTTGTAGTTGACGGTGAGACCTTCAAGGTCGCTGTTCGATAAGCACATACATTTACCCTCATACCTACGGGACTGCGTCACAGCAGTCCCGTATTTTTATACCCAATCCGACACAAATTGAAAATCTTGGGAATTTTTTATTGAAAATTTTGGGAATTTTACATTGAAAATCTTAGGAATTTTACAGCTATCACTCCCAAGATTTTCAATTTAGCCAATTTAAGAAAATTTCAACCAAATAATGAGGAACTTACTTATGGATGCAGTGACTAATATTACAAGCGCCGCGAGGGTTGTTCTCGCGGCGCTTGTAGTATTTATTTATTGCAGGGATTTATCTGATTAACAGCCCCAATCGTCTGCATCATCAGTCTGTTTCACCAGTTCTCTCAAGCTGGTCTCTCTTGCTTCGGTTGCCTGATAGATGTCTACCAATGCATAGTTTACGCTATTCTCGGCACGGAGATAGATGAGCATATTGCCCTTCTTGAGCAGAGCGCGGAACTGCTCGGCATCTTGCTCGGTCTTAACCAACACCTTGAAGCCGGCATCTTGGAGGACCTTGGCAAGGGCAATGGTGCACTCGTTGTCAAACCAGTTGCCCTCGGGCTTGATTGTAAGTTCGACATTATCCAACTTCGAGGGCATCCAATAATAGTTGCGATTCCAACCTATATAATTGTAATCTGCAATATAAGAGTCGAAATATAACTTGGCATCTACTTTGTATCTAAAGCCACTAAAATCGAGTTCATCTATGTCTGCCATAGAGGTGTATGTATACTTCTGAGGATCTGTAAGTATATCCTTGGCAGCAGTACCGAATGTGTAATTACCTACGCCATTGTCCTTGATAAGCGATACAATGCCTTCAATAATAGCCTGGCTGTTAAAGTAATCAGAGTACACGGTGCGGAGAACGTTTGATGTTTGAACCGCTGCAAATTCAGCGCCCTTGACCGGCTCGCCCTTGGCATCAGCGAGGTATACAGAGTGGCGACCTTCCTTAACCACAAAGCCAAAGCCCTTGACGTATTCACAGCCAAGCACATCATCAAAACGAGTAACTTCCTCGCCCTTAGCGTCAAGAACCACTACGCGTTCGTCGGCAAATGCAATATAGCCAATACCCTCGGCAATTCTGACATTGTTATACTTGGCGCGTACAATGACCTCACCTTCGAAGTTCATTACGCCCCATTCCGAGCCGTTCTTAAACACATAAGCGTCTGCATTCCACTCCCTGACATTCTCAACCTTTGACGGACACTTGTATGTCTCGCCCTTGGTGTCGTAGAATAACACTCGACCGTCGGAGTCTTTCACCGGCAGACGACCTTCGTTAAAGAAGTAGTCCAACGGTTCATGTCCCTTGCGAAGACGGAACACTTCCTCACCCGACTTGTCAATTACTATATATTTCTCTTCCTTTACAACAAGGGCAATGCCATCATTAAAGGGGAAGACATTGTCATACTCGGGCTTGATGACCACTTCGCCCTTGGTATTGACGAAACCACACTTATTGTCCTCAGTTTCAATCTCCAACAAGCCCTCGGTAATATATGGTGCACACTGGGTGATTTCCTTCTTGTTGATGGGGTCAAGGACTGCAACTTTCTCACCTGAGGTATTAAGCAGGCAGATACGTTCCTTGGGGAATACGGCGGGGATAATCATTTCCTCCTTGAAGACACCGATACTCTTGATGCCATCGGCACCCGGAACTGCCTCGGGCTTCTCGCCCACCTTGTAAAGGGTATAGGTACCCTCGTTACCTTCTTTAACGGTAAAATAGCCACCGACTACAGGTGATGGACATTCCTTAAACTCTTCAGAGAAAAGAACCTTGCCATCAGGTCCGCAAAAACTCCAATGACCGTCTTCAGATTCCTGTACGGGAATATAGTCGTAGGCTTTTTCGCCCGACGAGCAACCCACAAATGCACCGGCAAGCGCACACACCACCGATGCTACAAAAATTTTACTGGTTTTCATAGTTATAATTAATGGTTTAGTTTTTCCTTTCGGCAAAGGTAATACTTTTATTACACCTGACAAAATGTTACATAAAAAACAGATAAAAAACATATTTGCACATTTATTAAATAAGTTGTAACTTTGCAAGCCTCCAACACGCGAGGCATTACAATAAAAACCGACTGCATGGCAGAGATAAAAATAGCGGGCATCATGAGAGCCGGTGCGTTCTCGCCCAATCATATAGGCAACGACGCAGCAATATTCAACGTCGTAGCCGAGCAGTTGCGCAAGCGCGGCTGCATCGTCAACGTATACTCCGAGGAGCAATTCATCGCCTCAGGTGTCAAGGAAGACATCATCCTGGATATGTGTCGCGAACAGCGCTCTATCGAGTTGCTGCAAAAACTTGAAGACAACGGCGCATTGGTCATCAACTCGGGCTACGGCATCGAGAATTGTACACGCGAGCGTATGACACGCATACTCCTCGCCGCCGGCATTCCCTACCCCGAGAGCCAAATTTATGACACCGATGAGGTAATCAAGGAACGTCTCGAACGCGCCGGCATCGAACGCTGCTGGGTGAAGCGCGGCGACAAGCATGCTATGCACCGCGAGGATGTAGCCTTTGCACGCCACCCCGAGGAGGCTCAAGAAATCATGCAGGAGTTCTTCCTCCGTGGCATCAAGCGCGCAGTCATCAATCGCCACCTCGAGGGTGATCTTGTCAAGTTTTATGGCGTCGCCGGCACTCCTTTCTTCTATTGGTTCTACCCCTTCGAAGCCAAACACTCCAAGTATGGCGACGAAGCCATCAATGGTGCTCCCCACCACTTGCAATTCGACACCGAGGCTCTCACTGCTATGTGTACTAAGGCTGCCGATATCATGGACGTCAAGATTTACGGCGGCGACTGCATCGTCGGCGAGGACGGCTCGATGAGCATCATCGACTTTAACGATTGGCCATCATTCGCTCCCTGCCGCAATGAGGCGGCTCCGGTGATTGCCCGTATGATAATGAACGAAATCAAACATCGCAAATGAGCAAGGATAAGATGCCGTTGGCGGCAAAACTAATAGGGACGACCCTCGGTTGCGGCTATTGGCCCTGGGGACCCGGCACCATGGGTGCCATCGGCGGTGTCGCCGTGTGGATAGCCATCGCTGCATTTCAGCCCTCGCTGATTACCATGTGGATTATTATGATAGCCCTCATCGCCGTATTCTCGGCATTGGGCGTGTGGGCAGGCACCGTATCCGAGCGCTATTGGGGTCCCGACCCATCGCGCATCGTCATCGACGAGACTGTTGGTCAGTGGATAGGCATGCTGCCCCTCTCGGCGATGGCTACGCAGCCATTAGTCGGCTGGCAAGTGTGGGTAGGCGTTGCCCTGTCGCTCGCTGCTTTCCGTTTCTTCGATATCGTCAAGCCCCTGGGCGTGCGACGCATGGAGCAACTCCCCGGTGGCGTCGGCATCATGGCTGATGATATCCTCGCCGGCGCTTATGCCGCTATCGTTGTACTAATCTATACCGCCACGGTATGCTGAACAAGTCATTCATCAAGCGCGCCGGCGACAAACTCCTCAACAGCGGGGGGTGGTTCACATTCATTCGCTCAAGCATTTCCTCGCAGATTGCTTCGTGGACCGATATGCTCACCTCTTTCCTGTTGTTTGCCTTCGTGTTCTCAAGCCTCGATATGTTCTACCGCTCCAACCTGTCGGTGGCATGTGGAGCCGTAGTCGGAGGCATCATCAATTGCTGCATCAATTACAAATTCACCTTCCACGCCTCGGGACAATCGGTCAAGGCTGTCGCTGTCAAGTATTTCATCATCTGGATAGGCAGTCTGTTGCTCAACATGTATGGCACCACAGGGCTCCAAATTCTCCTGAGCAAGTGGACCTGGCTGGTCGACATAGGCTTCCGCCCCGATGGCATATTCGCCGCCGCCCGCCTATTCGTGTCTTTGGTGGTTTCCTTGGCATGGAACTTCTTGATGCAACGTTCCTTTGTATATCGCCCTAACGGCTTCGACCGTTACGCCATAGCATTTATCAATTTCTTTATACCTCGACACCGACACAGCGGCGCCGAGCAACAATAAATCCAAAGAAATGGAAAAAACATCGACATTCAAGCGCCTGCGCGACGCCCTGCAACAGGGCATATATGGCGTGATTAATCCCTTTGTGCGTCTGCTCATCAAGATGGGTGTCACCCCCAATATCGTCACCACTATAGGGCTGATAGGCAATGCTGCGGCTGCGGGCATCTTTGCTTGGGCAGCCCTCACCGCCACTCCCGGCGACTTGCGCTACGACTTGGTCACCCTGGCCGGCGCCGTCATCATCTTGTTCTCGCTCTTCGATATGCTCGATGGGCAAGTAGCGCGCCTTGGTGGCATGGTGAGCCGTTTCGGCGCTCTCTACGACTCGGTCCTCGACCGCTACTGCGAGATGCTCACCCTCGGAGGCATCGCCTATTATATGTTTGCCATCGGACGTCCCATCACCGCGCTCATCACCTTCCTCGCCATGGTTGGTTCAGTTATGGTCAGTTATGTGCGCGCCCGCGCCGAGGGCTTGGATATCGAGTGCAAGGTAGGCTTCATGCAGCGCCCCGAGCGCGTGGTGGTCACATCAGTGGGTGCCCTCGCCGCCGGTATCTGCGGCTTGTGCGACTGCCCCTTTGATGCCTTGATTATCCTCACTGTTGCCATGGCGGTCATCGCCCTCTTTGCCAACATCACCGCCTTTGCTCGCATCGCACACTGCCGCCGCGCATTAACTGCCGATAAATGAGTTTTCTGCAGCGACATATGCCTCCAATGCGCCACGCGCTGATGCTCATCGCCTTCCTGGCGGTGTGGCTCGTGGTGACCGGCGTTTTTATCGGCTTCCGCCCCGAGCACTCGCTGCTCGCCGCGCTTATCTTGCTGATGTTTATGCTCAGCAACGGCTCGCGTCGCCTGGTGGTAGCCTTGGCTCCATTCTTCATCTTCGGTATCAGTTACGACTGGATGAACCTGCTACCCAATTACACGGTCAACAGCGTGGATATCCAAGGACTGTATGAGTGTGAGAAATCGCTCTTCGGCATCACGACAGCCGCCGGCGAGTGCCTCACCCCAAACGAGTTCTTTGCCATCCACAACACCGCGTGGATGGATTTCCTCGCCGGAATATTCTACCTGTGCTGGGTACCCGTGCCCATCGCCTTCGGCATCTGGCTATATGCCAAGGGGCAACGCCGCACTTATCTCCACTTCGCCATAGTATTCCTGTTGGTCAACCTTGTGGGCTTTGCCGGCTACTACATCCACCCGGCAGCGCCGCCATGGTATGTCGCCTCGCATGGCTTTGACTTCATCACCGGCACCACCGGCGAGGTCGCCGGCTTGGGACGCTTCGACAGCATGCTCGGCGTGGGCATCTTCGATGGTTTGTATGCGCGCAACGCCAATGTCTTTGCTGCTATGCCCTCGCTCCACTCCGCCTATATGTTGGTGGCATTCATCTATGCGCTACGAGCCCGCTGCCCGCTGGCTATGCGCATCGCGTGGGCTGTCATCTGCGCCGGCATATGGTTCACCGCCGTCTACACCTCTCACCACTATATTCTCGATGTCCTCGGAGGCATCGTCGTCACGTTCATCGGCTATGCTCTCTTTGAGGGCTTGCTGATGCGCATCCCAGCTGTCGCTCGCTTTGTCAACAGGTACACATTATATATAAGTCCTACCAAATCATAGTCCTATGTTTGTTGACCTCAAAGAACAATACCGCAAATCGCTGAAATCCTCCGACACAGAGGAGCATATCGACTTGGCATTTTACCGCCCCATCGGCTTCGCCTGGGCATATCTGTTCCGTCGCATCGGTGTGACCCCCAATGCCGTGACCATCTCCTCAATATTTCTGGGCGTAGGTGCCGGCATATGCTTCTATTACAATGACTTGTGGATTAATGTCATCGGTATGCTCCTGTTGATTTGGGCAAACACCTTTGACAGTTGCGATGGTCAACTCGCCCGCCTCACCGGCAATTACTCGCCCATCGGGCGCATCCTCGACGGCATCAGCGGCGATCTGTGGTTCTTCACCATCTATGCCTCTATCTGCCTGCGTATGAACGCTGTAGACCCATTCTTCAGCGCCCACCCATGGCTAATCTGGACAATCGCTGCCATCACCGGTGTGTGCCACGGCAAGCAAGCCGCTATGGCTGACTATTACAGACAATTCCACCTCCTCCATGTCAAGGGCAAAGAGGGCAGCGAACTCGACCGCTCTGCCGACTTGGAGCCACGCCTCAATGCCCTGTCGTGGAGCAAAGACTTCCGTCGCAAGATTGTTCTCTATTTCTACACTCAATATACTCGCAATCAAGAGGCTACTACCCCGGCGATGCAACGTCTGCGCGCTACCACAGCCGAGCGTTGGGGCGACGAGGAACTCCCCACCGCTCTGCGACAAGACTTCCGCGCCGCTTCGCTCCCCCTGATGAAATATACCAACATACTGTCATTTAACTGGCGCACAATCGCCTTGTTTGCTTCTTTATTCGCCGGAATGCCCTACTTGTACTTTGTATTTGAACTCGTCGTGCTCAACGCACTCCTTATATATATGGTGCGCCGTCACGAGAGCATCTGCAGGCATTTCACCTGCGACATCGAGCAAGGCAAGTATTGACCTCTCCTCCTTACACACTTTTATCCATGGAAACAACCCCGCAATTCGAACAATTTCCCGCCAACAAGTGGCTCAAACTGAGCATCAACGGGCAGTATTACATCGGTCGCGCTATCAACAACGAACGCGCCAACCTGGTCGCCACCATCGACTCCGGCGGCAAGAGCGTGACCTTCTCGTGGCCCTATGTATGCGCCAACGCCACCGAGGTGGGCATCATCGACATAGGCTATGACAACAAATAACGACATCCGTGGCATCATCTTTGACTACGGCGGCACCATCGACAGCCGTGGCGACCACTGGAGCGAGGTAATCTACGACCAATACATCGCCAATGGTTTGACCCTCGATTGGGAGACCTTCAAGCCGGCATATATCCATGCCGAGCGTTATCTGGCGACCCACCCGCTCATCAAGCCCAATTTTACCTTTGCCGACTTGATGCGCGTCAAGATTGCCATCGAGATGGAGTATTTGGCACAAAACGGTATCGCTGCCGCTGCCGACAAGGCTCTCGCCGAGACCATCGCCGATGGATGCTACCGACATGCCCGCACCTGTGTGGGCGAAGCTGCCACAACCCTCAAGGCTCTTGCCGAGCACTATCCACTGGTGGCTGTCAGCAACTTCTATGGCAACATCGACAGCGTATTGCGCGACTTTGACATCCGAAAATTTTTCCGCGGCGTCATCGAGAGCGCCGTCGTTGGCGTGCGCAAGCCCGACCCTCGCATCTTCACCCTCGGTTGCGTAGTCCTCGACCTACCCGCCGAGCAGGTACTCGTCGTCGGCGACAGCATCTCCAAGGATATCTCACCTGCGCGCGCTATCGGCTGCCACACCGCGTGGATCCGAGGACGCCAATGGCGCGACGACGATCCCCAAAAAATGTTGGCAGAAAAGTCTACTACATTGCCCGAAATCGCCAATGCGCTATTAAGTGATTTTAAGAATTAAATGTTAAAAATGACGTGAAATTTAGATATTTTTGCATTATCGCGATAAATACCGTAAATATTCACAATTTATCACATTGTTTAAACTAAATTATTTTTTGCAATTAAGAAATTTTCTTTAACTTTGACCGCTGAAACTGCAAGTCACAGTTTTCATTCAAATGTGAGAATATAACATAACTACATAACACATATTTTATTTTGATCATGACTCAATGTAAAGTAAAGCCCGCCGAGGGTAAACTCGGCGTTATGGTTGTCGGTAACGGTGCCGTTGCCACAACTTTCATGACCGGTGTGCTCATGGCTCGCAAAGGCCTCGCTAAACCCATCGGCTCGATGACTCAGTACGACAAAATCCGTGTAGGACAAGGTGCTGAAGCCAAATACCTGAAATATAACGAAATCGTACCCATCACCGACCTCAACGACATCGTTTTCGGCACCTGGGACGTTTATCCTGCAAACGCTTACGAATCAGCCATCAACGCTGAAGTGCTCAAAGAGAAAGACATCAACCCCGTCAAGGAAGAACTCGAGGCTATCAAGCCTATGAAGGCTGCTTTCGACCACAACTATGCCAAGCGTCTCGAAGGTGAGAACTACCTCAAGGGCTTCACCCGCTGGGAGATGGTTGAGCAACTCCGCAAGGACATCCGCGACTTCAAGGCTCAGCACGGCTGCAGCCGCGTCGTAGTTCTCTGGGCTGCATCTACCGAGGTTTACGTGCCCGTTGACGAGCAAGTTCACGGTACCCTCGCCGCTCTCGAAGCCGCTATGAAGGCTGACGACAAGGAGCATATCGCTCCCTCTATGTGCTACGCTTACGCTGCACTCACCGAGGGCGCTCCCTTCATCATGGGCGCTCCCAACACCACCGTTGATATCCCCGCTATGTGGGAACTCTCCGAGAAAACCGGCATGCCCATCGCAGGCAAGGACTTCAAGACCGGTCAAACCCTGGTGAAGTCAGGCTTTGCTCCCATCATCGGCACCCGTTGCCTCGGCCTCAGCGGCTGGTTCTCAACCAACATCCTCGGCAACCGCGACGGTCTCGTTCTCGATGAGCCCGCCAACTTCCGCACCAAGGAAGTTTCCAAGCTCTCCACCCTCGAGTCCATCCTCGTTCCCGAAAACCAACCCGACCTCTACACCAACTACTTCCACAAGGTGCGCATCAACTACTATCCCCCGCGCAACGACAACAAGGAAGGTTGGGACAACATTGATATCTTCGGCTGGATGGGCTACCCCATGCAGATCAAGATCAACTTCTTGTGCCGCGACTCTATCCTCGCTGCTCCCTTGTGCCTCGACCTCGTGTTGCTCAGCGACCTCGCTGCTCGCGCCGGCCGTCACGGCATCCAGCGCTTCTTGAGCTTCTTCCTCAAGAGCCCGATGCACGACTACACCAAGGGCGAGGTGCCTGTTAACCACCTCTTCCAGCAGTATGTAATGCTCAAGAACGCTATCCGCGAAATGGGTGGCTACGAGGCTGACGAAGCTATCGACTAATCCGATATCATCAACCCCTAATAGGAGAGCGACCCCGCCACATCGGCGAGGTCGCTCTCCTATTATATATAATGTGTATTACCAGCCGTTGTGGTGCACATTCTCGGGCTTCCACTTATCCTTGGGCTCGGGGCTCTCAGCTGGATGCCCTATCGCAACAACACACAGCGGAACTATCTCATCGGGCAAACCAAGCAAGCCCTTGACCGCAGCAGTGCGTTCGCTGATGGGATATACGCCACACCACACAGCGCCCAAGCCCAAGCTATGCGCTGCGAGCAACAAATTCTCGGTGGCTGCCGACACATCCTGTATCCAGAAATCCTTACCCTCGCCGGGGAACACATTGGTGGTATCGCCACACAACACTATTGCGAGAGGAGCCGTCTCGATGGGGCGATGTTGCTCGGAAAGCGAGTCGAGCAGTGTTTCATCGTCGACAACCACCATTTTCCACGGCTGCTTGTTACCGGCAGTCGGTGCAGCCATAGCGGCTTTCAGCATAGTCTGTACATCGGCACTATCTACAGCCTGCTCGGTAAAGGAGCGAATGCTGGTGCGCGTCATGATATTATCAATGGCTCCGTTTCCATTGTCATTCCCATTTTTGGTAACAGACACCGATGTATTAATACATCCCACGACTGTCAGCGATGCCATCGCCACAGCCGCCAATAAAATCTTCACTGTTTTCATCATTATAGCTATTAGATATTACAAAAACCTCAGCAAAGATAACAAATCCTCTCCAAATCACCAAATCCGCCAAATTGCAGAACAAATCACAGCCAAATTACCGAATAAATCACAGCCAAATTACCGAATAAATCACAGCCAAATTACCGAATTTACAAAATTATTCGTAACTTTGCATCCGTAATTAATATATAACAGCCATGAGCAAGTATAAACACCGAGTAATTGAATCACTTCTAATCAAGAAGTTGCAATCCAAAGGCGCCGTTTTGATTGAAGGACCTAAGTGGTGTGGCAAGACTACAACCGCTCAAGAATTTGCCGCCTCGTCGGTACTCCTTGCCAAACCCGAAGTGAAAGAAAACTTCCGCAATCTCATTGAAATGGACTCGGAGGTCGCATTAGATGGGAAAGCGCCTATGCTGATAGATGAATGGCAGACCATCCCCAAATTATGGGACGCTGTAAGATACGTGGTGGATAGTCGTCATATGATGGGGCAATTTATACTCACCGGCTCGGCTGTCCCCAATCAAGAAGGCGAGAAAGAGATTCAGCACTCGGGAGTCGGTCGTTTCGCTTGGCTTACCATGCGCCCAATGTCCTTATTTGAGAGCGGTGACACCATCCCATCTGTTTCTATTGCTCAATTATTTGAAGCCCCTACATCTATTAAAGGACACAACGACTTGAAAATCGCCGACATAGCATTCCTGATATGCCGCGGCGGATGGCCTATGGCTATTGACTTGCCACGCGATATCGCATTAGAGCAAGCCTTTGACTATTACGATGCTGTTACAAAAGAAGACATCACCCGAGTAGATGGCGTAAAGCGCACATCGACTCGAGTGCAAAGACTAATGCGCTCTTACGCACGTCACCAAGGGTCTCAAGTAGCCATCTCTGCCATTAAGGATGATATCAAGACCAATGATGCCGAGAATATTGATGATGGGACCATTAACTCCTACATCAATGCCCTTCGCAAAATATTTGTCATCGAAGATATGCCTGCATGGAATCCCAATTTACGCTCCAAAACTGCTATACGCACAGCTGACACTCGTTACTTCGTCGATCCATCAATTGCTACAGCCGCACTCGGCCTCGGGCCTGAAGACCTACTCAACGATCTGAACACTATGGGATTAATGTTTGAGTCCCTATGTGTGCGCGACCTCAGGATATTCGCCGAGTCTATCAACGGCAACGTTTTCCACTACCGCGATAAAAACGGCTTGGAATGTGACGCTGTAATACACCTTCGCAATGGTAAATATGGACTTATCGAAATCAAACTTGGCGGAGAAACCCTTATCAATGCCGGTGCAGATACCCTAAATCGGCTCGCTGAGAAAATTGACACCGACAAAATGGGCGAGCCATCGTTCAAAATGATACTCACAGCGGTGGGAGAGCACCCCTACAGACGCTCAAGTGATGGCATTTATGTTGTTCCTATCGGCTGCTTAATGCCGTAAGGGGATTACTTGGAGAGGAGGACTTGCTTGAGGGTCTCGAGGGATTGGACGCCCATGGCTCGCCAAACAGGCTCGCCGTGGCGGAAAAGCATCAGAGTGGGGATACTCTGCACACGCGCTTTCGCTGCCAATTCCTCATTCTTATCCACATCAACCTTGAGGATTGTCACGCTATCGCCCACTTCAGCCTTGAGTTGTTGCAAGATGCCTGCTTGCATCTTGCAAGGACCGCACCACGTGGCAAAGAAATCGACCAACACGAGTTCGTTGCCCATAATAATTTCATCAAATTTGTTCATAGCCTCAAAAAATTACGCGACCTCGCAATTCGTGTCGCAATGGATAATTATTGCGTAAGTTTTCAAAATCATCGGGATAAGCGCGGAGAGCCTCCATATCAATCATGGGGTTGTAGCCACGCAGAGCCTCCACGGGGCTGATAGCGTCAGGCACCGGCGCCGGCTCGAAGCCCATGTCGAGCATCGGAAGCCCGAAGGTCTCGCAGAGCCGCTGCACCACCATATAGGTAGCACGTTGCTTGCCCTCGAGCGAGTAGCCGGCAATGTGGGGCGTGGCAATATCAGCCAACTCGAGCAAGCGCATATCAATATGCGGCTCGCCCTCCCAACAGTCCACGACCGACTTGCCGACCACACCGGCTTCGATGGCTTCGAGCCATGCCGTAGTATCGGCAACCGGACCGCGTGCGGCATTAATGACAATAGGACCGCGACGCAACGCTCCGAAGAAGCGCTCGTCGGCGAGATGATAGGTAGCATCCTCGCCCTCGCGTGTCAGCGGTGTGTGGAAGGTGATAACATCGGCTCGTTCAGCCAATTGCTCGAGCGTATACCAATCGTCGCCACCCTCGGCACGTTGCCGTGGCGGGTCGCAGCGCATCACGCGCATGAGCAAGGCGCGTGCCCAGCGCTCGACTATCGAGCCTACATGCCCCACGCCCACAATACCGATGGTGAGGCGACGCAACTGGCGGTTGGCGAGATGCATCAACGACGAGAACACATATTGTGCCACTGCCGGGGCATTGCAGCCCGGGGCATTGGTCGCTACTATACCGGCGCGACGGCACCAATCGAGGTCTATATGGTCGTGACCGATGGTGGCAGTGCCCACAAAACGCACTCGCGAGCCACTCAGCAGAGCCTCGTCGCAACGCGTGCGCGTGCGCACCAGCAAGGCATCGGCATCGGCAACAGCCTCGCGCGTAATGTCCTCCGGGGTTAAAACTTTCACGTCGGCTATCTGCGCCAACGGCTCCAAATAGGGTATATAGGCATCTGCAACTATCTGTAGTTTGCTCATAGATATAATCGTCTTAGGTATATTGCAATATAAACAATTATCACAGCCACAATGGCTATATATTGCCGCTCGAAGCGGTGATTTACAAAGTAGTGAGTTATCTGCATAGCCGCCGACACATTGAGCAACGGCATATATGCAGGCATATTCTGCGAGTCAACGACCATCATCAGTACGATGACCATCGACAGCAACACCAAGGCACCGTTCATGGCTCGCGCATGTGCGTTATAGGCAAAAGCCTTCATAAAGTTCATAGTAATCGCGGCGATGAGCAGTATCGCCGTCACTAATGCCAGCATCGGCAGATACAGGCGCATCGGCGACAAATCTCCGGCAAAGACATTATGCAGGCTCGGCATCTGCAATCGGTCTATATCGACTATGCCGAAGCCCAATAGCAGTATCCACACACTTGCCACACCCATCAACGATGCCGTAAATGTACGCAAATTAAACACCTTCATCTGCATACAGATAAACCAGAACAACAAAATAAACGGTGCGAAGCAATATTGGAAAGCCGTGCCCAAGGACAGCAAGAAAAAGACTGCAAACACGATGCGTGTCTCTGTCGGTCTGCCGTATATGCCAAACAGCAAGTACAAGCACAACAATATCACCACGCACACCAAGGTGCCCGAGCCAAGCGAAAGCATCGCCGTGGGCGTTGCCGCCTGCATGATGGCAAAGAGCCCGGCAGGTAGCCAAGTGAGCGACCGCAGCACATTGTACGAGCGATTGAGAGCCATCATCAGCACAATTATCAAGGCATTAAGCCCGATATTCAGCACTGTCGACAGCCCGGTGGGGATTTGCCACTCGTTGAGTCCCGACAAGCCGATACCCTTGTCAATCCATACCGGCTCGATCTCGGTAATCAAGCCCGTAACCCACACATACACAGCCGCCAATGCCACCATCAATATGGCGGTAGCGCGCTTGTGCATCGCTCGGCTCAGTCGCTCCTCGATAATCATTTCAGCACATCCTTGCCTATATCGCGGCGATAATACATGCCATCGAAGTGTATCTCGGCAAGCGAGGTATAAGACTTATTGACAGCCTCTTGCAGTGTATCAGCCATCGAGGTCACCGCCAAGACACGTCCGCCGGCAGTCACCAACTGTCCGGCGGCATCCATTGCGGTGCCGGCATGGAAGATATGGCTCTGCGAGGGTTGCAAGTTGCCGGTGATAGCCTTGCCCTTGGGGTAAGACTCGGGGTATCCGCCCGACACGGCAATCACCGTAGCGGCGGCTTGCTCGCTATGCTGCGCCGGCACATCACCGAGATTGCCTGCTGCGGCTGCCTCGATAAGGTCCACGAGATCTGATGTCAAGCGAGGCATCACCACCTCGGTCTCGGGGTCGCCCATGCGCACATTATACTCTATCACCTTGGGCTCGCCGCCCACGTTAATTAATCCTAAGAATATGAAGCCGCGATATACCAAGCCCTCGGCACGCAAGCCATCAATAGTAGGGCGAATGATGCGCTCCTCTACCTTTGCCATAAATGTATCATCGGCAAAGGGCACAGGGCTCACGGCGCCCATGCCACCTGTATTGAGCCCGGTATCGCCCTCTCCTACACGCTTGTAGTCCTTGGCTACGGGCAGGATGCGATAGCCACTGTTGCCGTCGGTGATGACAAACACCGAGCACTCGATACCGCTGAGGAATTCCTCGATGACCACTCGCGCCGATGCCGCGCCGAATTGTCCGGCAAGCATCTCGCGCGACGACTTCTGTGCTTGTTCCAAGTCATTGATAATCAGCACACCCTTGCCGGCTGCGAGTCCATCGGCTTTGAGCACATAGGGGGCTTGCAGGCTCGCGAGGAAGCGGTCGCCCTCTGCCACGGTATCAGCGGTGACGGTGAGGTGGGCTGCCGTGGGGATACTATGGCGAGCCATAAACTCCTTGGCGAAATCCTTGCTACCCTCCAAGGCGGCTGCTGCGCGTGAGGGACCGAATACGGTGATACCCTTGGCGGTAAGGACGTCGTAGATACCTCCTACCAAGGGGTCCTCGTTACCCACGACCACAATATCAACATTATTGTCGCGCACGGCTCGCTCCACTGCCTCGAAGTCCATCGGCTTGACAGGCAGATTGGTGCCATAAGTGGCAGTGCCGGGGTTGCCGGGTGCTATGTACAAGTGCTCGCAACGGGGACTTGATGCCAATTTCCACGCGATGGCACACTCGCGACCGCCCGAGCCGAGCAGCAATATGTTAAGATTTTTCATATATCACAATATTTTTGGTTAAGATTTCTTTTTCCAGCCGCGCGAGCGCATCATCGGACCCTCCATAGGCTTGAGCGAGGGTTGCTTGCCCACAAGCATCTTGAGGGCTGCGGGGTTGCGACGCTTGGCGAGCGGGTTCTCGCTATCCGGCTCAAAGGTGGGAGCCTCCTCGGCACGGCGACGTGTCGGCTTGCCGGCACGCACATCGCGGCGCTCTTTCTTGTCGCGCGGTGAGCGCTCCTTGCGAGCCTCGCCACGACCAATCTTGCCTCCGCCGCGCACATAACTCTTGCGGTCGCCGGCAAAAATCACATACTCGCGCAACGAGCACTCCAATGCGCCGTTGTACATGGGCACCTTGGTGCTCGGCGCCAATCCGATGCGCTGGAAGTGCTCATCGCGATAGCCGATAATCCATGCGTGATAACCCACAAACACATGCTTGAGTTGCGAGCCTATCAACTGATACAGCGCATCCATATCCGGAGCGCTGATACGCTCGCCATAGGGAGGATTAGTGACCAGCACACCATCGGGCTTGGGTGCCTCGGTCCATGCCGACAAGGGCTTACATTCCAATTTTATATACTTGGCGACGCCGGCGCTCTTGATATTTTCCTCGGCAATCTTGATAGCCTTGGGCGAGATGTCGGCGCCATAAATCTTGTGAGCCACCTCGCGCTCGCCGCTGTCGTCGTTGTACAGGCGGTCGAAGAGGTCGGCATCGAAGTCTTTCCAGCGCTCAAAGGCAAAGCCGCGGCGATAGATACCTGGGGTGATATTTGCGGCTATGAGCGCTGCCTCAATGAGGAAGGTACCCGAGCCACACATGGGGTCGACCAAGGGAGTCTCGCCTCGCCAACCGCTACGCAGAATGATACCGGCGGCAAGCACCTCGTTGATGGGTGCCTCGGTCTGCGCCACGCGGTAGCCGCGCTTGTGCAACGACTCGCCCGACGAGTCCAGCGACAGGGTCACCGTGGTACCGTTGATATGCACATTCACCATCATATCGGCATCGACCAAGCGAACACCCGGGCGCTTATCCTCGCCGTAACGGTCTTTGAACCAATCGACTATTGCATCTTTCACGCGATATGTCGCATAGCGCGAGTGCGTGAATTCATCGCTATTGGCTACGGTATCTATCGAAAAAGTCTTGTCTAAAGTGAGCATTGAGCCCCAATCATACTCCTTGACCTGCTCATATAGTTGGTCGGGATTGGCAGCCTTGAAGGTGTAGAAGGGTTTGAGGATGCGCAGGGCGGTGCGACAACTCAGATTAGCGCGATACAACAATTCTTTATCGCCTCGGAATGACACCATTCGTCGTCCTGCTTCAATATTTTCCGCGCCCAATTGGCGCAATTCTTCGGCAAGTACGTCCTCCAGCCCCTGGAAGGTCTTAGCCACCATTTCAAATGTATTCTCCATAAATGAGGATTGTCGTTTATTTTGTGCAAAATTACAACAATTCCGCGACATATCACCCCTGTCACCGCCACTATTTTGCCCACAAAGGCAAATAAAAAATGCCGCCGGAATTTTTCCATTTCCGATGGCAATTCATTTTACACCTTTTAAATCTCTTATTAAGAGATTGTGATTCGGTGCCACAAAGGTACAAAAAATATTAATTATACAAATATTTTTGCGCTTAAAATTTAAATTTTAAAGTCAAAATGTCATCAGTGATAGGCTTATAATATTGATAATCAACGTAATAAGCACAGTTACACATTCAGAATTTTCACATCCTTTAATCACTATAAAATTTGTTATTAATCTTCATTGTAATCTAATCGAGTGCCACTTGTTTAGCAATTGTCCATTTTTGCCATAGGCTAATAAATACAAAATCAGAATGTTAGGCTACAGTCACAATCTCTTAATAAGAGACCGTGATGGGGACATGCTCTTTTATCAGTTAAAACAATGGCAAAGATTAGGTTACAAGGGTCTTCTGCCCGACGTGGCGTTTACTATGAGTACGATGACACCGATGCTCCTATAGGGCTTGGTGGCACCGGCATCGTGTATCGAGGCTATTGCTACAACGAGAGCAATGGCGCCTGTCGCAAGGTAGCCATCAAAATCCTCCATGACGATGTCCCTACCTCTATCATCGCCCGCTCGCGCCGTGAAGCGGCAATGGTGATCCATAACGAGAACGTCATCGAGATGCTCGACTTCATCGAGCAACCCACTCGCACCCCCTCGGGACACTCAATCGCCAGATACTACGTCATCAGCGAATACGTCTCGGGCGTCTCGCTCAAGAGCCTCCTCCGCGGCGACCTCGTCGATGACTCGGGCAATATTGTTCCCCTCGCTCAGGAACTTTACGACCTATATCAGTCCAACCGCGAAGACTTCGCCATGACTATCGTTGGTGGTGTCCTCGAGGCGCTCAAGGTCCTGCATCAATGTGGATATATCCATCGCGACATCGACCCCTCCAACATCATCATCAGCGAAAACGGCATCATTAAACTTATTGACCTGGGCATTGCTCGCAAATTTGCCGGCAACAACGACGATGGCAACCAACTCACCATGCCCGGTGGCTTCGTCGGCAAGCCTCGATATGCCGCCCCGGAGTTGGTGCGCGGATTGCTCGATGACCAACGACCGCCCACCGATATCTATGCCGTCGGTATCCTCCTCTTCCAACTCTGCACCGGGCATCTCCCCTTCGAAGGCGAGCTCTACGAAATCCTGCAGAAGCAAGTCGATGAGCCTATGCCAATCTCCGAAATATCCAATCGCGGTATCCGCAAGATTATCGCCAAGGCTACATTCAAGGAGTTCAAGAAGCGCTATCAGAGCGCCCAAGAGATGCTCGATGCCCTCGCTCAACTCACTATGGCGGCAAGCAACGGCAAGCGCCACGTCAAGAGTAGCGGCAACTCGACAAAAACCGTCATCATGGCTTTGGTTGGTTGCATCGTTGTGGGTATCGCCACATTTGCAATCCTCAAACTCACCGACAACCGTGGCTCTCACACAATCATTGATGTTGACGTGGAAGATGAAATCGAAATAACGTCAGATGAATATGACGATGCCGACCCCGAGCTCATCAACACATACAACTACCGCAATGCCATGAACAAACTTATGAGTAAATCCACGGCACAAAGCGGTCTCGATGAGTTAACAACTCTCGCCAACAATGGCAACCCCGATGCTATGTTCATGCTCTCGCGCCTATCTTTCAGTAGCAACGACAATGTCGCCCTGGCGCCCCTATGCGACACCATCTCGACTATTCGCCGCAATATCACCATACCCGTCAACAACTCGCGCGCCCACCAATTGTTGATGCGTGTAGTCCAAATACAACCGAATAACTATCGCGCTCTCTTCGAATTAGGTTGCGACTATAAATCCAATCGCCGCGGTGTCACTCGCGATCTCAATCGCGCCAAAGATTACCTAAACCGTGCATATCGAGCGGCTCAACAAGCCGGCAACTCGGTATATGCCAATGCCGCCTCAAGCCGTATGTCAAATATTAACTAACCATAAAACCCGAACTCTCTCCCCCTCTCTACATATGAAAGCGTCTAAGTATCTGTTCCTTATCTTTATGTCGTTTGCTATGGGCTTTGTGTGCCATAGCAAGACCATCGCGTGGGAAATCCTCCCCACATATAGTAATATACAACGCCACGGTGATAATAGTTTCATTGTTGAGAAAAACGGCAAATACGGGCTCGTGAGTACCTCCGGCGAGGTGTTGCTCAGTCCCACCTATGACTTCATCACCCCATTTATCAATGGCTACTCGCTGGTGTGCACCGGCACAAACGAGTCTGCAGTTATTAACAAGATTATCAGCGACGACGGCACCATTTATACCATTTCGCGCAAATACTATGTCGATACCGCCCACCCCTTTGTTTCCGACGGGCTGCTGTGCGTCGCCAACGCCAATAGCAAGGTGGGATATATCGACGTCAAGGGCAATGAGGTCATCCGCTGCCAATTTGACGACGGCTTACCCTTCAAGGAGGGCTGGGCATCGGTCAAGGACGGGCGCTTGCGCAAGTATGTCAACCGCAACTACGACAATAATGCCGGGCGCGGCACCCTCGCCGTAAACTTCCACTTCGGCGACATGACCTCGGCAAGTTGCTTCAACAACGGTCAAGCCGTAATCGCCTACAACAAGGACTTCGCCCTCATCAACACCGGTGGCAATGTCATTTGCAAACTCAACGAGAGCGAGGCAAAGAATATCCGCAACAAGTATAATGCCATTCCCAACGAGGATAGCCATTCGTGGTCGACCTCGACGGTCTTCCGTTCCGAAGCCTCCGCCGGGCTGTACAACATCTTGTACAACGGCTCCGCAATCACCGGATATGCCTTCGACGCCGCTCCCACATTCTTCAGCGACAACACTGCTATTGTCTCATACAATGGTCTATATGGCATCATCGGCATCGTCAACGGCGACATCAACATCAGCCTCGACACCGACGACAACGGCTCCATCGTGGTTGACCGCTCGGGCAACGCTTCGCCGGTGAAATACAATATCAGCCTGTCCTCGGGTGTCGACAATCGCCTCATTCGCGTCTTTGTAGATGCCGGCGACGGCAATCGCCGCGAGATTACCGCTCACTTGCTCAACTCGCTGTCGGCAATTGCCGGCTCATTCAAAGCCGAGTTTGCCGACCAAGCCTCGTCGTGCTCTATGACAATGAGCATATATAACAACGGTGTGTTGGTCAAGACTACCAATCAAACATTTACCGTCGAATATCCCATCGTGCTGCGTGTTGACCGCCCGCGCCTCACATCGGTCCGCGCCGATGCCGATGACTATCAGACTGTCGCCGCCACCATCCACAACGACTCTGCCAAGCCGGTCACCGTAGTAGCCACCCTCCGCGTAGCCACTACTGACAACTTCACTCGCGTCTCGATTACCATCCCCGCATTCTCCAGCCGCGACATCACTCTGCGTCAGCATGTTGCCGACAGCTTCACCTCCACAGTGACCATCTCGCTCAACACCGGCGAGCGCGCCTCGGCTGAACTACAATTCCAGAAATATTTTTAATCACCCCTAAATAAATTGTTATGTTTAAGAAACTTTTCCTCTCAATCGCATTGATTGCAAGTACAGCAATGCTGAGCAATGCTCAGGGCTTTGGCTCAAGCAACAACAGCGATGAAGATGCCGAGGTACTGCGGCCTTGGGCACTCCTCATCGGTCCCGAAGTAGGTGGTAACTATTCTGTAGTAAGCGAGCCCGACGGCTTGAAGATTGGCACAAGCGGCACCATCGGCTTCCACGCCGGTCTCGCTGCCAACGTGCGCTTCGGTCGCCCCGCCGGTCGCCCCTTCGGCACCGAGCGCTTCGGTATCAAAGCAGCCATCCACTACGCTCAATACGGCGTTAACAATGATGTCGACAACATCACCCTCAACTGCTATGAGGTGCCCGTATGGCTCCAGTGGTATGTAGTCCCCACCCTCGCTGTTGAGCTCGGTCCCACATTCACCGGCGCATTCTCCTCATCGCCCAAGCAACTTGACCTTCCCAACGGCAAGCGCATCAAGGATATCTCCGCTACCGACGTCAAGTTCTCCTTCGGCTTGAGCGTTGTTCGCCCGAGCGGTTTCCACTTCGGCGTGCACTACAACCTCGGCACCAGCGATTTGCACAAGAATATCGCTACAACTGTAAGCACTGTATCTATTAACCTCGGCTACTACTTCACAGCCGTTAAATAATTAATTCTATGAAAAAGTATCTATTCCTTTTGCTCGGCTTAGCCGGTGCTATCTCTTTCACCGCCTGCGGTGGCGATGACGAACCCACCGAACAGGCAGTCAACTTCTCCATCAACCCCAACACCGTTATCACCCCGCTGCTTCCCGCCGAAGTCGTTTCCGGTGACTTAGAAACTTTGTCTTCAACCGAAGTCCTTGAAGTACATCACTATCTCTATGACGAAAACGGCAATAAGGTGTTTGAGCAACAAAATGATGTCAAGAATTATACGACAATTGTGAAAGAGTCCACCTACCTTGAGGCAGGTTCTTACACATCGGTGGTTATTACTGTTGTCTGCTCAAAAACTTCAAACATTCATTTCTGGGAACTCAGTGGATTTGACCGTCTCAGCACTGCAAC
Source organism: uncultured Bacteroidales bacterium (assembly GCA_945829225.1). Lineage (GTDB taxonomy): Bacteria > Bacteroidota > Bacteroidia > Bacteroidales > Muribaculaceae > CAG-873. Next base: position 47,793 of record CALZTY010000003.1, on the reverse strand, counting down.
TATTACTCGCTCTAAATATTTAGGCCTACAAGCCGGTATCTTGGGCTTGGATGTAAGAACAGTCACCATCAATGAAACCGGCAACAATGACCTGAAGATTGAGCCCGAACCCTTCGGCGCTATGTTCTCAACCATCTACCTTAACATCCACACTTATGATGTAATCTCCACTCTCGGTCTCGCTGCTAACCGTACCGCCGACTCCTTATCATTCGACTCTTACGGTGATCCTCAAGTGTCTATCCAAAGCAACAATAACGCTTTCGCTTGGTGGAATAGTTACTTTGATCCCAATGACAGATCAGCAGATAATGTGTACTACTACCAGTTTATTGTCCCAATGTCCAATTACAAGGTGCGCTTTGAGGCATATTCATCATCCAACGAGCAACTCCTCGCCACAGATTCATACTCGTACACTGTAAATAAGGGTGACTGCTTCCTCCACTATATCGACTTGTGCGACGAAGAAAACGACAACAAGATCACCTATGGTGGTGGCAAAATCTCCGGCAAGGCTTCTATGCCCTCTTTCGATGCCGAGGCTGTCAACGCAGAAGAGTGCTCTATCCGCATCGCTGAACTCCCTATCGCTAAATAACTAAATCAATCACAAATTGAGACCCTCTCTCAAATATTTCATTCCGATTCTTTGTGTCGCAGTTATGGGCTGCACTGACGACTCAGCAGAGCCGTCAGTGCCCTCTGCGACCGAAGATAGGGATACACAATTCAACCGCTGGGCTTACGGTCAAATGAACCACCACTATCTGTGGCGCACCGATATGCCCGACTCCTTGGCTTGCGACTACTCGCTCGCGCCAAATGAGTTTTTCAAGTCATTGCTCTCGAAGCGCGACCGATTCTCATTTCTCACCGGCAACGACTCGTTCACCGGCTCATCGGAACTATTAGGGCAAGACTATGGCTTTGAATTTCAACTATTTGAAGACCTTATCGGCAACGTAGCCGCCCAAGTATTGTACATTACCTCGCAGCGTGTTGCCGACGCGGGAATCTGCCGCGGCGACTTCCTCGAGGTGCGTGGCAATCACTTCACCGGGCGACGTGTCGCCCCCGATGCCGGCGGCATATTCGCCTATGTGGACACCCCACTGCAGGGTATACCCGAGATTGGCGATGAGACCCCGTCGACTATCCAGTATTATAGCATCATCGACACCGGCACCAAGCGCATCGGCTATGTGTGCTATTTGCAGTTTGAATCCTCATTGGATATCGTCTCGGTGCTTTGCTACTTCTCGGTCAACCACATCGACGAGTTGGTCCTCGACCTGCGCTACAACCCCGGCGGATATGTCAGCACCTGCCGGGAACTCGGCAACTGGATACTCCCAGCCAATGCCTACGGCGGCATCTACCAACACTGCGAGTACAACGACATCATTAATGCCGAGCGCACCGCCGCCTACGGCGAGGATTTCTGCAACTCATATTACGAATATCCCACCGGTACTCCATTGGAGTACGTTGATGCCAAACCGCTGCAATTGCCGCGCATGTTTGTTCTCACTTCCACCCACACTGCCTCGGCAAGCGAGGCTGCCATCGTGTGCATGCGCCCTTATATGGAGGTCGTGCAGATCGGCGAAACCACTGTGGGTAAGGGCGTCGGCTCTTACAACTTGAGAGACAAGCGCTTCCCCTTGGCATTGCAGCCCATCACTATGCAATACTACAACGCCTTGGGCGAGACTACCCCCGACTCCGGGCTGGTGCCCGACATCGTCATCGAAGGCACTTACGACACCTCGCGCTCGCATATCGGCGAGTTGACCGAGCCTCTGCTACGTGCCGCTCTCACCGCCATCGACCCGGTCACATTCCCACCGCTCCCCGACGAGGGTGCGCGTAGCCGCGCTACAAAAATCTCTCCCATCGGTGAGCCTTCATTTGTCGTCAAATTCAGGCTGAAAAATGTTTTCTCTCATGACATAACCAGATAGAAGCAATCAATATAAGATATATCCCAATGCTTCTTATCTCTTGAAGGGGGCACTGCCGTCGAGGCAGCACCCCCTTCTCTTTTCCCTATTTTATCCACTACAAGTGAAAGAATGGATATTTTCGGCACTTTTCGAGTTTTTTTGTACCTTTGTAACACTAACCTTAAAACCTATCGACGATGAAGAATAACATACTCGCCGCACTATGCCTGCTCTTGGGCATAGCAAGCATTTCCGCTCAACTCAATACCGGCATTGCCGAGTCGTTCAACTCGGGCTGGCTCTTCGCCTTGGAGAGCGACAGCATCGCTCCTGCCGCTGCAGACTACGACGACAGCGGCTGGCGACGACTCGACTTACCTCACGACTGGAGCATCGAGGCGCTTCCCTCGCCCTATCTCAACTCGTGCACCGGCTTCTTTCCCGGCGGCAAGGGCTGGTATCGCAAGCACTTCACCATCACCGACCCCGCGGCGGTGACATACCTATGCTTTGAGGGCGTTTACAACCGCAGCGAGGTCTTTGTCAACGGCACATGCGTGGGCGGACGCCCCAACGGCTACGTCACTTTCTTCTTCGACATCACTCGCTATCTCACTGAGGGCGAAAACGTTATAGCCGTCAAGGTGGACCACACACGCGAAGCCGACTCTCGCTGGTACAGCGGCTCGGGCATCTATCGCGACACCTGGCTCATTCACGCCGATGATACCCATTTCGTGCCCTGGAGCCTCTACTGGCAAGCCTCGTCAATCACCCCCGACGAGGCAGTGGTGGAGGTCGACTTCGGCACCTGCTCATCGACCAACGCCTCTCTGACGGCGACAGCAACCCTCACCGATGCCTCCGGAGCACGCGTCGCAAGTAAGCGCTTAAAGGTCGCCGCCGGATCCATCGGGCATATATCACTGAAAATCAACAATCCGCGCTTATGGGATATTGACAATCCCAATCTCTACGACTTGCACGTCGAGTTGTGGCAAGGACGCCACCGTGTCGACAGCACCGGCTGCCGCGTAGGACTCCGCACCCTATCCTTCGACCCCGACCATGGCATGTACCTCAACGGGCGCAATATCAAGGTAAAAGGCGTGTGCCTCCACCACGATGCCGGCGTGCTCGGTGCCGTTGTGCCGCCCGAAGTGTGGCGACGCAAATTGCTTGCACTCAAGGCTATAGGTGTCAACGCCATACGTCTCAGCCACAACCCACAGGCACCGGTGGTATACGACCTATGCGACCAACTCGGCTTGCTGGTCATGGACGAAGCCTCCGACGAGTGGGAATATCCCAAGCGCAAATGGGTCACCGGCTGGAATGTCGGCACCCCCAAGTTTGAAGGCTCATTTGACTTCTTCGAGGAATGGATAGAGCGCGATGTCGCCGATATGGTGCTACGCGACCGCAACCACCCCTGCGTCGCATTTTGGAGCATCGGCAACGAGGTCGACTACCCTAATGACCCCTACTCGCACCCCGTACTCGACCGCAACGGAGCCCTCAACCAGCCCACATTTGGCGGCTATAAGCCCGAGGCTCCCTCGGCAATGCGCATCGGCGAAATCGCCCAACGGCTCGCGCCCATCGTGCGCGCCTTGGATGCTACTCGCCCCGTCACCGGCGCACTCGCCGGCGTGGTGATGTCCAACGAGACCGCCTACCCCGAGGCTGTCGATATCGTCGGATACAACTACACCGAAGACCGCTATGAGATTGACCATCAGACATATCCCGACCGCATCATCTATGGCAGCGAAAACGGGCACTCATACGACGCCTGGCTCGCCGTGCGCGATAATGAACACATCTTCGGGCAATTCCTGTGGACCGGCACCGACTACCTGGGCGAGAGCGGCGTGTGGCCCTCGCGCGGCTTGGGCACCGGCTTGCTCGACTTCGGCTCGTATCTCAAGCCCCGAGGCAAATTCCGCGCCTCGCTGTGGCTAGACACACCTGTTGCCTTCTTGGGCACCTTGCCGGGAGTAGCCGAGGCATCAATCGATGCTCCCGACATCTGGAATTATACCGAGGGCGACACCGTCACGGTAATGTGCTACACCAACTGTCCCTCGGCTCGCTTGAGCATCAACGGCGAGGCTCTCGGCACCCCCATCGCTCGCGATGAGCGCACCGGCATGGTCGTTGCCACCACCACATTCCGACCCGGCGCCCTATCAGTCGAGGCACTCGACGCTACCGGCAATGTAGTTGCCGTCGACACATTATACACTGTTGGTCAGCCGGCAGAGTTGCGTCTCCGGCGCGTTGATGCCGCCGAGGGCGACTCCGTGGCGATGGTCGAGGTCGAGGTCGTTGATACCACCGGGCATCGCATCCCACAAGCCGACACGCTCATCTCTTGCACCATCACCGGTGGCACCCTCCTGGGGCTTGAAGGCACCGGCAACACCGACATGAGCGACCCGCGAGCCACTGCCCGTCGCGCTTGCAACGGCCGCATCCTCGCCTACATCCGCCTCAACGGCTCCCAAGCCACCATCACCTTCACAGCACCCCTCCTCCCCACTGCCACCCTACCCCTATAAAACACAAATAATTGTTTTCCTCACGAAAACTTGGTTTCTATTTATTTTAGTACTAATTTTGCAGTGAAAAATTTAACTAAATGAGCACTAAAATAAACTTATTACGACAGCAGACCCCTTCCGATGGGATTTTACTCACCTCATGGCTCGAAAAAACCGGTTTCAGCAGAAGTGAAGTACATGACTATATGGTATCGGAGTGGTTACAACGTATATCCACCGGTGTATATAAATTTGCCGGAGATACTCCATCGCTTTATGGTATATTGGCTTCGTATGAAAAACAGGTTGGACTTAAATATCATATAGGTGCTGCATCTGCATTGGAACTAAAAGGATTTTCACATTACATAACGATGGGAAAGCCAACTGCCATTGTATTCTCTCCGGTAAGACCTCGGCTCCCCAAATGGTTATATACTATAGAACTTGATATGAACCTTGTTGAAGTATCATCCAAAGTATTAGGAACCGTAGGTATTGAGCAAATGGATTATCGAAGTCAGTCATTATCATTCTCTTCACCGGAGAGGGCTATAATGGAGTGCATCTTGCTTTCGCCTTCCCGATACGATTTAATGGATGTGTATTATCTTATGGAAATGCTTACATCCCTTAGGCCCGCACTTATACAACAACTACTCGAAAACTGCACTTCTGTAAAAGTCAAGCGGCTATTTCTGTATATGGCAGAAAAGGCTCATCATCGTTGGTTCGCTAAACTCGATCTTAAGCACATATCCCTCGGAGCCGGACCTCGGAGTATTGCGAAGGGTGGAGTGAAAGTGAGCACTTACGATATTGTAATACCCAAAGAGCTTGCTCAATATGAATAGTATTTATAAACAGAAAGTTGCGCTCCTTTTGAGAATCCTACCGTTTGTAACGGATGAAGAGTGTTTTGCCATTCATGGTGGCACAGCCATCAATTTGTTTGTAAAAAATCTATACCGACTTTCGGTTGATATAGATGTAACTTATATTCCCATAGAAGATAGGAAGACAAGTCTTTTGCATATTAATGAAGCACTTGAGAGAATCAGCAATAGGATCAACCGTACATTCCACGATGTGAGAGTTATATCACGTTTTGACATAAGCAAAATCACTTGTGAAAGTCGTGGCTGTCAGGTGAAAATTGAGGTTAATCAGACAAAACGCGGTCTTGTCTGCGGTGATGCTATACTGTGTCCTTTGTGTCAAAAAGCACAAGAATTGTTCGGTATGGAAGTAGATGCAAGAATAGTGTCCATACCTCAACTATATGGAGGAAAGATTGCAGCGGCATTGTCACGCCAGCATCCCCGCGATCTTTTTGATATAAAACAAATGGATATTCCATTGACTGACGTAAAGGCTGGTCTAATATTCTGTCTTCTTGGCAGTGACCGCCCTATTTATGAGTCGTTTGCACCAAATCTTATCAACCAGCGCGAAGCAATGGATTGTCAATTTTCAGGAATGAGTGAGATACCATTCACATATAACGATTTTGAAGAAACAAGAGACAAACTAATCAATGATGTCAATTCAGTAATGACGGAAGAAGACAAGCGCTTTCTCGTAGGCTTTGAAGATTTATCTGTTAATTGGGCTGACTTTCCGTATTCATCCTTTAAAGATTATCCTTCAGTAAAATGGAAGATACAAAATTTGCAAAAGCTAAAAGTGTTGAATCCGAAAAAACTGAAAGCAGAGGCTGACAAGCTCCTAAACATATTTGGTATGAAATAAATAACTTCATTATACAATCATTACAAGAATAGAGGCCACCTAAACAGGTAGCCTCTTCTATGTAGCGATTATATATTTTTACTTGACGAGGGAGCGGCCCTTCTCGATGGCTTGCTCGTTGACGGGAATGAGGTGGTGGTGACGCTCGGGGAGGGTCTTGCGCAAGGCTTTGACCACAGCCTCGGTGTCAACCACAGGGCGCAACTCGAGGAGCGCACCCAGCAACACCATATTGTATGTCTTGGAGTTCTTCAACTCGATACTTGCGGTGAGGGCATCGACAGGCACCACTGTGATATCGGTGCGAGTGGGCAGGTGATGAATACCCGAGGGGTCATACATCAATACGCCGCCGGGCTTCACCTTGCTCTCAAACTTGTCGAGGCTCTGCTGGTTGAGCACGACAGCCGTGTCGTATGAGTCAAGCACAGGCGATGAGATGGCGCTGTCGCTGAGAATGACAGTCACATTGGCTGTACCGCCGCGCTGCTCGGGACCATAGGCGGGCATCCAAGTCACTTCCAGGTTGTTCATCAGTCCGGCGTAAGCCAGAATTTTACCCATTGAGAGTACACCCTGTCCGCCGAAACCGGCAATAATTATTTCTTGTTTCATAGTGTTCAGATGTTTTTAAGGTCGCCTAAGGGATAACGTTCAAACATATGCTCAGCCATCCATTCGTTGGATTGAGCGGGAGTCATCTTCCAGCCTGAATTACAGGTGGATACGATTTCGACTACCGATGTGCCACGTCCGGCTACTGAGTTTTCAAATGCCTTGCGAATAGCAGCCTTGGTCTTGCGGACGGCAGCAGCGGTGTGCACGGCTTGGCGAGTGATGTAGCAAGTACCATCGAGACGCTCGAGCAACTCACTGATGCGCAATGGGTAGCCATTGAGGTCGGCACGACGGCCATAGGGTGTAGTGGCGGTCTTCATACCCAAGAGGGTAGTCGGAGCCATCTGACCACCGGTCATGCCATAGATACCGTTGTTAATGAAGATGATGGCAATGTTCTCGCCACGATTGGCGGCGTGGATAGTCTCTGCGGTACCGATTGCCGAGAGGTCACCATCGCCTTGATATGAGAATACCAAGTGACCGGGGTTGAGGCGCGACAGCGCTGTTGCCACGGCAGGAGCACGACCATGAGCGGCTTCCACCCAGTCCACATCTATATAATTATAGGCAAAGACGGCGCAGCCCACAGGAGCAACACCAATAGCCTTATCTTCCAAGCCCATCTCGTCAATCAACTCAGCGATGATGCGATGCACCACGCCATGGGAGCAACCGGGGCAATAGTGGGTATTGCGGTCGTCAAGAAGGCGAGGGCGTGAGTAAATCTTATTCTCGGGTTTAATAATTTCTTCGGGTTTCATGGCAGTAAGAATTAGATGTTAAAATCTGCACGCAAGGCATCAAGCACCTCGGTGGGGTTGGGAATCATACCGCCCATGCGACCGAAGTGGTATACGGGCACGCGGCAATTTACACTCAATTTTACGTCTTCGATCATCTGACCGGCATTGAGTTCGACGACCAATGCGCCCTTGATGCGCTTGGATAATTCGTCGAGTGCCTTGGATGGGAACGGCCACAAGGTGATGGGGCGCAACAGACCAACTTTCATGCCGACGGCACGAGCGTCTTCTATTGCCTTGAGGCAAATACGAGCCACCGAGCCGAATGCTACGATGAGGTACTCGGCATCCTCGGTGTAATATTCTTGGTAACGCACCTCGTTTGCCTCAATCTCGGCATATGTGCGTTGGAAACGCAAGTTGTTCTGCTCCATAGCAGGTGACTCCATCTCGAGCGAGGTGACTATATTGCGATGTCCGCGACCACCCTTGCCGGTGACAGCCCACGGGCACTGCTTGGCGATCTCCTCGGCTGTGCGACGTGGACGGAAGGGTGGCAACACCACCTTCTCCATCATCTGACCCACGATACCATCGGCGAGTATCATTGCCGGATTGCGATATTTGAAAGCGAGGTCAAAGCCCAAGCCCACAAAGTCTGCCATCTCCTGGACGGTAGCCGGGGCAAGCACGATGAGATGGTAGTCGCCATGACCACCGCCCTTGCATGCTTGGAAATAGTCGGCTTGTGACGGTTGAATGGTACCCAAGCCGGGACCGCCACGCATCACGTTGACAATCAGCGCCGGCAACTCGCTGGCGGCGATATAACTGATGCCCTCTTGCTTGAGGCTGACACCGGGCGACGATGATGAGGTCATCACAGCCTTGCCCGAGGCAGCGCCGCCATACACCATATTGATGGCTGCCAATTCGCTCTCGGCTTGTAACACTACCATGCCGGTAGTCTCCCAGGGCATTAATTCTTCGAGGGTCTCGAGGACCTCGGATTGCGGGGTGATGGGGTATCCGAAATAGCCGTCAACGCCATAGCGGATGGCAGCGTGCGCTATTGCCTCGTTGCCTTTCATCAATTTTACTTCTTCCATGTTCGAGCGCGATTAAGATTTGTTGACTACTCGATATACCTCAATGCAAGCATCGGGGCACACCATTGCACACGACGAGCATCCAATGCACGCGTCGGGGTTCACGACATAAGCGTAATGGTAGCCTCTGTCATTGACTTCTTTGGGCTGGAGCGACAACACATCTGCCGGGCATGCCACCGCACACAGGTTGCACCCTTTGCAGCGATTAGTGTCAATTGTGACCGCTCCTTGTACTTTTGCCATATATTCAGTTTTTAGGTTAGGTTTTTCACGGCAAATATAGTCTATTTTGTTATTCAATCCAAACAATTTAACATTTATTGACTCTTACTTATTTACCCATCACCTTACTCCCACAATTATTTCCACGTCCTTGCCATGATATAAACTGCCGTACACCCCCATAATTACATTAAACTCTTCGGTTTTGTGTAGGTTTTATACACTTTTCCTAACTGTCGAGTGCAAAGTAGCAAAATTTTGCCGAAATAAGCAAACACTCAAGCATAATTCGGCGATTTTTTGTACCTTTGTACTCGTTTTCAACAAAGAACTATCCCCAAAGTATGGAACTTACTGCTCTTACAGCCATATCGCCTGTCGACGGCAGATATCGCTCGAAATGCGAGGCTCTCGCGCCCTTTTTCTCGGAATTCGGTCTTATCCGCTATCGTGTAGAAGTCGAAATCAAGTATTTCATCGCCCTGACGCGCATCCCTCTGCCGGCACTGAAGGACATTCCCGCTGATGCGCTTGCCGCTCTGCCTCGTATTTACAGTGATTTTTCAACCGCTGATGCTCTTGAAATCAAGGAAATAGAGCAAACAACCAATCACGACGTCAAAGCCGTCGAATACTTCATCAAGCGCCGCTTCGACGCTCTTGGGCTGAGTGCTTACAAGGAATATATTCACTTTGGTCTCACCAGCCAAGATATCAACAACACCTCGGTGCCCATGTCGCTCAAGGATGCCCTCAACGAGGTTTTTGTGCCTGCTATCACCAACCTTATTGACACCCTCGAGGGCTTGGCACAGCAATGGTACGATATCCCCATGCTCGCCCACACCCACGGACAGCCCGCATCGCCCACGCGCCTCGGCAAGGAAATCGAGGTGTATGTCTACCGCCTGCGCCAACAACTGGAGATGCTGCGACAAGCACCTGTCACCGGCAAATTCGGCGGTGCTACCGGCAATTTCAATGCCCACCATGTGGCGTTCCCGAGCATTGACTGGGCTGCATTTGCCGAGCGCTTCCTTCGCGAGGACCTCGGTATCGGACGCGAATGCTTCACCACACAGATTTCCAATTACGACAATCTCGCCGCCGTGCTCGATGCCATGCGCCGCATCAACACTATTATCATCGACCTCGACCGAGATATGTGGATGTACATCTCGATGAACTACTTCAAGCAGCGCATCAAAGCCGGCGAAGTAGGTTCCTCGGCTATGCCCCACAAGGTCAATCCCATCGACTTTGAGAACTCCGAGGGCAATATGGGCGTGGCTAATGCCTTGCTCGCTCACCTGAGCACCAAGTTGCCCCTCTCGCGCCTCCAGCGCGACCTCACCGACTCCACTGTCCTCCGCAACATCGGTGTGCCCATGGCTCACTCGCTCATCGCCATCGCCTCTACCGCCAAGGGTCTGGGCAAACTATTACTAAACTCCGATGCCATTGCCGCCGACCTCAACGCCGCCTGGGCTGTAGTCGCCGAGGGTATTCAGACCATCCTCCGCCGCGAAGGCTATCCCAACCCATACGAAACTCTCAAAAATCTCACACGCACCAACACCACTATCACCGCCGAGGCTATCGCCGAGTTTATCGATACTCTTGAGGTCTCCGAGGCTGTGAAAGCCGAGTTGCGCGCGCTATCGCCGCACTCTTACACCGGCATCTAATCATACATTAACAAAATGAAACACTCAACAATCCCCGTTCTGCTGCTCACCGGATACCTCGGTAGCGGCAAAACAACACTGCTCAACCGCATCCTCAACAACCGCCGCGGCATACGCTTTGCAGTAATAGTCAACGACATAGGCGAAGTAAATATCGATGCAGCGCTCATCCAGAAGGGTGGCGTCGTCGGTGGCGCCGGTAGCGACGACCTCGTCGCTCTCCAGAATGGTTGCATCTGCTGCACCCTCAAGATGGACCTCGTCAAGCAACTTATGGAAATCACTCGTGCCGGCAAGTTTGACTACATCGTGGTCGAAGCCAGTGGCATCTGCGAGCCCGAGCCTATCGCTCGCACCATCGCCATGATTCCGCAAGTCGCCGAGGGTGGCGAGCACGGACCCCTGCCGGTGCTCGACTGCATCGTCACAGTGGTCGACGCCCTGCGCATGAGCAGCGAATTTGCCAACGGCGACGCTCTGTCGCGTCCCAACCTCGACGAGGACGATATTGAGAACCTCGTTATTCAGCAAGTTGAGTTCTGCAACATCGTATTACTCAACAAGATAAGCGAAGTGACTCGCGCCGATGCAGCCCACCTGCGCCAAGTAATCAAGGCTCTGCAGCCTGTTGCCAATATCATCGATTGCGACTATGCCGATGTGCCCCTCGAGACCTTGCTGAATACCCACCTGTTCAATTACGACTCCGTTGCAACCTCTGCTGCATGGATTGCCGAGATGGAGCGCCCCGTCAGCGAGGAGGAAGAGCACGAGGCTCACCACCATCACGACCACGATGATGAGCATGAACATGAACATGAACATCATCATCACCACCATCACGACCACGACCACGAGGAGGGTGAAGCCGAGGAATACGGCATCGGCACCTTTGTATATTACCGCCGCGCTCCATTTGACCTCAACAAGTTTGACTACTTCGTAGGCAAGCACTGGCCCGCCGAGGTTATTCGCACCAAGGGCTTGCTCTATTTCGACACCAATACCGATATGTCCTACCTCTTTGAGCAAGCCGGTGTGCAACGCAAGGTCACCGAGGCAGGACGCTGGTTTGCCACCGCCCCCGAGGATGAATTGCGCCAAATGATTGCCGCCGACCCTTCCATCGCTCGCGACTGGGACGACAAGTATGGCGACCGCATGATCAAGTTGGTATTCATCGGCAAGAACATGGACCGCGAGGCAATCACAGCCGCTCTTGATGCCTGCTTGGTCGACTAATGACACTAAATTATTGTTAATTAATTGGATACTTCGCCGCAAGTGAGTAACTTTGTCGCCGAAAAATCCGCAAACTACAATTAAAAGCAAAAATACACCTATGAGTGAAGAAAAATTTGACCGCCTTAGTTATGCCCTCGGACTCAGCATGGGCAACAATTTCCGTGCCTCGGGCATTGACAGCATCGATTTTGCCACCTTTGCCGACGGCGTTGCTGCCGTATATGCCGGCGCCAAGCCCCGCATGACTTACGACGAAGCCAAGGAGGTCATCAACGCATATTTCAAGGACCTGGAACTGCGCCAGCAAGCCAACGAGCGCGAGGCTGCCGAGGCTAACGCCAAGGCAGGCAAGGACTTCCTCGCCTCCAACGCTCAACGCTCCGAGGTCACTGTCACCGCCTCGGGCTTGCAGTACGAGGTGCTCATCGCCGGCGACGGTGCTCACCCCGGCGTCAACGACCGCGTCACCGTCCACTACACCGGGCGTCTCATCGACGGCACAGTCTTTGACTCCTCCGAGGAGCGCGGCACTCCCGCCACCTTTGGCGTTACTCAGGTAATCCCCGGATGGGTCGAGGCGCTCCAACTCATGAGCGTCGGCGACAAGTGGCGCCTATACATCCCCGCCAATCTCGCATACGGCGCGCAAGGCGTCCCCGGCATCGGTCCCAACCAGACTCTCATCTTCGATGTGTCGCTCATCTCAATCAATTAAGAATTAATAACTTAACACCACTAATAAAATGAAGAAATTTATTATGGCAGCCGCAGCCCTCGCTATGATGGCTACTACTGCTTGCAACAAAAACGCAGAAAATACCGAAGCCTCCATCGACGAGCGCTTCCAAATCTCCGAGTCTGTCAGCGACTCTATCTCTCAGATTTACGGTCAAATGGTCGGTGGCTACATCCTCGCCGACTATCAGAATTTCTCCGACGAGAACAAGAATGACCAAATGAAGCAAGACCTCATCAAGGGCATCCGCATCGCTCTCTCCGAGGGCAAGGGCAATGGTGTGATGATGGGTCTGCAAGTAGGTATGCGTATGGCTCAAGAACTTGCATCCCTCGAGGAAGCCGGAGTGAAGGTCGACCGCGAGGCAGTGCTCGAGAACTTCATGCGCGCCTTCCAAGCCGACAGCGCCAATATGGAAGACATCCGTGCCATCAACGGCTTGTACACCGGGCTGATGCAGCAAGTGCGCGAAACCGAGGAGGCTCGCGAGGAGGCTCGCATCGCCGAGTCGCCCGAGGCTCAGCAGAACGCCATCTCTTGCAAGGCTTTCTTTGATAAACTCAAATCGCAAGAAGGCATCAAATTCACCGAGTCGGGTCTCGCTTACTCAATCTCTGTTCCCGGCGACACCACCACCATCAGCAACAACACCTTGGTAACCCTCAACTATGTGGGCAAACTCATCGACGGCACAGTCTTCGACCAATCTCGCGAGGACCAGCCCGCCAAGATGAGCCCCGCCGGCGTTATCCCCGGCTTCGGCGAGGGTCTCCGTCTCCTCGGCAAGGGTGCCAAAGCCACTTTCTACATCCCCGCTGAATTGGCTTACGGTCTCAAGGCTCCCCAGCAAATCGGTCCCAACCAGGCTCTCATCTTCGACGTCGAAATCGTTGACGTTCAAAATCGATAATTTACACATTAATATATATGGCGTATCGGCGACCACGCCGATACGCCTTTCCATTTTAATACCATGGCACGCACTCAGTACTACAAGCGTATGCGCCTCTTCCTGGCGTTCACCATCCTATTACTCCTGCTTCTTTGCCTGGCTCTGGTCATGGCATTCCGCACCGGCGAGGAGGCGACTGTCGGCATCTTCTCTCTTGCCGCCACATTGGTCGGCACCGTATTCATCGCTATGGAACTCAAGAATAGCCAAGATGTCACTTGTAGCGATATGCTCATCGACCTCAACAACTACTTCCACGAGAGCGACCGGCTCATGAAGGTCTATGAAGTGCTCGAGGAGTGCCAAATGAAGGGTATCACCGACGACTCGGCGTGGCACGAAGTGCGCTCGGTCGAGATTGCTCAGTATTGTACGTTCTTTGAGAACCTTTATCTCCTCTATCGCCACCACATCGCCAGCATCGAGGACCTCAATGACCTCTTCGGCTACCGCTTCTTCCTCTTTATGAACAATCCATATATCCAGGAACATTGGATACTGCCTACTTCGTCATCCTATGTCCAGATTTTCCGCCTCTATGAGGCTTGGGTAGGACACCGCATCGCCGAGAACGAAAACCCCGAGGGCTGGAAACGCAATATCCCCGGTGCCGAGTATATACTCTCGCAGGACTATCTGCGTCGCAAACTCTATCTACACGAGTGCCAATTGCCGGTCGACCGCACCGTCAAAGTGTTCTCTGCCAAGGGTAAAGAGTTCAAAATGTGTCAATTGGGCTTTGAGGATGTCCTTGACATCGTCAAGTTGCAAGAACGCGTCGTGGCTGCACTCCCCTCTCCGGATATGTACTATCCTCTGTCGCGCGAGGAGCTCTTTGAGTCACTTCACCTCGACCGCCTTATCGGCATCTACGACCATGAGCACCTTGTGGCTATGGCGCTATTGGTGAGCAACCGCCCCGGGAGCCGCAACTTGGCTGCCGACTTCAATATTCAGTCCTCCGACGCCATCACCTTCGACGTGGTGATTGTCGACCCCGATGCCCGTGGATTCGGCTTTCACCGCACTTGCATCGACTATGCCGAGCAAGTGGCTCGTGACCTCGGCGCCGGCAATATCCTCGCCACCGTCGACCCTGACAACCCCCACAGCCTCAACAATTTCCTCGCCAAAGGCTTCTCCATCGTCGACACACGCGTCAAGTATGGTGGCTTACAACGCCACCTCCTCCGCCGCTCCCTTTAGCCCTTAATAATCAGTGGATTGCGTTAAATATTTGTGAGATTGAGGTTTTTTGCTTAAATTTGCAAGCTTACATCTGATATATGAAGAAACTTAATATCTTGGCTATCGCAGCGGCGCTGCTTATGCCGTTGATCGCTTCAGCCGAAGCCCCTCAGGGCTATTACGGCTCTCTGGAGGGTCTCTCTTCAAGTGAATTGAAGACTGCCATCCACAAATTGGTGCGCAATTTCACCCAAGTGTCATCATACAACGACCTGCCGCGCTACTTTGCTCGCACCGATGTGCATCCCGGCACATCGCAGTGGTGGGATATGTACAGTAGCACGGTGCGCTACTCCCCCTCTTTCTCGGGCTTGAACCGCGAGCACTCATTCCCCAAGAGTTGGTGGGGTGGCAATACCGGCGTGCCCGCCTATGTCGATCTCAACCACCTGTATCCCTCGGATGCAAAGGCAAATTCGGCAAAAAGCAACTACCCCCTCGGCATCGTTGACCGCACCGAGAAACTCAAATTTGACAACGGTGTCACCACCGTCGGTTATCCCATTATGGGACAAGGCGGCGGTTGCCAGTATGTTTTCGAGCCCGCTGATGAGTATAAGGGCGACTTTGCTCGCACATATTTCTATATGGTCACTTGCTACCAAGACTTCTCGTGGAGTTACACCTATATGGTCACCAACGGCACTTATCCTACGCTTAACGGTTGGTCGCAGCGTTTGTTGCTCCAATGGAACCAAGATGACCCGGTGAGCCAAAAGGAACTCGACCGCAACGACGTTGTTTACAGCATACAGAACAATCGCAACCCCTTCATCGATCATCCCGAACTCGCCGAATACATTTGGGGCGACAAGGTCGGTCAGCCATTCCATGGCTCTTCGTCCGACCAGCCCACCGGCGACCCGGTGCTCATCAATCCCGCTGCGGGCACCGAGGTGGATTTTGGTCAAGTAGCCCTCGGCTCCTCAACTACAGCCGAGGTGTTCTTCCGTGGCGAAAATCTCACCGGCGCCCTCGACTTGGTGCTCACCGGCACCGACAAGGCAATGTTCAAGTTGCCCACCAACTCGCTCAGCGCTTCTCTGGTCAATGCACCCGATGGCACATGGATCCGCATCACCTATACGCCCACCGCGCTCGGTGAGCACACCGCTCGACTGGTCATCAGCGAGGGCGGCATGCTCGGCGGCTCGCGAGGTATCGGTCTCGTTGCCGGCTGCTTGCCCGTGCCCACTCTCACCGCCTGCACGGCTACTGCAGCAACCGACGTCACCGCTGACTCATATACCGCCAACTGGATAAGCCCCGAGGGCGAAGAAGTTGACTACTGGGTAGTTACTCGCGACAAGTATGTCGGTGGCAACGTCACTCGCGAAGAACTTATCGCTGAGGACCCATGGCTCGTCATCGAGGACTTTGACCAAAGCGACTCCGAGGCTTACTCGGTACAATCGGTACGCTTGGGCTATCGCTCGCCCATATCCAATGTAATCTTTGTCGACCACAACAGCATCACCGGCGTTGAAGCCGACCAAGGGCTTATCGTTCAAGGCTTTGACGGCTGCATCCGCTTTGTGTGCAGCGCTCCGCAGACCGGCGCGCGCATCTACGACAGCACCGGACGCTGCATTGCCTGCATCGACTCTATTCACAATAATCTCGACTACAATATCTCAGCCGGTGTATACCTCGTCACCACCGACCAAGCCAAGCGCCCCATCAAGGTGGTCGTAAGATAAGAAATGCTCAATCTGACTCCCATATTGCGCCCTCTGTTCACCCGCCGCGTGCGGCAGGCAGGGGGCGCAACTACTCGTGAATATACCGAGGCTACTCAGCGCCGGGTGCTCCGATGGCTCCTCAGCCACGGCGCCGACACCCTATGGGGACAAGCCCATGGGCTGGACCCGCGCATGAGCCCCTACGACTTTGCCTCCGCGGTAGCACCCGAGACATATCCCGCCTTCCGCCCATACGTCGAACGCATGATGCGCGGCGAGGCTGATGTCCTGTGGCGAGGCACCTGCCGCCGGTTTGCCCAATCCTCCGGCACCGGCGACGGCAAGAGCAAATATATCCCCGTCACTGCCGACTCGCTGCGCTACAACCACTATGCCGGTGGTAGCGACGTGGTGTCACATTACCTCAACCTATATCCCGACAGTCGCATCTTCAGCGGCAAATCCTTCATCCTCGGCGGCAGTTTTGCAAACGAGGTGCTCGACCTACCTCGCGGAGTGCGCGTCGGCGACCTCTCTGCCAACCTTATCGAGGGCATGCCTTGGCCTGCCTCGACACTGCGAGTGCCCGACCGCGCCACTGCCCTGAGGGTTGATTGGCACGAAAAACTGCCTGCGCTGGCTCGCGCTGCCGCTCATGCCGACATCACCAACATCTCGGGCGTCCCCTCATGGTTCCTCACCGTGCTACGCGAGGTCCTCAATCTCACCGGCGCTCAATCAATACACGACGTGTGGCGCAATCTCGAGGTGTTCTTCCACGGTGGTATCTCCTTTGAACCATATCAGGCTCAGTACGAGGCTATTACCGACACATCGCGTATGCGCTACCTTGAGACTTACAATGCCTCCGAGGGCTTCTTTGCTGTCCAAGACACTCGCGAGCGTGCCGCCGGCATGCGTCTCCTACTCAATCGAGGTGTGTACTACGAATTTATCCCCCTCGACCATATCGACGACTCCACACCACCCACCCTCACCGCCTGGGAAGTGGAACAAGGGCGCGTATATGCCCTGCTCATATCCTCGTGTAACGGCTTGTGGCGCTACAATATAGGCGACACGGTGCGCATTCTCTCGGTCGACCCCTTGCGCATCGCCATCGCCGGGCGCACCCGCAGTTTCATCAACGCCTTCGGCGAGGAACTCATGGTATATAATGCCGAGGCTGCCCTCTCGGCTGCTTGTGCCGCCACCGGAGCCGCCGTTGCCAACTATACTGCCGCGCCGGTATTCACCACCGAGCGCTCGCATGGTCGCCACCAGTGGCTCATTGAGTGGAACACGCCACCCGCTGATATCGAGGCTTTTGCCGACCTCCTCGACAGCAATCTCCAAGCCGTCAATAGCGACTACCAAGCCAAGCGAGCCGGTAGCATATTCCTCGACCGACTCTCCATCACTACCGCGCGCCCGGGGCTCTTCGACCAATGGCTTGCCTCTACCGGCAAACTCGGCGGTCAGCGCAAGGTACCGCGCCTGTCCAACTCGCGAGACACCATCGATGCCATGCTCATATTCAACAACAAGCAATTCAATATATAACTATGAAATTCAAGCATTTACTCCTTTCTCTCCTCCTCATCACAGCCGTGGCGGCATCTGCTCAGCAAGCCCCACGCTACATTTTCTATTTCATAGGCGACGGTATGGGCATCAGCCCCGTGATGGCGGCTCAAGCCTACAATCGCGACGTGCGTCACAGCGACACACCCCTCAATATGCTACAAATGCCCGTGGTGTCGTGGTGCATGACCTACTCGGCTTCGGCGCCTATCACCGACTCGGCAGCCGCCGGCACAGCACTCTCTACCGGGCACAAGACCCGCAATAACATGCTCGGCATGGATGCCGACACCGTGGCTGTCACCTCTATCGCCACGCAGTTCCACGACCGCGGATACGGCGTAGGCATCATCACCTCTGTGGGTGCCGATGACGCCACCCCCGGTGCCTTCTATGCCCATGTCCCCGGGCGCAAAATGTTCCGCGAGATTGACCTCCAAGCCGCTCGCTCGGGCTACGAATTTCTCGGCGGCGCCGGGCTCGGCGGATTGCAAGTGAGCGATGAACAGTCTGCCGAAATCATGGCGGCTATGGCTGCCGAGGGCGTGCAATTTGTCTACGGACCCGACCAAATCGCCGACATCAACTCGCGACGTGTAGCCCTACTCAACACCCACGGACAGCCGGCATGGAACATCGGTTACACCATCGACTCCATCCCCGGAGTCCTCAACCTGCCGCAGATGACTGCCACCTGCCTCGCACACTTGCAGAGCACCACTCCCAATGCCTTCTTCATGATGGTCGAGGGTGGCAACATTGACCATGCCCTCCATGCCAACGATGGCGGTACAGCCGTCAAAGAAATACTCAACTTCGACCAAGCCCTCGGCATCGCACTCGACTTCTACCGCGAACACCCCGACGAGACCCTTATCCTCGTCACCGCCGACCACGACACCGGTGGCATGTCGCATATCCACTCACGCACCAAGCAGCACAACCCTCTGGCTGTCATCGACCACCAGCGCATCAGCAAGGAGGTCTTCAGTCGCTACTGCAAGGCGCTCCTCGAAGCCGGTACGCCCATCACATGGGAGCAAATGCGCGCCTATCTCACCGACCGCCTCGGACTGTTTGATGCCGTAGCGGTCAGCCCTGAGCGCGAGGCTCATCTCCGCGAGATGTTCGACCGCTCATTCAACCGCCACGACGCTGCCGACCAAGAGACTCTATATGCCAACTTCAACGCCTTCGCCGTTGAGGTCTACGCCTTGGTCAATGATGCCGCCGGTCTGGGCTTTACCACCACATCTCACAGCGGCAACCCCACGCCCGTCTTTGCAATAGGCGTGGGAGCCGAGCGCTTCTCAGCCCTCAACAACAATTGCGACCTCCCCCGCATCATCCGCGCCATCTGCAACCTCCCCAACGATTGAGATATAAACACCACAAAAAAACTCCTCGCTTGCAACTTATGCAGGCGAGGGGTTTTTTATTGACGTGATCGTTAATTATTTCTTCTTGAACTTGGCTCCTGCGTAGATGTTGTCGTAGGAGTTGAGCAGGGTCGACACTGTGCTGAGGGTCGAGTTGTTGGCATACTCGGCTACCTTGGTGACGATGTCGATAACGCGCGAGGCATCAAAGGTGAGTTGGAGCACACCGGTAGCGTCCTTGGTGGCGAATGCCGACACGGCACCGATGTTGTAACCGCTATTCGAGGCGAAGTTGAAGGTGAGAGCGCCGGCATCGTCATTCTTGGTCACTGTGCCCTTGAGGGTCACTTTCTTGAGCGCGAGGGTGAAATTGCCCTCGGCATCAAAGGTGAAAACTGCCGTGTTGAGACCTAATTTCTTGTAGTACGAGGCGAGTTTTGCCTCGATAGTAGCCGATGCGGCGGCACCGCCAATATTATTTACTGCATTGTCGCTCTTGAAGGTGATAGCCGGTGATGTGTATTTCCATGTACCCTCGAGCGAGGAAACTTCAAACTTGTCGGTAGCAGTGACAGCGCCCACGATGCCGGTGATGGCTTCCAAAGGGTTCACTGCCGACGCGCTGAGCGAGCAGCCACACAGCAAGGCTGCCGCAAGAATGCGTGTGATGTGTTTCATTTTGCTGTAATTTCTGTTATAACGTCTTTCTTATCAATCTCTTTATCAATGTCTTCCCAGACAGAGTTGCGCGACTTGAATTCGGGCACAATGCGCTTCATCTCGGCAACGATATCGTGGTAATCGCCAGCCTCGGTGAAGCCTCGCAAAGCCTCGATGTGGCGCGACACCTCGACATAGTCGTATACGCGCACCTTGGCAATCATAATCTTATCGTGGCGTGTTGCCTGAGTCATTTCCTTGTCGTTGAGCAACTCCTCATAGAGTTTTTCGCCGGGACGCAGACCCGTCTCAACGATTTCGATATCGACACCCGGGCGCAGACCCGAGAGCGAAATCATGCGAGTCGCGAGGTCATAAATCTTGACAGGCTGCCCCATATCGAAGACATAAATTTCGCCACCGTTGCCCATGGTACCCGCCTGGAGCACCAGCGAGCAAGCCTCGGGGATGGTCATAAAGTAGCGGATGATATCGCGGTGAGTGACCGTGAGCGGTCCGCCCTGCTCAATCTGTCGACGGAAGAGCGGAATTACCGAACCGTTGGACCCGAGCACATTGCCAAAGCGAGTGGTAATAAAGCGAGTGACAAAGCCATCGGGGCGACGTTGCGACAGGTTATAGAACAGCGACTGCACATATATCTCGGCGATACGCTTTGACGCGCCCATCACATTGGTGGGGTTGACAGCCTTGTCGGTGGATATCATCACAAACTTTTCGACCTTGTACTTCACGGCGAGGTCGGCGAGGTTCTTGGTACCCAGCACATTGGTGAGGATAGCCTCGGAGGGATTGCGCTCCATCATGGGCACGTGCTTGTAGGCGGCAGCGTGGAAGATGTATCGCGGGCGATAGCGCTTGAATGCCTGCTCGATGCGCTCGCGATTGGCGACATCGGCGATGAACAGGTGTATCTTGATGTCGGGGAAATCTTGCTCCATATGCAACTGCAACTCGTGCATCGGCGTCTCGGCTTGGTCGAGAAGGACTATTTCGCCCGCCTTCATGGCAGCGACTTGGTTGACGATTTCGCTACCAATGGAGCCGGCAGCACCGGTAATCATCACCGTCTGACCGCGGAGCACTTCCTCAACATCGTGAGTATCAGTAGTGATAACATCGCGGCACAAGAGGTCCTCGATGCGTATATCGTGCACGCTACCCGATATGGGACGCGAATTTTCTTTGTTCTTGTCAAACTCCTTTACCTCATTGAACATCAACAACTTGATGTAGTGACGCAAGAAAGCGTCGGCTTGCTCGCGTATAAATTTGAGTTGAGTCGACGGGAAAATGAGTCGGCGACACTTGTACAGGGCGAAGAGGTCGCCCAGCGTGTCGGGATTATACGGGTATACGGGGATATCATTGATGGCTTTTACCGTCACTTCGGGTGATAACGTTATCATTGCCACCACTTTATAGTCACCCTCCGCCTCGCTATTGAGGCGTGTGGCAAAGGCAAACGAGGTCACATTTGACCCCAAGGCGATGACGCGTTTGCGACGCACCTCCACGCCCGAGAGTTGGCGATAAATATATTTGATACCCAGACGCACCCCCATCAACATCGAGAAGGTGAGCAGTCCGATGACAAAGATATTCCAAATGGTGAAATACGGATGCCCCGTAATCAGATAGACGACACCCGAGGCTAACAGCAAGCCTACCGAAGCGGCAACTACCAGTACCACAACGCGATACATATCCTCCACAACCGACAGTCGCACGATATAGCGATAGGTGTGGACAAATGGCATCAGCATGATATATGCCAAAAAAACTACGGCAATTCTCACCGGGATCATCTCCCACCAGCCGTTGCCGTATATTGTATCGGGATTGCACAAGTATGTAATCAAGCAACTGAGCGCCACGATAATAATATCGACGCTTAGGACGAGCCACTGGGGACTCGGACCTGCCATAAATCTATTTATCAGCAGATTATGTCGGATTTTTTCTAATAATCGTTCCCTCATTAACTTTGATTTCTATCTTTATAAGGAGTAGCCGTTAATTCAGTTGCAAAATTAGCGAAGATTTTTTAAAACAACAAATTTAGCGAAGAATATTACACAAAATATTAACATTCAACTCGCCGGTTGCATCTACAACTATATCGGCAAGGGGCTCGATAGCCGAGCGAGGATTGGTAGTAGCGATGCCGGCAACAGCGGCGCCGGCAGCGCGCCCGGCATGCAATCCTGCAATCGAGTCTTCAACCACTACACACTCGCCGGGAGCGGCTCCGAGGCGCTCGGCGGCGATGAGATAGCCTTGAGGGTCGGGCTTCGATGCCGCAACGTCCTCATCGGTCACTAATGCGCTGATATACTTGCCGAAAGCGGGCACTTGGGCATACACTACGTCCATCTTCGGGCGGTTGCTCGAGGTTACTATCGCCATCGTCACACCCTCGGCTGCCAAGGACGCCATCAAATCCTCCACGCCGTCAAAGAGACGATACACCATATTGTCCTCATTGTCGCGCAGACGGCGCACAATATCGGCATGGTGCTCCGGGGCAAAATATTTGTTGAGGATCGACGGCAAGGTGGAGCCCTTGATTACCAAGGCAAAATTCTCCACACCTGTGGGATAGAGGCGGTCGATATCCGCCCAAAATTCGGTATATATACCCTCGGTGTCTATGAGGACGCCATCGAGGTCAAAGAGTACGGATTTTAATTTCATCTTTCAAAAATTGTGGTACAAAGGTACAAAAATGGCACCACCTGTGCAAATGGCGCTACAAGCGGTGCTCATAGGTGAGACGCTCGCCCCAGCAGAAATCAATGATCCCCAGCGACTTGTAGCCACGCATCTGCATGATGTGCTGCATCACGCAGTTGGCTACGCCGGTATCGACCATTGCAGTGTCGTAGCCTTGAGTGCGAGCCTCCGCCTCCAGGGCATCAAAGAGCATAGACGACAGCCCGGTGCCTCGCCGGCTATCGCCGATGGCTACGCGATGAAACACCACATAGCGGCATCCGGCGCCTATGCCCAAGCGGTCGTATTCGGCATCCGGACCTATCAGCGCGGCATATCCCACGACGCCCTCTGAGCCGACGAGCACACGCCCCACTCCGGCAGCGACATCGCGGCTCACAGCCTCGCGCCACTGCCTGCCGGGCTCCCACTGCACAAATCCCATGGCATGCTGGGCAAGCCGTCCCTGCTCAAGCACCGCCACGATAGCATCGACATCCTCGCCGCGTGCCACTCGCACCTCTATGTTTTCGTGAGATTGCATACGGCAAAGTTAAGCATTATGTCAAATATTACAAAACCGGCGGGCACTAATGCTTTTCAATAGCCCAACAGGGCGAGTATTGAAGGCGTGAGCAGTGCCGTGAAAATTCCATTGATAGTGAGACCGACGCTCGCAAACGCACCATATTTGTCGCTCACTTCCATTGCCCGCGATGTACCCACAGCATGCGCCGCAGCACCTATGGAGAGACCCTGTGCTATCGGAGAGCCGATATGCGATAGTTTCATCAACCTGAATCCCGTCAAACCGCCGAAAATGCCCACAGAAATCACCACTGCCGAGGTGAGCGAAGGAATACCACCCAGAGTTTTTGTGACTTCCATTGCTATGGGTGTGGTAACAGACTTGGCGGCAAGCGAATAAATCACCTCATCGGTCGCGCCGAGAATGTCCGCTATTACCACCACCGACAATATTCCGGCTATGCATCCTGCCAGTTGTGAGCAAAGCAACGGTGTCAACTGCTTTCTGATAGTCTTCAACTGCTTGTATAGTGGCACGCCAAGTGCCACCACGGCGGGTTTGAGCCAAAATTCGATAATGCCTCCCGCCTCACTATAAGTGGAATACTCTATTCCTGTGATTTGTAGAAACGCTATCACTACAATAATCGCAAACAAGATAGGATTGAGTAGCGCCAACCTGGTGCGGCGCTGCAAATATTGAAAACCGATGTACACCACGAACGTTAGCGCAACCAGAAAATAAATATTGCTTAGATATTCCATAAGTCTTACCTTTAATTGTTAATGGTGCCGCATCAATTGGTGCACCCACCCGGTTACGACAAGCACAACAATGGTACTCACCACTGATGCCACTACAATAGGTATGAGTTGTGCCTTGATGATGTCAAAATACAACATAAGCGCCACTCCCGGCGGCACGAAGAAGAATCCAAGGTTTTTAACAAGAAAATTTGACACTAAATCCACCTGTCTAAGCCTTACGATGCGGAGTTCAAGCGACAATGTGAGCAGAAGCATTCCTATAATGCTCGATGGTAGTTTTACTCCCGTGAGCCACACTATTAGTTCGCCCAATGCCAGATATGCAAAAATGACAGCACACTGAAAAATCAATAAATTCATAACATTGTACCTAAAAAACGCCGCAAAGTTACGCATTTTTTACAAAATTTCGGCACAAAACAATGAAAAATTGCCTAAATGGCGCTATTCGCTAATATCAAGAGGGGGCGCGCCATTATCATGACGCACCCCCTCGCTGTATAAGGGTTAATGTATTAACGTACAATCTTGGCGGTGGCTGCGCCGGCGGTTACTACGTATACGCCGGGGTTGAGGTTGCTGATATTCAGCGATGTACCCTCACCTGCAGCCACTACGCGACCGCTCATATCGGTAACGGTGATAACGGCATCGGTATTGACGGTGATAACGTTTCCACGCACACGGATTGAGGTCTTGGCATCAGCAGCAACCGACTCAACACCCTGGTTAACCTTGGTACAGCCGAAGAGCTGGAGGTTGTCGAGGGTGATGGCATCGCCGGGCTTGGAGATGAGGCGGATTTCGACCTCAACTTCCTGACCTTTGAATTTACCGAGGCTTACGCCACGATACTGACGGTTGGTGCCCTCGATAGTAACCTCGGCGAGTTTGCTGTAGTCGGGACCCCACACGGGATCTTCGTAGAGCACACGCACTTGGTAGGATTCGAAGAAGTAGGGGCTGATGGAGCCGGCGTTCCACACGAAGCAAGCGTCGTCGGTGTCGACGGTAACCTTGGGAAGGATGCACGAGCGGTCGAGGTTCTCAACGCCATTGACCCATGAGGAGCCACCGAGCATCTTGGAGCCATAGTATGTGTGGTCGCCGATAGATACGATGCCCCAGCCGGTCTCGCCAAACTCAGCGACTGCCGAGGGGTCGAGGGTACCTTCATCCTTAACGGTGAAGGTGAAGTCGGCGGGAACTTTGCCATCTTCGAAGTCATAGATAATGTCGGGCTCACCGAGAAGGATGAAGGTCTGAGTGAGGACATTGTTCTCTGCGTTGATATCACCCTCGCAGTTGACGTTCACCACCAAGGTGTGCTCACCGGCGGCTACATCAGCGAGCAAGCCACCTACGTTGAGGGTTTTCTCTTCCTGTGCGGCGAATTCCACGCTACCTCTGTATACTTCGGTCTCGTCGAGTGTCACGGTTACAGTGGCAGTCTGGGCGGTAATACCGAGGTTCTTAGCCACGAAAGTCACATCGTGAGGAGCCTTGACGGGCAGATAGGGAGTGGGGCTTATAAGCGAGGTAGCAGCAATATCGATGTCGGTGGCTTCGATGCGCTCGAGGCTCAAGTCGTCGATGGTAATCCAGTTCTCATCCTTATCAGAGAAGGCATAGAAGCCTATGTAAATGGTCTGCGGAGCATCGAAGTGGAGGATGTTGATTGATTCTTGGTAAGCGCCCACGGCGAAAGGTGCATACTCGACAATCTTGTTGGTCATTGCGGCAGGGTCGCAAGCGTCGCCATAGTGTACCGAGAACTTCTCGGGGTGGTTGTCGTCGCCCGAGAACCAGAACTTGAGGGCATAGTAGCCTGCCTCGACCTTGATAGGCTCGATGATGAACCAGTCGTCGGCATTGTTATTCTTGTCGTAATTGTAGCCGAGATAGCCCAGACCGGTGCGAGCCATCGACCACCACAAGGAGCCTACGCCAATTTCCCAATCGCCTTCATCCTCGTTGAGGTTGAACGACTTGAACTCGTCGAAGTATTCGCCGGGCTCAAAACCGGTGAAATAGGGAGCGGTGGCGGGAGCAATGTGGCGCACCTCGGTCTCCAAGGTGTTGTTGGAGGCTTCGATATCTCCCTCAGCGGTCACGGTTGCCGAGAAGGTATACAACTCGCGAGGAGTCGAGAGGTCGGCTTTGGCTGTAAAGGTATAGGTAGTCTCGGCACCGGCTGCCAGAGGTTCGTTAACCGTTTCAGTAACAGCGGTTTCGCCATTGATAACAAATGACACGTTGTAGGAAGCGACGTCGGTGCGACCGGCATTAGCAATCTTCACGGTAACAGTCTCTTGACCGAGGTCGCGACCGGTCACAGGCGACACGATCTCGGTGAGTTTCAAGTCAATCACTTCGGTAGCCGTCTCCACCGAGAACGATTTGAGATACAAGCGCCAGCGGTCGGCACTCGATGTGGCGTGAACGCCCACATAGATGGGTTGTCCGGCAACGCCGTCTACGATTACAAAGTAGCCGTAGTCTTGGTCAATCATGTCGGGATAAGAACCTAATACAGTGGTCATAGCCTCGGCAGTAGGAGCGTTACCGCAGCACACCTCGGCAGATTCTTTGTAGTAACTGCCCTTGAAGGTATAACGAATCATCAGAGGTCCGTCGGCAGTGGGAGTAATAGCCGGCGAAATCAACCAATCATCACCTTGATTGGTGCTATGGTATGAGTAATACACTCGCGAGCCTTCATCGTTGTCTGCCGAGAAAACCCATGTCTTCTCATCGGCATTGGCATCGATAACGGTCCACGCATCAAATCCCTCTTGAGTGTTGAGATCGGCTGTGAACAGCGTCTCGGCATACAGAGGGCTCGTGGCTGCAAGAGCCATCACTAAGGTAAAAATTTTCTTCATAAATAAACGTTTTATTAGTGTTGTGTCAATTTGGTCGCGAAATTAGCAAAAAAATTTCACTCCGCGCCACAAATACGGATTTTTTTCAAAAAAGTACATTTTTAGAATAATTTTTACTAAATTTGTGGCACTGTGTTGATTGGCTCTGCCCGGCACCTCAGTGAATGAAAAATACTTACGTACTATGAAAGCTAAATACGACCTGTCAGGTCACAGTGGCATCGGGCTCATGCGCATATTTGCGCTGATGATGCTCTTGAATGTGGGTTTGGTGACTCGCGCCGCCGAGGACTATCCCGAAATCGAGTATAACCGTTACTCCTACCACAATTGGCAACCCGAGACCGAGATTTCTCCCTCCGGGGCTATTTACACCCAATTCAACTTTTGCTACTACAACGACAGCGGATACGACAGTTGGAGCGAATATGTCGAGATCTATGTCGATGAAGAGTATGTGGGCAAGTTTACCAATTTTTGCGGTGATGGCAACAATCGGACATTTTTCATGTATGAATCAGCCGAAATTACCTCAGCAAAAAACGGTAAGGTAAAAGCCTGCACTGACGCTTTTGCCCAAAGTGGCGACGACTACTGGGTCAGAATCAAGGTTTACATCCAAAATATAGGCTACAATCGCTCTCACCAAATCAAGGTAAAAACTTCTTGGTTTGCCAACCGTGATTATTGGCTGACACAGTACATGTCGTACAACACCTCCTCGACATGGACGTATATGCCTCAAAAAGGCACCGTCAGCAGCGCCGGGCGCAACAAGGCGCGCTGGAGCAACACCTCCGCCCCATATTGGTACACGCAGTATGTGGCTATCATGAAGCAGGACTACAGTATCGACAAGTGGATTGAGCCCAACGATGACAACAGCGTGTTCCACAAGATGGTGGTCTCTGCCAATCGTAGCGACCAATGCCAGAGTTTCAATTGTGACTTCGACGTGGAGAGCAACTACACACCCTCCACATTCTATCCGCGATACTACTTCACGAGCAACAACAGCGACTTCAGCCAAGTGCGCATGTACGACTACTGCTCGTCGTTCAACACCACCTACTTCTATCGCCCCAAGAATGTGCGCTACAGTTTCAACCAATGGAAGAAAGCCGTGACGCTCACCTGGGATGTTGAGAGTTATGACAATAAAGCATCTTCAGATGGTCGCTGGATGATTGTCCGCGAGAAAGATGGCATGAAGTCGGTCGTAGGTACCACATCCGACTTCTACGACCGCACCTTCACCGATACCTCGAGCAGCATCCAATATGGACAAGACTATACCTATCGAGTGTATTTCCTTCCGTTCTCCTGGGGCGATGCCACAACATCAAATTGCGCCGACGACCTCATGGCATCGACCACCGCAAGCACTCCATGCACCTATGACATCACCCTGCAAGCCGAGGGACAGGAGAATAGCATCCTGTTGAGTTGGGATGCTCAATCAATCGAGCAAGACGGTGATTATCAATACACTATATACCGCGCCACCGGCGATGGAGCCTTTGAGCCGATAAAGAAACTTAGCGTCGACAACCGGCTGAACACCCACTATGAGTTTATCGACGAAAACATCCCCGATGCCTCGGCTTCGTACAAGTACTATGTGTCAATCAAGGTGATGAACACCCAATTTGACAGCGACAGCCAGGTGGCTTCGGTGAGCGGATTCTCGCGCGCCACCGAGATTACGGCGAGCAAGGGTGGATATGACAATACGGTAAAAATCAGTTGGAAAGCTCAGCAATTGGGCACCACTACCACCTACTACGAGTTATCACGTCGTGTGCTCAACAGCCTCGCCTCGTGGGAGCAGATATACACTACCAGCGGCACCGCCGATAGTTACACCTTCAACGACCAAACCCTCGTCAGCGGCATCTACTACGAGTATCGCCTGCTCAGTTACAGCCTCGACAGCAACAACAAGCGCTATGGCGAGTCGGAGGTAAGCACCAATGGCTTCTGCAGCCTCACCGGCACCATCTCGGGCAGCATCAACTTCGGCAGCGGCACCGCCGTCGCCGGGGTCCGTGTCAACCTCGAATTGGCGCCCACAGGCAACAACCCCGATGTCGCTCAATTCCACTCTCTGCGTTGCGGCGGCGCATTCGGCGGTATCCGCTGGGATGTCGATTCCGTGCAAGCCCGGAACAAACTCAAGGGCAAGAAGTGGACCACGCAATTCTACATTAATCCGGCAACTGTCATCCTCTCCCCGGTGATTTTCGATGCTACCGGCGTGCGCGTGAGCCTCGGCAACTACTCCGAGACCGACAACACCTTCGGCATATTGCTCAATGGCGTAGCAGTCGCCGATATGCGCATTAAAGCCGACCAATTCACCCACCTCACCATTGCCTATACCGGCGGGAGCACATTTACCATCTACGCCATCGACCGCGAGGGAACACTCACCGAGGCGACGGCTACAGCATCGGGCTATAGCGGCTTCACCGAAGGTGCCACACACATCTACTTCGGCTCCTCCTCCGCTCCCACTGTCAACAACGGCTTTGTGGGACACATCGACGATATCCGCTTCTTCGCCGGGCGCGCCGTGCCCCGCGACGAGGTGCTCAACGACTACGACCACACTCTCGCCGGAACCGAGTCGGGCTTGCTCGCCTATTGGCCGCTCGATGAGGGTATTCCCAACCAGCGCGATGCCTACGATTACTCCAAGACCAATGGCGCCCCCAACGAGAACCATGGCATGATACTTCCCAACAGCAGCGTCGACGGCATCGTGCCCGACGCCTCGCAGTTAAGCATCTATGCCCTCACCGACGACACGGGCAACTACATCATCCGTGGCATCCACTACTCGGGCTCGGGCACCAATTACATCGTGCGTCCGCAGTTGGGTATCCACGAGTTCTCGCCCAATACTATGACGCGATTTATCAGCAGCAACAGCAACGTGTATAGCGGCTCGTCGTTCACCGACGTAAGTAGTTTCCCTGTGTCGGGTGTCATTTACTACCAAGGCACCAACTACCCCGTTGAGGAGTGCCTCATCAAGGTCGACGGAGTGGTGGCAAGCCGCGACGGCGAGATGATCAA
This sequence comes from uncultured Bacteroidales bacterium, assembly GCA_945829225.1. Lineage (GTDB taxonomy): Bacteria > Bacteroidota > Bacteroidia > Bacteroidales > Muribaculaceae > CAG-873. The sequence goes on along the minus strand of CALZTY010000003.1, from coordinate 17,676 downwards.
GACCGGCAAGGACGGTCGCTTCACCGTCGATGTGCCCATCGGCAAGCACTTCATCTCGGTGGAGCGCAGCGGTCACACCTTCGTGCTCGAGGGTCGCTTCCCGGCAGCCGACCGCTACGACTTCAACAGCGAGATGTCGGGACTTACTTTCTACGACAACACCCTGGTGATGGTCACCGGGCGTATCGACGGAGGCGCCGTCGAGCAAGCCAAGCCCATGGGCTTCGGCAGCTCGGTCAACAACATCGGCGTGGCTGAGATAGTCCTCGAAGCCGACTACATGATGAATGCACGCCAGGAAACCATCGGCTCGGCTGTGATATGGCAGTCAGCCCTCGAGCCCCGCGTCTTCGATGACGGCAACAACCGCATCGCCGCCACCATCACCGGCGGATACGGCTCCACCGACGAGGCAAAGCGCATCACTATCACCACCGACTCGCGCACCGGCGAGTTCTGCGCCATGCTTCCTCCGGTCCTCTACACCGTCAAGAGCGTGCGCGTCCTCTCCAATCCCGATGTCGACTTCGGCGAGTTTGCTTCCACTATCAATGCCTCCAAAGCGTCAGTCGTCTACACCGACTCGCTGCGCAACGAGAACAGTGGCACATACGACTACTTCAAGTACAATGCCAAGTTCAACCTCGCCTACCGCTCGACTCCCCAATTGGAGGTCAGCGACCCCGATGCCGACGAGGGTGCCCTCGGCGAGAAAGAGTACATATTCCACAACGACGACGGCACCAACGAGACTGTCAGCCTCTACACTGTCAACGAGGCAGGCAATGTGAATTACAAATATCAATACCCTGTATATCTACAACTTAATCAGTACAAACTAAAATTACAAGGCTACGAGCTGTATGAGAACCACGACCAAGGCGCAGCCGTGCCACAGCAACGCGTGCCCCTGCAGAGAGTAGGCATCAGCATCTCCAACGAGTTCTCCATCCGCAATATGTTCCGCGAGGAGGACGGCTCCCTGGCGCCGGTGCCCACCGAGGGCTTCAGCCTCGACTCGATAGGCTGTGGCACATATGTATTCACCATTGGCGCCCCGTCGTTGCTCGAGAGCGAAAACTTCTCCCGCACCCTGGCAATCAGTTACAGCATCAACGGCAACCGCTATTCATATCCCGATATCCGAGGCATCGTCTTCGGCAACATACCCACCGGCAGCAATTTCGTCACCGCCGGACCCGATATGGTGGCGATGATACTCCGCGACCCGCCCGGGTCCGGCTCGTCAGCAACATGGTCTGATGGTTACTCCATAACTCAATCATATGAATACACCGGTAGCAATATCCAATCCCAAGAATTGGAATTATCACACAAATTCGGTGTAAAACTTGGTACCGCAACCGGCGCGCCCGGTTTCTTGACCATCACCGAGGCAACCGAGACGGCAACAACCTCCAACGACCTCACCGTCACCGAGACCGTCAATCACTATGAAGCGTGGACATCTACCACGTCTACCGTACAGAATATCAGCACATCTGACGACCCGGCTTTTGACGGTCCCGACGCCGATGTATTCATCGGGCGATCGACCAACATCATTATCGGCAGGGCTCGCGATGTGGGTCTCCACCGTGGCTCCGATGGGCAATTGCACCTCGACATGAAGGAAATTGTCTCCGTCGGCACCAAATTCGACACCGAATTCCGATACACTCAGCACTTCGTGCAAAATACCCTCATTCCCAACTTTATCGCTACTCGCAACAGCCTCATCCTCCCCAAGGGCACCGAGGTGGTGAATAACGGGATGTATTATAAATATGTGTCGCTCGTCGATGACGATGACCCCAACTTCGGTCTCGAGGGAACATATACCACTATCTATCCCAAGGGGCAAATGGCATTGCCCGAGCGTGACCGCTTTGTCGTCGACAGTGTCAATTGGTGCAACGACCAGATTATCCGCTGGCGCAATGTATTGATGGAAAATGAGCGTGTCAAGGTTACTGCCATCGAGAACCGTCCACAGTATTTGCTCAACAACTTCAGCTTCGATGCCGGCTCGATAATTAACTATGACCAAGAAAAATCCGAGTCTTCGGGCTCCGGCACCGGCACCGAGGTGGAGGTCGACGAGAAGTTTACCGTTGCTTTCTGCATAGACAAAATCGGCAACGGGCTCGACTCCAAGATTACCATTGGCTATAAACGCCATAACGATAAAATGAGGAAGGAAGAGGCTACCATCACATCGGCTATGTCCTTTACCCTCGCCGAGCAACAGACTAACGATGCACTCACCGTCGACGTGTTCAACGCTCCCGATGAGTTCGGGTACATTTTCGTGACACGCGGCGGGCAGACCTCGGGCAACTGGGAACCTCGGCGTGTAACTCAATACTACCGCCCGGGCACCGAGATTATGGCGCAGACTCAGCGCGTAGTGGTGCCTCGCATCTACATCGACAACCCCATCGTGGAGAACGTTCCCGTGGGCGAGCCGGCGATGTTCAATGTCATCTATGCCAACGAGTCCGAGACTCGCGGCACTGCCGGCTTCACAATGGGTATGGACAACTTCTCCAACCCCCACGGTGCCGAGGTCCTCATGGGCGGCGGTACGCTCAACCAAGGTATCGATGATGTAATCTCCTTCGGCACACCCGTCAAGCAGACCGTCATCATCAACCAAACAGACTACGACGCCCTCGACTATCGCATCGCACTTATCCTCTTCGATGCCACACAGGCAAGCCCAACGGGAACATATCCCGCCAATGCCGACACTGCCTACATCGAGGCTCACTTCGTGCCAGCCTCATCGCGTGCGGTGCTCACCACATCGACTCCATACATCAACGAGAATGTGGGCGACTCGCGTGCCTCGTTCACCATCAAGGACTACAACCTCAACCTCCGCAACTTCCGCACGGTTGCCCTTCGCCACAAGGGCATCAACGACCAGGAGTGGACCATTGACAACGTGTGGAACACCCTTGCCAACTGCGCCACTCCCGAGGACTCTCTCGCCGCGCTCACCGAGCCTCAAATCAAGTACGACATCGACATGAGCGACCCACGACACTGGCCCGAGCAGACCTACATCTTCCAGGTGACCACCATGAGCGTCTTCGGTGAGAACAAGGAATACTTCTATGGCGATGAAATCCAGGTAATTAAGGATACCACAGCGCCTATAGTAGTGGGTACGCCCTCTCCTTCCAATGGCATGCTATACAACGACTCTGAAATCAGCGTATCTTTCAACGAGGATATCCGCGGTGAGTTGCTCACCGCCGACGAGAACATCCTCGTCATCGGGCGCCTCAACAACGCAACACTCACCCACGACGTGGCAGCCGCCTTTGCCGGCGGTGCCGGCGCCTCCAGCGAGGCAAAGATGCAAATCAAGGGCTCGGCAATGTCGCTCAACATGTGGCTGCTCCACAAGGGCGGTGCCGCCTCGCTGTACTCCCAAGGCTCGCTCAACGTCGCTATCGACGAGTACGGGCACCTCACAGTTGGCTCTGCCGGGCAATCCGTCACATCATCCGCCGCATTGCCCGCCGATCAATGGATATTCCTCTCTGTAATCATCGAATATGTCAACGGCACGCCTCACGTCACCGCCGACGCTGCATACGATGCTACGACTCAGCATCTCATTGACTTGGAGCCTCTTAGGAGCGAAATATCCACCGCCGGCATCATCGAAATCGGTCGACAATTGCAAGGCGAAATCCACGAAGTGTCAGTGTGGGACTACGCTCGTCCGTTCAGCGTCGCCGTCTCCGAGCGTTCAAAGCCCAAGAGTCAATACACCTCGCATCTGGTGGCTTACTGGCCTATGAATGAAGGCTATGGCTCGGTGCTCTATGACAAGGTGGCTGCTCGCAACCTCGCCATGCTCCCCGGCACCACATGGGCTATCGCCGGCGACAATTACTCGCTGGCGCTCGAGAAGACACAAGTCGCCGCGCTCAACCTCTCGGAGTGCGCCACACACAGCGACGACGACTACCTGTTGCAATTGTGGTTCCGAGCCGAGAATGTCGCCGCCACCGGTGCTAATATCCTCAGTTACAACGACAACAGCACTGCTCTGACTATTTCAGGCTCCGACGGTCACCTCGCCCTGGTCAACGGCGATGCCGAGACCCTCATCTCCTCTGCCGATTTGCGCGACGGGCAGTGGCACCAGTTCTCAATGATGGTACACAAGAGCACAAATGCCAACGCTAACATATACCTCGATGCCAAGAGCGTCGCCGTGGTTTCCTCCTCACGCGTCGCCAACCTCGCCGGTGAGTTGCACCTCGGCGGTGGCTTCAGCGGTAATGTCGACGAACTACGCATACTCCACGACTACTATTCAGCCGACGTCATCACCGGCAACATTTACCAGCGCTCCGACTCGCTCAATGCCTCGGTAATGGGTCTTAAGGCTTACTTCCCCTTTGAAAAGACTATCCTCGACCAATACGGTCAAGAGCAGACGGTTGCAACCCTCGCCAACCAGGGTGCCGCGCCCATGGGTAGCATCTTCGCCTTCCAAGGCGACGACCTCTCCTGCACCGACGCTCAAGCACCGGCTATCAAGCCCGTGGCAAGCGTCCAAAATGTCGACTTTGACTTCTATACCACCGAGCGCACTATCTATGTAACGCTCAAGGAGAAACCTGCTACCATCCAAGGCTGCAAACTCTATGTGACCGTGCGCGACGTCAAGGATAAAGCCGGCAACAACATCGACCAAGTAACCTGGTCATTCACCGTCGACGACAACTCGCTATTCTGGCTCGAGCCATCGGTTTCCAACCTCTTCAGCGAGTACTCCACCGATGATGAGCGCCGGTTCAAGGCTACTATCTTCAACGGCGGTGCCGACGATGAGGTATGGACCCTCGAGGGCATCCCGGCTTGGCTCGATGTTGACCGCAACTCGGGAACCCTCCAACCGGCAAGTTTCACCGAACTCAACTTCACCGTCAGCGAGGCGCTTCCCACCGGCATCAACGAGGGCAACATATACCTCATCGACAGCAATGGCATCTCGCACTCGCTCCCCTACTCATTCACCAAGTTGGTCAACAGACCTATCTGGGTGGTTGATACCGACAAGTACTCCAACACGATGAATATCATCGGGCAGGTGGTGGTCGACGGGGTTATCCAAGAGAATCCCTACAGCCAAATCGCAGCATTTGACAGCGCCGACAACTGCATCGGCACCGCGATGCCCACCCACTTCTCGCGATATGGCACATCCTACTTCATGCTCACCATCTACGGCAACCAAGCCTCGTCCGAGCCGCTACGCTTCCGCTACTACGATGCCAACGACGGCACCATCAGCCCCTCGTTCAAGATGACGGTTGCCGGTATCGAGCAAGCACCCTCATTTGTCCCCAATGCCGTCCTCGGCGCCATCGGCGAGCCTTTCATCTGGGCTACTGACGAGAATATCGAGCAAAATACCGACATTCGCTCCGGCTGGCAATGGATTTCGTTCTATGCCGACCCCGTCGACCCGTCGATAGCCTCGATATTCGACATCGTCGACTACAACGGTGAGCCTTGCATCTCCGAGGTGGTGCAGAACGATGCATACGCGCGGCTCGAAGCCGACGGCACCTGGTCGGGCGAACTAACAACTGTGCAGATAGGCTTGATGTACAAGGTCAACTCAACCGGATACAGCCGCCTGTCGCTCATCGGTCCTGCCGCAGCAGCGCTCCGCCGTCCCATCACCATCAAGCCCATGTGGAACTGGCTCGGCGCAAACGTCTCATCGCAGATGATGCTCGCCACTGCTCTCGCCGATATGAGTCCCGAGGAGGGCGACGTCATCAAGAACCGCACCAAGATGGCTATCTTCACCGACGGCGGTTGGATTGGCGACTTGGCGGCTATCACGCCCGGCGAGGGTTACTTCTACCGCTCTAATGCCGCTGATACCAAGGAATTTACATATCCCTCATCGGCTACACAGGTGCAGGGTGCTCCTGCCCTCAAGGCTCCCGAGGCTTCTACCGGTGCCTTCGGCTCATACAACACCGCTCTGTATGACGGCACCATGACCATCACCGCCACCGTGATGTGCGACGGTCACCGCCTTGCCGGTTGCGAACTCGCCGCATTCGACGACACCGACTCGCTCTGTGGCGACAAGTACTCCCACGACGAGGACGACCGTCATCTCATCTACATGGTAGTTCATGCCGACCACGCCCAAACTATCACCTTCAGACTCGCGCTCACCGATGCCGATGGCAACGTCTCCATCTACGACCTCACCGAGACTCTCAACTTCGAGGACGGTGCCGCCCTTGGCTCTTCTGTCGCACCCGTGGTATTTGACATCACCAACCTAGGCATCAGCACTGTCTACGGCGACACAGAGCACCGCGGAGTATACAAGACCCTCGACGAGTACAACCAAGTGATCATCCATCGCGGCTCCGACACATTCACCCCCGCCGGTCGCCGCGCCAACTAAATTCCCTCCACATCTCCCACCCTACAGCGCCGGGCTCCCCCCGGCGCTGTATTTGTATATGCTCAATTCTTCAAATCCATTTGCAAAACTTGCTTGTAAAGGGGATTTTTCTTAACTTTGCAAATCAAAGAGAGAGATACACATTATGAATATAAAAGAAACGATGCAGAGAATACTCGAGGCTGAGAGCCGCGCAGTAGCGTCTATTCCGGTAGTTGATGATTACGAGCGTGCTGTCGACCTTATCGTCGAGCGCGTGTGGCGCGGCGGCGGTAAACTCATCACCTCGGGAATGGGAAAGGCAGGGCAGATTGCCATGAATATCGCTACTACTTTCTCCTCGACCGGTATTCCTGCTGTGAACCTTCACCCCGCCGAGGCTCAGCACGGCGACTTGGGCGTGATGCAGCCCAACGATGTGATGTTACTGATTTCCAACTCCGGCAAAACCAACGAAATCGTTGAGTTGGTCGACTTGGCTCGCGGTCTATATGCCGATGTGCCCCTGATAGTCATCACCGGTAATCCCGACAGCCCGCTCGCCGCGGCTGCCGATGCCGTGCTCCCCACCGGCGGCGCTCCCGAGGTGTGCCCCCTGGGATTGACTCCGACAACCTCCACTACCATGATGACTGTCATCGGTGACGTCCTCGTGGTCAATGTAATGAAAGCAACAGGCTTTACTCGCGCCGATTATGCTCGTCGTCACCATGGCGGTTACCTGGGCAAGGCGGCGCGTGGCGATAATAATTGATAATAAAAATGAACAAAATAATTTGCATAGGTGAATGTGGCATCAGCGTGACCTTCTACGGCTCGCTACCACAGGGTGCCGGAATTGACGGGCGCATCGCTCGCGCGGCTATGCTCTTAGGCGGCAAAGGGCTGCCCGTGGCTATGGCTTCGGAGGCTTCGTCCGATGCTGTCGGCGATATGGTGGTTGACGCGCTCACTGCCGCCGGCGTCGATGTCGCTGCAGTCGACCGTTTCTATCAAGGGCACTCCCCCCTCACCATTTATGCCAAGGGCGAGCCTTGCCGCTACGAGGCTTACGGCGACGGCGGCTTTGACATCGTGTGGCCACGCGTCGACGACAACACCATCGTCATCTTCGGCGAATACTACTGCCTCGACCCGCGCATGCGCGCTCGCATCGTCGCTTTCCTCGCCAACTGTGTCGACCACAAGGCTTTGCTGATTTATGTCCCCGGCTTCCCCACTCGCTACGAGGGGCGTATGACGCGCGTGATGCCCGCGGTGATTGAAAACCTCGAGTGGGCTCATATCGTCATCGCAACTACCGACGACCTCGCTCAGGTGTTCAATGAGCCGGATGCCGCTACTTGCTATCGCAATCATATCGCTTACTATGGCTGCTCGCTCATCGCCGTGGGTCCCCAAGAACTCTCGATGCACTGTGGCAACGCTCCGGCAACAACCAAGCCTGCATCGGGCAGTCCCGAAGACCACATCGCCGCCGTTATCGCCGGCACCGCCGAGGCGCTCACTCATAGCAGCGTCTCTGCCGAAAACTGCGAGGCGCTCCTGCCCGCAATTCAATCGTCTATTCTTTCAAACTTAGAATAAAATATGTCTACTAATACCCCCAACCCATTCAATGCAACCCTCGACGGCGATGTGCGCGTGGCTATCATCTCTGCCGAGTGGAACGGTCACATCACCGGTGCTCTCACCGAGTCGTGTGTCAAGACTCTCAAGAGCCACGGCGTCGACGAGGATATGATCGAATGCTTCAACGTGCCCGGTGCCGTCGAACTCACCTTCGCCGCCAGCCAGGTGGTCGAGACCGGCGCTTTTGATGTCATCATCGTCTTCGGCTGCGTCATTCGCGGCGGCACTCCCCACTTCGACTATGTGTGTCAGAGCGTCACTCAGGGCATCACTCACCTCAACTCCGAGTGCGACATCCCCATCATCTTCGGCGTGCTCACCGTCGACAACGAGCAAGATGCCCTCGACCGCTGCGGCGGCTGCATGGGCGACAAGGGCGCCGAGGCTGCCGAGGCTGCCCTCAAAATGTACAACTTCGTTCAAACAGTTAAGGATATTTAACTATGCGTCAACTTATTATCACTATTCTCTCTTTCGTGGTGATGCTACTGTGCCTGTGTGCCTGTGGCAGCGCCGGCGCTCCGGTCGACAATGCCGTGGCTGCCGTCGAGGTGGGCGATAATGCCGCCGCTCAGCGCATATGCGACGACCTGCTCGCCGACTCCGTGGCGTTCAACGACTTGGACGCTGTGGCTCTGTGTCGCGTAGCTCGCGTGCTTATGACTGTCGCTGACAACGACGCCAACATCGCTGCTGCCGTCAAGTGTCTCAATCGCGCTCGCTCCCTCGACGATGCCGCGGTCGATGCCTTCATCGACTCTATCCCTGCCGACATCGCCACAATTCTACACACCCTCGACCGTGTGGGTACTTATCTCAATATCCCTCGCGAAAACCTTGTCGTCGAGGATGCTCCCAACGATTCAATTAACTCTGACTCAATAATTTAACACACAACAACTTATCAATGGCAACCGACTGGCGCGACAATCTCATGGCTCTGCTGCCCGACCTCCCACCGGGCGACGATGTGCCGGTGTCTGCGCCCGAGCCCGATGACAAGCCCGCGCAGGGACGCTTGGATATCTCCATCGACCGCAAAGGTCGCGGCGGAAAGGTTGCTACTATCATTTCCGGCTTTTGTATCGATGACTCCGAGGTGGCGAATATCGCCGCACGGATTAAGAAACGACTCGGTGTAGGCGGCTCGGCTCGTGGTGGCGAAATCCTTATCCAAGGAAATCACGCCCACGATGTCAAGGCAATCCTCACGGAGTTCAATCTTAAATCGCGTATTATCTAACCAATATATTGTCGGAACCTCATGTTATCCATTTCAGAAGCATTAAAACAACGGACCTCAGTGAGGTCATTTACAAGCCTCACTCCTCCTCAAGATGAGCTGATCGAGGTGTGTGGCGACTCTAAATGTCTAATTCCTGTCAAAGCCGATGTCATTGGCAACGGACGCATCGGCACATATGGTATCATCACCGGCAAGCCGGCTTATATCGCCGTCGTCGGCAACGATGAGTTTGCCGCCGGAATGGCTGGCGAGCGCGCAGTTATCGAGTTGACACGTCGTGGATTTGCCACTTGCTGGCTCGGCGTCACTTTCAACCGCCAATTGGTGAGCCAAGCCATCGGCTTGCCCGAGGGCACGCCTCTCATCGCCGTTATCGCCGTTGGCTATGCTGCCAAGCATCGCTCTATCGTAGACGGCACCATGCGACTGGCTTGCGGCGCCTTTACCCGCAAAAACCTTCGCAAGTTGATTGTCGCCGGCTCGCCCGCAGCCGATCTTAGCGATGCCATCGAGGCACTGCGCTCGGCTCCTTCTAATCACAATTGCCAACCCTGGCGTCTCGCTTTTAACACCAACGGCAATATCGACGTGTATGCCGACCCTCACGACAAGTCCTACCTCCTCGACGTCGGCATCGCCGTGAGCCATTTTCTCTTGGTCGCACCCGAATACAAGATTTGCGAAAACAAATCTCGCTATCCCGGGCTAAAACCCATTGTAACCCTCTGTAAATAAGCATATGAGTGAATTTCAGGTCTATTACCTCGGCTGTGGCTCGGCGACTCCTACGGTGCGCCACCTCCCTTCGTGCCAAGTGCTTAATTTCCGTGGATCTCTCCACATGATTGACTGTGGCGAGGGCGCACAACTGCAGTTCCGCCGTAATAAACTGAAATTCTCTCGCTTAAACCATATTTACGTCTCCCACATCCACGGCGACCACTTCCTGGGCTTGCCGGGACTGCTGTCGACAATGGCGCTGCACAATATCGGCGGTAAGGTGGTAGTCCACGTCTTCGACGAGGGCGCCGAAATCCTCGACCACCTCATGCGCGTATTCTGTCGCGAGACTTCTTTCGAGATTGAATATGACGTCATCAAACCCGAGGATACACTCATCCTCGATGCCAAGGCGCTCACCGTGGAGACCTTCCCCCTCGACCACCGTGTGCCCGCTGTAGGCTTCCTTTTTAAGGAAAAGCAAGGTCCACGACACCTCAATGGCGAGATGGCGCGATTTCTGCAGATACCGCCATCGCTCATCCCGGGCATCATCAACGACGGCAACGACTTCGTGCGCCCCGACGGCTCCGTGGTGCCTAACGAGCGCATCACCACCGACCCCACACCTGCCCGCTCATATGCCTACTGCTCCGACACCCTCTATATGCCCTCGCTCGGGGAGCGGCTCCGTGGTGTCAATACCATTTACCACGAGGCTACATATATGAGCGACAACACTCACAAGGCTGAGGCTCGCGGGCACTCTACCGCTGCACAAGCCGCCGCCGTGGCACAAGCCGCCGGCGCTCAGCGCCTGGTCCTCGGACACTACTCCCAGGCTTATGATGCCGACGAGCCCTTCGCTCAGGAGGCTGCTACCATTTTCTCCGGCGAGGTCATCGCCGCTCATGAGGGATTGAAAATAGATATTTAACCATGCTCGGCGACCGCGACGAATATTATATGAGGATGGCACTCGCCGAGGCACGTCGTGCCTTCGCCGCCGATGAAATACCCATCGGTGCGGTCATCGTTGCCGACGACCGTGTCATCGGACGCGGACATAACCTCACCGAGACCCTCCGCGACGTCACCGCCCACGCCGAGATGCAAGCCATCACCGCTGCCGCAAACAGCGTCGGCGGCAAGTACCTCCCCGAGGCAACACTCTATGTCACCGTCGAGCCGTGCCTGATGTGTGCCGGTGCCATCGGCTGGGCGCAAATCTCGCGCATCGTCTACGGCTGCGACGACTCGCGCCGCGGTTATCGCAGCCTCACCGCCGCCTCGCCATTCCACCCTCGCGCCACTGCCATCGGTGGGGTCCTCGCCGACGAGTGCGCCGCTCTTATGATTGATTTTTTTAAAAAGAAACGCTGATGCACTACTTCCTCATTGCCGGCGAAACATCGGGCGACCTCCATGCCGGTCAACTCATCTCTGCTCTCCGTGATGCCGACCCCGAGGCTCGCTTCACCTTCCTCGGTGGCGACTGTATGGCTGCCGCTTCCGCCTCAGCCCCTGTGGTGCATTGCCGCGATATGGCTTTCATGGGCTTCAGCGAGGTCCTGCGACACCTCGGCGACATTCGTCGCATTATGCGCACCGCTCGGCGCGCTCTTCTCGAGGCTAAGCCCGACTGCCTCATCCTCATCGACTACCCATCGTTCAATCTCAAGATGGCTCGCGTCGCCGCCCGCGCCGGCATCCCGGTCTTCTATTATATCTCACCGAAACTCTGGGCATGGAAGAAGTGGCGCATACGCGACATCCGCCGTCTCGTCGACCGCGTGCTGTGCATCCTTCCCTTCGAGCCCGAGTGGTACCGTGCCAACCGCTACGACAATGCCGTTTATGTGGGTAATCCCTCGGTGGAGGAAATCGAGCGCGCACTCGCTCAAGCACCTGCTCATCAAGACTTTGCACGCGCTCATCGCTTGCGCGACAACCGCCAATTCTTGGCGCTACTCCCCGGTAGCCGCATCGGCGAAATTCGGTGCAACCTCCCCATAATGGACGCCGTGGCTCGCCAATTTCCCCAATATACCATCGTCGTCGCCGGTGCTCCGGGCATTCCCGACGAGTTCTACAAGGGGCTCACCAAGTTTAGTGTCGTGCGCGATGCCACCCACAATCTCCTCGCCGTCTCCCATGCCGCACTTGTCACCTCCGGCACCGCGACCCTCGAGGCGGCACTCGCCGGTGTCCCCCAGGTGGTGACTTATCGCTCTAACGGCTCGCGCGTGGCTTACTCGCTGATGAAGAGATTGTTACACGTCAAGCATGTCTCTCTGCCCAACCTCATCGTCGGCGACACCATCATCCCCGAGATGCTCCTACACCTCTGCACCCCCGAAGCTGTCACCGAGCAATTGGCTGCCATTTGCCCCGACAATGCTCCCGCTCGCCGAGCCCAATTGCAAGGCTATGCCGATATGCGCCAACGTCTCGGCGGTCCCGGTGCCGCTATGCGAGCCGCCAATATCATCACCACACGCCTTAAAGAGTTGAAACAATGAAACTTACCGACCAAAACCTCCGCGATTTATACCACAAGGGCAAGGTGTCTATCCTCTTCGTATGCCTCGGCAACATTTGCCGCTCGCCGGCTGCCGAGACCATCCTCCGCGACATCGTCGCCCAAGCCGGCGATGCCGACCGCTGGGTGATTGACTCGGCTGGCATCGGCAACTGGCACGTAGGGCAACGTGCCGACCATCGCATGCGCGTCCACGCTATCCGCCGTGGCTTAGACATCACTCATCGCGCCCGACAGGTGTGTGCCGACGACTTCTCCCGCTTCGACATCATCATCGGCATGGACTCCTCAAATATCGACGACCTCCGCGACATTGCCCCCTCTGCCGACGCACTCGACCGCATCCTGCACATCAACCGCTGGATGGGCAACGTCGCCTCGCGATACGACTACATTCCCGACCCTTACTACGAGGGTGCCGAGGGATTTGAACTCGTCCTCGACCTCCTCACCGACGCCCTCCACAACCTCCACCACACTATCACACACTAAGTCCTTTCTCTTGCCGATACGAATGTTGGAATAATTGCCAATAAAGTTGGAATAATTGGCATAATTGGCTACTTTTGATTTTTTTATTGATGCAAAGTTTTATACCTTTGCGTCACATTAATCAACGCGCACTTGTTTATACTTGAAAAGCACGTCAATTCGGAATGGAATGAAAACCTTATCTACTTATATATTGATTGCTTCAGCGGTGGTGGTATCTGTGTTTACCGCCACTGCAGAAACGTTCGAGCCGCTACGATACGGCGACTTCGAGCAATGGGTGACTCGCGATATCCACGAGAGCGCAGTCATCGGCGGCAAACACAAGACCGTCTATGCTGTCGGTCCGCAAGCCAAACTCACCGGCAACAATCCCTACATCCCTCAAGGTGGCACCCCATGGGCATCATCTAATGTGATGGCTAAGGTGTGCGGCGTAGTCAAGACCTCCAATGCCGTATTCCCGGACACCGTTGCCGGCGGCGGACGCTGTGCTCGCCTGTCCACTATCCTCGAGGAGTGCAAGGCGATAGGCATCATCAACATCAAGGTGCTGGTTGCCGGCTCGCTCTTCCTCGGACGTATGTTTGAGCCGATTACTTCGACCTCCGACCCCTACTCCAAGATGGAGATGGGCGTGAAATACACCAAGTGCCCCGATGCCTTATGCTTTGATTACAAACTATATATGCCCGCCGGCGACACTCGCATCTACTCGTCGGGCTTCGGTCGCAAGCGTACCCTGCAGGGGCACGACAATGCCGAGGCACTGATACTGCTGCAACGACGCTGGGAGGATGCCGACGGCAACCTCTACGCTCATCGCGTGGGCACCGGTCGCGAGCAATTCGGCACCACGACACACGGATGGCAGCGACGCCACCTCACCCCAATTCATTACGGTAACATCACCGGTCAATCGTATTTCAAGCCTAATATGGGATTGCTCGACGAGGAACACAGTTACTATGCCCGCAACTCCAAGGGCAAGATGGTGCCGGTGCGCGAGGTGGGCTGGGATGCTCCCGGCACAGCGCCCACTCACGTCATCGTGATGTTCTCGGCAGCCTCCGGCGAGCCATACACGGGCACTCTCGGACTCACAATGTGGGTCGACAACGTGGCTTTCTACTTCAAATAATTATTTGCGACCGAAGTCGGCTGGAATTTCACCCCACTCATCGGTATTCCACACGAGGATGGGATTGGCAATGCGATGCGATGCGAGCCATGCATCGGCACGCGCCAGCAGGTTGAGCACTGTCGCATTCTCGGCTGTAGGCACCACCTTGGTGTTGGAGCGTCCGCGGCTCAGCCACGCACGCGCGGTGCGCGAGTCGGTATAAATAGGCGTCGTGCCGTCGCCACGCTGTGCCAGCAAGGCTGCAGCATGTATGATAGCCAGATATTCGGCGATATTATTGGTGCCGCCGGCATAGGGTCCTTGATGAAAAATTTCCACACCATCGGCAACTCGCACGCAGCGATATTCCATCGGTCCGGGATTTTTGGCACATGCCCCGTCGACGGCGATAGCATCGAGGCGTATTTCGGGAATGGTGGAGTAGTCTATCATCGGGTTGGCACCGCGAGCATCGCTCAACTTCTTGAGAAAGAACCGTGTACCATAGTCATCGGCACGATATGCCTCCACTGCGGCTTCCATGCTGTTGAAACTCTTATACTTAGCCCCGGGGTAGCCGTTGACCTGCTCGAGGCAGTCATCCCACGACTCGTAGACCCCCGGCTCGCGCCCTTCCCACACAACGTACACCTTGCTCATTGGAATTGCAATAAAAGGTTGATATCCAGCGTTCTACAGCCGGCGATACGAGCAATATCGTCATTTACAGCCTTGCCGCCAAAGGTGAGCGCCGCGCGTCGCAGCCCCGCATCGAAGCGCAAGGCGTTAACGATGCCTTCGGGAGGCAATATAGCGTCAGCAAGCGATAACAGCGTGGTTGACAGCGCCATAGCAGCCGTGCGTGGCACCGCCGAACCGGCATTGACATAGCAGGCGGCAAGGGCATCGCGCCCATGAACCCCGGCACATGCCTCGGCAAGGTCTATGCGCTCAAGGCTCGGGAAGATGCTGCTGCGGCGGCTGTCGGTGAGATCAAAGGCAATGACCCCGCGCTTCATATCCATATCCGAATTGATACTCAGCGAGGCATTGGGATTTGTAACGATGACGATATCTGCGGTGTGCAATGCAGAGGCGATGACCCTGGGATGTAATGCCGAGGCGATAACCGGCGCGTTGCCGCCGTTGAGGCGTTCCACCGCCTCGCGCAGCGAGTAAACATCGTCATCGAAGAGCCTTACCGTGGCGCCTAAGCCTATCGCGGTGCGGGCGGCTGCAATGGCTGCGATATCCGAGCCGATGATGGTGACCTCGCAGGGCACCACGCCGGCTACACCGCCCAAGAGTATGCCCTTGCCGAGAATGGGATCGGCAAGGAGCGACGAGGCTAATGCCATAGCAGCGCGACCATCTACTTCTCTCAATATATCTGCAACGGGCAAGCGATTGCGCCCGTTGCTGATTAGGTCGAGAGCGATGGTGATAGTGCGCCGATCGAGGAGGGTGCGCACTGCCTCGGTGCTGCGGCTCTCGCTGTGCTGCAAGGTGAGCAAGGCTCCGCCGGGCTTGAGCATGGCGATATCTTCCACCTCAATAGCCGGCAAGTATAGCACCACATCTGCCCCCAGCGCCTCGGGGCGCTCGACAATACGGGCACCAAGGCGGGCATATGCCTCGTCGGCAAAGTGGATGCACTCGGCGGCGCCACGCTCTATGAGCACGGTGAAGCCGCGCTCGACCAACATTGCTGCGCCCTCGGGCGTCAACGGGAAGCGGCGCTCGCCCCGCGCTGTCGCCTTGGGCAAGCCGATGCTCAGACTGCGACGACCCGTCAGGGTCTCCACTGCCTGCTCTTGTGGTATAGGTGTCTCACTCATGCTTTATGGCGCCTTGTCAGCGCATATCTGTTAATAAAAATCTCGACTGTCGAGGCTATTTCCTCGGCATTTTCGAGGTATGTGGAGTCAAAAGTATCATGGGCACGGCTATAATGACATTGGCGTTGACGACGAGTCTCGGCGAAATAATCAGCGATGACATCGGCATCCATATCAGCGATGGCAGGGCGCTTTGCCTTGCCATCAATGAGTCTCTGCAACAAGCGCGACTCGTCGGCTTGCAGCCACACCACGCGCCCGGTGGCAAGCATATAGTCCATATTGTCGCCAAAGCACGGTGTGCCACCGCCACAGCCTATCACGATATCTTCGCACAAACCACTATGGCACAGACGCTTAAGCTCCGCACTCTCCATCTCTCTGAAGGCTTCCTCGCCACGCCCGGCAAAGATCTCGGCAACCGACATACCGACGCGTTGCTCGATTGCCTCGTCGAGGTCTATATAGGTGACTTCGGCGGCTTGCTGCAGGGCATATCCCAAGGTGGACTTGCCCGAGCAAGGCATGCCTATCAGAAAAATGATTCTCAACGACTTATTTCTTGGCTTGTTCCTTGAGAAGGTCGCGGATTTCGCCCAAGAGTTCCTCCTGTGTGGGACCGGCGGGTGCAGCAGGCTCGGGAGCGGCGGCTTCTTCCTTCTTGCGGCTCAACTTATTCATCACCTTGATAGCCATGAAGATGCAGAACGCCACAATGAGGAAGTCTACAATGGTCTGCACAAACACGCCCCAAGAGATAACCACTGCGGGAACTTCGGCTCCGGCTGCGTCAACTGTAGCCTCCTTGAGGGTGAAAGCATATTCGGTGAAGTTCACACCACCGGTGAGCACACCGATTGTGGGCATTATCACATCATTAACCAACGAGGTGACTATCTTGCCGAACGCACCACCGATAATCACACCTACTGCCATATCCACGACATTGCCGCGCATGGCAAATTCCTTAAATTCTTTCAGTAAACTCATATCTAATTACATTGATTATTTACGTAAAAGGCAGTTCGTATAGTTATCCCTTAAAAAAGGATGTAAAATCCGACCAATCCTCAACTCTGAAGGCTCTAATATCTCTAACAGAATTTTTAAACCAATTAATATTCTTAAGGGCTGTTATTGCACTAAACAGTAACGACATATCGTTATTTTGTGTCAAATACACACTGCCCTGCGTATTATAAAAGCCGTATTTACGTAGCACTGTCTTTATTTCATAATACGCATTATTATATGGATCATTATAGTTTGTCCTCAAACTATTGATATCTAAGTCAAAAGCTATCGCAAACATAGTTTTGGTTACGCATAAGAGAAATACTTGCTTTGACCAAAGAAGATTCTTCCGATATTATCCTTAATGGACAAAACCAAGCCCAAAAATGGATTATGCTCGACATCGATAATTTCTCCTTGAATCCAATGGTCCAAACCGGTTAGTTCAGGACTCACTTTCATTTTATCTCCAATATTCGGTTCCATAGTTTTTCTTTTTCCGCAAAGGTATAGTTTTTTTTGATAAAAAACCAATATTTTCCTAAAAATGAAGACTAATTGCAAAAAAGTAGGCTGAAAAAGGCAATTTGAATTTTTGAAAGT
>CALZTY010000002.1 GCA_945829225.1 uncultured Bacteroidales bacterium | reverse complement strand
GCTATATATCGTCAAATTTTCTGCAAATATAGCGATATATTCCCGATATGCCAAATAAATTTGCAAAAATATTTCAATATTCAATATCAATCTAATGGCACAAAAATTCGATTTGAAGAAGTTTCGCCAATCAATGGGTCTGAAACAAAGTGAATTGGCCGCGATACTTGGATTGCCACAAAGCTCTATTTCCTCAATGGAAAGCGGAAAAACACAAGTGTCGCAGGTCTATATCAACAGATTGGTCGAAAAAATGGGAATTACCAACATAGAGGAGTTTTATTATGATGCAAGCGAGTGTGTAAGTATTCATAACGAAGGAAATGTTGGTGACAATAACGGATATAGCAACTATAAGAATGTAGCTACCCCTGCTCCCACCGATGGCATATTGCTAACCAAAATGGCGGTGTTCGAACGAGACCTCGCCGAACTCAAAGAGCAGTTCATGAAGAAGGACAAAAGATGCGATGAGCTTCAAGAGGAAGTGATGCGCTTAAATCGCCAGCTTACTGCCTTTCAAGTGCTTTGTGCCCGTAAAGGCATTGATTTTGAGCACATTTTGGAGATAAAATAGCCACTCGCAAAGTACTCGCAAATTTTCAATTTACAAAATCATAACTTATTATTAATCAGACTATTTGGGTGAAATTTACTAAAGTCTGGAAAGCGTGTAACCGTCAAAAGCGGTTCGGGAGTTCGAATCTCCCTCACTCCGCAATCAACGCACTAACTTAAAAGTTAGTGCGTTTTTTTGTATAGTGTGCTTAGTGAGCAAAAAAAGGAGCACCGCGGTGGGCGGTGCTCCGAGAGGGATGAGTGTGTGTTTGTGAGTTAGACGTTATGAATAGTTGCTGTTTCGGATGTTACGGCGTTGAGACCGGCGACGTGGCACTTGATGAAAGCGGAGCCGGAGGCTGAGGCGCTACCGCCATTAGCGGCGAGTGCAGAGGCGTCGATGTGAGCCTTGTCGGAGGCGTTGAAGGTGATGACGTTGGTCTGACCGGCAACTTCGAGTTCAGCGTTGCCCGAGCAGTTGACGGCGAGGCGGTCGAGAGCGATGCGCTTGATGTCGATTTCGGCGTTACCGGAGCCATTGATAGCCATGACGTTGCCGGTGAGGGTGCCAAAGTCGGCTTCGGCGTTGCCTGAGCAGTCGAGAGCAAGGTTCTCGCACATGAGTTCGTCAAACTTCACCTCGGAGTTGCCCGAAGCCTTGACGGCTACGTTGGAGGCGATGACGCCGACTAATTTCACTTCGCTGTCGCCGGTGGCTGAGATGGCGAGGGCGGTGGTGTTCATGGGAGATTCAACCTTCACCTCGGCATTGCCGGTGGTGCTGATGGCGTCGAGTGCGGGACCGGTGATGGTGACCTTGATGTCGCCCTGTGCGTTGCCGGTTGATGAGAGGGTGAGGACGTTATCTACTACTGAGGCTTTTACCTCGACACCTGCGGGAGCATTGACCTTGGCGCTAACCTTGGTGGAAGGGGTGTAGGTCACCTCGATGTTGCCGCTGACGCTGATGCCTGAGAATTTGCCGTTGATGTCCAACTTGGTTGACTTAGCGTTGCCCATAATGGCGACTGCTATGATTGCTACGAATGTAAGAAGTAATTTTTTCATGATTCTATGTTGTTTTTTGTTTTTGTCGTTTCTGTACATAAGACGACACGAACTTACAAAAAATGACAAGCACCCGCAAGATTTAACACTCTTTAACCCTAAAAACCCTTCACAAGCCCTCTATACAACATAATAATGTGTAACTTTGTCGGTACAAAACGTTAAAACCAAATCCTTAGATAAAGACATGAAGAAACTGTTAACAAGCATTGTTGCAGCGATAGCCGCGTTGATGGGCTGGTCGCAGCAGCCGACGACCACAGTGAGCCACCCTCAGTGGAGCCGTAGCGCCGTCATCTACGAAGTAAACTTGCGCCAATACACCAACGAGGGCACCCTGCGCGCCTTCCAGGCACACCTGCCGCGCCTCAAGCGTCTGGGTGTCGACATCCTGTGGTTTATGCCCATCCACCCCATCTCGGAGTTGAACCGCAAGGGCGAATTGGGCAGTTACTATGCCGTGCGCGATTACAAGGGAGTGAATCCCGAGTTTGGCACCTTTGCCGACTTCAAGGCAGTGGTGCGCGCTGCCCACGCCCTGGGCATGAAGGTGATTATCGACTGGGTACCCAACCACTCGGGCTGCGACAACGCGTGGGTTACTGAGCATCCCGATTGGTATGCCCGCAACGAGCAAGGCGAGATGTACGGACCCTTTGACTGGACCGATGTCTACAAATTTGACTATTCCAACCCCGAGATGCGCCACGCAATGATTGACGCGCTACAGTTCTGGCTCCGCGAGGCAGATATCGACGGCTTCCGTTGCGACGTAGCCGGACAAGTACCCGTGGACTTCTGGAACGAGTGCCGCCCGGCATTGGAGAGTGTCAAGAAAGACATCTTCATGCTCGCCGAGGCTACCGAGCCCGAGTTGATGGCCCACACCTTTGATATGGGCTACAACTGGCCTATGAAGGACCTCTTCAGCAGCATCGCCGCCACTCAGGGGCAATACACCTTTGCCGACGCACAGGGCAATGTGCGCCAATTTGACGAGGCACATGCCGCCGACATCTACAAATTGCTCGACGAGCAAGCAGCCGCCTACCCCGGCGACTCGTTCCTGATGAATATGATTACCAACCACGACCTCAACTCGTGGGAGGGCACCGAATTTGAGCGCCTGGGCAAGTTGCAGCAAGCATTTGCCGTGCTCACCTTCACTCTGCCGGGCATGCCGTTGATATATACCGGACAAGAAGTGGGACTCGACCGCGCTCTTGAATTCTTCAAGAAAGACACCCCACCGACATGGGGTTCCAATCCCAAGGTCAGCAACTTCTATCAGGCACTGTGTAGCCTGCGCCACAGTTTCCCCGAACTGAGTTGCGGCACCCAAGGAGCAACAATGGAAATACTGCCCACAGCATCGCAGGACGTGATAGCATTCCGCCGCGGTGAGATTGTGGTGATCGTAAACCTCAGCGCCGAGGAGCAAAAACTCTTCAACGAGAAGCCGCGCATCGGCGGAATGAGCGAGTTCTTCACCGGCGCAACAGAAATTCCCGACACCCTGCCGGGCGGCGGCTATCTGGTATTTAACAAATAAGCCTAACGTGCAACGGCAAGAGTGAGCCGCGCTCCATCGACGACGGTGGATAGCGGAAACTCGATAGCCGGATTGTCATCAATAGCGATTAAACGGAGGTCGGCGTATGGAGCAATCTTATACGCCGCCTCTTTTTTGGTCCATGCCAACAGGAGCGCCTCGTCGTCGGTGCCATAGACAGCGTGCTCGGCAGGGGTGAGAAAGCGCTCGGCGACACGCTCCAATTGGCGAGGTCGCGGCTCCTCTATGTCGATGCCTATGCGCCGCGAGGCGTCGAGAGCCACAGCGACAAGGTGTCGCGAGTGGCTGATAGATATGTGCAAGTCCTCACGACCGGGGATAAAGGGGGCGCCATCGGGACGATGGTCGATAACCACTTCCGCGCCCAAGGCATCAGCCACTACTTGAGCGGCACAGCGGCGCTCGGCGGCACGTTGATTTTCGCCCGGACGAGGCTCGATGGGAGCGACAATGATTGTGGTGGTGCCCAATTTGATAGTCATAGGCTCAGAGATTGGAGAGAACGTAGCATATCCTCCTCGAGGATGTTGATAATCGGCGAGATGGAGTCGGTATTGGCACACGCCTGCTGGTCATCAAAGACGAGAGCGCCACTCACCACGATTGAGGCATTGTCGGTGGCGAGGAACTGCAGAGGCGTTGTAGCACCCTCGGCTACATAGGTAAGGATGTCCAAGCCGGCCGGATTGAGCCACTCGTCGCGACGGAAGGGGCGGTCGCCGGCATTGAGCAAGAGGCGCTGCATGCGATTGGCTTTTACCTCCTCAAGGTCATCAGATGAGGTAAAAGAGATGTGCCAAGTGGCTCCAAAGGCAGGGTAACGCACATCGAGCCAATCGGGGCGCGGGCGGTCGACAACAGCATCGGCATTTACGCAAAAATGGATGGGCAAGGAGTCGACATCAACCATCGCCGTGTCAAGGGTGGCGACACGAGGATAGGCATGTCGACGCGGGATGGTATCGGGCGAGCCGGCACAAGCGGCGAGGAGCGCCGCGAGGATTATCGCCACGGTGGCTCTCATGCTGTCTGCTCGTCGGGCATCACCTTGACGCGGACGCCGGTGATGCGGTGGTCGGTAATATCAAGGACGAGGAAGCGACAGCGCCCATACACCAGCGACTCCTTCTCCTTGGGGAAGTCGCCCTTGATGGCGAGGAGCATGCCGGCGAGGGTCTCGGCATCCTCGCAGACATCGGCATAGTCGGCTTCGTCGAGTTCGGTGATGCGGAAGAAGTCGTTGAGGAGGGTGCGGCCCTCAAATTCGTAGGTATTGTCGCGGAGGCGGCGATAGGTGGTGTCGGGGGTGTCGTACTCGTCGTCGATATCGCCGACGATTTCCTCGAGGACGTCCTCGAGTGTGACGATGCCACAGGTGCCGCCATACTCGTCGACGACGATGGCGAGGTGCTGCTTGCGAGTGCGGAAGTCCTCGAGGAGGTCGTCGATCATGCGCGACTCGGGGACGAAGAAGGGCTCGCGCAGGAGGGTGCGCCAGTCAAATGTGTCGTCGACCTTGCCGATATATGGCAACAAGTCGCGAGCAAAGAGGATGCCTCGGATGTTATCCTCGCTCTCGTGGTAGACCGGCATACGGGCATAGCCACTGTCGATGACAATCTTCATGACGTCGCTGAAGGAGGCTGAGTCGGAAATGTCGGTGATGTCGACACGCGGAGTCATAATCTCACTGGCGTGGGTCTCCCCGTATTTGAGGATACCCTCGAGGATTTCCTTGTCACTGGATGAGGCATCGGCGGTGAGTTCGAGCGCTTGGCTGAGTTCCTCGCCGGTGATGGTATCCTTGTTGCGGCGGACGATGCGGTTGACGATGACCGATGAGCCGGCGAGCAACTTGGCAGCCGGAGCCAGCACCATATATATAAATGTGATGCCCGGGAGTGCACTGCATGCCCACTTTTCGGGATAGTTGCTGCTATACAACTTGGGCAAAATCTCACCGAAGAGCAAGATGAGGAAGGTGAGGATTACCGATTGCAGGATGAAACTGAGCACCTCGCCCATACCCTCGAAGATAGGACCGAGGGCAAAGTTGGTGAGCACGACGATAGTCACATTCACCAAGTTATTGGCAATCAATATGGTAGCGAGGAACTGCTCGGGTTTCTTGAGGAGTCGGCGTATACCAAGCCCATGGCGGGTATCATCGAGCTCGTCGAGTTGGGAAGGAGTGAGCGAGAAATAGGCAATCTCGCTTGCCGAGATAAAGCCGCTGAGGAAGAGGCTGGCAACGGCAATAAGCAGAGCCACGATGGCGGTGACGCTCATTGTAGGAGCGCCCGCCATCGTGAGCAATATTTGATGCAACGGCTCGGCAGCCGGCAAAGGGTCTATATCCAAAACTACAAGAATTTAGTTAAACATCAGATTGAGAGGGGAGAGCATCAGTTGATGATGTCAAAGTGCGTGTATGGGCGGAGCACCTCGGGGACCACGATGCCCTCGGGAGTTTGATTATTCTCCAAGAGAGCAGCCATGATGCGTGGGAGAGCGAGCGCCGAGCCATTGAGAGTGTGGCACAGGCGGGTCTTCTTGTCGGCACCACGGTAGCGGCACTTGAGGCGATTGGCTTGATAAGTCTCAAAGTTGGAAACCGACGAAACCTCGAGCCAGCGTTTCTGAGCAGCCGACCACACCTCAAAGTCGAAGGTAATAGCCGAAGTAAACGACATATCACCGCCGCAGAGGCGCAAGATGTGCCAGGGGAGACCGAGTTTGTCGAGCAAGCCTTGTACGTGGTCTTTCATCTCCTCGAGAGCAGCGTAGGAGTCCTCGGGGCGCTCGATGCGGACGATCTCGACCTTGTCAAACTGGTGCAAGCGGTTGAGACCGCGGACGTCCTTGCCGTAGGAGCCGGCTTCGCGACGGAAGCATGCCGAGTAAGCGCAATTCTTGATGGGCAACTTATCCTCGGAGAGGATTACGTCGCGATAGAGATTGGTGACGGGCACCTCGGCGGTGGGGATGAGATAGAGGTTGTCGAGGGTGACGACATACATCTGTGCTTCCTTGTCGGGGAGTTGTCCTGTTCCGTAGCCCGATGCTTCATTGACTACATAAGGGGGTTGTATTTCGAGATAGCCGGCTTCGGAGGCTTGGTCGAGGAAGAATTGGATGAGGGCGCGTTGCAGTTTGGCACCCTTGCCGATATATACGGGGAAGCCGGCGCCTGTAATCTTGACACCGAGGTCAAAGTCGATGAGGTTGTATTTGCGAGCGAGGTCCCAGTGGGGGAGAGCGTCGGCAGGCAGGTCGGGCATGGGGCCGCCGGTCTTCTCGACGACGTTATCCTCGGCGGTGCGACCTTCGGGCACCATGTCACAGGGGACATTGGGGACGTTGAGCAAGATAGAGCGGATATCGGCTTCGGCTTGGTCGAGTTGGTCGGCGATAACCTTTTGGTCGGCTTTGATGGCTGCTACTTGAGCCTTGGCGGCTTCGGCGGCGTCGCGCTCGCCGGCTTTCATGTGAGCGCCAATTGAGGCAGCCAACTTGTTGAGGTCGGCAGCCATATTGTCGTTTTTGAGTTGGAGGGCGCGACGGTTGTCGTCGAGTTTCATCACACGAGTGATGGCATCGCGACCATCGAAGCCCTTAACAGCCAATCGAGCGATGACGCGCTCGGGATCGGCTTTGATTTGCTGCATTGTGAGCATTGTATATTGCGATTTAGAATTGTTGAGTTATGTTAATTATTTGGCGAGCAACTCCTTAACCTTAGCAGAGATAGCGCGCCCCTCGGCACGACCGGCGAGCGCCTTGGTAGCGGTGCCCATCACCTTGCCCATATCGGCGGGAGAGGAGGCGCCCACAGCGGCGATTATCTTGGTGAGTTCGGCGGTCAATTCTTCATCGGAGAGTTGCTTGGGCAGATATTGCTCGATGACGGCAACCTCAGCCAACTCGGCAGAAGCCAACTCGGGGCGATTCTGCTCGGAGTAAATTTTGGCGCTCTCGCGGCGTTGCTTAGCCATCTTGGTCAAAATCTTCAGGGCAGTGTCGTCTGACAACTCGCCATTGGCACCGGGAGCGGTTTTAGCCTCGAGAAATTCCTTCTTGATGCCGCGCAAAGCCTCGAGGGTCACTTTGTCGCGAGCCAGCATTGCTTTTTTAATGTCGTTGTTGATAGTTTCAAATAAATCCATAAGGCGTTATCTGTTTGTAGACCGCAAAGTTAGTTAAAAAAACTGAGATATGAACCGCTTGAGTGTAAAAAACTGCGTCAAGAAATCAACCTTACAACCAAAGCCCTATTTTACCAAAATTTTTAGAGCGAAAAAGTCCGAAAATACGCAAATTCGAGGACCTATTCTTTGAAGAGGTCGTCAGCAGTGATTACATTCTGGACACAATATTGGTACATATTGGGCTTGATGCCAAAAGGCGTGATGAGTGTCAAATGCACGGCATTGATCGACTTGTGAGCCTCGCTGAAGCGACTCTGCTTGTTACGCAGGCTCAGTTCTCCATCCTTATCCAAGACATATTGTGCAGTTGAGAACTTGATTTCGCACAAATTGACAATATGGTCGGCACGATCAATGACCATATCAACTTGAGCACCGGCAGAGGAGTCACCCTTCACCTGCCATGAGTATACTTGCGTCGAGACACCGGCTATTCCGAGAGCCTGCTTGATTTGTCGGACATGTTCAAAGCACACCTGCTCGAATGCAAGTCCCTGCCAAGCGTTTCGCGCCGGGGTATTAGTGTTGATAGTCCAAAAATCCTCGCTGACAGAGTTCGATTTCAAGAACTTGAAATAAAACAAAGTGAAGTTGTCAATCAACTGATAAACAGAGCTATCGCGACGCGATGATGCGCAAGAATATTTGCGAATAAAGCCACAAGACTCAAGGTCGTCGAGCACCGCAGAAAGCGAGCCGTTA
Organism: uncultured Bacteroidales bacterium; assembly: GCA_945829225.1. Classification (GTDB taxonomy): domain Bacteria; phylum Bacteroidota; class Bacteroidia; order Bacteroidales; family Muribaculaceae; genus CAG-873. The sequence goes on along the minus strand of CALZTY010000002.1, from coordinate 127,795 downwards.
TTGTTCAAATTACCATCTGCAACGAGCTCGCTGCGAGTCATCCCCATCCGCTTGGTGCCCAACAATGTGACCACCTTGATGTAGGGTTCGGCATTTTTAAATAGCGATTGATATAGTTCGGTGTACTCATAATGAAGCTTGCCCATTGGATTGAAGATGAGCGAGTCGATATTTTGAGCCACACTCTTGCCTCGCTCAAGCATTGACCAATAAAAGGGAACACCTCCCATAATCATATAGCACTCGAGAATACCATATCGAGTCAATTCTAAATGTCGACTACGTGCATACTCCTCGCACTCGTGTAGTGTAAAAGGTGCGAGATTAATGCGGTAAGTGACTCGATTGTGGAGTCCGCCATGATTGCGGAAGACATTATTTATAATCCACGACGTAGCCGAGCCACAAATAATCAGTAGCACATCCTTTCGCGCTGAGGCATAACTATTCCAAAAATGCTCGAGTGCCGAGACGAAATTGGAGCGAGGCGAGTCCATCCATGGTAATTCGTCTATGAACACCACTTTCTTGCCACCGCACTGCAAGCTGTCGAGAAATTCAGAGAGCAGAAAAAAGGCATCAAACCAATCGGCAGGCAATCGACAGGATTTCATACCGCAACGTAGAAGCGATTGCCTGAACTCTCGCAATTGAGCGCGTGTCTTTTGATTAGCCAAACCGGAGTGCTGGAAGGCAAATTGGTATCCAAAAGTCTCACGCACAAGGAAAGTCTTACCGATTCGTCGACGTCCGGTTACAGCAACGAACTCTGAATATTCTGAGTTATAAGCTCTCAGTAACTCCTGTTGCTCTGATTTTCTGCCTATTAACATAATTTCTGTTTTAGTTTGTCGGTGCAAAGATAATAAAATTTTCGTTTATAGCGCGCTGAGATGGGGGATTTTTTGAGGTTTAAGCTGCGTATGAACGATTTTTTGAAGGTTTATGGGTTATTGAAAAAAATCAGCCGGGGCTGGGGAGCTCCGGCTGATTGTGATAGATAAGGAAATCCTGGCATCTACACCATGCCTTTTATAGTACTACCTTTTCAACTTTATTTCCGCACTTGCGGATGTAGATGCCGTGCTGCGGATTTTCAATTTTTATTCCATAGAGATTATAATATTCGATTAACATATCTTCAGTTTCAATATCTTCTGTAATAATGTTTTCAACGCCGGAGATACCGCCAACTTTATCAACATTGTAATGGTTACTGCTATCCTTGGTGCTGTTTATGCTGTAGAAAGTTTCTTTGGCAGTTATACCCTTGATATCGACAGTCTGCAAGGAGCCATTGTTGAAAATCACATTCACCGAGGTATACTTCGGGTCGAATACATAAGCATAGTAGTAGGTATCGTTATCTGCGATATAAGCAATATCCTCATCCTTAAACTCTGTACCTGACCAAGCCTCGGTGATGGCTTGACCTTCTGAATCCCAAGCATAAATCTTGGTGGGCTTGAAGGGGCTATTTTTGATTTCAACATAGACGACAATCGAATTTTCATCGTAATGCTTAGCCTTGTAGGATACTTCCATGATATCAGAGGGGTCAAGAAATTCTGATACCGCTACAGCCTTGATGGTTAGGTCATCAACTACGCGGAAGGGACCTTCATAGAGAAGATGTACGGCACCGGAGGGGTCGGTACCATCGAGTGTATAGTAAATCCGAGCACCGGCTGTTTCGCACTCCAACTTGACCATATTGTTCTTGTATTGGAACAAAGTGGGAGTAGCCACCTTGGTCTCAATAGTCACCTCTGAGCAAGACTTGTCATCGTTGATTTTATAATATGTTGTTTTGGTGATATTCTCAATTTTATCAGTTTCACCGGCGGTGCCATTAAAGATTACATTCACGCTTGTGATGCCAGCTGCAAAGGTATATTTCCAATACTCAACACCGGCAACTATTTCGCTTTCAGTGAGAGTAGTACCACCCCAAGCACCGCAAGGCTCCTTGTTTCCATTATCATCGTACCAAGCGTAAATATTGGTAAAGCCTTCCTTCTTCTGTACGTAGACAGTGATGGCGGTAGAAGGATCGACATAAGTTACTGCTTTCTCAGCAATAGTGGACGAGGGGAAACCTTCACGGATGGCGATAGCCTTGACAGTTTTTGTTTCTGTGATGTCAAAAGCGCCCTCATAGGGAGTTAACGATTCAGTAGGATCGCTACCATCGAGAGTATAATAAATCTTGGCTTCAGTATCAGCGCAAGTGATAGTTACCCTATTGCCGGTAGCAGAGATCTCCGGGGTAGCCATAGTCATATCAACTTTTTCAAAATTATACTGATTAGAACCTGTGAGTTTATACGCTGTACTGCTTTGTATATCCTTAATATCCTTTGTCTGATTATTATTAGTGCCATCGCTAAAAATCACACTAACCTTAGTAATTGCTTCATCGAAAGAATAGTAATAATAATTAACGCCGTTGATGGTTGTAGTATTGGTAAGGTCTACGCCGGGCCAGTATCCAACTGTACCTTCAGAAGTAGGAAGCGAGGGTCCACCGCTGAAAGCGTAAATCTTTTTGATATCAAAGGGAGCATCATCTTTCTGCACATAGACAGTGATGGGCGCTGCATTGACAGCCATGGACACGATGGCTGTTGCAATTAGGAGTAACAATTTTTTCATGCTATTATATTTTAATAGGTTATAAGTTTGTGCGACACCGAGGCATCGCGGGTTAATAATTGAATAAGTTCTCTATGATATGTTTGCTCTGCGTTTTTAAGGTGGAAAATTTTGGCACAAATTTATCTCATTTGGCGGATAGGGAGCCTTGAATGCTTAAGCACAAAAGCACCGGTTGTAAACCAATGGAGCCGAATTTTGGGCGATTTTTAAGACGTTTTTCACCCGATGTAAACCTTGTTTCGACGGACTAGGCAAAAATTAGTAACTTCGCACCGTGAAAACCAAGAATATAGCCGAGGCGCCGGTCACCGCAGAGGAAGTGTGTGAGGTAGTGCGCATGCGCGGACGTCGCCAAGTGATGACGATGCCCCGGCGCATCGGCTTGCACACCCTTGTAGCGGTAGTTGGCGGAGAGGTCAATGTCATCATCAATGGGGCACGACATCGCGGATGCCGTGGCGACATCTACGATGTGAGCGATGGAGACTTCTTTATGGTCAATGATGCCACGGCAGATGCGAGTATCGACGTGGTGAGCATCACGGCGAAGGCATTTCGGCAGATATTTGCCGACAATCCCTATCCCCTGCCCCACTTCTACGAGGCTCGCGGATGGTTTGCGCCGGTAGTGACGCACGAGGCGGGCTTTGGCGATATCTTTGCTCGCTATGTCGAGAGTGTGCAGGCGCTACCCAAGCATAGGACCGACGAAATCAAGGTATCGCTGCTCAAGAGTCTCATTCTCGACTTGTGCGATGCCTCGTTGCGGAGTTATGGCTACCGGCATTGCGATGTGGGCAATAGTGCCATGGAACTCACCACTGCCTTCAGGCATCTATTTAATAATCAAGAATATCCGCGACGCGATGTGAGATGGTATGCCGCCAAATTGGGTGTGACGCCACAGCACTTTGCCGGTGCAGTCAAGGAGGTGAGCGGATATGCACCGTCGCAGATACTCAACCACTGCGCGATACGCAGCATCTGCAACGATATGTGCCGAGGGATTGCCCTCGCCGAGGTAGCCGAGGCGCATGGCTTCGGTTCAACGGCAGCACTGAGCAACTTCCTCATCAGCGAGATAGACCTCACAGCCGAGCGGCTCTTCAAGATAATTCAAAGCCATGTTGAAGCATAAGCCACAGATATATCACATCACAGGCGCTGACACCTCGGTGCTGAATGGCGTAGACCTCTCATATTCAATGGTTTTGGTTGTAAGAGGGCTAGTGAGGTATCGCAGCGAGGGTACCGAGCACATCGCGACGGCTCCGGCACTGGTCCACGCGCCGAGCCAATCGGCACCGGCGATAGCAGAGGTGTCGCCCGATGGCGAGTTGTGGGTGGCTGTGTGGACTTATCCACTGCAAGCCTGCGCGTTATCAGCGTATAAACCAATAGATTACATATTCTATGCCCGACGTCGCGCCCTGGCACACATGCCCTTGAAAGCAAAGGCGATGGAGTCGCTGTTGATACACATTAATAATATAGAGCGTGCCGCGACCACGCCCGAGCACCTCTTTCACGACCAAATGATGCTGAGCACCTTTGCGACTTTGTACCTCAGCGCGATGTATCTCTTTGGCGAGCACGACCGTGGCTCGGCATCCGACGACTCGGCATATGCGCTTGTCGCCCGGCTCACCGAGATGCTGACACGCGAGACAATGCCCGACAAGGGCGTCGAGGAGTATGCCGAGGCGCTGGGTGTGAGCCGTCAATATCTGCATCGTGCGACACGGCACGTGCTGAATATGTCGCTCAGCGAGTTGCTCGATTGTCGACGGCTGGAGCACATCCTGCGGCAATTGGTGTATTCCAACAAGGACCTTGACGAAATCGCCGAGGAGACAGCGCTATCGACGAGCGGAGCGCTGACACGCTTCTGCAACCGACTGACGGGCGCAACGCCGGCACAATGGCGAGCGCTGCGCTCCTACTCGCTCGCGAGCGGAAACCACTACCCCCCCCTAATTAAAGAACTGACACACAACGCATTAACAAATAAAGAATAATCCATCCCCTCACAAACCATTTGGAGGAGTTGACGGCGAGGTTACGGAAGGTGTGAGGCTATATTTATTGTTATTTTTTAGGAACTTTTTGGTGTCGTGGATCGTTTTAATTGTACTTACTATCACATTTTTACAGGTACAATCGATATGAAAGAGACATTGAAACAAGCCGCGCTGGATTACCATCGCAATCCGCGTCCGGGCAAAATCGAAGTAGTTCCCACCAAACAATATATGACGCCCGAGGAGTTGTCGCTGGCATACTCGCCGGGTGTCGCCTATCCGTGTCTGGAGATAAAAGCAGATGCGGCACGCAGTTACGACTACACCAATCGGGGCAATTTGGTAGCAGTCATCTCCAATGGCACTGCCACCCTGGGCTTAGGCAATACCGGAGCCGAGGCATGCAAGCCGGTGATGGAGGGCAAGGCATTGCTATTCAAGATTTTTGCCGGCTTGGATGCCTTCGACATCGAAGTGAACGAGACCGACCCGCAGCGATTTGTGCAGGTGGTGAAGTCGCTCGAGGCGACCTTCGGCGGTATCAACCTGGAGGATATCAAGGCTCCCGAGTGCTTTGAGATAGAGGAAAGCCTGGTGGAGCAATGTAATATACCCGTGATGCACGACGACCAGCACGGCACAGCCATAATCTCGGCGGCGGGCTTGCTCAATGCCTTGGAGATACAGGGCAAGGACATCACCACGGCACGACTGGTGGTGAATGGCGCCGGTGCCGCCGCCATGGCATGCACCAACCTCTACCGCGCCCTGGGCATCCGTCGCGAAAACATCGTGATGTGTGACTCGCGCGGTGTGATATCCACGTCGCGCACCGATCTCAACCCCTACAAGCAGCGCATGGCGACCTCTCGCACCGACATCCACACCCTCGCTGAGGCGCTTGTCGGTGCCGACATCTTCTTGGGGCTGTCGGTTGCCGGAGTGCTCACCGCCGACATGATACGCACAATGGCTCCGCGCCCCATAGTCTTTGCCCTGGCAAATCCCGAGCCCGAAATCACCTACGGCGAGGCGATGTCATCGCGCAACGACCTCATCTTTGCCACCGGGCGGTCGGACTATCCCAACCAAATAAACAATGTGCTGGGCTTCCCGTACATCTTCCGCGCCGCGCTCGACTGCCGCGCCACCGCCATCAACGAGCCGATGAAGAAGGCTGCAGCTATCGCCATCGCTGCATTGGCACACGAGCCGGTACCCGCTGACATTGCCGCGGCATATGGCGAGCCCGACTTGCACTTCGGCTCGCGATACATCTTGCCCAAGCCCTTCGACCGGCGACTGCTCACCAAGGTTGCACCTGCCATCATCCGTGCCGCCGAGCAATCGGGTGTCGCCCGCCGGCATATCGTCGACTTCAACGCCTATACTCGCAGCCTTGAGTCAATCATTCACACCAACGATGCCCTGATACAATACCTCATCAAGCAACAGACCTCTTACAACAGTTTCAAGTACTGAGCCGTTGCAAAGAATGACAATACATGCCCCGCAGGACCGAGCGAGTCTTGCGGGGCTTCTCGTACTGTGCGTGAGGGACAAAGTGTGATAAAAAAGACCGGGATGTCCGATTTGTGGGATGATTTGTCCTAAAAAATGTGGATTTACATATTAATGAGTATTAATTTTGCAGTGTTCTAAGTACAATGCAAGGGGTAATAGAGAGATTGTTTTTAGGATTTGCACTAAATACCGCCAACAATAAAATTTAACATAACCCAAAAAATCAATTTTAACATTAACCATGAAAAAAGCGTTAAAGGCTACAACCATGAGGAGCCGCCTGCTGAGCATAATCTTAGCGGTGCTTCTGCTGCCGCTTGCGGCAATAGCCCAGAGCCCACGGACGGTGACAGGTACCGTCACAGATGAGAACGGCGAGCCGCTTATCGGCGCCACAGTGCGCGTCGACGGAGCGCAAATCGCCACTACTACCGACTTCGACGGCAACTTCAGCCTGCCGGTCCCTGCGGCTAACAACCAACTCCAAATCTCCTACATCGGCTACAAGACCATCACTGTCGCCATCACCGGCAATGTGGTGAATGTAAGCCTCCAACCCGACAACGAACTTCTCGAGGAAGTGGTAGTAATCGGTTACGGTGTCCGCAAGAAGGACGACCTCACCGGCTCGGTAGCCACAGTGAGCGAGAAAGACTTCAACCAAGGCATGATTTCCTCGCCCGAGGAACTCATCAACGGTCGCATCGCCGGCGTGCAGATCACCAATAGCGGTGGCTCGCCCAACGCCTCGTCGACCATCCGCATCCGCGGCGGCGCCTCACTGAATGCCTCCAACGACCCTCTGATCGTGCTCGATGGCGTACCTATGGAAGTGGGCGGCGGCGTGACCGGCTCGGGCAACTTCCTCAGCCTCATCAACCCCAACGATATCGAGAGCATGACCATCCTCAAGGACGCCTCATCCACCGCTATCTACGGCTCCCGCGCCTCCAATGGTGTCATCATCATCACCACCAAGAAGGGCTCGGGCGACGGCGTGCACGTATCGTTCCAGACCACCAACTCAATCTCGCAGCACGACCGCACCGCTCCCGTGCTGAGCAACTCGCAATTCCGCGAGGTAATCAACACCTTCGGCACCCCCGAGCAAGTGGCTCTCCTGGGTCACGGCACCGACACCGACTGGATTGACGAGGTATTCCAAAACGCCTTCGGCACCGACAACAGCCTCAGCATCTCGGGACGCGCCGCCTCGTGGCTGCCCTTCCGCGTAGGCTTGGGCGCTATGTATCAAGAAGGTATCCTTATCACCGACCGCTCAAACCGCTACACCGCCAACCTCAACCTCACGCCCTCGTTCCTCGACGACCACTTGCGCGTGACCCTCAGCGGCAAGGGCACATATGCCAACAACCACTATGCCAACACCGGCGCCCTGTGGAATGCCGGCGCATACGACCCCACACAGCCCGTCTACGGCACCTATGATGCCAACGGACAGCAAGTGCTCACCCCCGGTGGCGAGCCCATCTTCGGCGGCTATCACGAAGTAATCGATGCAGCCCAAGGACCCGCCCAGGGCGCTATCGCCAACCCTGTCGCCATGCTCCGCCAATACAACAACAAGGCTCGCGTGTGGCGCTTCGTCGGTAACTTCGATATCGACTACCGCCTCCACCGGCTCCCCGAATTGCGCGTGCATGTCACCGGCGGTATCGACGCCTCGCGTGGCAAGAGCATCGTGGGCATGAACCAAAACACATTCGACAACTACAACTCGGGTGGCTACCACTACACCCAGGGCCCGCAGAAGAACATCAACCGCCTGCTCACCGCCTATGCCAATTATAATAAGGAATTCACCGACATCAAGTCGACAGTCGACGTGACTGTGGGTTACGACTACCAATACTGGCGCAACCACTGCCAGGCATACGACACCTACAACGACGCCGGCGAGATCACCAACACCTCGCAACCCTACGACGAGCGCCACAGCTTGCTGTCGTACTACGGACGTCTCAATTACACATTCGACAGCCGCTATCTGCTCACCGCCACATTCCGTCGCGACGGCTCGAGCCGCTTCGCCAAGGACAACCGCTGGGGTACGTTCCCCTCAGTGGCTCTGGCATGGCGCGTGTCACGCGAGGGCTTCTTTGAGAACCTCCTCGGCGTGATGAACGAACTCAAGGTGCGTGCCTCCTACGGTGTGACCGGTCAGCAAGACGGTATCTCCAACTACGGCTACTTGCCCAACTATACCGCCTCATACCAAGGCGCTTACTACTTCTTCAACGGCGAATGGATATCGCTGTATCGTCCCCAACTGTACAACCCCGACCTCAAGTGGGAGACCACCAAGTCGTGGAACTTCGGTATCGACTACGGCTTCCTGTCCAACCGCATCAATGGTAGCGTCGACTTCTATACCCGCAAGACCGAGGACCTCCTCGCCACCGTGCCCATCCCCGCCGGCATCAACTTCAACAAGACAATGCTCTCCAACGTGGGCAATGTAAGCAGCAAGGGTGTCGAAATCGTCCTCAACGGCACCATCATCGACAACAAAGACTTCAACTGGAGCGCCTCATTCAACGCCACCTGGCAGAAGAATGAAATCACCAACCTGAGCCTCGTGGAGGGCGCCGACGCCGCCGACACATTCATCGGCTACATGGAGTCGACACCCGTCATGGTCTACAAGACCGGCTATGCCCCCAACACCTTCAAGGTCTACAAGCAAATCTATGACGAGGCTACCGGCAAGCCCATCGAGGGCATGTATGCCGACCTCAACGGCGACGGTCAAATCACCGATGCCGACCAATACTACTACCACCACGCGGCTCCCGACTGGATCTTCGGCTTCAGCACCTCGCTGCGCTACAAGCGCTGGACCATCTCCACCGCCTTGCGCGCCCAGGTAGGCAACTACCTCTACAACGGCACCGCCGCCAACACCGGTGCTTGGGAATGTGTATCCTGGAACGTGGGGCAGGTCAACAACCTCTCGCAATCCTTCCTCGAGACCAACTTCCAGCGCAAGCAATACTCCTCGGACCACTACGTGGAGAACGCATCCTTCCTCAAGATGGACAATATTCAAGTATCTTACGACTTCGGCAAGGTGTATCGCAATGTATCGCTGCATGTATCGGCAATGATGCAGAACGTATTCACCATCACCAACTACAACGGTGTGGACCCCGAGAGCAACTGGGGCATCGAGAGCAGCGTCTACCCGCGCCCACACACCTATTCGCTCACCCTCGGTCTTAACTTCTAAAAATAATCCGCAAAAACAATGAAAAAGATATATAACATAGCCATAGCGCTGGTGGCAATGATAGGAATGAGCGCCTGCACCGGCGATTTGGACCAAAAGCCGGTCATCGGCACCACTGCCGACGACGTATACAGCAGCCTCGACGGCTATAGCTCGGTGCTCGCCAAGGTTTACTCGGCTTACAGCCTCATCGGCGCCGAGCGTGGCGGCGGCAGCGCCGACATCAGCAGCGAGAACGGCGAAGACATGCTCCGCAACCTCTTCAACCTCGAAGAACTCCCCACCGACGAAGCCGCTTACAAGTACAACTCGGGCGACAACCTCACCGACATCTCCACCATCAACTGGAAAGCCACCGATGTGTGGGTATCCGACACCTACTACCGCTTGTATTACATCATCTCGCTCGCCAACGAGTTCCTGCGCTACTGCGACGACGCCCACATCAGTCATTTTGACGCCGCCACACAAGCCGAGATTCGCACCTACGCCCTCGAAGCCCGCTACATGCGCGCCTTCACCTATTGGTGGGTGCTGGACCTCTTCGGTCAAGGTCCGTTTGTCGACGAGAACACTCCCATGACCTCATACATCCCCGAGGCTTACAACGGCGAGCAACTCTACAACTATATCATCAGCGAGATTAACGCCATCGCCGAGGATCTGCCCGCCACACCGTCGTATCCGCGTGCCGGACGTGGTGCCGCCTATGCCTTGGGCGCACGCGTTGCCCTCAACGGCGAGGTGTACACCGGCACCTCCCATGCTACCGAGTGTATCGACTTCTGCAAGAAGGTCATGGCTCTGGGATACACTCTCGAGCCCGACTACGGCAAACTCTTCAATGGTGACAACGACAAGCGCACCAACGAAATCATCTTTGCCTTCGCCACCGACAACACCTACTCGGCTACCTGGGGCTCGGCTACCTACATCATCTGCGGCTCTTGCCCCACCAATGGCGACTCTCAGACAGCTAACTACGGCATCGACACCGCTTGGGGTAGTTTCACCGCCCGCGGCGAGTTCACCTCGCTCTTCGCCGACGGCGACGGACGCTTCCGCTTCGTCATCAAGGACCAACAACAATACTTCACCGGCGGCATGGACGACGCTGCCATGGGCTACTGGTCGTGCAAATGGACCAACCTCAACGATGCCGGCGAGCAAGCTTGCTCCACCGACGTGGGCGTGACCACCGACTTCCCCATCTTCCGCTTGGGCGAAATTTACCTCACCGCTGCCGAAGCAGTGCTGCGCGGTGGCTCGGGTATGAGCCGCGACGAGGCTCGCGAACTGGTCAACCAAGTGCGCCGTCGCGCCTATGGCGACAACTCGGGCGACATCTCCGATGCTCAGTTCAATCTCGGCTTCATGATTGACGAGCGCGGTCGCGAACTCTACTACGAACTTGTGCGCCGCAGCGACTTGGTACGCTTCAACCGCTTTGCCGGCGACGCATACATCTGGCAATGGAAGGGCGGCATCATGGAAGGTCGCGCTGTCGACAGCCGCTTCAACATCTATCCTATCCCCACCACCGAGACCTCGGCTAATCCCAACCTCAAGAATGTCAACTACTAATCCCCGGCATTTACAACGATGAAACACATTATATATAATATAGCAATCGCCGCGGCGCTGACACTCACCGCCGCCGGCTGCGACAAGGACGGCGACACCATCTACGCCGCCGGCGCTCCCGAGGCTCAACTCGATGGCAAGACCACCGACATCGTCCTCGACAAGGACAACCTCGACGCACTCGCCCTCACAATCTACTGGGCTGATAACGGCGAAATCACCCTCAGCGACCCACGCGTCGCCGCTGCCAACGATGCCGTCACCAACGTTATCCAATTTGCCGCCGATGCCGAGTTCGGCACCACCGTCGACGAGACCATGGCATCGGGCACCTGCGAGCGTCAATACACTTGCAAGGAACTCAACAGCCTGCTCTCGCGCCTCGGCTACGAGGGCAACGTCAAGGCTCCCGTCTACATCCGCGTGAAATCCTCATTGGGCGACAACGTGGCTCCCACCTACAGCAACACTCTGACTGTCAACGTTACCCCCTACAAGATTGACATGACCATCGGCTTCTACCTCAATGCCTCACAGGAAGACACCGGCAGCATCCTATACTCGCCCGAGAGCAACGGCATCTACACCGGCTTCATCGGCGCCGGCGGCTGGGAGAACTGGTGGCTCCGCGAGGGCGACAGCACCATCTGGGGCAACGATGGCGTCACCGGCACCGCATTTGTCATGGGCAACAGCAACACCGGCGACGAGGTGTGGAACTTCTGGTATCCCGGCTTGGCAGGCTGCTACTACACCGTGGTCAACACTCAGATTAACGAGTGGTCGGCACTCCTCATCCCGGCTCTTACCCTCGGCGGCGACCTCAGCGGCGAAATGACCTTCGAGCGCAAATCCAACCAATGGGTATACACCTTCAACGCCGCATCGGCAGGCACCATCAACATCACCATCTCCGGCACCGGCAAGCAATACAACGCTGCCACCGGCACCGACGACGCTGCCGCCATTGACACCCCCGTATCATTTGCCGGCGATGCCAACTCCCTCACCTGGGGCAACAGCGGCTCTATCGCCGTGAATATCCCCGCTGCCGGCGAGACCACCCTGGTGCTCGACCTCAACGACCCCCGCGCATACACAGTATACGCTTCGGCAGGCGCCCCCGAGCCTCAGCCCACCATCTATCCGCGCCTCTACCTCTCTGGTGTATACGGCGACTGGACTTTCGATTGGTATGTTAACCTCTACGACGAGGACAACCTCAACTATGGCGCCGCTCTGCCCGTCAACTCCGAGTGGGGCTACCGCATCTACACCGAGGTGGACAATTGGGGCGACTACTACTCAATGGTCGATGGTGGCAACGCCTATGAGGGTCAATTGGTCTATGCCGGCGAGGGCAACGTCGCCGCTCCCGACCCCGGCTTCTACCTCTTTGACATCTCCCTGGGCAGCCTCTCCTACAAACTCACCTCTATCACCAAGGTAAGTTACAGCGGTCTCAACGACGACTGGTCGCTCACCGAGATGACTCCCACCGAACAGCCCGGCGTATACACCGCCCACGTCGTCAAGAGCGCCAACACCCCCTGGGGCGTCAAGATTATCCTCAATGACAACTGGGACCTCTACTTCGGTGGCAACGGCACTCCCGGTCAACTCGCCCTGTACCAGAACGGCTTCGAAGGCGACAACGACCTCGAGAACGGCGAATACATCCTCACCGTCGACCTCGCCCACTGCACATATTCTTACTCCAAATAAATCTGCACAATCATGAAATTCAGCAATATATCACTGATAGCAGCAACAGCCCTGTGCGGGCTGTTGGCTGCCGGGTGCACCGAGGACAGCCCCATCACCAATCCCCCGGTAAATCACGAGCCCATCGTCATTGAGCGCGGCACTTTTGCCCGCGGTGCCGACGTTAGTTGGGTCACCGAACTCGAGTCGCAGGGCTACACATTCTGCAACGTTGACAACGAGCAGAAGGAATTGATGACACTCTTGCGCGACGACTGCGGTGTCAATGCCATCCGTCTGCGCGTGTGGGTCAACCCCGAGAACGATGCCACCGTCAAGGGCTGGTGTGATGTCAACGACCTCGTTATCAAGGCTCGCCGCGCCAACAGCCTCGGTCTCCGCCTGATGATTGATTTCCACTTCTCCGACACCTGGGCTGACCCCGGGAGCCAGTCAATCCCCGCCGCTTGGGCTGACATGTCCCTCGAGGAGGTCAAAGTCGCCATGACCGCGCATATCAACGACGTCCTGGGTCGCCTCAAAGCCCTCGACATCACCCCCGAGTGGGTGCAGATTGGCAACGAGACTCGCACCGGCATGATGTGGCCCCTGGGCGGTCTCTCCGAGGGTGACAACTTCACCCAAATGGTCAACACCGGCTACGATGCCGTCAAAGCCATCTTCCCCGACGCGCTGGTCATCGTCCACTGCGACAGCGGCGACCAAATCGGGCTGTACACTCGCCTCTTCGGCAAACTCGCCGGCGAGGGTGGCAAATACGACATGATTGGTATGTCGCTATACCCCGCCGTCGACACTTGGGAACGCAATGTTGCCGACTGCATCGCCAATGTGCGCTCATTGAGCGCTCAATACGGCAAACCGGTGATGCTCTGCGAGATAGGTCTTGACTACCGCGAAGCCGAGACCGCCAAAAATATGATGTCACGCCTGATGACCGACGGCGTCGCTGCCGGACTCCAAGGCATCTTCTGGTGGGAACCCGAGGCTCCCGCATCCCGCGGCTACTCCAAGGGCTGCTTCGACGACAACGGCTGCCCCACTGTCGCTCTTGACCCCTTTAAGCAATATTAACCCCACCGCGCCATGCGATTAACATCTTTATTGCTTGCCGCCGCCATAGCGCTCGCCGCCACGGCTCAGACACCCCACTCGGGGTGTCTGACGGCGGCGTCCGGCTTTGCTCGCGGCGCCGACGTCAGTTGGCTATCCCGGATGGAAGCCGAGGGACGGCAATTCTACACCCCCGGCAATGACCGCCACGAGATGGAGTGTATGCAACTGCTCCGCGACTACTGTGGTGTCAATTCTATCCGTCTGCGCGTATGGGTCAACCCCGACAAATACTGGAACAGCATCCCCGACGTGGTAGCCAAGGCTGTGCGCGCCGATAGCCTCGGCATGCGACTGATGATTGACTTCCACTTCTCCGACACCTGGGCTGACCCCGGGCACCAAGTGATGCCCGCCGCCTGGCAAGGGCTGCCCTTCAACGAGCAATGCCGTGCCCTCGCCGACCATGTCACCGCCACTTGCACCGCCCTGCGCGATGCCGGCGTCTCACCCGAGTGGGTGCAAATCGGCAACGAGACCACTCCCGGCATGATGCTCCCCGTGGGCTCGGTCGACAACCCCGAGCAACTCACAGCCCTCAACAATGCCGGCTACGATGCCGTCAAAGCAATCTTCCCCAACGCGCTGTGCATCGTCCACCTCGACTGTGGCAACAACCAAGCAATCTACGACCGCATGTTTGACCTCCTCGAGAGCCACGGCGGGCGATACGATATGATTGGCATGTCGCTATACCCATTCTGGGCTCAGCAGAACGGCGAAACCGGCGGCTGGGAGAAAGTTGCCGCCGACTGCATCGCCAATGTCAAGCACCTCAAGGCTAAATATCACAAGCCGGTGATGATATGCGAGATAGGCATGCCCTGGGACGAGGGCGAGACCTGCCGCGAACTCATCTCGCGCGTCATGGGCGCCGATGTCGAGGGCATCTTCTACTGGGAGCCGCAAGCCCCCGCAGGCTACAATGGCGGATACACCCTCGGTTGCTTTGCCAACGACGCTCCAAATGCCGCCCTGGAGGCATTCCTCCCCGCTCGTCGCTCTGACGTCACCCTCAACGAGGGCTGGCAATTCGCTCACGGTCACGGCGACGAAATCACCGCTTGGCAACAAGTGCGCGTGCCTCACGATTGGGCTATCTACGGTCCCTTCGACCGCAACAACGACCTCCAGGAGGTGGCTGTGTTCCAGAACGGTGAGTCCACCGCTACCGTCAAGACCGGGCGCACCGCCGGTCTGCCATTCATCGGTCGCGGCACCTACCGCACCTCCTTCTCTGTCGCCGACACCACCGACCGTGCCCTCGCCATCATCGTCGATGGCGCCATGAGCAACGCTCACGTATATGTCAACGGCACCGAGGTGGCTTATCGCCCATATGGCTACAGTTCGTTCTATGCTGACATCAGCGCTGTCGCTGTCCCCGGCGACAACGACCTCGTAGTCACCCTCGAGAACTATGAGCGCACCTCGCGTTGGTATCCCGGCGCAGGACTCTATCGCAATGTCCACATCGTCGACACTCACCGCGTGCACATCCCGGTGTGGGGCACATATATCACCACACCCACGGTCACCGACTCGCTGGCTTCGGTGCGCCTGTGCCTCGAAATCGCCGGCGCCGCCACCGGCAGCCGCGTGGAGGTCACCACTCGCATTCTCGACCCCGCCGGCAAGGTGGTTGCCGTCATGTCTGCCCCATATATCGCTCATGGTCAGACCCATACGCTAAATCTCCTGGTCAACGACCCCGAGTTATGGAGCCCCGAGTCGCCTGCCCTCTATACCGCTCGCACCTCCCTGCGTGTCAACGGCGTTGAGGTCGACTGCTACGACACTCGCTTCGGCATCCGCTCCTTGCAGTACATCCCCTACAAGGGCTTCTTCCTCAACGACCTCCCATACAAGTTCCACGGCGTGTGCAACCACCACGACCTCGGTCCCTTGGGCGCGGCTGTCAACCGCTCGGCTCTCCGCCACCAACTCTCTCTGCTCAAGGATATGGGCGTCAATGCCGTGCGCACTTCTCACAACATGCCCGCTCCCGAATTGGTGGAACTCTGCGACGAGATGGGCATCATGCTCATGGTCGAGCCTTTTGACGACTGGAGTTTCCGTCCCAAATCGCCCAACGGCTACGGGCGTTTCTTCAACGATTGGGCTCAGCGCGACATCACCGATATGGTCAAGCACTATCGCAACAACCCCTCGGTGGTGATGTGGTCGATAGGCAATGAGGTTCCCAGCCAATGGGGTCCCGACGGTGTCGCCGAATTGGTAATGCTCCAAGACCTGGTGCATGCCCTCGACCCCACACGTCCCGTCACCTGTGGCATGGACCAAATCGGCTCGGTACTCGACAACGGATTTGCCGCCGCTCTCGACATCCCCGGCTTCAACTACAAGCCCACTCACTATCAGCGCGCCCTGGATATCCTGCCCCAAGGGCTCGTCCTCGGCTCCGAGACTGCCTCCACCGTGTCATCGCGTGGCGTTTACCACTTCCCGGTATCCTTCGACCGATACCACAACCAGGTACAGCACCCCGACCACCAATCCTCGGGATATGACAACGAGACCTGCGACTGGTCCAACACCCCCGACATCGACTTCCTCATGGACGAGCAACCTTGGTGCCCCGGTCAGTTTGTCTGGACCGGCTTCGACTACCTCGGCGAGCCCTCGCCCTACGACACCGACGCTTGGCCCAGCCACAGTTCGCTCTTCGGCATCATCGACCTCGCGTCGCTGCCCAAGGACCGCTTCTATCTCTATCGCTCGCAGTGGAACACCTCCGACACCACTCTCCACATCCTTCCCCACTGGAACTGGCAAGGACGCGAGGGCGAGATTACCCCGATATTTGTTTACACCTCGCTGCCCTCGGCTGAGTTGTTTATCAACGGCGTGAGCCAAGGCGTGCGCTGCAAGAACGACTCTACCCTGCAATCGCGCTACCGCCTGATGTGGAACGACGTGGTATACACCCCCGGCGAAGTGGAAGTCGTGGCTTATGACGCCGACGGCAACATCGCCGCTCGCCGCTCCATGCGCACCGCCGGCAAGCCCCACCACTTGGTCGCCACCCCGTCGCGCACCGTCATCGATGCCAACGGCGACGAATTGGTGTATATCACCATCCAAGTCGCTGACAAGGACGGCATCATCGTGCCCACCGACTCCCGCCGCGTGCATTTCAGCGTCGCCGGTGCCGGCTCCTTCGAGGCTACCGCCAACGGCGACCCCACATGCATCCTGCCCTTCCAGGCTCCCGAGATGGACCTCTTCAGTGGCGCTGCAACTGCTATCGTCCGCGGTGCCGCCACTCCCGGAACCCTCATTTTTACCGTCAAGGCGCGCGGTCTCAAGCCCGCTACCATCTCTATTGATGTTAAATAATCCGAATACCAAAAATTTTACTAACTTTGCACTCATTAAGCAGCAATACTATGAAGACTAAACTGAAATCGTTGTTCAACGAGAAATTCAACCGTCCTGCCACCGCGGTATACGCCTCGGCAGGCCGCATCAACCTCATCGGCGAGCACACCGACTACAATGGCGGATTTGTGTTCCCCGGCGCCATCGACAAGGCAATCATGGCTGCCATCGATGTCAACGGTAGCGACAAGGTACGCGTGTTCTCGGTGGACATCAACGAATATGCCGAGTTCGGGCTCAACGAGTGCGATGCCCCTACCCAATCGTGGGCTCGCTATATCTTCGGCGTCTGCCGCGAGACCATCAAGCGCGGCGGTGCCGTTAAGGGCTTCGACGCCGTATTTGCCGGCAACGTGCCCCTCGGCGCCGGGCTCAGTTCCTCTGCCGCCCTGGAGAGTTGCTTTGCCTTCGCTGTCAACGACCTCTTCAACGACAACAAGATCGACCGCTTCGAGTTGGCGCGCATCGGGCAATCAACCGAGCACAACTACTGTGGCGTCAACTGCGGCATCATGGACCAATTTGCCTCGGTGATGGGACGCAAGGGCTATCTCATGCGCCTCGACTGCCGATCCATGGAGTTTGAATACTTCCCCTTCAACCCCGTGGGTTACGATTTGGTACTCCTCGACTCTGTCGTCAAGCACGAACTCGCCGACTCGCCCTACAACAAGCGCCGCGCCTCCTGCGAGCGCGTTGCCGCCCGCCTCGGCATCGACACCCTCCGCGACGCCTCAATGGATGCCCTCAACGCCATCAAAAATGATATCTCCGCCGAGGACTTCATCCGTGCCAAATTTGTCATCGAGGAGAAGGACCGTGTCCTCGCCGTCTGCGATGCCCTCAACGCCGGCGACTACGACACCGTCGGTCGCAAGATGTATGAGACTCACATCGGGCTCTCCAAGGACTACGAGGTTAGTTGCGAGGAACTCGACTTCCTCAACGACATCGCACGCGAATGTGGCGTCACCGGCTCCCGCATCATGGGCGGCGGCTTCGGCGGTTGCACCATCAACCTCGTCAAGTGCGACATCCGCGACAAATTCGTCGCCGAGGCTTGCAAGCGCTTCAATGACAAATACGGTCACGAACCCAAGGTCTATCCCGTCGTCATCAGTGACGGCGCTCATCGCGAAGAATAACTTTCACCACATATGAACTCCAACAAGACAGTACTTATCTCGGGCGGTGCCGGATATATCGGCTCTCACACCGCCGTTGAACTCATCAACGCCGGATACGACGTTGTTATCATCGACAACCTCTCCAACTCCGACCGCAATGCCGTCGACGGCGTCCGCGACATCGTCGGGCGCGACATCCCCTTCGAGGTCGTTGACACCTGCGACCGCGCTGCTCTCCGCGCCGTCTTCGACCGCTATGCCTTCGACTCGGTCATTCACTTCGCCGCTTTCAAGGCTGTAGGCGAGTCGGTTGCCGAGCCCCTCAAGTATTATCAGAACAACCTGGTGTCGTTCATGAACATCGTTGAACTGATGAAGGAGACCGGGCGCCCGAATGTGCTGTTCTCGTCTTCGGCTACCGTCTACGGCGAGGCTGAGGTGCTCCCCGTCACCGAGCAAACCCCGCGACAGCCGGCAACTTCGCCCTACGGCAACACCAAGCAAATCGCCGAGGATATCCTCCGCGACTGCTGCGGCGCCTACTCCGGGCTCAACGGCATCGCTCTGCGATACTTCAACCCCATCGGCGCCCATCCCTCCGCGCTCATCGGTGAGTTGCCCCGCGGAGTGCCCAACAACCTGGTGCCCTTCATCACTCAGACTGCCGCCGGCATCCGCCCCATGCTCAGCATCTTCGGCAACGACTATGACACCCCCGACGGCACTTGCCTCCGCGACTATATCGACGTCGTCGACCTCGCCAAGGCTCACGTCGCCGCGGTCAACCGCATGGTCGGCGCTCGCATGGAGTCTTCATACGAGATTTTCAACATCGGCACCGGTCGACCGGTGTCGGTGCTCGAACTAATCACCACTTTCGAGAAAGTTAACGACCTCAAACTCCCCTACCAATACACCGCGCGCCGTGCCGGCGATGTGCCCGCCGTTTGGGCTGACACTACCCGCGCCAACGAGGTCCTCGGCTGGAAAGCCGAGCGCTCCCTCGATGACACCCTCCGCGCCGCTTGGGCTTGGGAGAAACATATCCGCAACATCAAATGATTACCTCTAAGACCATACCCTCTGCCGCCGGATACATCACCCTGGTGACCCTTGTCAATGCCTCGGGTGCCTCGGTAACCTTGTCTACCCTCGGCGCCGGCATCGTGTCGGTGCTCGTCCCCGACCGCCACGGCAACCTCGCCGACGTCCTCCTGGGCTACGACGACCCCACCGACTACATCGGCGACGGTCCCGCCGCCGGAAAGGTCCCCGGCAGATATGCCAACCGCATCGCTCGCGGGCGCTTCTCCCTCGATGGCAAGGATTTCTCCCTGCCCATCAACAACGGCCCCAACAGCCTCCATGGCGGTCCAGACGGCTTCCAAAACCGCAACTGGACGTTGGTGAGCACCGACGACCTCAGCGCTTCTTTCGCCCTCGCTTCGCCCGACGGTGATGCCGGCTACCCCGGCAACCTCGCCATCGAGGCTACCTATCGCTGGAGCGAGGACAACGCCCTAAGCCTCACCCTCACCGCCTCCACCGACGCTCCCACGGTGCTTAACCTCACCAACCACGCCTACTGGAACCTCGCCGGACACAATGCCGGCTCGGCGCTCAACCACCTGCTGTGGCTCGCTGCATCCCGTTACCTCCCCACCGACGATACACTCATCCCCGACGGCTCCCTCGCTCCAGTCGCCGGCACTCCGATGGATTTCACCGCACCCAAGCCCTTCGGGCTGGATATGCGCGCCGACTTCCCCGCACTCAACTACGGCAAGGGTTACGACAACTGCTGGGCTATCGACAACTACGCTCCCGGGCAGATCAAGCACATCGCCACCCTGGTCGACGAGCCTTCGGGACGTGTCCTCGAGGTGCATAGCGACCAGCCCGGCGTTCAGGTCTATGGCGGCAACTGGCTCACCGGCTCCCCTGCCGGAAAGGGCGGCTGCACCTACCACGACTACGACGCCATCGCCATCGAGTGCCAGGACTTCCCCGACGCACCCAACCGTCCCGACTTCCCCTCGACTGTCCTCCGACCCGGCGACTCTTACTGCCGTCACATTATTTTCAAACTCTCTACCAAGTAACCAATGAAACCAACTCTCTTTGTCCTCGCTGCCGGCATGGGCAGTCGCTATGGCGGACTCAAGCAACTCGACGGTTTAGGCCCTCACGGCGAGACAATTATGGACTATTCGATATACGACGCCCTCCAAGCCGGATTCGGCAAGGTGGTCTTTGTCATCCGCAAAGACTTCGAGGCTGACTTCCGCTCCAAGATATTGAGCAAATACCAAGGTCACGTGCCCGTCGAGGTCGTCTTCCAATCCACCGACCGCCTCCCCGACGGCTACACCTGCCCCGCCGACCGCTCAAAGCCCTGGGGCACCAACCACGCCATCCTCATGGGGCGCGAAGCAATCAACGAGCCTTTCGCCGTCATCAACGCCGACGACTTTTACGGCCGCGACGCCTTCGAAGTCATCGCTCGCGAACTCGCTCGACCGCACTCTCGCCCCGGCGACTACTGCATGGTCGGCTTCCGCGTCGGTAACACCATGACCGAGAACGGCTCCGTGGCTCGCGGCGTTTGCGTCACTCGCGACGGACTCCTCACTTCCGTGGTCGAGCGCACAGCCATCGCATACAATGCCTCCGGCGATATCTCATTCACCGACGAAAACGGCACCGAGCAAATCCTCGAGCCCAACACTCCCGTATCTATGAACATGTGGGGCTTCACCCCCGACTACTTCGACCTCAGCGACCGCGAATTCCGCAAATTCCTCGACGCTAATATCAACGCGCCTAAGGCTGAATTCTACGTCCCCCTGTGCATCGACCCGCTCATTCGCTCCGGCGAAGCCACCGTCAAAGTGCTCGACACCACCTCCCGATGGTTCGGCGTCACTTACGCCGCCGACCGCCCCGGAGTCGTCGCCAAATTCGCCTCCCTCCACGCCGACGGCACTTACCCCGAGCACCTCTTCATCTGATTTTTACCCCCCTTTTATAACTCCATCGAGGGCGACCCGTCGCGAGACGCATCGCCCTCTCTTTTTCCTCTCCCCATCACTTCCCACCTACCGGGGATCACTACCTCTACCCGGCTATATCAGCTATCTTAGCTACATTAGCTATAAACCATCAACCCGCCATCAGCGGTAATCCTTGAATTGCTCGCGCAGGCGGTGCCGCGCAAAGTGGATGCGGCTCTTGATGGTCCCCAAGGGCAAGCCGGTCTCCTCGGCAATCTCGCTGCTATCCCGCTGTTTTAATCGGTCGGCTCGGCGTAAATAAATCTTTTCAGGGAGTTGGCCTTAACGTAGGTACACAACTAATGAATGCCCTTAAATATTGGTTCGTAGATGAAAACAATAAGGCTGCTTGCCGTTATATGCTTGTTGATGCTTACAACACCGAATCTACAATCCACTACTACATCAAGAATGGCTTTAAACCTCTTTATAAAACCGAATTAAGCGAAAAAGCTGCTTTTGGCATCTCCGAATCTGAAGCATTAAAAAGCCGAGTACTATTCTTTGACTTAAAACTAATTTCTGATTAAGTTGTTATATACCTCTTAATTATTGCCTTATCTAATCATAATCTTGGCGGTTCTGCCATTTAAGTACTGTACTATATAGCCCTGTCGAAAGTGCATATATTTGCTCGCCCATTATTGTATATTCTCCACTTGAATATCCAATTTGCTGTGCCAGAGCATGAAATTCAGCCTGCAAAATGACCCATAGAGGGCTATCGACACGAAAATTTGGGTCTCAAAGCTTTTGAAGTGCAGTATCTCTTTGCTATTCACAGCGTTGCAAGCTTTTCAGCCTGCAATTTGACCTATACGCCTAAAATGCGATATAGCATCTATTTTTTGATGTGCCATGTAGCTTCAATTTGGAATTCAAAAAGTTCTTTTTTTGAATTTCGTTTCCTTATAATTTTTGCAACAGGGTTTTCATATCCGATAGATTCCATGATTTCACAAACAATCAAGTCCGTGTGAACCATGTTTCCATAAAAAGATGAATTTCCTAAAATATAATATAGTTCGCAGCCATCCTTGAGATTTTTCGTTAAATTCTTAAAATGCAAATATATGTCATAAAAGAATTTAAGTACGTACTTTGCAAGAGTTTTTCCATTCTTAGAGTCAGACTCTTTAATCTTGTTTACGGCTTCTGTTAAGCAAGTTGGCATAAACCAGTTGGTATCGCATTCCCATGATGACAATTTACTTGTGGCACTTCCCCAGGTACCACCAATTGCAGCCCAATCCAATTCACCCGCCTCTTCTCCAGAATTCAGGAAGCCAAGCCAATACATATATGGACGAAGTTCTCGGATATAGCTTATTCTATTGGGATATGGAGGAGACGTAATCACGTAATTAACTTTATCATCAAGACACACATCTCTCGAATCCCCTGAAATTATTTTAACATTGCCTTTTAAGGGACGCTTGGCGGATTCTGAAATATACTCAAGAGACTTAACGAAGAGTGATAATAATTCAGCCTCTTCGTATGAGTTGCAAGTGTCCTTAAATGACACTGATATATGACCAAAATCAGCAGCTGAACTTTCAATTACAAGTCTAGCAAAGGCAATCCATGCGAGATTCGAAACATTTGGCTGAATTGTTGGGCGTCCTATTTCTTCAATAAGGAACTCATGGAGTTTACCAAGCTGTTCTACTGTAACAGAATTCCACCAACGTTCTATATTTTTCATTGGAGGAGTCCAAGATTTACAATATTGGCTGTAATGTGCACTATATAAAGTCTTGTTTAGATGCTTAAGTTGATTATCAATATCTGCAGAATTATAGTTCTGGCCTTTAGCTGTTGAAAACCAATAAAGAAAAGGATTAATTTCATATAACATAGAATCTAATCCGCGCTCTGCAGCAACTATACCAGTCGTTGCTGTGCCACAAAATGGGTCAAATACGGTTCCTGAAGATATTTTCTTCTCCGAGAACAAATTATCATCTCCGAGAATTTCTTCAACTAATTTTACCGAGTATGCAGGCGTTAATCTTAACCAACCATTTCGGCCAAGATTTTGATTGTATTTAAATGTATAGTCTTTGTTCTTTTTCATTTAAACAGATAATAGCTCCTTTAAAATACTTTGAATTGATTGTCTAATAGACTCCGTGTTTCTTTCAAAGAACAAGGCTAAATCATAATTTAATATTTCCTTGCAGAAGGCGTAAAGAGAAACATAAGGGTTTTCGGATAAGTTTCCGATTAGAATACCACATTTGTTATTCGTGTAACGTAACACAATGTCATCATCAATTTGAGATGAGAATATTGCAAAAACAGGAATGAGATTGTTGGCATACGCTACAGTCGCATTATCTATATCAGCATTTTGCCGTTTACTGTCTTTGCTTTTGTATCCTTGACGAATTTCGAAAACAATTCCTTCAAACTGTCTTCTTCTTATGTTGTGCTGTTTGGAGAACTCTTTCATCCAATTTTCGACATTTGCTCGAACTGCGGGGTATGAGATTTTTGTTAGATTTATAAAACCATCTAAATAGAGTGTTTTATCTTTTCCAGCTTTAGTTTTGGTTTTATAAGACCAAAAAGCTTGATCATTATTTTGATACCCCAATGAATCTACAAGTACAGCTCTTAAAAGGCGCTCACAACCAATACCTATTTGACGGTATATTGATGTCATACCTCCAGCTGCTTTGTGTGCAGCAAACATGTATGGGGAATCCAGACCGATCCATTTATAAAAAGGATCGCTTTGATACAATTTAAGAAATTGCTCCAAGTCATATCCTTCTGTAGTGGAATGTCCAAATTTCGGACGGTAGTTTTGACATTCCTTAAGGGGTGTAAGGAAGATGTCTAAATATCGTTGATCATTCTTATATAGTACTTCCATAAGGCAAATAAGCAATAAATTATGTCTAAATGAGAATCTACATTAACTCATTGTTTCATTGATATACTACTCCCCGTTTTTCGACAGGGGGTTAAACTTTAAATAATTTTTCAGAACAAAGGGAGAAGCGTTGGAGGCCAGCCCTCCTCTTTGCTCCGACCTTGACAAGTCAAGGGTTTTGTTTTTGGTCCACCGCAAAGTTAGTTCTTTTCTCATTGCCATCCAAATTTTTATGCGATTAATCCGTAACTGTTCTAAAATAGTTCACCAAAAAGTACGGAAATTGGCAAACAACTAAACAAGAGCCGTCTTTGAGGCGACACTAAACAATAAACTATAAACCCTAACCCCTCACCCCTCCATCACCGGTAATCCTTGAATTGCTCGCGGAGGCGATGGCGCGCAAAGTGGATGCGGCTCTTGATGGTGCCCAGCGGCAAGCCGGTCTCATCGGCAATCTCGCTGTACTTGTAGCCGGCAATGTGCATCGAGAAGGGCAGTCGATAGTCCTCGGGCAAGGCATCGATCGCCGATGTGATTTCCTCGGCATGGAGCGAGTCTTCGGGCGCGTCGAAGCCTGATGTCTGGGGCAGATTGAGGTGATAAAGGTTCTGGGTGGTGTCGATCATCGTGGCTGCCATCACTCCTCGACGATAGTTGTTAATGAAGATATTGCGCATAATGGTGAACACCCAACCCTTGAAGTTGGTGTTCTCGGCAAATTTCTCTTCATTGTCCAGGACCTTGAGCGTGGTGTCCTGTAGCAGGTCGTAAGCGTCATCGCGATTGGAGGTCAACATGTAAGCGAAGTTGAGCATGTTGTCTTGCAATTGCATCAGCGAGGCTTGGAATTTTTCGCTTGTCATATTGGTGCGTTTTTGTGGGTTTTTTATAAAGTTCCGAGGGCTCTGTCCCCTTGTTGCTTGCAAAATTACGGAGTTAAAAGTGCTATGCAAAAATATTTTAGTTAAACATTGTTAATATGGCGCTTATATTTTGAAAGTAGCCTAAAATACCTATATTTTAGTAAGTTAGTTATATTAACACTTGTTGAGGAATATTTTGCATAATCCATTTGCTTACAATCTGTCACTCCACCGTTAACACTCGCTTTTTGTGCCTCGCTATGCTGTATTTTAAGGGATTATTGCTAACTTTGTGCCGTGGAAAGCAAGATAAGCATAGTAATCCCGGTGCGCAACCGCGCCGACAGCGTGTGCCGC
Source organism: uncultured Bacteroidales bacterium (assembly GCA_945829225.1). Lineage (GTDB taxonomy): Bacteria > Bacteroidota > Bacteroidia > Bacteroidales > Muribaculaceae > CAG-873. The sequence continues at coordinate 102,231 of CALZTY010000002.1, read as the reverse complement.
ACTCTCGACAGCATCGCTGCCCAGGTCTATCGCCCCCTGCAAGTGATTGTGGTGGACAACGGCTCCACCGACGGCTCCGCCGCTACTGTACAGCATTGGGCATCGCAACACTGCGATGACAATCTCTCGCTGGAGTTGTTATCCGAGCCTCAACCCGGGGCTTGCGTGGCTCGCAACCGAGGCTTGCAGGCGGTCAACTCGCCCTGGACCATGTTCTTTGACAGCGACGACACTATGCGTCCCGGACATGTCGCTCGCGCCATGGACACGGCTCGGCAACACCCCGATGCCGATATCATCGGCTGGAACGTCCTCTATCACTATGGCTCATCGACCGCGCTCAAGCGCTTCATTGTCAGGGATATAGTCTACAACAACTTGATGCACTCGTCATTTGCCACCCAGCGCTATATGGCTCGCACCGACTTGTTTCGCCGTGCCGGCGCATGGCTCCCGGGGGCTCGTCTCTTCGACGACGTCGAGTTGGGGATGCGACTCCTGGCTCTCAAGCCCACCGTGGTCCATGCCGGCAGCGACATCACGGTCGACGTCTTCGTCAGCGAGGACTCTATCAGCGCCGCCTCACATGCCGACATCTCTCACATGGATGTCGCCGTCGATGCCATCGAGAGCCGCTTGCCCGACAATCAGCGACATTGGGTCGACCTGCGCCGGCTCATAATCCTTGCCTGCGAGGGCGCCGGCGACCCCGCCGCATCAAGGCGTGCCGCCGACATCATCGCCGCCACTCCCCTGCCACGCCGATGGCTCTGGCGCTTGTTTTACAATTACTCTCGTATGGGCGGACGTGGCGTCGCCCGCATCTATCGATTTATTACTGCATTGAAAATCTGATAATTATGGCTCGTAGAATACTCCTGTGTCTCAACCATCTCGGTGGCGACGAATTGAAATATGTGCTCAAAGCCTTTGAGGACAATTGGATAGTCCCCATGGGACCCGATGTCGATGCCTTCGAGCGCGACCTCGAGGCATTTGTCAATGACCGCGGAGATGCCCCGGCGCTCGACAAGCGCGTTGTGGCTCTGTGCAACGGCACCTCGGCTGTCCAATTGGGCTTGATGGGCTGTGGCGTCCGCGCCGGCGACGAGGTCATCGCCCAGTCGTTCACCTTCTGCGCGTCGGTCAACCCCATACGCTATCTCGGCGCTACGCCTGTGCTTGTCGACTCGGAGCCCGAGTCGTGGAACATGGACCCCGCCTTGCTCGAGGAGGCTATCCGCGACCGCATCGCCGTCACCGGGCATGCCCCGCGAGCCATCGTCGCCGTCCACCTCTATGGCATGCCCTGCCGCATCGACCAAATCCTCGCCATTGCCGACCGATACGGCATCCCCGTGGTCGAGGACGCCGCCGAGGGCATGGGTAGCCGCTTCGACGGACAGGAATGTGGCACCTTCGGGCGCTATGGCGTGCTGTCGTTCAACGGCAACAAGATGATCACCACCAGCGGTGGCGGTGCCATTATATGCCCCGACGACGAGGCTCGTCGCCGACTGATGTTCTTCGCCACACAGGCGCGAGAGTCCTATCCCTACTATCAGCACGAGGAACTCGGCTACAACTTCCGCTTGTCCAATGTCTGCGCCGCCATCGGACGCGGACAGATGCGCATCCTCGCCGACCACCTCGCCCATCACCGCCATGTGCAAGCCCTCTATCGCGAGTTACTCGCCGATATTCCGGGCATCACGCTCCACGAAAACCCCTCGCCGCGATACGACGCCAACTTCTGGCTCTGCACCGTCACCCTCGACGACTCGGTGCGTGTGGCAGGGCGCGACAAGGCATATGCCGAGGTGATTAGCGGTGCTGTCGGCGGAGCCGCCGGAGTGACACATCGTGCCATCTCGCCTCACACAGCCGTGGAGCCGAACGTCGATGTCGAGGCTCTGCGACTCGCGCTGCAAGCCGCCGGTATCGAGAGTCGTCCGCTGTGGAAGCCCATGCACCTGCAACCCTTGTATGCCGATGCGCCGGCTTATGTCAACGGCACCGCCGAGGGGCTCTTCCGCCGTGGCTTGTGCCTACCCGCCGGTCCATACGTCTCCGACGACGACGTCCGCTACATCGTCGCCACCATCCGCTCCTCCCTCCAATAGTTTTTGTAATTATAAAAATTTGTTGTACCTTTGCCATAATTCAAAAAACCTCAAAGAACTATTTATGCCTCAGATTAGTTTATTTTATGGAATAATCATATTAATGAACTTTGCTGACCATGCTCCGGCACATTTTCATGCTTGGTATGGTGATTATAAAGTAATAATCAGCATTAAAGATGGTGTTGTTAGAGGTGAGATGCCCGGTCGAGCACTGAAAATGATTCTTGAATGGCTTGAATTGCATCGTTTAGAACTATTGTCCAATTGGGAAAAAGCTCAAAAAGGATTACCCTTGGATAAGATAGAACCACTAAATTAGAAGGATATGTTTATTGAGGTTGTAAAGGCGGAATATGTTGATAATTACCGCATTAAATTGTGGTTTAACAACAATATCACAAAGGTGGTGGACTTGAAATCATCGCTTAAAGGCGTAGTTTTTGAGCCACTCAAAGATATTGACTTCTTTAAACGATTTGTAATTAAATATAATACTGTAGAATGGGAAAATGGTGCAGACTTTGCACCTGAATACCTTATTTCCTTGCCTGAAGCGTAGTTACAGGGGTTTGAAGTCGAGGGTGGCGGGGTCGAATGTGGCGCCGTGGTATACGCTGTTGAGGGTTCCGTCGGCGATGATGTTGTCGCGAGTTCCGGCGATGAGATGTTGGTTGACGATAGCCCAGATGTCGTCGCTGACGGCGAGAGCGGGAGCGATGTCGTGGGTCGAGAGGATCACGGTGGTTCCGCTGTCGGCGATGGCACGCAACAGCGCCATAATCTCAAAACGTGCCGACACATCGAGGAACGAAGTAGGCTCATCGAGCACCATGACCGGGGCTTGCTGGGCGATGGCACGAGCAATCATAGCCTTCTGTCGTTCGCCGTCGCTGAGAGAGGCGACGAAGTCGCCGCTCTTGTGGCTCAAGCCCACCGACTCGAGGGCTGCCGCCACGGCATGGCGGTCGTCGGGGGTGAGCCGCCCCAGGAAACCCGAGTAGGGATGCCTGCCGATAGCAACTAACTGAGAGACGGTGAGCCCGCCGCCACCGGAGCGGTCGGTGAAAACGACGCTGATAAGGCGCGCGCGAGCGGCAGCCGAGAGGTCGGCGACGCGGCTACCGTCGATGACCGCCTCGCCGGCGAGGGGTTGCTGGGCGCCGGTGAGGGTGCGCAGGAGGGTAGATTTGCCGCTGCCATTGGCACCGACGAGGGTTGTTACCGCGCCTTGGCGTGCCGTGAGGGAGACATCGGCGACGATGGGTTTGGCGCGATATCCGGCGGTGAGGTTGATGGCTTGCAGACTCATAATCAGTTGAAATAAAATATGGAGCGGCGTTTGAGGATGATGTACAGGATGATGGGAGCGCCGATGATGGGAGTCACGGCGTTGACGGGGAGGATGCCGACGGCACCGGGGCTGACGCATATCCACAGGCACAGCACGCCGATGGCGGCACCGATGAGTGCCGAGGCAGGCAACAGCAGGCGATGGTCGGAGGAGCGCACCGCCATGCGAGCGATATGCGGCACCACGATGCCGATGAAGCCGATAGGTCCGCACCATGCCGTGGCAAAGGCGGTGAGCACGCCCGAGAGCAACAGCAATCCGCGACGCGCGGCAGCCACATTCACGCCCACCGAGGCGGCATATCGCGAGCCTAAGAGCAAGGCATTCAACGTCTTGGCATACAAGAGCGAAGCCATCGCCGGCACAATGACGAGGATGGCAAAGAGGGGTATATCGTCCATAGTGACGGCGCTGAATGAGCCGAGTCCCCAAATGACGTAGGAGTGGATGCTCTCGCGGGTGGCGAAGAAGTTGAGCAGAGAGATGCCCGAGGAGGTGAGGTATCCGATGAGGATGCCGGCGATGAGGAGCATGGTGGCAGAACGCACCGCCGAGGCGAGCAAAGTGAGCAGGGCGAGGACCCCGAGGGCACCGGCGAGGGCACCGGCAAGGACGGCGCTCTGTCCCCACGCCGAGGCGGTGGTGGATATGGCGAGCATGACGATGGCGACGCCGAGGCTGGCACCCGAGGAGATACCCATGATTGACGGACCCGCCAAGGGGTTGTCGAAGGTGGTCTGCATGAGCAGTCCGGCAATCGACAGTGCCATGCCGCACAGCAGGGCGGTGATAGCCGCGGGCAGGCGAGTATTCATGACGATATAGTCGACCGATGGCTTGCCGCTACCCCCGGTGAGGGCTGCGAGCACATCGCCGGCGGCGATGTCAGCAGCACCGGTGAACAAGCAGCCGACAAAGGCAAGCAAGGCGACCGCCACGGCGGCGATGAGGACCAATATGGCGCGTTTATTACTCACTGTGCCAGGGGTTTATAGTAACGCAAGGGTTGACCGTTGCGCAACTCGGGGTGGAACACATAAATCATATCGCGCAAGACCCGCTCGGGGTGGAAGGCGATGTCGCGGAACATCGGCGAGGTGGAGGCATCGCAGTAATAGATACCATGGGGGAAGGCGGCAAAGGCACGACAGTGGGGCATGCGGTCGGCAAGGATATCGGGCGAAGACTCACCTTGCTCGTTGAGGAGCCAAATGTCGGCATTGCCGGCATGAGCGATGACCGCCTCCTCGCTCAGTTGGAGCGAGCCGGTGTCGGAGTTGTCGCCATATACATATGTAGCGCCGGCATCGGCGATGAGTTGCGCCTTGTAACTGGCACCGCCGGGGAGGTACCACACGCCCATATACGGGCGCTCGGTGAGCACCGTGGGGCGGCGGACAGTGGCACAGGCATTGTCGCGCAGTCCGCAATACTCGTGGCACACAGTCTCGTAGATCGAGTCGGTGAGCGCCTCGCGCCCGGTGAGCAAGCCTATGAATTTAATCCACTCGGCGCGAGCGAGAGGTGTATGTTCCAAGTAATCAGACATATACACCACAGGGATGCCGGCGGCATGAATTTGGGCGTTATCCACACCATCCTCGGGCGAGAGGATGATGGCATCGGGCGCGATGGCGATGATTTTCTCGACCATAGGCGCGAGCGATGAGCCGATAGAGGCGATCGAGCCATCGGCGAGGCGCTCGGTGACCGGGTCGTCCGGGGCAAAGAATTGCGGGTCGGCGACAGCGACCACGGCATCGAGGCAACCCAACTCGTCGAGTGCGGCGGTGTGTACCATCGAGTAGACGATGCAGCGCTTCAACGGCACGGTGATGGCGGTGAGGCTGTCGGGCACGGCGACGATGCTGCCGCGAGGCACCAAGGCATATTGAGCCATGGGCTTATCGGGGTGCCAGGGGTCGTCGACGCGCACCTCGGTGTATCCGTCGCGCGGAGTGATGTGCAGATAGGCGGCACCTGTGGACGGCGACTCGCTCTCGGTCGTGGCTTGAGAGCAGCCGCAACTGATGGCGGCGAGTGCCCAAATTACTAAAATAACATTTAAAACCCTCATAATAAAATATTTAATACTTAATAGACCATAGAAAAAGAGGCTCGGGCGGCATAGAAGTGCCGGCGGCGCAGCGGTCGCGTGCCTCGACGACGGCTTGGAGATGGTCCTCGCCCACCTTGTGCCGACCCACGTCGACGAGGGTGCCCACCACCGCGCGTACCATGTTGCGCAGGAAGCGGTCGGCGGTAATCTCGAAGTACCAATGGCTATCGTCGATGCGGTGCCATGCGGCGGCACGGAGGTCGCAGATGTTGGTCTTGACGTCGGTGTGCAACTTGGAGAACGAGGTGAAGTCGCGTCGTCCGAGGATCGCGGCGGCGGCGCGGTTCATGGCGTCGAAATCGAGGTTGGCAGGCGCCTGCCAGGAGAGTTTGCCGGCAAAGGGGTCCTTGGCAGTGTGAGCCATATATCGGTAGGTGCGCTCGGTGGCATCGAAGCGAGCATGTGCATCGGGAGCCACCTGAGTGAACGAATGGATGGCTATATCCCTGCCACAGAGGGCATTGAGCGAGCGCAGAAACTCGGGACGCAGGGGGTCAAAGGAGTCGGGGAGGTCGACATGAGCAATCATTTGGCGGGCATTGACCCCGGCATCGGTGCGTCCGGCGCCGACGATGGGCATCGGAGCGCCGACGAGTCGTTGCAGAGCATCCTCGATGACACTCTGCACGGTCACCACGCCCGGCTGCACCTGCCAGCCGTGGTAGGCACCGCCATTGTAACTCAGGTCGATAAACCAGCGCATCAGTCGTCGTGCTCGAGGTATGTGTAGCCGAAGAGCCCGGCGCGATAAGTAGATACGAAGTCGCGACCCTCCTCGGGGGTGATGGTTCCCGCCTTCATAGAAGCGGTCACCCAAGCCTCGACGTTTCGCACAAGTTTCTTGGGGTTGAATTGTACGTATTCGAGGACCTCATCGACGCTCTCGCCTTGGATGATTTGGTCGAGTTCGTAGTGGTCCTTATAAACGCTGATATGCACGGCGTTGGTGTCGCCGAAGAGGTTGTGCATATCGCCGAGGATTTCCTGGTAAGCGCCCACGAGGAACACACCGAGGTAGTAAGGCTCATTGGCGCGGAGGGCGTGGACGGGCAGAGCGCCCTTGCTACCCTGCGAGGTGATGAAATTGGTCAACTTGCCATCGCTATCGCAGGTCATATCCTGGATGGTGCAGGTGTGTGTGGGCTTTTCATCGAGGCGCGAGAGGGGTATTATGGGGAACATCTGGTCGATAGCCCAAGCATCGGGGAGCGACTGGAAGAGCGAGAAATTGCAGAAATACTTGTCGGGAATCATCTTGGAAATCTTGCGCAATTCCTCGGGGACGTGCTTCATCGAAGCGGCGATTTCGCCCACCTCGCGAGCGATAGACCAGAATAGTTTCTCAATCTGAGCACGCGTGGTGAGGTCGAGCATACCGAGGGAGAATAGGTCGAGCGCTTCCTCGCGAATCTGGAGGGCGTCGTGCCAACTCTCGAAGATGTTGTGCGAGTCGAGAGTATCCCAGATAGAGTACAACTCGCGGGAGAGTTCGTGAGCATCGTCGCCGACCTCGGCATCATCGCGCCAGCGGGGGAGTTCGGCAGTCTCGAGCACGTCGATAATGAGTATCGAGTGATGAGCGGTGAGAGAGCGTCCGCTCTCGGTGATGATATTCGGTTGCTTGATATCGTTCTTGGTGCAGCACTCGACAATCGCCGAGATAGCGTCGTTGGCATACTCCTGGATGGAGTAGTTCATCGAACTCTCCGATGCCGAGGAGCGAGTGCCGTCGTAGTCGACGCCCAATCCGCCGCCGATGTCGATGAAGTCGATATCGAAGCCCATCTTGGAGAGTTGGACATAGAACTGCGTAGCCTCGCGTAGTGCATTCTTGATGACGCGAATCTTGGTGATTTGGCTGCCGATGTGGAAGTGGATGAGTTTGAGGCAGTCGGCGAGTCCGCGGCGCTTGAGTGTATCGAGAGCCTCGAGCAACTCCGAGGAGTTGAGCCCGAACTTAGAGTGGTCGCCGCCACTCTCGACCCACTTGCCGGCGCCTGTTGACGACAGTTTGATGCGGATGCCGATATTAGGGCGGATCTTCAGTCGCTTGGCAACGTCGGCTATGATAGCCAATTCGTTGAGTTTCTCCACCACCAGGTAGATGCGGCGCCCCATCTTCTGAGCGAGGAGAGCCATCTCGACATAGTTGGCATCCTTGTAGCCGTTGCAGATGATGAGGGCATTGTCGGCGATGTTGGTAGCGAGGACAGCATGCAACTCGGGCTTCGAGCCGGCTTCCAAGCCGATATTGAATTTCTTGCCGTAGGTGATAATTTCCTCGACCACGGGGCGCATTTGATTTACCTTGATGGGGTAAATCATAAAGTTTTTGGCTTGATAGTCATATGTTTCGCCGGCTTGTGCGAAGCAGCGCGAAATTTTCTCGATGCGGTTGTCGAGGATGTCGGGGAAGCGCAAGAGCACGGGAGCGGAGATATCCTTGATCTTGAGTTCGTCCATAACGTCGCGCAAGTCGACGGGAGCATAACCGGCACGGGGAGTAACGATGACGTGTCCCTTGTCGTTAATCGAGAAATAGTTACGGCCCCAGCCGTTTATGTTGTACAGTTCGGCACTGTCTTCAATGCGCCATTTTCTCATCGGCAGTAGATGTTAAAAGGGTGAGGTAATGCTAATAGTCACAAATGAGGATACAAAGGTACGACTTTTTTTTGAATGTTTATTGTTTAGGGTTGAGAGTTTATGGGTTACCAGAAGGGGATGTTGAGGGAGGCGGGGTCGATGAGGGGTGGGAATGCGAGGTGGTCGATGACGCTGAGGGCGATAGCACGCGCCATGAGGAGGTCGTCGTGGCTGCCGATGGCAGCGGCATATGAGCCGTCGGGGGTGTGCTCGTAGGAGAGCAATTCGTCGCAGGCGGCACTGTCGTGCTCGATGTATGCGGCGGTGCGCACCTTGGCAATCAATCCACTGATAATCATAGCCTTGGTGGCTCGGTTGGTGTGGAAGCCGATGCGCGACGATGAGGTGCACAGGGCATCGTCGTAGACCTGACGGCGATAGATATTGGGATAAGAATTAGCCATGAGGTCGAGGATATACATGCCATGCCCGCCGGCGGCGCCACCCTCGAGGGAGTTGCTCTCGACAACGAGGAGGGCATCGTTGTATCGACGCCCGATCTCCATCGCCTTGTATGCGAGGAGGTCGTGGTAGATGTGCCCGCGCCATTGAGCCACGACCTCGGGGCGCGGAGAGTCGGCACGTACGACGACGATGACCGAGAAGTCGGCACGGGGATTGGAGCCGCCGATGTCGACAGCGACTACATAATGGGCGTGAGGCTCGGGATTGCGCCACACACATACTCCATTGACCATGTCGGGCGCCGAGCAGCCGGCACGTAGCGCCTCGACCTTGTCGCGCTCGAAGACCGAGGCACCGGTGGCGATGAATGCCTCCTCGGCAGTAGTGGGGAACTCAGCCATCATCTTGTCGGGCGAGCCCAGTTCGGCGAGTTTGAGTCGATACCAATAAATCTGCGCCTCGTCGCAGCCCATATCGGCGAGAGAGCGCTCGTAGTCGCTAAGGGTAGCCATGACCTGTACATCGGCAGGCGGGTCGACGCGGTAGTAGTCGATATCCATCCAGGGGACAAAGATGGCGATGCGCCCCTCGACGCCGGCACAGGAGCGAAGCCACTCGCGGTGGAAGAAATTGCCCACGCCATTGGCGGTTGACTCGATGGCGACGAAGGAGTCGGGGATGAGCGGTACCGAGCCGCAAATGGCTCGGAGGACATCCTCGGGGGAGCGCGAGGGTGTAGAGCGCCAGAAGGCGACCTCGCTGAGGTGAGCCATGGCATAGTCGGCACCGCGCACGGCATCTTGGTTTTCGATAGACGCCACGGTGACGCGGCAGCCGCGCCCGACGATTTCGCGCACATTCTCGGAGCGTTCAAAGGGCTTGAAAGCCGGACCGGCATCGCCGTCCCAGAGGTCGGCGGGATAGTTCTGCAAAATCTTGGAATACATGCCACGGATAGTCGAGGAGGTATCCTTGACCTGGGAGCAGATGATGGAGTGCCAGTTGCGCTGGCGGCACGACTGTATCCAAGCCATGTATGCAAGGACGAGGGAGGAGCCGCCCCACTGACGCGCCTTGAGGAGGATGGCACGCACCGGGAGACCGCGCCGGCGTACAGCCTCGAATTTACGGGCGACGAGGCGCTGGGGCTTGTTGAGGACCAGGGGGACATCGGCGCCGGAGATTTTGTGCTTGATGGTGACACAGCGCGCCGCCCAGTACTCGAAGTCGTGATAGCAACGCAGGCGCTGCCAAGCCTGCGGATTGGCGAGGACAGTGGGATAACGCGGGTCGTCGACCATGGTGACGGGCACAAAAGCGCGAGGCATATCGGCGAGGGGCGTAGCCACCTCGACGCGCCCGAGGGCGTCGTCGGGGTCACCTATGATGGGATTGTAGTCGGTAGCCATGGCATCAATCGAGCGAGATAGAGTGGAACAAAAAGCCTGGAGCGGCATCGCCGGCGAGGGATACCTCGAAGGCATCGCCACGGGCGATGAAGGCGCGCGAGAGGGGCGAGCGCACCTCGCCGTCGAGGGCGAGCGACAACTCGGCACCCGGGGCGGTGCTGCCCAGATAAATGCGGCGCACATCGATGGAGCCGGAGGCGATATTTCCGGCGATATATGCGCGGAGTACACGCGCCAGGGAGCCGGAGCAGGCGGCGCGGGCGCACCAGCGCACCGGTTGGCGGCTGTAGGGCTGCACCACGCCGAGGTGGTAGCAATTGCCGTCGACATCGGTGACAAAAGACACACCGGCGACCTGAGTGGTGAGGAAGGGATTGAGAGTCAAGCCGATGCGATAGCATCCGGCGGCAGCCTCATTCATCACCGTGGGGTAGTCGTCCTCGGGGATGAGCCACAACTCGGCACGGACGTGGTCCCAGGCGAGAGCGCGGGCATCACCGACGCTGCCGGCGAGGGTGACGACACGAGTGCCGGCGATGGAGAGCAAGGCACCCGAGGCGATGACGCGGATGTCGGTGCCGGTGTCGACCACGGCATGGGCGCCGTCGACGACACGCGAGTCGATGCGGCTGATCGAAATGCTCTCCAGCGATGACGACACCGCGGCGCTGTAGATGCCTGTCGACGACATGATAAGGAAGCGAGCGCGTCCATAATCCCAGGCGCCCTGGCTGTGACGCGCCGGGACGATGACCTTGACGGCACCCACGGCGGCGTGGAAGAAGCGCCGGGCACGTTGTCCCGGGGCGGCGACGGCGATAATGTCGCTATAATGCTGCCGAGCCGGCGACTCGGAGGGGATAACAAAGTCGGGGAGGACATCGGAGAGGACCTGCGAGCGCAAGTCGGCGGCAACGCTGACGGCACGGCGACCCGAGCCATCGGGGTGGAGCGCCCACGAGGCACAGCGGATATCGGCACCAATCTTGACGGCAATGTAGAGCGCAACGGCATCGGGGTGTGGATATGCGATAACGGGATTGAAAGACAATGGGGCTCCCGAGGTGCCCTGAGAAGTAACCACACGCGAGGAGCCGTCAGCCATGGCGAGGCGCGCGACGGCGTGCCATGAGCGGGCTTGCGAGTCGAAGGAGTCGGCGAAGGATTCGGCGGCGAAGTTGTCGTCGGGGGTGACGGTGATATCAGCCATGAGGGTGGCGGCGGCGCCGGCGGCGATGGCAGCCGGGGAGAAGTTGTGATGCTCCTCGAGCCAGGGGAGCGCCGAGGAGTCGGGGATGACGGCGAGGGCGCGAGAGATGGCGGCGATGTCGCTCGCCGGGGTGTCGAAGCGCGGCGGGCAGTCGAGGGTGCCCGAGATTTCGGAGTTGAAGCGGAAGGTGTGGACCACCGATGCGGCAGCCTCGAAACGGGCGAGAAGCCGCTCGATAAATGGGGCTCGCGAGGGCGCGGCGCCACGAGGCGCGGCAACGGGGCAGGCGCGAGGAATGGCTCGGCACCAGTAGGGGTCGTCGGAGCGGGAGCGCAGGCGGATGTCGAAGCCCTCGGCAGGGTCAAGGCGATGGAGTGGCGGCGTGGCGAGTACCTCGAGGGTGTATTGCCCGGGGTCGACGGCGAGGGTGGAGAAGTCGACAGCGAGGCGCCAGGTGGCGATGGAGCGCTCGGCGGGCTTGGTGGTGTGCAGGTCGTCGGTATTGAAGTCGAAATTGGGGTCAAATTCCTCGCCGGCGAGGAGACGTGGCTGAGTGGTGCCGACGATGTCGCCGCGGTAGTTGCGCAGGCGCAGGGCGACGAGCATGGGCATCCAATTGACGGCGGCGGCACGTGCGGCGGCGTCGAGGTCGAGGTAGGCGCGAGTGGCGGCGTCGGAGAGGCGCTGCGAGTCGGCGGCGAGGAGCACCTCGCCAGAGAGGTACTGGCGCGAGAGTTTGACCGGCGGGATGTTCACCGAGATGTTGGGAGTCGGTCGCGCGAGGACGCGCGGCATCGACACGGCACGTGGAGCGGCGGGGTCGAAGCGCCCGTCGCGCACATAGAAGCGGCGCGTGGAGCCACCGCCGGCGACGATGATATAGTCGCCGTCGGGGACGACCGAGAAGGAGTCAACACCCACATCTGCAACGGATTGCGTGCCGGTGCGGCTGAAGATATAGAGGGCGGAGCCGTTGCGGTAGATGTAGAAGCCGGGGGAGCCGTCGGAGGGGGAGCAGAAGGCGGCTGGGACGTATCCGCCGGATGCTTGCTGCATGGGCAGAGGGGCGGGTTCGAGGACTTGCTTGCCCGAGGCTGGGCGGAGGTTGTCGCAGGCGGTGACGGCGAAGTCACCTTGGGGTTGTCCCGGGAGCGGGAGCAGGGAGTTGTGGTAATTTTTCATAATAAGATAAAGGTTTTTGATGACAGATGAACTAATTTGCGCTGCAAAGTTACAACGTTTGTTGTTAATATGCAAATTTTTCTTGGAAAAAATATAGCTGATGTAGCTAATGTAGCTGTTATAGGCTGGTTTAGTGGTGGTTTGCAACCCTTCCAGGGTTGGTTTTTTCTTTCTTCTTGGGACCCCAGGGAGGACTTCGCCCACCCTGGGGTTAGTGATGATGAGACCCCGCCGGGGTCTTTGCGCCGTGGGTGTGATCCGCCTTGGTGGAGGTTTAACAATTTTTTAACTATAAAAATATAGTTTTATGCTTATTATTGTATAATTTTGCACTCGATTATATGGCTACACATATATTAATTATATTTTTGCACATATCCAACCGCGATATTTATCAATAATCAACATATAAACATCAACTAATCAAACAATTATGAGAAGATTTTTACTCTTTATTTCATTTTGTTTCATGTTGCTGATGCCTTTGTCAGCAACTGAAATAATAAAAGTTGAAGAAGATTTTTCGACGGAGAACATTTGGACAGGTCTTCCAAAAACTTCCCAAAGTAAACCAGGAACAGGAAGTTTTACCTCTACGACAACCGGATATACATATAACGCATCTTGGTCGACTGGTTGCTACTGGATTAATAAAAATGCTTTACTATTAGGAAAAACAACAGGTAATTTTATTGAATTTCCGGCTTTTGAAGGTAAGGTTACAAAAGTAGAAATCCTAAATAGTACAGAGTGTTCTACAAAAGTAGCAGTAAAAATTACCGATAAAAATGGTGATGTAATTGTTGCTGCGAAAACGTTTAGCACAAAAGGTACGACTTATACTTATGACATCCCGGCTGAAAAGCAGGTTGAAGGACAAGTCCTTAGATTGGTTCTCAATAATGGTAATAATGTTCAAATATCAAAAATCACCATCACTATTGAACAAGGTGAAGGCACCGGTGGTGGCGAGTCCGGACCTACAGTATCGGCTCCCACAATTACTGCCGAGTACAATCAGGTAACCCTGGCTTGTGAAACCAAGGATGCTACAATTTACTACACCAGAGATGGTTCAACACCCGACGAGAATTCGACCAAGTATACCGCTCCCTTCTCAATCGACGCTCCTACCACCGTCAAGGCTATCGCCATCACTGCTGAAGGTTCTTCAACGGTGACCTCCGAGGAACTTCCATACTACATCACCAACATAAGCGAGTTCAACACAATCGCCGATGCTACCGGCTACAAAGTGCACCTCACTGATGCCACAGTCGCTTATCAAGATGATGCCAATATGCGTATTTTCCTTTTTGATGGCGAAAATGGTGTGCTCGTATACGGCAATCAATCAGACTATAACCCCGGCGATGTAATCGCAACTGTTGACGGTGACTTCACCATCTATAATAATTTGCCTGAAATCAAAAATGCCACCCTTGGCGAGAAAACAGCAGGCACTGCACCTACTCCTGTAGAGGCAACATTTGCCGACTTTACATATGCTAACTCCAACAAGTATGTTGTTATCAAGAACGTAACCTTCAATTCAACTGCTAAAACTGCTACTTTCGGTGACGGCAATAAATTGACAGTTTTCAGCTCTAATGGCATGACCCCTACCCGCGATGGTGTTTACAATATCATTGGCTTCGTTAACATCTTCAAGGGCACTACTATTGAAATCGATGCAGTCGAGTTTGTTGCTAAGAGCCTGTCATTCTTAGCCACCTCGATGGGTGTTACCTATTCTGACGGTGGAGTGCATGCACTTCCTATTAACAATCCCGACAAAGTGGCTTTAACATGGTCGTCGAGCAAGCCGAGCGTTGCTACTGTTGACGCTGCAGGCAATGTGACTGTGGTAGGCGTTGGTACCACCACTATCAAGGCAGCCGAGACCGGCAACGAGGAGGGCAACTATGCCACAATCGAATTCACCGTATCGCCCGCTGCAGGCAATATCTCATACTTTGCCGAACAGTTTGTAGTGCTCACGGGCGCCAAATTTGTGGCGCCCGTGCTCACCAACCCCCACGGCTTGACCGTCACCTATGCTTCGGATAACGAAGCAGTAGCAGTAGTCGATGAGAACACCGGCGAAATATTTGTTGAGACCGGTACAGCCGATGTAACAGCCACCATCACCGCCACAGCCGCCGCACAAGGCAACTACGCCGAGAGCATCGCCTCCTACACAATCGTAGTGAAAGATGCCGGAGCAGCTGGAGGCGCACAAACACATGTATTAACTAATGCAAGCTTTATAGCAGATGGCACTACTTATAAATCAGGCAATCTTGAATTAAATGGTATTACATATCAATTCAACACTTCAAAGGATACCAATGGCTTCCGTTTACGTACAAATAATAGTAACTCAGGTATTGCTGTAAGTAGCAATAATAACCAATATGTTTTGCGCAAAATAATCGTAGATTGGAATGAAGAGGGTCATGCAAGTATTAGCACAACTAATAAAGATAGAATACTTGATGTATATGGCAAGAATACTCCTTACTCGGCTGATGGCACTGGAACACCTGATTTGTTTAAGTCTGAGTCACAGGGCACTTCATTAGGATCTCTCTACTATTATCATGAAAATTCAAATGGCAAAACAACATATGAATTAGTCATTACAGGAGATTACCAATTCATTGGTATTCGTTCTAAAGAAAATGCAACCTACATCACCAGCATTACACTTGTATGGGAGGCACCTGCTGTTCCTACATTCAGCGCAACCTTGAGCCTCTCGACCGCTACCGAAGGTGGTGAAAGCGCTAACGTACTGTCGCTGAGCGAGATCACCGGCACCGGCTCGGTAGAACTCGCCGGCAAGAATGTATACCTCAACGACCGCAATATCTGCGGCGCCGATGCATCGGCAACATATCTGCCTTACCTCGCCGACGGTGTCTTCACCGTAGTAGATGGCACCACCGCCTATGCACTCAATGCCACCCTCCCCGACCTGTCGGCAATCACCGCCAAGGTGGAGAGCGTTCAATACTTCGCATACCAAGATAAGGCTCACGAGTTGGAAACCGGCAAATGGATACTTGAGGCTGAATACACTTTCGAGCTCGATGGCGAATACAAATATGAATTCGGCTTGGAGGGTCTTACAAGCGACAACAAAGATCTCGCCAGCGACAACAACAAGATCAAACTTAACAACGTTGGCACCTTTGAGGTAGTAGGTAGCGGAGAAGAAGCAACTCTCAAATACACTACCATGGCATCCTGCAACTTCGATATCCAGCCGGTATTCCCGTTCTTCGTGAAGAGTGGCATGAGCGATATGCTCAAGGCTCCCGAGGGCACCGTAAGAAAAGTTGCTTTTAGAGGCACAGATGTTTTGATCAATGTAACCTCCGTTGCACAGCCTGATGACACTGAGGGTACAGGGAATGTATCGGGTGTTAAGAGTGTAGTTGTTGATAGCGAGGGTGCTGTCGAGTACTACAATCTGCAGGGTGTACGCGTAGAGGGCGCACTGACCCCCGGCATCTACATCCGTCGCTGCGGCAACACTGCTACCAAGATTTCAATCCGCTGATGAATTGGACTTATAAGCCCTATAGGCAATAAACACTTAAGCGCGGGCGCGGCTCAATGGAGTCGCGCTCGCTATTTTTTAAAAAAATATTCGTACCTTTGTGGCATGGAAAAGAAGAGTTTGTTGATAGTAGGCGCCGGGGGCTTCATCGGCGGCTTCATAGCAGCCGAGGGTTTGCGCCGCGGCTACGAGACATATGTGGGTGTGCGGGCGAGCACGTCGCGGCGATATCTGCAGGACGAGCGCCTGCACGCCGTGGTACTTGACTATGACGACCCCGAGGGCATGGAGGCGACGCTGCGCGCCGAGGCTCCCGGCGGACGCTGGGACTATATCATCTGGAACCTGGGCGCCACCAAGTGTGCCGACTACAACGACTTCAACCTCATCAATTTCATGTATCCGCGCACCTTTGTGGAGATACTGCGGCGGTGCGACATGGTGCCCGAGCGCTTCCTGTATATGAGTTCGCTGAGCGCCGTGGGGCCGAGCGACGAGCGCGACTACACGCCCATCACGTCGCGGACGGTGCCCAATCCCAATACGCGCTACGGGCTGTCGAAAATCAAGACCGAGACCTATCTGGAGACGCTGCCCGACTTCCCGTGGACGATATTCCGCCCGACAGGCGTGTACGGACCTCACGAGCAAGACTATCTGATGATGATCAAGTGCATCGACCGCGGATGGGACTTCGGCGTGGGGTATAAGCGCCAGATGCTCACATTTATATATGTCGACGACCTGGTGGGTGCGATGTTTGACGCCATCGCCTCGGAGGCGACGCTGCGGCGCAAATATATCATCAGCGAGGACCGCGCCTACAGCCAGCGGGAGTTTCGCGGCATGGTGGCTAAGGCGCTGGGCAAGCGCTGTGTGATACCGGTGAAGCTACCGCTGTGGATGGCATATGTGGCATCGGTGGTTGCCGAGAAGGTGGCACTGGCACGCGGACGGGTGTCGACGCTCAACCGCGACAAGTATCGCATTATGCGCCAGCGCAATTGGAGCTGCGATGTGAGCGATGCGGTGCGCGACTTCGGGTTCAAGGTGAATTTCCCGCTGGAGCGCGGCGTCGCCGAGACCGTCAAGGCGTACAAGGGCTTTTAGGGTTGAGGGTTTATTGTTTAGGGGTTAGGGTTTAGAGTTTATTGTTGAGGGTTTATTAATTAATCGTTTAGTGTTTTTTAACTAAATATTTGCCGTAAGAGCGCAAAAAAGCGGTAAATTTGCGGTAGAAAAGCAACGCCCTGCTTTCTTGCAGGGAACAGGCCGCTTACGAGCGGCTTTTTTTATGATATGGAACAAAAGAAACGAGTAACATTTTACATTGACGGCTTCAATTTTTATTTCGGCTTGAAGCGTAGTAAACAAATCGATCGAGCATGGCGCAAATGCTACTGGATCGATATGGTAAAATTGTGCGAGAGCTTCTTAGGCGAGGATCAAACACTCGAAAAAGTAATATATTTCACAGCCTCGCCATTAAGTCCCCAAAAGAACAGTAGGCAAAGTGCTTTTTTAAACGCCAATAAACTTATTAATGGCGAACGATTCGAAATAGTACGAGGAAAATATTTGGAAAAACACATAATATGCCCATACTGCAAGGGCGATATCGCAAGACCTGAAGAAAAGAAAACCGATGTCAATATATCCATACGAATGGTGGAAGATTGTGTGATGGGGTCGACAGATATTGTTGCACTTGTCAGTGCGGACAGTGATCTTGTTCCACCTATTGAATTAATCCAAAGACTTTTCCCTAAAATAGGCATCAAGGTATATTTTCCACCATCAAATTTTAGTAATGACCTAAAAGACAACTTGATACACCATCGTAGCAAACCGGTACTATTTATTAAGAACCTTAGACGCTTCCAAGCGGCTGTTATGCCGGATAAAGTAGCTATTGATGGCAAGACTTACTCAATTCCTGAAAAATGGAAAGAATAGCCCATTTTGAGGTGAGAAGGGGTTGAAAAGGTTAAATATGCTTAATTTATTGCCTGAATGGCAAGAAGTTGTTAATTCTGCGGTATGTTGTTAATTTTCAACTATTTAAACATTTGAATATCATAAAGGCTTCCGCGATAGTCGTGGGAGTCAATGCCATATAGACATAAGCAATAGTTCCCTCGACCCTTGTCGATATCTGATACAAGGACACACATTATTAAAACTAACCGGGCGCATCCACAAGGAGGTGCGCCCGGCATAGAATTAAAAGCACATTGTAACTACAAGGAAACAGCATTCATAGCTGCACCCATAGTATGTATCGTATTGAGGATTTTGGCAACGGTACTCTCAGAAGCCGTCGCCAACCCAGCCTTATAAGCCCTCATTTTAGACTCGTTAATTCCGGCTTGCTTTGCAAATGCGGAAATGTTAATCCAGTCAAAGCAGTTGAAAAACGAAGGAATGTCGTATTGAAAGTCAACTTCTATATCTTGAGGCTCCGGGACAGATTCCTTGCCCATTTCCTTGGCAAGTTCAAGAGATTCCTTAATTCCTTCAAAGAAGTCATCCTTAGCCTCTTGAGCAGAATAGCCATAACCGCCAAAATGACAACCGGCAATAACGTCTTCGCTAGTTATTGCATAAAAATTGTTGTCGTTTTTCTCTACAATTGCCTTAATCTTCATAACTAAGAATATTACGTTAGGTAATTCAAAGCACATTGGATTATAAAACCATCGAGCAAGGAGAGAGAAATGAGAGGGATTATACAATCCCTGCCCATTTCTTTGCTTCCCTTTCGAGACCTTTCGGTACTTCCTCTGATTGATGTCGCGGTATGAGAAAGGTCTCACCCGTTGCCGGATTAATCCAAAGGTCATGCCTCGACTTGTGTTTCAGAAGATAACAACCGGATTTTGAAATCAGTCTCGTTAACTCTGAGATTTTCATAATTACAATGTGCTTTGAAATTACGATGCAAAGGTAACGATTTTGTTACTATTATGCAAGTATGTAAAGAAATTTTTTGAATAAAAGCCCTATGAAATTGTTTGTGGGGGAGGGATGGTGGCGATGAATGGTAAGGATATGGGTGAAAAATGATAAGAAATTTGAAGATTTTCGCTCAAAAATGAATAAAATTTGATAAAAATTTGTTTTTGTGAATAAAAAACCTTTACTTTGCAGACGTTTAGCAACACTAACAGACGCGAAAACAAATTATTAACCTAACAGAAGTATGATTTCTATGAAGAAAAGTTTACTCGTTATTGCAATGATGGCTGCCGGTGTCGCCGCGCAAGCCAATTTCGTTGAGCCGTTGGCATTGCCCGGATATTCGTGGCAAGGTGTATCGCCCGACGGCAAGTATATGGTATCAGAGTTGTACAACTCGGTAGTTATTCTCAACCTCGAGACATGGGATGAATATGTATACGAGGAAAATTACGAGACCGGCGAGTCTTACACCGGTGGCATCGGCAACTATCTGAGCGCCACAGGCATCATCCTCGGCTCGACCAGCATGGATGGTAGCGCCTGCTTCTGGAAAGACGGCGAATGGCATGAACTCAACTGCGAAGGCACTGTAGGCGGCAGCCTCTCAAACGGTATCACCCCCGACGGCACCCGCATCTGCGGTAGCGTAGCCATGTCGCCCATGTCACTCGACTATGACGGCATCATGCAGCTGCCCTGTATCTGGGACCTCACCGAGGACGGCACCTATGGCAAGTATCAAGTCCTCCCCCACCCCGAGAAGGACTTCACCGGTCGCACTCCCCAATACATCACCGCTGTATACATCAGCGAGGATGGCAAGACCATCGCCGGTCAGGTGCGTGACTACACCGGCTTCCTGCAGTATCCTATCGTCTATGTACAAGGTGCTAACGGCGAATGGAGCTACATCCTGCCCAACATCGAGGCTTTCTGCCCCGCCGACTTTGTATTCCCCGAAGTGCCCGGTGAGCAACCCGAGAAGCCCCAGGAAGATGACTTCATGACCGAGGAAGAACTCGCCGCATGGCAAGCTGCTTACGACGAATGGGTAGCCAGCTGGTATCAGGGTCAATATCCCAACAAGCAGGACTACATGAGCGAAGAAGGTATCGCAGCTTACAACGCTGCAGTCGAGGCTTGGCAACCCCTCTACGACGAATGGAGCGAGAAGAGCAGTGCTTTCGATGATGCATACTACACTGTGCTCGAGACTGCCCCCGACTATCAGTTCAACAACCTCTTCCTGACCCCCGACGGCAGCAAGTACATCACCTCGGGTGGTATCACCGTTGAAAATGACGACCCCATGGCATGGATCCCCTTCAAGACAGTCTACTCGCCCGTGACCATCGACCTCGCTACCGGCGAAGCCACCACTCTTGATACAGGCGGCGAAGACATGATGGTATTTGACGTGCCCAACAACGACGTAATGTTCGTCACCAATGGTATTAGCGCTACTATTCCTGCCGGTTGGATTGTTAAGGACGGCGTTATCACCAACCTCGTGGACTACCTCAAGAGCTTCGGCGAAGAGGCTGCCGCTTGGGTTGACAACAACCTCTTATACGAGATCCCCATGGGCTATGACGTTGACAATCCTATCCTCGACGAAGATGGCAACATAATCGACTATCCGGTGATTACCGAGGAGTCTTATGTGAGCGGTCTGTGCCTCGCAACTCCCGACCTCGAATGGATGGGCTTGTGGTGTGTCAACGCCTTCGACAATGAGAACGACGCAGTGACCTTCTCGTGGATTATCAATGCCACTGAGATGGCAGGTGTACAAGATGTAGTCAACGTAGGCAACGGCACAGTTGCATTCGACGCAGCCGGCAACCTCGTTACCACCGGCGACATCAACGCCGTGAGCGTATATGACCTCCAGGGTCGTCGCGTCCTCGACACCACCGTCAATGGCACTGTTGCTAACCAACTCCCCGCCGGCATCTACGTAGTACGCGCTACCGGCGATAACACCACCATCACCGCGAAGATACGCAAATAATTAATTAATAACCACATACTCACAGCAGGAGGCTCCCCGCCGGGGGGTCGCCTGCTTGTGGGTTATAAAAAACTACCTGCATGCGCAAAGTTATATCAACCTTAATCTTAGCGTTTATCGCCTCGATTGCCATCAATTCGGCGGCTCAAATCCCGTCGGTGTCCCTCAAGGATATCAATGGCAACACCGTGAACACCGCCACCCTGAGCAACGATGGCAAACCCTTTGTAATCAGCTTCTTTGCCACCTGGTGCAAACCCTGTCTGCGCGAGTTGCGCAGCATCGCCGAGGTGTATGAGGACTGGCAAGACGAGACCGGCGTGAAAATGATACTCGTCTCGATCGACGAGGCTCAGAACGCCAACAAGGTGAAACCCCTGGTAAATGCCGAGGGCTGGGACTTTGACGTGCTGCTTGACGTGAACAGCGACCTGTTCCACGCCCTGGGCTTGCAGAGCGTGCCCCATGTGCTGGTATGTGACGGCGACGGCAATATCGTCTACTCGCACAGCGGATACACCGACGGCTCCGAGGAGCACATTATCGAGATTGTGCGCAACCACTGCAAATAAGACACGATGAGCAAGCCACACACACTCAGACTATTAGCCACCGCAGTGGCGCTCGGTAGCGCCCTGTGGGCATCTGCCGTGGTCATCGGCGACAACGGCGTTGCCCTGCACGGTAGCGTCCAAGCCGACGTGCTCTTCCCCGAGGAAGACGCCGCCATCGGCATCGGCTCCCCCGACCACGACATTCTCTTCAACTCCTACGCCGACCTCAACCTCATCAGCAAGTATGTCGATGCCGGTGTGCGCATGGAGTTTATGAAATGGCCCCTCCCGGGCTTCGAACCCGACTTTGCCGGCTGGGGCGTGCCTCACATCTACGCCAAGGGCCGCTACAAGGGCTTTGAACTCACCGCCGGCGACTTCTACGAGCAATTCGGCAGCGGCTTCATCCTCCGCACCTACCAGGAGCGCGCCTTGGGCATCGACAATGCCCTGCGCGGCGGGCGCCTCAAGGTCACCGCTATCCCCGGCTTGCGCGTCACCCTCCTCGGAGGCGTGCAGCGCCGCTACTGGGACTGGGACAAGGGCTCTGTAATCTACGGCGGCGAAGCCGAGGTCAACTTCCAAGACTACATCAAGCCCCTCGCCGACCGTGGCATCACTTGGAACCTCTCGGCTGCATATGTGCTTAAAGATGAGGACGATGAAGACATCTTCATTCCCGGCACCGACTACCGCCTCAACCTTCCCGAGCGCGTGGGAGCCTGGGACATCCGCTCCCAATTCAACAAGGGCAACATCGGGCTGATGGGCGAATTTGCCTGGAAAGACCAAGACCCGTCGTTCGACAACAGTTACACCTACAAGCGCGGCACCGCCGCCATGCTCAGCGCCACCTACTCGCGCTCGGGTCTCAGCGCCCAGATACAAGCCAAGCGCTCCGAGAACATGGCATTCCGCAGCCAGCGCTCCATGTCGGGCACCTCGGCGATGCTCAACAATATGCCCGCCTTCTCCTACCTCCACACCTATGCCCTCGCCGCCCTCTACCCCTATGCCACACAGGCTGCCGACGGTGAATGGGCTTTCCAAGGCGCCTTCTCCTACAAATTCAAACGCGGCAGCGCCCTCGGCGGCAAATATGGCACCAAGGTGACCCTCAACGTGTCGTACATCCGCGGCTTGGACTACAAAGACCCCAACTATGTTATCGGCAACGAAATCAAGGGCACCAACGGCTACGAAACTTCGTTCTTCGGCATGAGCGAGGCTTACTACCACGATGTCAACCTCATCATCGACAAGAAATGGAGCCGCGACGTGAGCCAGACCTTCATGTACATGAACCAAATGTACAACAAGGACGTCATCGAGGGTCACGGCGGACGCATCCGCTCCAATATCTTCGTGCTCGACACCAAGATTAAACTCGGCGGACGATATACCCTGCGCAACGAGTTGCAATACCTCCACACCAACGACGACGACAAGGATTGGGTATACGGCTTGCTCGAGTTGTCGGTAGCCCCCCACCTGATGGTCACCGCCTCGGATATGTGGAACACCGGCGTCACCGACACCCACTACTACAACTTCGGCGTCACCGGCACCTACCGCTCCAACCGCCTGCAAGTGAGCTACGGTCGCACCCGCGCCGGCTTCAACTGCTCGGGCGGCGTATGCCGCTACGTGCCCGCCACCCGCGGCTTCAATGTCTCTTATATGTACACCTTCTAATACGGCATCGCTATGAACATTCGCAACATATTACTCCTCGCAACTGTGGCTGTAGCCACATCGGCGTGCAATGATATCGCCGAGGACGAGCGCTATATTCCCATCGAGAGTGTCGACGCCAAGCGTGCCGTACTCATCGAAGACTTCACCGGGCAAAATTGTGTCAACTGCCCCGACGCTCACGCCACTATCGAGGCTCTCGTCGAGCAATACGGCGATGCAGTCATCGCGGTGAGCATCCATGCCGGCGCCTTCGGCATCCCTGCCACCAACACCCGATATACCGGACTGATGCAGCCCGAGGGCGACACCTACAACAACGCCTGGGGCATCACCAGTTGGCCTATGGGCGTGGTCAACCGCGTCGGCGGCGCCACCGAGCACACTGCGTGGGCTACCGCCGTGCGCACTGCCCTGGAGACTCCCACTCCGCTCGAAATCGAGATGACCGCCACCTGCCCCGAGGGCAACAGCGACATCGCCATCGACATCACCTGCTCGCAGACCGAGGACATCAACGGATACCTCCAGGTGTGGATTATCGAGAACGGCATCGTAGCTCGCCAGGAGAGCGCCACCGAGGGCCGCATCAACAATTATGTACATAACAATGTGTATCGCGCATCGACCAACGGCGTGGGCGGCGAGCCCGTCGCTCTCAAGGCGATGATACACCAATCCTTTACCTACACACAAGAACTCCGAGCCACTGCCACCGAGACCTGGGTGCCCGACAACCTCCAAGTCGTGGCGTTTGTCTACAATGCCGCCGGCGTGGTGCAGGCTGCTCGTACCGACGTAATCACTAACACTAACCAAAACGAAGACTAAAACTATGAAAAAGATTTTTCTCCTTGCAGCGGCTGCGCTGATGCTCACTTTCAGCGCCCAAGCACGCAAACTCACCTTCTACATCGGTGACACCCCCATCACCTCGGGCGAGACAGTCGCCTTTGAGGACATCGTAGTCGATGACTACGGCGATTGGAAGGAAGTCACCATGAAGCCCGACCTCTACATCACCACCGACATCTACACCTCCAAGCTGACAGTGACCGCTCGCTGCACCTCGGGCGAGTCAATCCAGATGTGTGCCGGCGGCGCCTGCGAGCGCGGTACCACTGTCACCAAGAAAAATGTCACCATCAACCCCGGTAACAAGTTGAACTTGATGTTTGACTACATCGTCGAACTGGAAGCCGACGAGGAAATTCCCACCGTGGTGACCGAATTTGAAGCCCAAGACGGTGACTACACCGAGACTCACATCACTTTCACCCTCGTCATGGGCAAGGACGCCGGCATTACACTCATCGAGAACAACCACAGCCTGCGCGGTATCCGCGGTGGCGTGGCTTATGACGTAGAGAGCGACACCTCCCTGCAACTCTTCACCCTCGAGGGCGTGCGCGTGCTCGACGCCACCGTCAATGGCACCGGCAGCCTCAACCTCGGGCTCAACCCCGGCATTTACGTCTATACTTTAGGCGCCCAATCAGGCAAATTGTACATTAAGTAATATTATGTTTCACCATTAATTAACATTTGTGACTATGAAAAAAGCATTACTCACACTTGTTGCCGTTGCCGCTACATTAAGCGCATCGGCAATCGTCAGCCCGGGCTTTGCAAGCCAACGCACACATGGTACCCCGGGTATGTTCATCGAACAACGCGTCGACCAAACAATCGAGGTTGGTCCCGGTGCTATGATGTCACCCTCGCGCGCCGAAACTCCCTCCATGGAGTACTGCCTCGCTGCTGACCCATACACTGCCCTCGCTTTCAACAACCAAACCCCAGGCATGCAGGTTGCTCAAGCATTTGAGTTCACCGCTACCGATGCTACCAAGTATGCCGGTAACAACCTCACCGAAATCTCCTACTACACCGGTATCAACGAAACTACCGGCAACAACAACAACATCACCGCATGTACCGTATTCCTCACCTACGACTTGCAGGCTGAGCCCTTCTACTCGCAGTATTACGACCAAGTGCCCAACACCCGATTCACCAAGGTGACTGTGCCCCTGGAGACTCCCTACACCATCGAGGCAGGCAAGGCTTTCTATGTAGGTGTTAAATACACCCTCGCTCACGAAGATGATATCATGCTCGTGGTCGACAACACAAGCCACAGCGGTGACGAAGGCGGTTGGTATGCAGCAGCCGATGCCGGCGTTGCTCAATCCGCATTCAAATGGGACAACCTCGCACCTTCTGGCTACGGCTTCATCTGGACCGCCGCTACCCTGTGTGGCAACAACCTCCCCACCGACTTTGTTGACGTCACCCTCACCAACAATGTTCCCATTGCCGAGACAGGCTCACAATTCGGCTTCTACGCTCTGCTCGAGAACGCTGCCTCCAACGAGATTACCTCAGTGGAATACACCATTCAAGTAGGCACTCAAGAGGCTAAGGTTTATACCACCGAGGGCATCGAGAACTTCGGATACAAGAAGCAGGCAATCATCGGTGCCGAGGACCTCTCCTACGATGTAGCATCCAAGGAGCCCATCGACATCGTGCTCACCGTCACCAAGGTCAATGGTGTGCCCAACAACAGCGAGAGCAATGTAGGCACCGGCACTATCACCATCATCCCCGCAGGCGCCGGCTACAGCCGCAACATCGTGGTTGAGGAAGCTACCGGTACTTGGTGTGGCTACTGTCCCATAGGTATCACCACTATGGAGACTATCCGCGAGACCTATCCCGACGGTGAAGTAATTCCCGTAGCAGTTCACGGTCCCAGCGCAAATGACGACCCCATGTACTCCAGCACATATGCCAAGGTATTCAACACTCTCTTCAGCAGCCAAGGTGTTCCCTCGTGCATGCTCAACCGCACACTGGTCGCTTTTCCCGACATGAGTGAACTCGCTGATGCTCTCCAATACATGCAGTCATATCCCGCCATCGCTACCGTCAATGCCACTGCCGCCTTCACCGACGACACCAAGGCTAAGGTACAAATCGACTCGAAGTTTGCCTTCACATTCGAAGACAACAGCAGCCGCAGCATCTACCGCCTCGCCTTCGGCGTTACCGAAGACCAGGTAGGTCCCTACAACCAGACCAACTACTACTCAGGCGCTCCCTACGACTACTATGGCTGGGAAAACCTCGGTGAGACCGTATCTGTTACCTACAACGATGTTGCTCGCCAACTCAACTCCTATGCAGGTATCCTCAACACCATCCCCGGCACCGTAGTTGCCGGTAAGGAGTATGAGCACTCCTACACCCTCACCCTCTCGGGTGTATCCAACAAGGACAACATCAACATCATCGTTTACATCATGGACACCAAGACCGGTGAAGTTGTGAACGCTTGCACCATCAAGACTCGCGACATCCAGGGTGGTGTTGCCGACATGATTGTTGACACCAACGATGCCCCCGTTGAATACTTCAACCTCCAAGGCATCCGCGTGGCTAACCCCGCCGAAGGTCAAATCTACATCCGTCGTCAGGGAACCCAAGCCACCAAGGTCCTCTTCTAAGACCCATTCCCAACCCACAATAAAAAGGGGGAGCCTTCACATCAAGGGCTCCCCTTTTTTTATTTAATTTGAATTATGCAAATTGCATAAAAATTACAATTATTGGGGATTTTGTCAATTGCTCAATAATTTATACCTTTGTGTGATGATATTTACGTCGATATTCGGCTTAGTGATGATAGTGGGCTTAGTGATGAGCCTGCGAGGTAATCAGTTGCGCGACTTCTCGGTAGACAACACCCTGGCGCTACGCGGTGTGTTGGCTGTGAGCATCGTATTATTTCATTATTGCTGCTTTTACCATCCTCGCTGGGTGCCATTGTTTGAGAAGTCCGGCGCCTATATCTGCGGTGTGTTCTTCTTGATGTCGGGCTACGGGATGGGCAAGTCTTGGAAACAACGCGGTGATGCTTATCTGCGACACTTCTGGCAAGGGCGTCTCGGGACATTGCTGCCCGTGTGGCTCACCACATCGGCTGTGTGCGCGATAATGCGCATAGACAACCCCGGTATTGATATATGGGAGCAATTACGCATGTGGATAACCAATGGCGACACGCTATCGTACTTCACATGGTTCATTGATGTACTGATGATATGTTATGTATCGTTCTACTTGAGTGCTCGTATCCTTAAGCACCCGGGCAGAGTGATAATAGCCGTGTGGATACTCACGTTTGTTCAAATATTGTTATTCCGCTACGGCGGAGGACATTACTATGCATGGTACATATCACAATTGGCTATGCCGGTGGGCTTCACAATAGCCTTGTACGAGCAATTGCTGACAAAACGCCGCATGTACCCGATGGCGTTGTGCTGCTTGATAGGGTTTATCGCAGCGTTCTACTTATATGAGTACACCGGGCGCATATTAATTTGGATTGCTGCAATCACCCTGTTCAGCGCTATGCTATACTTCATGGTGCGTTTTGGTATTACGCTTAACAACAAACCTTTGCGATATCTCGGCACGATTTCGTTAGAAATATATGTAATACACGGCCTGTTGACCGAGATGGCATGGAAAGCCGCCCTCGCACCTCGATATGCGCTATGTGTAATGCTCGTCGGCGGCATCGTAGCCGCAGCCGTGTTCCACACGATTACCTCACGAGCGAAAGAGTATTTGTGTAGGTGATAAATTATTATTACCTTTGTAACCAAATTTTAAGAATTTGTATAAAAATTCTAACAGAAATACGCGTATTCTATAAAAAAACAGCCTTAAATGATTAAATCTACTCTAACAGTACTTGCCGGACTGATGATGTGTGCCGGCACGGTGAAAGGCGAGGCTCTGAGCCGCCCTGTCTTTGACCCCGTCAAGCATGTATATAAGTGTGAGAGCACCGCGCCCTTCAGCGGGTCGCGTGTAGCAGCCATCGAGCGCAACAACGCCATGCTTAATCCCACCGAGGCACCCGCCAAGGAGGCTCCAGCCGTCAAGGGTGTCATCACCGGTGTGAACACCTACGGCGACCTTGATGCGCCCGGCGACAACCTATGGTTCTACTCCATCGAGTACATCCAAGATGTCATCGAACACGAGTATTACAACGACTACATCATGCGCGCGTTTGTACTCAATATATATAATGAGAAGTACGAACTCATAGGCACCATCAAGGACGATATCGACTACCTCGAGGGTGAGCAACGCGTGGTATACTGCGACATCTTGCCCTACATCACCACCAACTTCTTCAACGACGACAGCAAGATGGAAATCGTGCTGGGTCTCGCCGCCAACTGGGAGATGGGCGTCAACAACTATCGCTCGCTGGTGTATCAAATCGACGGAGCCAAGGATGGTGACGGCAACGATGTGGTCGTAGCCACCCTGCCCAACCTGATATGCGACGTGCTCAATGCCGGCGAGGAAGGCAACGATGACGTGTATATGTCGATTATGAACGAAAATTACACCGGTGAGTATCCTTGGGACAAAGATGGGACCGAGGCTGTGTGGGAATACTTCATGGCACAGACCATCTCGCTCGACGTGTACCACCGCGCTGCCGGAGCCGCCGCTCCCGAGGTAGTATTGAGTTATGAGATACCTATCCAGATGCTCCCGGGCGACCAGGAGAGCACCCCGATGATTATAACACTCACAGATAATGGCAAGCCCTACGTGGTATTCAGCCACTATCTCGAGTCGTTCTACAATCCCTACTACAGTTTCATGGACGACATCAGCATGCGCGACGGCAACTCGCTGGTGATTGACATATATGCACTGAGCCACAACCCCGTGAAGACTCAGACCACCACTATCTCGATGACCAAGGACGAGGGCGAGGGTATCCTTGCCACCTACTACGCCGTAGGCGAGTTGCTCTACCGCGGCGACATCGACTTCCACCACTTCGACACCGCCGAGGGACAAGCCGCATTCATCATCGCCTGTGGCAACAAGGTGACCTCGACCGACGACTACCTCATATACTCGTACTACGTGGTCAACCCCGACGGCTCGGTGCGCAACACCATCTTCCGCAACGCCCAGAGCACACTGGCGCTGAGCGACATCGACGGCTTCGAGCCCCAGCACCTCTTCCTCACCTCCGACGACAACGGCAACGTATTCTTCAACTTTGTTGACCTATACTCGTGCCGCCAGACAGCCACCTTTGCCTACACCCTGGAGACCGAGGTGAGCGACACCGACGCTCTGACCTCCAATATCGACCGCACCCCGGTGGGCGACTCATACTGCTATGCCGTGGAGATGCGCGACCCCACCTTCAATGGCAATCACTCGCTGATGCGCGTGGCATGGTTCAATGCCGATGGCTCCGAGAACCGCATCGACCACATGGATATGGGTAGCGGTGTGCAGTATGCCATGTGCTACATTGACAGCAAAGCCCTCGCCGCCAATTTCTACCACAGCGACGACAACAACGAATACATGGTGCTCATCAAGCACCTCGAGAGCGATGGTTCAATTACCGAGAACCTCGTAATCGGTCAAGTGGCTTCGCCCGAGTATCCCGACGGACGCGAACTGCTGCGCGTGACTCCCGACGAGCGCGGTGCCCTCGCCTCCATCCTCGTGTACACCAATGGCAAGAAACCCACCCTCGGCGTAGTGCGTCGCCTCATCGACGGCGTATATATCTATAGCTTAGACTTCTACGACCTGCCCCTGGATGGCGGTGCCGGCATCGAGGATATCACCACCGACCAAGCCGCTGAGGCACTGAGCGGACCCGCCACCATCTACAATCTCCAAGGTGTGAAGGTAGCCCAAGTAGCCGAGGCACAAGAAGTTGCCACCCTGCCCGCCGGCATGTACATCGTCGCCACAAGCAAGGGTGTCGCCAAGGTAATCGTTAAATAATCTTAATAATAAAGCATCATGAAAAGGCTCTATACAGCCCTCATTGCGGCAATTATAGCCATAGGCGCTGCCGCACAAGAGGAAACCGTATCCATTACCCTCAACTGGGACCTCCCCGGCGCCATCAATGTGCGCGTGGGACGCAACAACGTCGACATACCCGCCGATGCCACCACCATCACCCTCACGTACCCCAAGAGCGACTGGCCCAGCGCCACCATCACCGCCGGCACCAACCGCATCCTCGAGTCGTGCACCTACCTCGACGACAATGGCAATACCTGCTCGGTAGCGCTCAAGAACAACTCCTTCTCTATCTCGATGACCTCGACCACCTACACCGGTCGCACCTTCACCATCACCACCAGCGAATTGGTGCGCGATGCCTCGGTAACCGTCAATATCGAGAATGGTGTCGAGAAGATTGAGTCGCTCATGCTCGTCGGTACCGGCGAGGTGCTCACCCCGGTGAATGCCGGTGAGAACGTCTACACCTTCAACTCCACCCTCGACACACAGATGTATATCACCCCCAAGACCGGCACCGAAATCTACAAGGTGACACTCAACGGTACCGAAGTAACACGCCGCTCGTGGGAGAATTATTTCCGCGTGAATATCGCCAATGGCGATGTAATCGTGGTGCGCGTGTACGAGAACGATGACGATGCTCCCAAGCCCTGCACGGTAACCGTCGAGTTTCCCGAGGGCTGCGAAGATTGCATCACCAACTACTTCAACAGTTCGCTCCTGGAGATACTCTCTCTCGAGAACAATACCTTCGTGGTCGAGGAGGGCAACCGCGTGCGCCTCACCTTCAGCGACGAATACGACATCACCAAGGTGACCTTTGAGGGCGAGGACCTCGGCTATAGCAGTGAGTCGACCCAGTTGACTTTCACTGTCAACACCTCGGGCACGCTCAAGGTAGATGCAAGCCCCAAGCAATATGGCACAGTCACCTACACCGCATATATCGTTGCAGGTGAAGGCGTCGAAATATGGGCAGGCAACCAACACAACGGCTATGTAGTGGACCTCGGCGAGGGCGAAGCAGTCACCGAGGATATCGTGCTACCTCAAAGCGATGTCGACGGCGCATGGACCATTCCCGCCGCCGATGTGCGCAAATATACCTTCGAGGTAAGCAGCAAATACACCTATATCAACTACTTTGTGACCGACGGCTACTGGTTGCGCACCGCCCGCTGCGAGGACACCGCCGTATTCGCCTCCAACCCCGTGACTTCCACCACATTGTATGTGGTAGCCGAGAAAATTGAGGCTGATACCGACATCATCGTCTACTATGCCGGCGAACCCGCCAATGTACGTTTCAGCGCCGGAGTGCTCACCGAGGGCTACAACTATGTATCCTTCGACTACGACTACATGTCGCCCCTGACCGTGGCTTCCTTGTCGGATATCAACAACCCGACCGTAGTTGTCGACGGCAAGGCTATTACTCCCGATGCTTACAGCCAATTTGTAATCAAGCCCGGCAACGAGTCGGTAGTGAAAATCTTCTTTGACGGCACTACCCACCGCGCATCAGACGTGACTTGCACTATCGCCGAAGATGCTTATGCCATAGTATGCTACGACAAGATTGTCTTCTGGGAAGACTTCAGCGAACCGCTGAAGTGCTACGACGGCACCGAATTTCAGATACTTCCCGATGACGACTGCGAGGTCTACATCGACGGTGTCCTCGGCGAGTATGACGAGGACGGCATCTGCACCTTCGTCACCACCGGCAGCCACGCCATCGAGGTGAAGAAACTCGGAGGCATCAGCGCCATCGAGGACGACACCATCGAGGGTGTTGTCGAGTACTACAACCTCCAGGGCATGCGCGTGAGCAATCCCGCCGCCGGCAACATCTACATCCGCCGCTGCGGCACCACCGCCACCAAGGTACGCCTCTAATACACCCCACAATACAGCGAGAGCGGCTGTTGCGTCATTGCAACAGCCGCTCTCACCGTACACCATTAATATTTATCGATTTGGCAAATGTGAGATGTTGAATAATTGGCGAGATTTTTGTAACTTTGCGCTTGATTTATAAACTAATGAGCAATTGAGACGAGGAACGAGCGAAAATAAGCCGAACAAAGCGACGGAGTTGCTGCCGGAGCCGACGATACGCCGGTTGCCGTGGTACTTGGCATATGTATCGATGTTGCGTAGCGAGAACATCGAGTATGTGTCGTCGACCCGCATCTCCGAGGAATTGCACGTCGACTCGTCGCAGATTGCCAAGGACTTATCCTTCATCAACATCAAGGGCAAGACACGCATCGGCTACGAAGTGGCATCGCTGGAGGATGCGTTGCGGTCGTTCCTGGGCTTCTCGCAGCGACACGATGCGGTGATGGTAGGCGCCGGCTCGCTGGGCGCGGCACTGATGCAGGATAGCGGCTTGCAGCGCTACGGCTTGAATATCGTGGCGGGCATTGACACCAATCCGGGATTGATAGGCACGGAGATTGCCGGCATCCCGGTGTACGGACCCGAGCAATTGGCGCCGATGGTCGAGAGGCTACACATCACCGTGGGCATCATCGCGGTGCCCGTGGAGAGCGCACAGACTGTCGCCGACGCCTTGATAGCCGCCGGAGTGCGCGCCCTGTGGAACTTTACCCCGACGCGCATCCGCGTCGACAACGACGACGTGGTGGTGACCAACACCTCGATATACTCCCACTTGGCGGTGATGTACAATCGCCTGTCCAACCTTCCCGACCCGACGAGCCGATGAAGATACTGAGGCTCGACAGCACACCCACCGATGCTCGCGCCGCTGTATTGATGGCAGACTCGGCATGGCGTCCCGACCGACGCCCGCTGTTTATGCCCGAGAGCGGAGCCGATGAGGTAGAGTGTGAGATACGCACAGCGGTGCGCATCGACCGCCTCGGCAAGTGCATCAATCGGCAATTTGCCCTGCGCTATGCAGGCGCAATCGCCCTCGTGGCATATGTGCACAGCCCCGAGATGCTACCCTGGAGCGACGACTCCATAATCCAGGGCACATGGATTGAGGGCATCGTTCCCATCGCTTACAGCAGCGACATCGCCACCGGGGTCTTTGTCCCCGACAGCGAGGCGATCGCCGAGGCTATCAGCAAATTGAGCATCGGCGCCACCTTCAAGACCGGCGATGTGATAATCCTCCCCGAGGTCATCGCTCGCTTCAAGCTCTGCAACCACCAATTGATAGATATAAAAGCCGAAGACGGCAACTCATTATTGACATTTAAAATAAAATAATACATACGCATGAAAACGAGGTTCATCGCTCTGATACTGATAGCATTAGCAGGCATGGGACAAGGTGCCCTCGCCCTGTCGACATCTTACTATACCAAGACATCCGTGTTGAGTACGGGACACTGGGTGAAGGTAAGCACTCCCGAGGAGGGCATTTATCAATTCACCTACGACCAACTGCGCGATATGGGCTTTGCCAATCCCGAGCAAGTGCAGGTGTATGGCTACGGCGCTATGAAACTGGCAGCCAACACCTTCAGTGCCAACGACCCCGATGACCTCGTCGCCACGCCGACGATGCACACCTCCGACGGGCGCATCCTGTTCTTCGGACAAGGCAACGTGTCGATGG
The DNA here is from genome assembly GCA_945829225.1 of uncultured Bacteroidales bacterium. Classification (GTDB taxonomy): domain Bacteria; phylum Bacteroidota; class Bacteroidia; order Bacteroidales; family Muribaculaceae; genus CAG-873. The sequence goes on along the minus strand of CALZTY010000002.1, from coordinate 68,502 downwards.
CTACGCTGTCGTGCATCGGCAATAGCAACGATCGCTTCATCACCGCCAAGAACTACTACGACACACAGTCGCACTACTTCCTCACCGATGCATTTGGCGTGAGCGCCATCCCCGCCAAGGCTGTCACAACGGCTACCAAGAGCGCTCGCACCAACCATATCCACCTCGACCTCAACGACCTCGACTTGCAAAATCCCATCAATGGCGGTGTCAACTATCACGGAGCACCCGTGAGTGCCGGTGCCAAAATCGACTACGACTACCACATCAAGAACTTTGAAGGGTCGACAATGTACGACCGCGGGTCGTTCTGCTATTTCTTTGCCATCTCCGAGACATCATCCAAGTCGCTGAGCAGCGCTGCCACCGCCAATGTGACCACACTGAGCACCTCCAACAGCAACCCCTCGCCGCTGAGCGAGAACGACTACACATACTACTCCAACTGCCGCGGTATCCTCTACTTCCAACCCGCCGATGGCGTTGACCTCAATAGCGAGACAGTGACTTTCACCGTCACCGTTCCGTCGACCAAAATCCGCTATGCCGCCCCCGACTACGTGGTACTGCGCTACCCCCGCGCCAACGTTCTCGATGCCGACAACCCCTATCTGATAGTCAATTACGGCGAAGACGAGAACGAGGTAGGGCGTCCGATACAATTCACCGCCGCCGAGGGCGAACTGGCAGTGTGGAGCATCGACAACACCGCCAAGATGGCATCGTATCCCTTGACCTTTGATGGCGAAGCAGGCACCGCCACATACGTGCTCAGCGAGAGCAACACTCGCCGCTCGGTGGCTTTCAACCCCACCCTGACCTTCCCGACTCCGAGCATCAATGGCGTGGTAGCCAACCAAAACCTCCACGGACTGTCGACTCCCGACATGCTCATCATCGCCACTGCCGACATGATGGAGGAGGCTGAGCGCCTCGCCGCCGCACACCGCACCTACCAGGGTCTTGATGTAGTCGTTGCCGAGCACAATGCCGTGTTCAACGAGTTCTCGAGCGGCTCGCGCGATGCCATGGGCTATCGTCGCCTTGCCAAGATGTTCTACGACCGCAACTCATCGAAATTCAAATACTTACTATTCCTGGGACAGTCGCTGTACGACAACCGTTGCATACAGTCGGCTCCCGTCGACCGCCTGGTTACCTACCAGACTACCGACCAAACCCAGAGTAGCAACATCATCACCAACTATGCCGGCGATATGTACTTTGCGGCACTGCTCGACTCCTACCGCCATAGCGAAATCACGCAACAACGCGCACAGATAGCTGTAGGACGCATCCCCGCCATCAGCGTGGGACAGGCTTGCACATATGTCGACAAGGCGATAGCCCACTTGAGTACGCCTCGCCATGCCGATGTCACCATGCGCGCCATGGCTTTCGGTGGCTCGGGCGACCTCAACGCTCACCTGCAGCACGCCGAAGAGGTAAGCAAATACATGGTACAAGATTGCCCGGACATCACCTGTGTCAACGTCCACTCCCAACTGTATGACTCGGGCGACGGCAAAGTCTCGGGCGCACTCCCCGTGCTCCTGAAGAGCGCCTTGCAGGACGGTGTAGGCTACTTCTCCTACAGCGGACACGGCGGTCCCACCTACATCGAGGGCTTGGACAACTCCATTGTTTCGGAATTGAAGGTTCCCTACCCACCCTTTGTGATGTTCTCGTCGTGCGACCAATTTGCCTTCGACCGCCAAGCCAACGGCTTGATGGAGAGTATGCTCTTCTCGGCAAACGGTGGCATGATAGCCGGCATCGGCGCCGTGCGCAGCGTGTATATCAACTACAACCAACTGCAATGCCTGTCGACGGCTCGCGCCTACGCTCAATCACAACCCGGCGACACCTATGGCGACATCTTCATGCGCACTCGCGATATCATCATTGACAGATATCAAGCCGGCGACATCACCCAGCCCACACCCTCGTTGCTCAACTGCATGAGTTACAACCTCGCCGGCGACCCCGCCCTGCCTGCATATACACCCCAATACGCCGTAGCCATCGAGAGCGTGGCAGGCAACGCGGTTGACCCCACCGACCCCGAGGCTACTCCGGTGAGTGTCAAGCCTATGGTACCCTTCCACGTGTGTGGCACCATCACCGACGGTGCCGACTTCTCCGGCACTGCTATAGTGAAAATCCTCGCAACACCGGTCACCAACAGCACATACAACACCTATGGCGAGTCGTCATATACCCCGGCAGAGGTCACCCAGGAATTTGATGTGCTCACAGCGGTTGAGGTAGCGGTAACCAATGGTGCCTTCGATGCCACCATCACTGCACCTATACCGGCAAACAGCGGTCTCAACCGTCTGATAGTCACTGCATACGATGCTGACGGACGCGTTGCCGCCATCGGTAGCGGCCGCGTGCTCAAGGTACTTGACTACGACCCCAACGACACGGGCGAAGTCGTTGCCGGCGCTCCCGAGATATTGGATATCTACCTCGACCAGGAGCAATTTGAAAACGGCGGCGAGACCTCGCCCAATCCCACCATCGTAGCCCTCGTCAATCCCTCGGCTGCCGGCATCGCCCTGGGCAACACCAATCTGAGCACTCACACCACCCTCCTGGTGGACAACGGCACTCCGATACAATGCCCGGCATCGACATTCTCCTACGAGAGCGACGACGTGACACGCTTCAAGATGACCCTGAGCGACTTGAGCGACGGCATCCACACCGCAACCCTCACCGTTGTGAACAATATCGGCGAAGTCGACCAAGCCACCATCGACTTTGTGGTCGTCACCCGCAGCACAGCCACGCCGCTCACCGTTGCCGAGGAACCCGCCGTCACCGTTGCCACCATCGACAGCGAGACAGCCATCAGCGGCGACAATCGCCTGATAATCAGCGATGCTGTGGGCAACACAGTGTTCAGCGCCACCAATGTTACCCTCCCCTACGAGTGGAATCTCAAGGACAACAACGGCAACACCGTCGGCGACGGTCGCTACCAAGCCTCGATACTCTCGACCTCGGGACGCTCCTATGGCAACACCGCCACAGTATCGTTCATCGTGCTGAAGTAATACAATGAGCAAGATAGGCACAGCGGTACTGTCAATAATGGCTGCCATAGCCATTGCAGGCAGCGCTGTGCCTGCAAGAGCCTCGCTGAATGATGCGCCCATAGACTCGCTGATGGGCGTACTCGACAACGTGATGGAGCGTCGCCAATACTACTTGCAAATCAAGGAAGAGCGCCTGGCACGGCTACGCGATGCCGTCGACACCACCCACACCGCCGACCAGCGCTTCGCGGCGCTGGGACGGCTCTACGACGAATATTTGTCATATGCCGCCGATTCAGCCATAGCCATCGCCGCCGAGCGCGAGGCTGTGGGACTGAGCAACAATTCACACGAGCAATACATCAACGGGCGCCTCAACACCGCCAATGTGCTGAGTATGACCGGCTCATATACCGAGGTTCTCGACATCATGCGCGACATCACCTTGCTTGACCTGCCCGACTACCTCTACCCCTACTACTTCCATATCAAGCGTACCACCTACGGCAATATGGCAGACTATGCCGTGCGCGAGAGCGACCGACGTCACTACCGCTATCTCACCGCATGCTATCGCGACTCGTTGCTGACGGTCAACGACCGCACCACGAGCACATGGTCGCTCATCAAGGGCGACATGTACAACGCCACGGGGCAGAGCGAGCAAGCCATCGCCACCCTCAACGCGTATATCTCAAACCACCCGATGAGCGAGCACGAGGAGGCGATATTTGCCTACACCCTCGCCGAGGCATACCGCCTCACCGGCGACGAAGCCAATTACAAGCGCTACCTGCTCATCTCAGCCATCGACGACCTGCGCTCGGGAGTGCGCGAGTATGTATCGCCTCGCCAACTCGCCGTATTATTATATAATGAGGGAGACCTGGAGCGAGCCTATCAGTTGCTGCGACTATGCCTCGATGATGCCACCTCGAGTGGCTCGCGCCTGCGCATCTTCGAGATTAACGAGGCATTCCCGCTAATCAACGAGATGTATATCTCGACCATCCGCGACCAGCAACGTCGCCAGCGCAGTATGCTGTGGCTCATAGCCTTATTGGTAGTATTCCTTGCCGCGGCGCTCTTCTGGGTATACAAGCAGATGCGCCATGCCCGTCGCATCAGCGCACAAGTCGCCGATGCCAACACCAATCTGCGTCGCCTCAACGAACAACTGCACGAGGCAAATGCCGATATCGCCGAGCACTCGCGCATACGCACCGAGTATATCGGGCGATATATGGAGCAATGCCTCCACAACATCGATGCCCTCGCCGCCTATCGCAAGCAGTTGCGCAAACTCCTTGCCGCCGGCAATATCGACCGCGTGGCTCGTACCCTGGAGAGCGATGCCGTGCTCGATGATGCCTTTGACAACTTCTACAACGACTTTGACAGCACGTTCCTCAAGTTGTTCCCCACCTTTGTGCAGGACTTCAACAATCTGCTCAATCCCGACGAGCGCATCTACCCCAAGCACGAGGGTACGCTCAACACCGAGTTGCGCATCTACGCCCTCATCCGCCTTGGCATCACCGACAGCGCCAAGATAGCCAAATTCCTGCGCTACTCGGTGACGACCATCTACAACTACCGCACCAAGGTGCGCAATCGAGCCGCCGGCGACCGCGCATTATTGGAAGAAGAAGTAGCAAAAATCGGTAGATAACGCCTACTTGTTTCACTACCGCAGCCGAGCGCTTGAATATTGACATTCAGGCGCTTAATTATTTTTACACACCTTAACTATCTACTTTTTTAATACTCAAATTCATATTGGGTATTAATTGTTGTTAATTTTGCACCGTATAACCAAAATACAACCTAAAAATCACAACATTTTATTAACTAACCTAAAGTCTAATATGCATCCCCAAAAGTTCAAAAACTCACTGAGGGCATTAGCAACGATAGTTGCATCACTGATGACCACAGCGAGTGTTTATGCAGCCGACATCACAGTCAGCGGCATAGTGACAGATGTGACCGGCGAGCCGCTTATCGGTGCGTCGGTAGTAGTGGTGGGACAGACCACCGGTGTAGCCACCGACTTCGATGGCAACTACTCAATCACGGTTGCCGACAACGGCAAGCTCCAATTCTCTTACATCGGATTTGAAAACAAAACCATCGCGGTCGAAGGGCGCAACCACATCGACGTAGTCATGGCAGAGAACACCGCCACACTCAACGAGTTGGTGGTAGTGGGCTACGGACAGATGAAAAAGAGCGACTTGACCGGTGCCGTAGGTTCCATGGGCGCGCGCGACATTAAAGATGTGCCCGTAGCCTCGGTGGGACAAGCCCTGCAGGGTCGTATCTCGGGTGTACAAGTCATTGATGCCGCCAAGCCCGGTGACAATGTCACCATCAAGATACGTGGTATCGGCTCCACCCGCAACTCCGACCCCTTGGTGGTTATCGACGGTGTGCCCACCGAACTGGGTATCAACTCGTTGAACCCCCAAGATATCGAGCGCCTCGATGTGCTCAAGGATGCCTCTGCGACAGCCATCTACGGCTCGCGTGGCGCTAACGGCGTGGTGATGATTACCACTCGCCGCGGTGCCGAAGGCACTCCGCGCCTAAACTTCTCGGCAAATGTCGCCGTACAGAGCGCTGCACGCACTATGGAACTGCTCGACGCAGCCGGCTACGCCTCTCTCAACAACGATATGATGCTCAACTCGGGACGCAATGTCAATCCCGAATGGGTTGACCCCTCGGCTCTGGGCAAAGGCACCGACTGGATGGACGCCCTGCTCACCACCGGCGTGATGCAGAACTACAACATCTCATACTCGGGTGGCAACGACAAGGCTCACTACTACTTCTCGGCAGGCTTCCTCGACCAAACCGGCATCGTTGAAAACGTTGATTATCGCCGTTTTACCTTCCAAAGCAACAACGATGCTCGCCTCACCTCATGGCTCAAGGTGTCGAACAACCTGCTGTTCTCCACCGACCGCAAACGCTCGGGACGCTACAATATGACCTCGACGATGCGCGCCCTGCCTACCTTCTCCATCAAGGACGAAGACGGCAACTGGACCGGTCCCGAGGGCAATGCCGAGTGGTATGGTTCGACTCGCAACCCCATCGGCGAGAACGAGGTGTATCGCTCGACAACCAACGGCTACAACCTCTTGGCTAATATTTCTGCCGATATCTACTTCACCAATTGGTTGCAGTTCCGCTCGACATTCGGCTACGATGCCCATTTCTGGTACAACGAGGCATTCTCGCCCGCCTACGATTGGAAACCCATCCCCGAGGAAGAGAGCAGCAACTACGAGGGCGACTATCGCTCATTTACCTACCTGTGGGACAACTACTTCACCTTCGACAAGACCTTCGGCAAGCACGCCTTGAACGTCATGGCAGGTACCTCGGCACAGTGGAACGACTATCGCTACCTCACCGGACAGATGAACGGCTTCCTCTTTGACAACGTACATCAGATGAACAATGGCATGGAAATGTATGCCATCTACGGCAGCCGCAGCGAGTGGTCGTTGCTCTCGTACATGGCACGTGCCAACTATTCGTTTGACAACCGCTATATGCTCACCGCCACGGTACGTCGCGACGGCTCGAGCCGCTTCGGTCCCAAGCAGCGCTGGGGCACATTCCCCTCGGTATCAGCCGCTTGGCGCATCTCCAACGAGAGTTTCTACAACCGCGAGAGCGTCGTAAACGACCTCAAGTTGCGCTTGGGCTACGGTCGCACCGGCTCGCAAGCATCGGTATCCGACCTCTCCTACCTGCCCACGCTCAACACCCTCACCTACCCCTTCGGCTCCACAAGCACCAACCAATATGCACTGGTGGCTCAAACCCTCGCCAACCCCTATATCCACTGGGAGACCATCGAGCAATTCAATGCCGGTGTTGACTTGAGCCTCTTCAATTCGCGCTTGAACGTCACCTTGGACGGCTATATCAAGAATACCAACGACATGCTGGTGAAGTCGTCGGTGCCCATCACCTCGGGCTTTGAGGACACCATGACCACCTACTCCAATGCCGGCAAGATGCGCAATATGGGTTGGGAACTTAGCGCCAATTCGCTGAATATCAACAACGAACTCACCTGGGAGACCTCCTTGGTAGTTACCTACAACCACAACCGCATCAAGGACCTCAACAGCGACACCCCCGAGTACCTCAATCAAGTGAACAACTCGTTTGTGACCATGCTCGACCGCGACTATCCGGTGAACGTATTCTACGGCTATGTCACCGATGGTATCTTCCAGAGCACCGAGGAGGTACGCGCCCACGCTATCCAGCCGGGTGCCGAGCCGGGCGATATCCGCTTCAAGGACCTCAACAACGACGGTGTCATCAACGACGAGGACCGCACCATTATCGGCAACCCCAACCCCACATGGTTGTTCTCACTGGGCAACCGCCTCACCTACAAGGGCTTTGAACTCTCCATCTACTTCCAAGGCGTCGCCGGCAACAAGATATACAATGCCACCCGCATCGACATGGAAGGCATGGCAGCCGCCTACAACCAGTATGCCACAGTAGCCGACCGCTGGACCACCCCGGGACAAGTCACCGATATGCCTCGCGCCGTGTGGGCAGATCCCAACCAAAACTGCCGCGTGAGCGACCGCTTTGTCGAGGACGGCTCATATATCCGCCTGAAGAACATCACCTTGAGTTACAACCTGCCCTCCAAGTTGCTGCGTCGCTTTGCTCTCGAGCAGGCACGCGTCACCTTCTCCTGCGAGAATGTCGCCACCATCACCGGCTACAGCGGTCTCGACCCCGAAGTTGGTGTCTCCGGCATCGACTACTCCACCTTCCCCTCCTCGCGCACATTTAACTTTGGTCTCTCTTTCAACTTCTAAAATATGAAAAACATTATCAACTCCATCCTCGTCGCCACCATGGCTATGGGCGTAGCCTCCTGCGACGACTTCCTGGACAAGACACCATACGACCGCGTGGACACCGACATAGATGTCACCGAGCAGACCATTACCGCCCTGACTAATGCCTGCTACATCACCCTGCAGTCGTCCAATATGTACAACCAACGTCTGTGGACCTTGGATATCGTAGCCGGCAACTCCAATGTAGGCGCCGGTGGCGGCACCGACGGTCTCGAGACCATTCAGGCAGCCAACTTCATCACTCAGAGCGACAATGCAATGGCTCTGTACATGTGGCGCTCGCCGTGGGTGGGCATCGGTCACTGCAACGATGCTATCCAATCTATCAACAAAGCCGAAGGCGTCGACCAAGACCTCCTCGACCAGCGCCTCGGCGAGGTGCTCTTCTTGCGTGCACATTATTACTATGTGCTGGCTCGCCTCTATGGCGGACTACCTCTGCGCACCGAGCCCTATGTGCCCGGCACCTCCACAGCCATCAAGCGTGAGAGCCTCGAGGACACCTATGCCTTGATTATTGACGACTGCACCCGCGCTGCCGAGTTGCTGCCCGCCAAGGCACAGTACAGCGCTGTCGAGTTGGGCCGTGCTTGCAAGGATGCCGCCCTCACCATGCTCGCCGACATCTACCTCACCCTGGCTCCCCAGCATCCCGAGTACTACTCGCAAGTGGTGGACCTCTGCGACCGCGTCACCGCCCTTGGCTATGACCTGTCGTCGTGCTCCTATGCCGCCAACTTCGATGCCACCATCAACAATGGTCCCGAATCAATCTTTGAGGTACAATTTTCGGGCGACACCGACGAGGACTTCTGGGGCAACACACCTCAGGCATCGTGGCTGTCGACCTTCATGGGTCCGCGTAACTCCAACTTGGTAGCCGGCTGCTATGGCTGGAACCAACCCACCCAGGAGTTTGTCGACCAATATGAAGAAGGCGACTTGCGCAAGGACATCACCATCTTCTACGAAGGCTGCCCCGACTTTGAAGGCACCGCCTACCGTCCATCGTGGTCCAACACCGGCTACAATGTGCGCAAATTCTTGGTTTCCAAGACTATATCTCCCGAGTACAACACATCGCCCGCCAACTTTGTGGTATATCGCTATGCCGATGTGCTGCTGATGCAAGCCGAGGCACTCAACGAGCAGGGCCTCACTGCTGATGCCGCCATACCCCTCAATATCGTGCGCACTCGCGCCGGCTTACCCTCAATCGGCAACATCTCGCAGGAACAAATGCGCGAGGTCATCATCCACGAGCGTCGCATGGAACTCGCCTTCGAGGGACACCGCTGGTTTGACCTCATCCGTCTCCAAGGCGGCGACTACGCTGTCAACTTCCTCAAATCTATCGGCAAGGAGAATGTCAACAAGAACCGTCTGCTCTTCCCCATCCCGCAGACCGAGATTGACGCCAACCCGCTGATGGAACAAAATTACGGCTATTAATCATATCATCTACGACTATGAAACTCAAATATATAGCACAATCGATAGCAGCAGTAGCCCTGCTTGCATCGTGCACCGACAACGACTATATGGAGCTCAACAAGGGCGAGGCTGAGTTGGAAATCAAGGCATCGTCGACCGAGGTGACCCTCGAGGAGGCAAATCATGCCTCCACAGCCATCGAGCTCAGCTGGACTACCGGCACCAACCACGGCACCGGCAACCGCATCTCCTATACCCTCGAAATCGCCGAGGCAGGCACCAACTTTGCCGAGCCCTACCTCGCCGTGGTAGACGCCACACAGGAATATGCGTGGTCGCCCTCTGTCGAGGACCTCAACTCCATTATTCTCAATGATTTGCACCTCAGCGCCGGCTATCCCGTGGCTCTTGAAGCCCGCGTCACCGCCACCGTTGCCGAGGTGGAGGGTGTGCAGGAGTCAACCACCTCATTCTCAGTGACTCCCTACACTCCCGTGACCTCAACCCTCTATATCATCGGTGATGCCTCGCCCAACGGCTGGAGCGCGGACAATGCCACCGAGATGACTCGCAGCGACAACGGTATCTTCACCTGCACCTGCGAGATGCGCGCCGGTGAATTCAAGTTCATCACCACCCGCGGTCAATTCCTGCCCTCATACAACTCCAATGGCAACGGTGGCTTGGTATATCGCGACAGCGACGACCAACCCGACGAGAAATTCGGCATCGCCGAGGCAGGTTTCTACCGCATCGATGTCAACTTGCTCACCCTCAGCATCAAAGTCACCCAAACCTCAGGCGCCATCACACCCGAATACAGCGAGTTGTTCTTCGTAGGCGAAGAGACAGGCTGGAGTTTCCGGCGCATGGATGCCGACCCGCTGGATGCCTTCACCTTCAAGATTGGTATCCACTTCACCACCGGTGGCGAGTTCAAGTTTGGTACCGTCGACGGCTCATGGGAAAATATGCTCAAGGCTACCCAGCCCAATGCACCCTACACCGACACATCGATGGAATTGGTTAAGGGATTTGACCCCGACAACAAGTGGTATCTGACTGCCGACCAGAACAATAAGCCCTACCGCATATGGGTAGACACCCGCTCGACCAATATGCGAATGCTTATGCGCGAGTTCACCCCCTACACCGAGATGTATCTGGTGGGCGATGCAACCCCCAACGGCTGGGATCTGGGCAACGCAACCCCGATGACCCTGTCGAGCGAAGACCCCTACATCTTCACCTGGACCGGCTCGCTCACCGCAGGCGAGTTGAAGTTCTCTGCCGATAAGCAGAGCGACTGGGGCGGTGCATGGTTCATGGCAGCCACAGAGAATGCCGAGCCCACCGGCGAGGTAGAGCCTGTCATCTTCCTCAACAAGAGCGACGACTGGTTTATCAACCTCTACACCGACCTCAGCGTGGGCGACATCGACCGCAAGTGGAAGATAAGCACTGCCGGCACCTACACCATCACGCTCGACCAACTCCACGACACCATCTCAATTGTTCGTAACTGATAGTATATGAGCAAAATGAATATTCTGCTAATCACAGCGCTGCTGCCGATAGCAGCAGCCTGTGGTGGCGATGATCCCACACCCACACCGTCCCCCGAACCCGGGGGCGGTGGTGGGGGCTCATCGGTCACCGACGTTCGTCCCGTCAAGTCGTCGCTCATCGTCGACCTCTCAACCGACAAGGCAGTGTACAACCCGGGCGAAACCGTGCATTTCACCGCCTCGCAGGTGCTCAGCGGCACCAAGGTGCGCTATCGCCACGGCGCCGAGGTCATCGCCGAGGTCGATGCCGCCGCTCAATGGGACTGGGTAACCCCCACAACCGACTTCACCGGCTACATGGTCGAACTGTACAAGCCCACCACTGCCGGCGAGGATATGATTTACGGCACTATCGCTGTAGATGTATCATCCGACTGGACTCGCTTCCCGCGCTACGGCTTCGTAGCGACCTTTGACGACTCCAAACTCCCCGAGGGCGTTATCGAGAGCGAAATGGAATACCTCAACCGCTGCCACATCAACGGGGTGCAATTCCAGGATTGGCACTGGAAGCACCACTGGCCGCTGGGCGGCACCCGCGAGGCACCCCTCGACGTATATACCGATATCGCCAACCGCACCGTGCACCGCTCGGTAGTAGAGCGCTATATCGCCGTGCAACACGCCTACGGTATGAAGTCGATATTCTACAACCTGTGCTTCGGCGTGCTCAACGATGCCGCAGCCGATGGCGTCAAGGCTCAGTGGGGTCTCTTCAAGGATACCAACCACAACGACCAAGACGGACACTTCCTGCCCTCGTCGTGGAAGAGCGATATCTATCTGGTCGATCCCGCCAATGATGAGTGGCTCGCCTACCTGGGAGAGCGCAACGACGATGTATACGCCGTGCTCGATTTTGACGGCTATCAGATCGACCAATTGGGCTATCGTGGCGACCGCTACGACTACCATGGCGTCAAGGTCAATCTGCCCCAAGCCTATGGCAAGTTTATCGCCTATATGAAGAACCTGCACCCCGGCAAGCGCTTGGTCATGAACTCGGTGGGCAGTTACGGCGCTCAAAACATCGCCTCATCGGGTTGTGTGGACTTCTGCTACAACGAGATGTGGGACCAAGAGGCTGAGTTCAAGAGCCTCCACGATGTAATTCGTGCCAACGACACTTACTCCAACCACAGCCTGCGCACAGTCTTTGCCGCCTACATGAACTATGGCAAGAGTGGCTCCAAGGGCGAGTTTAACACCCCCGGTGTATTGTTGACCGATGCTGTAATGTTTGCCCTCGGTGGCAGCCACCTCGAACTCGGCGACCATATGCTCGGCAGCGAATACTTCCCCAACAACAACCTGAGCATGCCGCAAGAGTTGCGCACGGGCATTATCCGCTACTACGACTTCATGACCGCCTATGAGAACCTGTTGCGCGGCACCGACACCTCGTCGGAGGTAGCCACCGCCATCACTTGCACCGACCCCTCGCTGAAACTCACCTTCAGCGCCTGGCCTCCCAAGCAAGGCAACATAGTCACCTACTCGCGCAATGTCGGCAACAGCCGCGTCATCAACCTGCTCAACTTCCGCAACGTCGATGACATGAGTTGGCGCGACTACAATGGCGACCGTCGCGCCCCGGCACTTGCCCTCGACATCCCCGTGAGCGTCACAGTATCGACTCCGGTGACCCGCGTGTGGGTAGCCACTCCCGACTATCACGGCGGCGCCGTGCAGGAACTGGCATTCACCCTCAGCGGCAACACTCTCACATTCACCGTCCCGCAACTACGTTACTGGACCATGATTGTGATTGAATAATACGCACCATTCCTCATAACCAAGGTACACTTCTAAGTGTCTAATTCCTACATTTTTAACCAGTAGACAAGTGCTATGCAAGTCAAGTGAGGCGAGTCGTTGAGCAACGACTCGCCTCCTCTATATCTTCTCGAACCGGTGCTAAACTGATAAAAAAATCACCACTTTAGCACCACTATAAGCATAAACCGGTGCTAAACTGATAAAAAATTCGCCACTTTAGCACCGGTTCGCTTGTTTTGTCTCGATATTTTGCTTAATTTTGCAGCAATAAATAGTATAATTATGGAAACACTCATCGGGCGAAAAAAAGAAATACAAAACCTCAAGGACTACTATAATAGTGGCAGAGCGGAATTTGTAGCGGTCTTTGGGCGCAGACGCATCGGCAAGACATTCTTGATACGCAATGTCTTCGGGGATAAGTTCTGCTTTGAGATGACTGGGTCAATCGATGCTCCTACGCGCGTGCAATTATCCAATTTTGCTTATGCGCTGCGTGACCATGGCTATGGCGAGAGCCCGGCGCCCAAAAATTGGGTGGAGGCATTTGATATGCTCAAGACCTTGCTTTCAAGACGCTTAGGACAGGGGCGCTTGGTGGTGTTTATTGACGAATTGCCTTGCTTGGATACACCTCGCTCGGGGTTTAAGCAGACATTTGAACATTTTTGGAATGGCTGGGCATCTCACCAGCCCGAGATCATGCTGATAGTGTGCGGATCTGCCACGTCGTGGATGATTAGCAATTTGGTCGAAGCCCACGGAGGACTTCACAATCGCTTGACCCACGAGATACACCTTGCGCCATTCACCTTGGGTGAGACCGAGGAATATCTCCAGGCTCGTGGATTTGTGTGGAATAGGCTATCTATTCTGCAGACTTACAGCATAATGGGAGGAGTCCCCTATTATCTTGGACTCTTGCAACGCGAGTCGGGCGTTGCAGCAAATATCGACCGACTGTTCTTTGCCGAGCAAGGCGAATTGCGCCATGAGTATCGCCGATTATATAGTTCGTTGTTCAAAAACTCCGAGACGCATGTGCGAGTTCTTGAGTTGTTGGCGAGCAATCACAGGGGCATGATGCGCAAGGAAATAGCCGATAAATTAGGTATTTCGGCAGGAGGCTTGCTCACCAAGGTGTTGCAAGAACTTGTCAACTGCGACTTCATCAGGCGATACAATACCCGTGAAAAACGAATAAAGCAAACCGACCATCTCTATCAGATAACAGACTTATACACATTATTTTATCTCCAATTCTGCTCTCGCCCAACCACCGATAGCGAACTGTGGACACACCTGATGGGGCAGCCCAAGCAAAACACATGGTATGGACTGGCATTTGAGCGAGTGTGTATACTTCACATTCAGCAGATCAAGCGAGCCTTGGGGATTGACCGCATCCATACCGAGTATTATTCGTGGCGCGGCAATGCAGAGACTCCCGCGCAAGTCGATTTGCTGATTGAGCGTGCCGACAATCTGATTAATTTGTGCGAAATAAAATATTCACAGGCGCCTTATACCATTAGTAAGGATGAGGACTTAAAAATACGTACTCGTGTGGAGATGTTCCGCGTAGCGACAGCCACGCGTTGTGGCATCATTCCCACATTGATTACCACCTATGGAGTGCTACCGGGAGCCCACGCAGATGTGGCGCAAGCGCAAGTGATCCTCGATGACCTGTTCTGACCACGAGGGTGTGTCAAGTTTTACTCACCAAGTAGGGCTTGAACTTCTTTCTTCAATATTGGTATATGATTTATAACAATACCCCAAAGGATGTCAGGCTTAAGGGAGTCGTATGAATGAATCACAAAGTTTCTCGTATCAACAATTTTTCGAGAATCTGTAATAGGGATATTAGGGTCAATTTTCAAGACCTGATTCATAGCTTCCCCCATTATTTCTATATTTCTCTCGACGCCTCTCCTAAAAAGTAGGTCATGGCAAAAAGTCGCATACTCTTTAGGTCTATCCTCCATAAAGGATTCAATTTCTACAATTGAGGTGAGGATGTCGGATAAGTATTTTTTCAACTTTCTATCCATAGATGAGGTATTTTGTGTCATCAAGTTCAGCTCTGAAATACGGGTTCTTCACAGCAGAGTCGTCGACAAGGTCGACATCCCTACCGAATAAGGATTTTAAAGCATAATAAAGACCAAAATAATTATCGGCATAAGAATTATGGTCGACTTCCGAGCTAAAATCAACGAGAATATCCACATCGCTATTATCGTTAAAACGCGAAGTAAGTATCGAGCCAAAGGCATATAACTTGCTGACCTTATACTTGTGGCATAAGTCAAATAGCTTGTGTATGTTGTCAGTTATGATGTGCATATATCTGTACTTACCGATTGCAAAGTTAATAAAAATCGCCAAGATATTACGTCAAAGAATAATTTTTTAACGAAACATCTTGGTATGGAGAATAGTGGAGGCGAGTCGTTGCTCAACGACTCGCCTCCACTATACTAATCAAAACGTCACTTTATGGGCTTGATAGCCCTATATGGGATAATTGCGTTAGCGCACTTTTGGTTCATTGGTGGGGATGGTGCGGTCGATAGACTGGTCGAGCGAGATGAGAGTCTCGGTGCCGGTGACGCCCGGAATCATCTGTATCTTGTTGTTGAGCAGGTCCATAAGTTGCTCGTTGTCACGAGCATACAACTTGATGAGCATGGTGTAAGGACCGGTGGTGAAGTGGCACTCGACAATCTCGGGTATCTTCTCCAATTCGGGGACCACGTCGCGGTACATAGCGCCGCGCTCGAGGTTGACACCAATGTATGTGCAAGTGGTGTAGCCCAGGACTTTAGGGTTAACAGTGTAGCCCGAGCCGGTGATGACATCCAACTCAATGAGTCGCTGGATGCGCTGGTGGATGGCTGCTCGTGAAACCCCACATGCCACAGCAACATCCTTGGACGGTATACGTGCGTTGCGCATGATGATTTGCAAAATCTTACGGTCGAGATTATCGATGGTCTGCATAGTAATGAAAGTTTGTTTGTACCATATGTTTGTGGCAAAGTTACATAATTTCTTAACAAATAGTACAAATTAATAAGGAATTTAACATAAATTAGTACACAATATAAGAAAAAGCCGATAAAAATGGCAAAATTTCAAGCATCGAGCGACTAAAGTGGCACATCTAAACATGAGAAGTCGACATCGCGGGCGATGAAGATGGCACAGTGGCGACTGCGGAAGAGGGTGCCGCGGTGAGCCGGTGTAATATGCCCCACGGCGGGATTGCGTCGGTCGACATATATGGCATGTCGGCTCTGTGACGCAGGGGCTTGACGCCCGAAGCACAGCAAGAGGTCGGCATCGCCATCGACGATGGCACAGCCGGGGCATGCAGCCGCGACGATTGTGCGTACCGCCCCTAAACGGCTCTCGGTAGCGCCGGCGACAGCCACACTCGCCGGTTGTAGGGCAACTATCAAACGGAAGAGTAGACGCTCGTTGATATGCCCGTGGAGGCGAGGCAAGCCACAGTAGGCATAGTAGGCATAGCCGCGCCGAGGGCATAGCACCTCGCGCACGAAGGTGTACGCCCACGGCGAATGTATGCCGAAGCCTCGGCGGTGACGCAGTCGTTTAAGCGTGCGAGGCAGCATGGTACAGCGGGTCGGCTATGGCGAGGAGCGCTAATAAATAGATGAGTATGATGGCAATGGTGGCAATGGTGCCCGTGGTGTGCAGCGACTGCGGGTCAAAGCGCAACTCCACCTCATGGTCGCCGGCAGGCAAGGCAATGGCGCGGAGCAGATAGTTGACGCGTCCCACCGGCACCTCGGCGCCGTCGATGGTGGCATGCCAGCCGTGAGGATAGTACACCTCGGAGAATACTGCGAGAGCATCGGTGCCGCTGTGGCTGCGGTAGCGCAGGCGATTGGGCGAGTAGGAAGTCAGCGTGATGGTGGCTGAGGAGTCGAGCGGAGCATATTGCGAGCCGAGCACCGAGGCAAAGCGGCGGTCGGCGACAGCCTCGCTTGCGGGGTCGATGGTGTCCAGTGCCGACATCTCGGCATCGGCATTATCGACATAGGTGATGCGGTCGACGAGCCAGGCATTGCCCAGGGCATCGGGATTGCGCAGCACGGGCATGCCCTGCTCGCCGGTGATGATGTAGCGAGCGTTGAGCATATCGAGCACGCGGTATGAGGCAAGCAAGCGGTCGACCACTTGGCGTTCCTCGCCGGTGTATTGGTCGGCGATACTGTCGATGCGCAACTCGGGCAGGTAGCCGTAGGACGCTGCATAGTTGAGTTGGCGCTGGATAAGGTCCTCATATCGGCGCAACTTGGCGGCATGGTAGCCACCGATGCAGTGGTGGAAGTATGAGCGGTCGGGGCGTTGAAAGCCGGGGATGTCCAGCACGCGGTAGTATGAGGTATCGGTGAGGATTAAGTTGTCAATGGCATCGGGGGTGAAGTCGGCGGTGGTGGGGGTCACCTCGACAAAACTCTCGCTGTCGACATATCGCTTGTCGACGGCGAAGAGGTCGATGAGGATGGCGATGCCAACGATGGCAACAGCGGTGTATCGCTTGCACCAGCCGCGATAGAAGCCCAGAATGGCGCCGGCAACGACTAGGACAAAGAGCAAAGAGCGCAAGCCGTCGGCACGGGTGAGACCGTAGCGCAGGGTCTCCACAGCGCTGAGGTTGTCGGGATTGGCGAGCGACACTTGATAAGCCAGTTGCTGAGCGTCGGCAGCCGAGTAGCCGCTCTGGAGGGCATATTGCTCGTATTGCTGAGCGAGGTTGAGCGACATCTCGGCATCAGTGGCGGTGACCGCATCGCCGTAAATCGAGGGGACGAGCCAAGCCGCGAGGCACAGCACGCCACAGATGACGGTGGCGGCGATGATGTGGCGGCGGTGGGTGAAGATGACTTGTCGGTCGCTCAGCAGGCGGTGCAATGCCATGATAGCCAGCAACGGCATGGTAAACTCGGCAATGACCAAGATACTCTCGACAGCGCGGAATTTGTTGTACAGCGGCACATTATATATAAATATGTCGGTGAGCCACTCCATATTTTTGCCCCACGACAGCAACAGCGATAGGATGGTGACCACCACGAGCGCCCACTTGACGGGACCCTTGATGATGAAGCAGCCGATGAGGAAGAGCAAGCACACGGCAGCACCCACATAAACCGGACCGTTGGTGCCCTCCGAGTCGTTGTAGTACTGGGGCATGTAGTTGAGCAGTGTCGCTGCGGCGGTGTTGTCGTAGGGACGCGCCTCGTCGAGGTAATTGAGGCTATAGTAAGCCATTTGCCCCTCGATGGGCTTGGCAGATGCGCCGCCTTTGATATTGGGGATGAGGAGCGAGAATGACTCCGACTTGCCGTAACTCCAGCCCACAATCTGGTCGTAGGGCATGCCACCGGTTGGGCGCGATGCCGGCTCGGCGGTAGCGGTGGCGGTGGTCAGCGGGGTCAGTTCGCTGTCGGCACGCTTGGTCTCCTTGCTATATTCATAGGTATGGTATATCGAGGGAAGGTTGGCACAGATAGCCAGAGTGCCGGCGCCGAGGACCACAGCCGAGGCGATGAGCCAGCGACGCATCTGCCCTTTACGCGCCGCCTCCACGAGCCAGGCGATGACCAATGCCGCCATCACCCAGGCAAAGTAGTAAGACATCTGCGGGTGGTTGGCATTGAGTTGGAGCATGGCAAATAGGGCGGTGAGAGCACCACCGGCAAGGTATTTGCCGCGATAGGCGAGCACCAAGCCCGCTATCGTGGGCGGTATGTAGCACAGGGTGACAAACTTCCAGATGTGCCCGGCGCCGATGATGATGACAAAGTAGGACGAGAAGCCCCACGCCAGCGAGCCGATGAGGGCATAGTACCACTGCATGCCCATGGCAAACATGAGGATGAGGAAGCCAAACATCATCATAAACAGCAAGTTGGACGGCGCCGGCAACTTGAAGCCAAACAGGTCGTTGAGCGATGTGAAGAGGCTGTTGGATGGGTAAGAGGGTGAAATCTGATAGGCGGGCATGCCGCTGAACAGCGAGTTGGTCCACAGCGCCTTCTCGCCGGTCTGCTGCTCGTACACCACACCCTCGTGACCATTGGCGGCGCCCTGCATCATATCAGCCTGGCGCAGGCTGTTGCCATCAATGTTGTCGGGATAGAAGAAGGCTATCGACACGATGGCTATCACTGCCACCGACACGGCGAAGCCCCACACCTGCGGGCGGCGGAGCCATTGCCCCACTCGCGCCCATATATTTGTCGTTTTTTCCATTTCCAAAATCAATTATCGTGCAAAGGTACAAAAAAATAAGATTATGCCAAGATTGGAGGTTGAAAGTTGGCGCAATCGTGGTATTTTTAGTGAGATTGCGCCAAGTATGGGCAAAAAAAAAATAGGCGCTACTGCGCCCTGAAAACGATTAAGGCAAAAAAATTACTCGTCATCCCGACGAGCAATCTTTTAACCTTAAATCTAATACCATGAAAAACACTGCACAAAAGTACAAACATTTTATGTTATAAAACATAACTTTTCGCAACTATTTTTCGGCATTTAACATTCTTTATCACTTTACTGTCATTTTGCCACCAAAAACACCCTTCGAGTGGCATTGCCCCGCATTTTCACTAACACATACAACTAAAATCCACCAACCGCTCGAAAATGCTACAAAAATGTTACAAATCTATCATCAAACAATAATTCCCGGTCAAAAAAAATGACAAAAAATTAGCACCTTTACAAACAAGGAACGCAATCTAAATAATAATATAGCCGCAATTTGCCTATACCCTTTGATGTAACATGATATATGAATAACTTGGTAAATAAAGACTTTTACGATGACCTTTATGCTGACATTAAAAAGGTCCTTATATCTGCCAGAAATACGGCTGTTATTACTGTTAACACAACAATGATACAAGCATATTGGGCTGTAGGTA
Source organism: uncultured Bacteroidales bacterium (assembly GCA_945829225.1). Lineage (GTDB taxonomy): Bacteria > Bacteroidota > Bacteroidia > Bacteroidales > Muribaculaceae > CAG-873. Next base: position 48,793 of record CALZTY010000002.1, on the reverse strand, counting down.
AACTCATAGTCAATGCACAGGGAGGCAAATACAAAGCTACATATGGTGACAACCTACTCAATGTGTTATCAACACGTCTCACGGCAGAATTTGGCAAAGGATTCGATTCGTCAAATTTGCGAAGGATGAGACAACTCTACTTATCCTTTCCAATTTGTGACACAGTGTGCCACAAATTGAGTTGGTCACACATTCGCCATGTCAAAAAAATGACAAAAAATTAGTATCTTTGCAACCAAGGATTAAACTAGTATTATGATCACAGGTAAAATAAAAAATCAGATAGACCAGATATGGGACACTTTCTGGGAGAGTGCAGGTATCACCAACCCCATGACAGTGCTCGAACAGATGACATATTTATTCTTCATCAAGATGCTTGATGATGCCCAGATGCAGCGCGAAGCTTTGGACTCACAACTTGATATGCCTCATGCCTCCGACGACACTTTCGATTATGGCTCATGGCACAACCCCGAGACCGGTGAGAATGTGCCAATGCTCAATCTGCGTTGGCACTACTTCAAGAACTTGCCGGCCGAGGAGATGTACCGCACTATTCAGCGCGACGTGTTCCCTTATATCAAGACCCTCAACCGTGGCGAAAACTCGGCATACTCGCGCTTTATGGGAAATGCCAACTTCCTGATTGCCTCGCCCCGCGCCCTCGTCAAAATTGTTGACGGTATCGACACGCTCGAAATGAACGACCGCGATACGATGGGCGACGTGTACGAATATATCCTCGGCAAAATGGCGGCAAGTGGTAAAAACGGACAATTCCGCACTCCGCGCCACATTATCCGCATGATGGTGGAGCTTATGCGCCCCACGCTCAACGATACCGTCTGCGACCCCGCAATGGGTAGCGCCGGTTTTATCGTTGAGACCGCAAAGTATATCAAGGACCACTACCATGCAGAGCTGATGAAGCAGCACAACGACGAACACTTCCGCCGCTCAATGCTTCACGGCTTCGATACCGACCAAACTATGTTGCGCATCGGTGCTATGAACCTCATGCTCCATGACATCAACAACCCCGATGTAGCATTCCGCGATTCGCTTTCGAGCGACAACACCGATACCGACCGCTACACTCTGATTCTTGCAAATCCTCCGTTTGCCGGTAATCTCGACTACGAGGCGGTATCTAAATCGCTTCTCGCCACAGCCAAAACGAAGAAAACCGAGCTGCTGTTCCTCGCGCTTTTCTTGCGCTCGCTCGCCCTTGGCGGTCGATGCGCTTCCATCGTTCCCGATGGCGTTTTGACCGGTACCTCAAACGCTCACAAAGCTATCCGTAAAGCTATCGTCGACGATAACCGCCTCGAAGCGGTTATCTCCATGCCGTCAGGTGTATTCAAACCTTATGCCGGCGTATCTACCGCTATCCTGATTTTTACAAAAACAGAAGCGGGCGGCACTGATAAGGTTTGGTTCTACGACATGAAAGCCGACGGTTTTTCGCTTGATGACAAGCGCAATCCCATTTCCGACAACGACATTCCCGACATCATCGCACGTTTCCAAGCTCTCGATGCGGAAGCCGACCGCACACGCACCGACAAGTCGTTCCTCGTGCCGGTCGATGAAATCCGCGAACACGACTACGACCTCGCTTTCAACACTTACAAAGAGACAATTCGCGAAGTCGTAGAATACGAAGCTCCCGAGGTTCTTATAGGTCGCGCCGCTGCTCTTGCCGCCAAAATTACCGACGGCATCAATTCGCTCCATTCTCTAATCAATAAGCAATAGCCCTCGACTATACGCCCTATACGCCCTATAGGCCCTATAATTAATAAATGTAGATAATCACAACCCGATGGCAAAAACATTCCTTCAGCAAAAAGGTAATTATAGAGATTTGATTGCATTCCAGAAAGCGGAATGTATCTATGATATTACATATTACTTTGCCCACAAATATCTCAAGGCGAATGACCGTACTGTTGACCAAATGATACAAGCTGCCCGCAGTGGACGACAGAACATTGCCGAAGGATGTGAGGACGGCACAGCGTCTGTCGAAAGCGAAATTAAACTTCTCACCGTTGCCAAGGCAAGCCTGCAAGAATTATTGCTGGATTATGAAGATTACCTGAGGGTCAGAAATCTATCTCTATGGAATATAAACTCAGAAAAGGCGGTCCAAACTCGTCGCGTATGTGCTCGCCACAACGAATCCGCATTTTATCGGGAAGCAATCGTAAAGAGGAGCGATGAGACAATCTGCAATATTGCAATCACTCTGATACATCAAGCTGATATGTTGCTCAGGAATTATATCGAGAGGCTTCAAGCTGACTTCCTCCAAAATGGTGGCATCAAAGAGCAAATGTATAACGCAAGAACTATTTACCGCAACAGTCATGAAGCATAACTGGGAGTATAAATATTGGAAAGATGTTCTGATTATTATAAATGGTAAGAATCAGAAATCTGTAGAAAATCCACACGGTAAATATCCTATATATGGAAGTGGAGGCATAATGGGCTATGCTAATGATTATTTGTGTCCTAAGAATTGCACAGTTATCGGTAGAAAAGGAAATATAAACAAACCAATTTATACATCCTCTAAGTTCTGGAATGTTGATACAGCTTTTGGGCTGTCTCCTTCAAATGCAATACATCCTCGATTTTTGTTTTATTTCTGCTTAATTTATGATTTTGAAAAGCATAATAAGGCAACCACGATACCAAGTCTTGTGAAAAAAGATTTGCTAAATATCAAAATGCCGGTGCCGCCGATGGAGGTGCAGGAGCGGATTGTTGCGGAGCTTGACAAGATAAACGAGACGATTGAAGATTGCCGCGAGTTGCTTCGCAACCTCGACGCTCTCGCTCAATCCCTTTTCTACGACTTCTTCGGCGATCCAATTACCAACCCCAAAGGATTTAAGTTTGACAAACTTGGTCTACGGAATGAAATATCTTCTGCCAAGCGTGTTCTCGTCCAAGATGTTGTAGATAGCGGGATTCCTTTTATTCGAGGAACCGAACTCGCACTTTTATCTAAACAAAATAGTTTTGATTCAAGTGTTTTTACAATGTTCATAACTCCCGAACATTATGAAAAAGTCAAAGCTATTACTGGCGTCCCTAAATTGAACGATTTACTCATACCGTCTATTAACCCCGACGGATATGTTTGGGAAGTAAACACGCCTGACCCTCTGTATTTCAAAGATGGCCGTGTGTTATGGATTCATGTTAATCATGATGTTTATTCAAGCAAATGGTTGAAATTTGCTTTATCAAAAGTTATCATCGAAAAGTTTGCGAATCTACGAGGTGCAGTATTCGCAGAATTAACTTTGGTTTTTCTAAGAAATTTAGAGTTGATAGTACCTCCCATAGAACTACAAGAAAATTTTGCTAAACGAATTGAGCAGATTGAGGCGCAGAAGAAAGCTGTTGAGCAGACTATCGCAGAACTGCAAACGCTTCTCGACAGCCGCATGGACTATTGGTTTAATTAAAACTCTCCACTATGCTGAACTTCGACTACCTTAAAGATATACCGGAACTCGCACCGCTGCATCAACTTTGCGACCTGTGCGAGCAACGACAGTACACCGAGCCTGATTCGTCAGCCATCAATGCCTGTAAGGCTCTTGAATGGCTTGTCAAGGCTATATACAAAATGAAAGGCGTGGAGCCGGGAGAACGTGCTTCACTTCTCCAACTCACCACCGCCGACGTGTTCGCCGACTTTCTCGCTGACCCCGAACTGATGAAAGCGGTTCACTGGATCAGAAAAGTCGGCAACCTCGCCGCCCATGACGGCAAGGTAACACGCAGCGATGCGTTCTTTACCGTGCTCAACCTTTATAACCTCGTTGGCGGTGTGCTTCTCAAACTACGAGTGCTCGATACACTCGCACCGTTTGACAAGTCGCTGCTGCCTACTCGACAACCGCGCCCGCGCATCTTGGTTATCCGTGCCGAGCAAACGCCTGAGGCTTTTGCCGATACGGTTGAGCCGGTTACGGTTGCCGAAGCTCCGCAGGTCAAAGCTGACATTTCCTGGGGTGACATTTCGGAAGCCGAAACTCGTCGCCGCTTCATCGACCTTATGCTTCGCGAAGCAGGTTGGGAGGTTCTGAAAACGGAGGGCGATGTCGTAGGCGGCAAAGCCTGTATTGAAGTCGAAGTTGCAGGTATGCCGAACAACGCCGGTAAAGGTTATGCCGACTATGTGCTGTTTGGCACCGACGGCAAGCCTCTTGCCGTGGTTGAAGCCAAACGCACCAGCAAAGATGCCAACGTCGGCAAACATCAGGCAGAACTGTACGCCGACTGCCTCCAAAGAAAATACCATGTTCGCCCGGTGATATACTACACCAACGGCTACGAAATATATTGCATTGACGGGCTGGGCTATCCCGCACGTCGGCTCTTTGCTTTCCATACCGCCAAAGACCTCGAATTGATAATGTCGCGTCGCACATCTCGCCCCGACATTTCCGATTTCTCGGTCAACGACCAAATCTCTGACCGATATTATCAGAAGCGGGCAATCAAGAATATGTGCGAGTGGTTCAATGAACGCCATCGCCGAGGACTGCTCGTCATGGCGACCGGCACGGGCAAGACTCGTACCGCTATCTCGCTCGTCGACGTGTTGCAACGCAACAACTGGGTCAAGAACACTCTGTTTCTTGCCGACCGTACATCGCTCGTCAATCAGGCGGCCCGCAACTTCTCGAAGTTGCTCCCGAATACATCGGTTACTGTTTTGAGCGACAAAACTACCGATGTCGACCCGAACGCCCGTATCACATTCTCGACATATCAGACTATGATTAACTATGTCAACACCGACCAAAAGCCTTACAGCGTCGGCAGATTTGACTTGATTATCATAGACGAGGCTCACCGCTCCGTATTCGGCAAATTCGGCGACATATTCCGCTACTTCGACAGTCTGCTCGTGGGGCTGACAGCCACCCCTCGCGAGCAGGTGGATAAGTCAACATACGAACTTCTCCACCTCGAAGGAGGTCAGCCGACCGACTACTACGAATACAGCGAAGCAGTCAAAGACAAATACCTCGTGGACTACGAGGGATATATCCGCGGCTCAAAGGTCGTCAACGAGGGCATCAAGTATGATGATCTCTCTGACGACGAGAAGCAGCAGCTCGAACAGGTGTGGGAATATGAACAGGTCAACAAAGACCCTGACGCAGACTGGGAGCCGCGCGACATCGGCGAACAAGAGATATACAAATATATCTACAACACTGATACCATCGACAAGATGCTTCAAGACCTTATGGCTAACGGCTTGAAAGTGCAGTCGGGCGAGGTGATCGGCAAAACTATCATCTTCGCAATGAACTCCAAGACAGCGAAGCTCATTGTCGAACGCTTCAACTTGCTCTATCCCGAATACGGCGACGGATTCTGCGAGCAGATAGATTATTCAATCAACTACTCGCAAGACCTTATCGACAAGTTCAGCCTCCGCGACAAAATGCCGCAGATTGCAGTGTCGGTCGATATGCTCGATACCGGTATAGACGTTCCCGACGTGCTCAATCTTGTTTTCTTCAAACGTGTGCGCTCGCGCATCAAGTTTATGCAGATGATTGGCCGCGGCACTCGTTTAAGCCCTGACATCTTCGGCGATGGTCAGGACAAAGAGCTTTTCTACATCTTCGACTGGGGCGGCAACTTCAAATACTTCGGCGAGAATCCCAAGGAGGGCAAAGCCGTTAAGACAACATCGCTCACAGAGCGACTGTTTGGTGTACGAGCCGACATTGCCTGTGCTCTGCAAGCACCGCAATATCAGGCTGACGACTTTGCCAAGAGGCTTCACGACGAATTGAAGCAGATTCTTCAAGCCGAGGTCGGCAAGCTCGACGATGCTCACATTGCCGTGCGTAACCACTGGCCTGCGGTCGATAAATTCCGCAAGCCTGAAACGTGGCAGTACATCTCCGAAGTCGATGTACTCGACTTGAAAAATGAAGTTGCTCCGCTTCTTCCCAAGTCGCTCGAAAACGAACTCGCCAAGAAATTCGACCTGCTTTCACTGTACGTTCAACTCGGTCTGGTCGACGAAAACTTTGACAGTGGGCGCCACGAGGGACAAATCACTCGTATTGCCGACGCACTGCGTAAACGCGCTACTATTCCCGATATTCAGGCTAAAATGCCGTTGCTAAACGAAGTTATGACCTCGGCATTTTGGGATAACAAGACCCTCGCCTCTATCGAGAATATGCGCAGTGAGCTTCGCGACCTTATGAAATATCTTGTCAGCGATGGCGGCAAGACTTTTACCGTAACAATCGAGGACGATGTTACCGATGGCGGCGTTGCTCCGAAAATCAACACCGATGTAAGTTATCGCGAAAAGTTACTTGATTTTCTCACTCAACATCGTAGCCACCCGGTATTACAAAAAATCTATAATCTCGAATACCTCACGAGCCAAGATATTGACGAATTAGAACATATCTTATGGCAAGAACTCGGTAGCAAAGAGGATTACGAACGCTATCTCAGCCACGAGCAAATGACCGCTGATATCCCTGTAGCAGCATTTATTCGTAAACTCGTGGGACTCGACCGTCAAAAGGCAATACAACTTTTCTCTGATTATATTTCTGCAAATTCACTGACCGCTGAACAAGAAGAATTTATTAACAACATTCTTAATTATGTCTGCCAAAACGGAGATATGGAAAAGATTGTATTCCGTAATAATCGTGTTTTCCGCGAAGCACTTCTTAACCACTTCCAGAATAAGATAAGTCAAGTAGCAAAATTTGTAGAAATGCTTCACGACACTATCACAGTAGCTTGAGTCTTGTCTTAGGCTTCGTTTTTAGGCAGAAAAATGAAAAAAATGAGAGGAAAGTGGTAAATAATTTTGTCACAATGAAAAAAGTTTGTAACTTTGCACCGCAAAACGCGCCTATGGCCCATTCGTCTATCGGTTAGGACGCAAGATTTTCATTCTTGAAAGAGCAGTTCGATTCTGCTATGGGCTACAATTAATAAAGTAACAACCAACAAAGAAAGAAAAGTAATGGCAAACCATAAGTCATCCATTAAGAGAATTCGTCAAACAAGCCGTCGTCGCTTGCACAATCGTTACTATGCCAAGACTGCTCGCAACGCAGTGCGCAACTTGCGCAAACTCACCGATGCAACCGAAGCAGCAGCAAAGTTGAGCGTTGTATCTGCTATGCTCGATCGCCTCGCCTCCAAGAAGGCAATCAGCAAGAACAAAGCAGCCAACCTCAAGGGCAAATTGGCTCGTCTCGTTGCAAAGCTCGGCGCTTGATTTCCAAGTCATAGCCGGTTCGTCGTAACGAACCGTAGCGTTCCTTTTTTGAGTTTTTAGAGATGTCGGCCCATTCGTCTATCGGTTAGGACGCAAGATTTTCATTCTTGAAAGAGCAGTTCGATTCTGCTATGGGCTACAATCCCCGACACTACGCAGTGCCGGGGATTTGCTCTATATGCATGCTTGGTTGCAAGGGGGTGTGTCAATTGAGCGAGCCCGAGGCGCGGAGGTAGTCGAGGTATCGCAGGTAGTAGCCCACGCGGGCATCTATCTGTGTTTCAAGGGCTTGTTGCCACAGGGCTTGCGCCTCGAGATAGTCGCTGAGCAACTCGGTGCCGGCTTGATATTGGCGGGCTGCCGAGCGCAGGTTTTCCTCGGCTGAGATCACCGATGAGTTGGCGAGGTCGAGTTCGAGCGCCGCCTCGTCGAGGTTATTGAATGACTGGGTGAGTTGCAGGGTGAGTTGCTCGTCGGTGTCGGTACGCTCGGCGACGGCTTGGTCATACTGCGCGCGGGCGGCTCGCACCTTGTTGCTGTTGTGCCCGAAGTCCCACACCGAGAAGGTCATCTGCACGCCCACGGCAAAGTTCCACGAGTCGAGCAACTTGCGTCCGTTGAGTTCGATGCCGTTTGAGTAGCCATACTGCCCCACGAGAGCGACTTGGGGCAGCATCTCGCTGCGTGCCATGGCGATATTGCGCGAGGCGATTTCCTCCTTGCCCATGAGCATGAGGTGCTCGGGTCGATTGGAGATGTCGGCAGTCAAGCCGTTGATATCCACCTCGGGTAGCACATCGTCGATGGCTATGGAGTCGGTGAGCGGGCGCCCGATATAGTGGCAGAGATTCATGGATGCGAGTCGCAGGGCATTCTCGGCGCGGCGAATGTTGAGGCGGCTCTCGTTGACCTTCACCTCAACCTTGAGGACATCATTGCGAGGCTTGACGCCACGGGCATGGGCAACCTCGACAGTGCGCAGCAACTCGGCAAGCAGGGCATCGTAGGAGCGAGCCACAGCGAGCATCTCGCGGGCACGCACCACGCCGGCAAATGCCTGCGAGGTGGCAACGATGACATCAGCCTCGCTCAGGCGCTGATTTTGCCATGCTATCTCGGTGGCTAACTTACTCATAATGTATCCGGTGCGTATCTTACAGCCCATGAAGATGGGTTGTTGCACCTTGACACCGGCGCTGAAGAGCCAGTCGACATCATAGTTGATATCCAGAGCCATAAGGGCATTGGCGCCGGTGGGCAAGCCGTCGGGACCGATGACCGGCAACTGCTGAATGCCCGAGGAGTATGACCCCGAGGCGGTGGAATACATAGCGGTGCCGGTGAGGCTGAAAGAGGGGAAGAAGAGGGCTCGCGCACTGCGCTGTTGATACACGGCGGCATCGTAGCCGTGGCGCGACGCCTCGATTTGCTTGTTATTCTCGAGGGCGAGGGCGATGCAATCGTCGATGCTGAGGGCTTGTGCACCGGCTGTCAGCGGCATGCAGGCAAGGATATATAGGAGGAAGCGTTTCATTTTATCTTGATTTTGAAGAACAAGGCATAAAGGACGGGCATGAACAGCAAGGTTGCGATGGTCGAGAAGAGCAAGCCACCCATGATGGTGACCGCCATAGAGTCAAACATGGGGTCGGTGAGCAGAGGAATCATGCCGAGGATGGTGGTGAGCGACGCCATCATCACGGGGCGCAGACGGCTCGCCGAGGCATCGATGAGCGCGGTCACCGGCTCCTTGCCGGCGGCGAGTTGCTCGTTGATTTCGTCCATGAGAACTATGCAATTCTTGATCATCATACCCATGAGCCCGAGAGCGCCCACGATGGCACAGAAAGTGAAGGTGAAGCCACTGATGAGTATTGCGGCAACGATGCCGATGGCGAGCAACGGCAGGCTGCACAAGATGATTGTGGGCTTGCGATAGTCCTTGAAGAGCATGATGAGGATAGCAATCATCAGCACGATGCCCACGGGGACGTTCATAAACAGGTAGTGCATGGTGCGTGTGCTGGCATCCTTCTCGCCCATCCAGCGCAGGGAGTAGCCGACAGGGAGGTCGAGGCTCTCGATGCGCTCGGCGATGGCTTGACGGGCGTGCTCGGTCTCGATGCCCGGGGCAGGCGAGCACATTACCGACAGTGAGCGCTGCCCATTGTATCGTGGCACCACGGGGTCTTCGCGGCAGATGGAGATGCCGGTGCTCACCTGGCGCAGAGGCGTGGTGTGCATCACGGCGCTCACCACGGCGCTGCGATCGATGTTGCCGGTGCGCAACTTCAGCACAGTCTCCTCGTCGAGCAAGCCGTTGAGGTTGGGCATCATCGAGAATACGGGCACATTCTCGAGATTGTCGATGGAAGCGCCATCCTCCTCGGCACACTTGAGGTAAATAGTATTGGGATGGATACCCTCGTAGAAAGTACCCACGGGGATGCCCCCAGCGGCACTGAGCACCGAGGTGGCGATGTCGCCACGGCTCAGCCCGGCACGCCGGGCGGCTGACTGGTCGAAGTTGATTTCCATCTGAGCCTGAGCCGGGTCGTAGTCGGAGGTGATGAGCCACACCTCGGGGGTCTGCTCCATGATGCGCCGTGCCGAGTCGCCCAGAGCCTTGAGGACCGCCGGGTCGGGACCGCTGAACAGCGCCTCGATGGGGTATTTCTTATACATTATATTATATCGCTTGACCTTGACATAGGCATCGGGGAACATCTCGCACAAATTATTCTGAATATCGACGAGGTTGTCCTCCAAGGCGCGAGGCGAGGAAAAGTCGACGATGAGTTCGCCATAAGCGAGCGAGGGGTTGGCGATGCTACGCACCAAGCAATAGCGAGCCGGTGTGCCGCCAATCGAGGTGGTGACATTGCCCACCTCGGGGCGTTCTTGTAGGTAGGCACGCATCTGCTCGAGGTCGGCAGCCACACGCGTGGAGTTGGTGCCCTCGGGGAGTTTGTACTCTATGTACAATTGGTCATACTCCATATCGGGGAAGAAGCCCTGCTTCATAAAGCGATAGCCCCAAATGCTGAGGGCGACCAATGCGGCAGCCACGGCAGTGGTGGCGATGCGATGAGCGAGCGCCCACCGCAGGGTAGCGCGCAAGCAGTCGTAAATTTTGCCGCTATAAAGCGCCTTGCCATCGTCCTTAGGGGCATGGAGCCATCGGTCAGCCATCAGTGGCACATGCACCAGAGCCAAAATCCAACTGAGCAACAGGGATACCGCCAAGACGATAAAGAGGTCGCGCACATACACGCCGGCGGTGTCGGGCGACAGGAATACCGGCAAGAAGGCGAGGATGGCGATAAGCGTTGCACCCAGCAGGGGCATAGCGGTCTTGCGCCCGATGGCGGTGAGTGCCTCGCGTCGCGGCAATCCGCGTCGCAGGTCGACGAGGATGCCATCGATAATCACTATGGCGTTGTCGACCAGCATACCCATGGCGAGGATGAACGATGCCAGCGACACGCGCTGCATCGAGCCGTCAGCCATACCCAACAAGAGGAAGGAGCCGATGACAATGATAATAAGGCTCAAGCCGATGATGATGCCGCTCTTAAAGCCCATGGTAATCATGAGGATAGCGACCACTATGGCGACCGACTCGAGCAAGTTGATGAAGAAGTTGGCGAGCGCCGATGTGACACGCTCGGGCTGGTAGAATACCTTGTGGCACTCGACACCGGCGGGGAATTGGTCGCGTTGCAACTCGGCGAGGCGCTGCTCGACGGCATGTCCCACCTTGACGATGTCGGTACCCAAGGCGCCGGCGACAGCGATACCCAGGGCATGCTCGCCGTTGAAAGCCATAGCCTCGCGCACCGGGGTTGCATATCCCTCGGATACGCGGGCGATGTCGCCGAGGCGCAGTTGGTCGTCCTCGTGCCCCTGGATAATCATATTGCGGATCTGGTCGACTTGTCTAAACTTGTCGCTGACGCTGACACGGACACGCGAGGTACCGTTGTCGTAATAGCCCGAGTAGTAGACGTCATTCTGCCCCTTGAGGGTGACGAGGACCTCGGCGGGCGATACGCCGAGGGTAGCCATGCGCTCGGGGAGCATCTCGATGTTGATGCACTCGGGGCGGTCGCCGTAGATGGTGACGCGCGCCACACCGTCGATGTTGGTGAGTTCACGCTGGATGAGTCGAGCGTAGTCGCTGAGTGTGCGGTAGTCGGCACCGTCGCCCGATAGGGTATACAACATGCCATAGACCAGCCCGAAGTCGTCCTTGACTTGCACCGAGGTGCCCGAAGGCAGGGTGGCGGCAGTGTCGGCGACCTTGCGGCGGAGCATATCCCAGCACTGCTCGATGTAGTCGTCGGGGACGGTGCTCTTGATTTCGACTTGAATGATAGCCAAGTCGTTATAAGACCACGAGGTGACATTGTCGACCTCGCCGATGGTGCGAATATTCTTCTCGAGAGGCTCGGTGACTTCCATCTCGACCTCGTGAGCCGAGGCACCGGGACGGGTGGCAATCACCATTGCCATCTTGACCTTAATCTCGGGATCCTCGAGTTTGCTCATTTGACGGGCGCTGAAGACACCTCCCACCAAGAGGACAGCCACCGCAAAGTAAATCAATTTGCGGTTGTCAAAAGCCCATTTGCCGAAGTCAATCATAGTAAGCCTCCGATATTAGATTTGGCAGGAGCCTCCATGGGCTTTACTCGCTGTGCATCAGTGAGATGATGAGCGCCGGCGGCAACAATCACCTCGCCCGTGGCGAGCCCGTCGGAGAGCAGCGTCATGCCGTCGGCGGTGAGTCGGTCGACAGCGACACTGCGGCGGCTCACGCAGGAGTCCTCGGGGTTGAACACCCACACATAGCAATTGTCGGCATCATCGGCGACAACTGCCGGCGAGGGGACCACGACAGCGCTGTCGGCATCATCGGTGATAGCCATGTTGACCATGACATTCATGCCCGGCGCGGGTAGCGAGGCACCGGTCGGCGGGATGGCGAGACGCACGGTGTATAATTGGTTGGCATTTGCCTTGGGAGCGATGCTGATGAGGGTGAGAGGCACGGCACCGTCGACGAAGTCGAATGCGGTGGTGAAGCGTGCCCGCGATGCGCTGCGATAAGCCGTCGCGGGGATATTGATTTCAATTTCCTGCTTGCCCTGCGAGACTATCGAGAGGACGGGCATACCGGCACCGATGACCGTGGGCGGGTCGAAGAAGCGGTCTTGCACGATGCCGTCGAAGGGGGCATAAATCTTGGTGTCGGCGAGTTGGTTGCGAGCGTTGTCGCGCTTGGCGGTAATCTGCTGCAAGCCATAGCGGGCGCGGTCGTAGTCGGCAGCGGTAGCGACACTGTCGCCATAGAGGGCAATGACACGCTGTGCATCGGCGGCAATCTGCTGATACTCAGCCTCGACGGCATCAACTTGCAGTTGATAGTCGCGAGGGTCAATCTCGGCGATGAGTTGCCCGGCATGCACATATGTGCCGGCATCGACATGAATAGCCATGAGGGTGCCGCTGACCTTGAATGCCATATTGACCTCCTCGGCAGCCTTGACCTTGCCGGGATATTGGTGGCAGATGCCCGTGGCGGCTGTCTCCACAGTATATAATTGCACTGCCGGTGGCGCCATTGTGTCGACCTTGGAGCCGCCACAGCCACACAACGCGGCAGCGATGGCTGTCACCGCTCCGCACTTAAGCATAATAGTCTTCATACGCATGGTGGTTCATTGAATTTATTGATGAGCGCAAAATTACTTGTTAGGATAAAAAAGACAAATAACGATTGTGAGTTATTATTGGACTATGTGTCGCTTTTTGGAAATAATAACACAATAATACAACACCTTTTGTCGTTTTTTTGTTTACTTTGCACTTGTAAAAGTAACAAATTAACATGGCAGAAGAATCAAGAGTCGAAATTGTAGAGATAGATAGCGCCAAAGTGCGCGGATTTAACGAGCGTGTCCGCTTGGAGAAGCATGGCTTCATTCTATGTCGGCGAGGTAGCCTGAGGGTGTCGCTCGACGACAATTCCTACACGCTGAACCAAGATGATATGTACATATATCCGGCATTTTCGTGGACGAGCATTGAGGCTGTGAGTGCCGACTTTGAGGGCATCGCAGGCATTGCCGACTTCGACTACGTGATACAGTCGCTCGACGCCATTTCCAACAGCGAGAGCCAGGTGTATCTGCGCTTCAACCCCGTGGTGAGCCTTAGCGATGAGCAGCGCGAGCGCATCGAGAGCGTCATCGCCTATGCCGCGCGACGCACCGAGCGCCATACGCCTCTATATAAGTATGTTATCGACTCATTGGTGCGCGTATTCTGCTTCGAGGTGATAGATGCCTTCCTCACCAACAAGCCCATGCCGATGGCAAAGCAGAGCCGCAAGGACAAGATTTTTCAGCAATTCATGACCGACCTGTATCGCAACTTCCGCCACCATCGCGACGTCACCTATTATGCCGAATTGCAAAATCTCACGCCACGCTACTTCACCACACTCATTCATCGCATTTCGGGCAAGACAGCCATTGAGTGGATATCAATGTTTGTCATCGTGGAAGCCAAGCACTTGCTCGCCAACCCCAAGATGAGCATCAAGGAGATAGCCTATAGAATGAATTTCTCGGAGCAATCCTTCTTCGGGCGCTATTTCAAGCAATATGCCGGTTGCTCGCCCTCCGACTACCGCAACTCGCTGTACAAATGAGAGAGATTATTGTTAATCTTTTGTAAAATTTATAAATAAATTTTTGTAGAGCCACTATTTAGTCGTACATTTGAAGTCCGAATTAATTAAACCATGGAAAAATAAGAAGCAAAGAAATATAACTAACAATAAACCGCATGAGACTAAAACCGTTTCTCTTAGCGATACTGACGGCAGTGCTGCCGCTTATCGCGCAAGCCACCACCGTAACGGGCGTGGTGGTCAACAGCCAGACAGGCTCACCGGTACACGGCGCAACCGTGGTGTTGCGCACCGCCGGGGTTGCAACAACGACCGGTTTCAATGGCGACTTCCGCCTGGAAGTGCCTGCCGGGAATGATTATTTGGTAGTAGACCTCGAAGGATACACCTCCTTGGGGCTCGATGTAAAAATCGTAGAGGGTGCCAACGACTTGGGACACCTGCGCATGGTGCCCAACCTCACCTCCGACGATTACTATGGCGACAGCCAAGACCTGGTGTTTGACGAAGCCCTCCTCGAGGACGAAGACGACAACACCCAGGGCATCGCCGCACTCACCGGCGCCCAGGACAACATCTACTACAACACGGCATCGTACAACTTCGGACCGATGTACTTCCGCTATCGCGGCTACGACAGCCAGTATCAAGCGGTGTATATCAATGGTGTACAGATGAACGACCTCATCCGCGGTCGCTTCAACTTCTCATCGCTGCTGGGTATGACCTCGCGAGCCTTCCGCAACAAGACCACCGGTGTGGGCTTGGATGCCAACAACTTCGGCTTCGGCGACCTCGGTGGCTCTATCAACTACAACACCACCACCGACTTGTATGCCACCGGCTTCAACGGCTCGATAGCCCTCACCAACTCCAACTACTTGATGCGCGCCATGGTGACCTACTCCACCGGCCTCAACAAGAAGGGCTGGGCATTCACCGTTAGCGCCATCGGCCGCTACGCCAAGGAAGGCGTTATCGAGGGTACATTCTACAACTCGGGCGGCTTGTTCCTGTCGATTGAGAAATATTTCAACGCCAACAACCAATTGGTATTCACCGCATGGGGCGGTCCCACCCAGCGCGCTACCGCCGGTGCTACCTACCAAGAGGTGTATGACCTGCTCGGTGACAACCTCTACAACCCCAACTGGGGCTGGTACCAGGGCAAGAAACGTGCCTCACGCATCACCGAGACCTACGACCCCACCGCCATGCTCAATTGGCTGTACAAGAAGGGCTCAACTACCGTGAATACCGCCATTGCCGCCTCGTACAACTACTACAACCGCTCGGCACTGCAGTACTACAAGGCAAACGACCCCAACCCCACCTACTATCGCTACTTGCCCTCATACTACCTCACTGACGAAGGCGAGCACACCATCCAGAGCGAATACTACACCTGGCTGTGGCAAAACGATGAGAGTTTCTCGCAGATTAACTGGGACAACCTCTATCGCGTGAACCAACTCAACAACGAGGCAAACCAATACCTGCCCTACGACCAGCAGCAAGGTGCCAGCTACATACTTGAGAACCGCATCAACACCACTTTCAACCTCAAGTTCAACACCTACCTCAACACTCGCATCAACAAGTATCTGAGCCTCCAGGGCGGTGTGTCGGTAGCATACGCCAACAGCGCCAACTACAAGACCATCCGCGACCTCCTCGGCGGCGAATTCTGGATTGATATCGACCCCTTCAGCGACCGCGATATCACCCTGGCTCCCGAGAACCTCGTGAACAACTACAACTACGCCGACCCCTACACCCATCGCGTTTACAAGGGCGACAAGTTTGGCTACGACTACAACATCTACGCTCTGCAAGCCAAGGCATGGATACAAAACACCATCGCACTGCCCCGCTGGGACATCAACTACGGCTTCAATATCGCCTACACCCAGTATCAGCGCGAAGGTCACATGCGCAACGGTCGTGCACCCCTCACCTCCTACGGCAAGGGCGCATGGCAGACATTTGACAACGCCGGCTTCAAGGCAGGTGCCACCTACAAACTCGACGGTCACAACTTCTTCACCGCACACGCCGAGTATGGCACACGCGCACCTCTCGCCGACAACATCTACCTGATGCCTCGCGTCAAGAACGACGTAGTCAGTGACCTCACCAGCGAGCGCATCGCAGCCGCCGACATTGCCTACACATGGAACTATCGCCGCTTCCGCGGTACCTTGTCGGCATTCGCTACCCTCAGCGACAACGGCATCGAGCGCACCGGCTTCTACGACGACCGCTACAACTCATATACTTATTATGTACTCTCAGGCGTGAAGAAAGTCTACAAGGGTGTCGAACTGGGTATGGCATACAAGATTACCCCGTCGTTGACCGCTACATTTGCCGGCAACTACTCGCGCTTCCAGTACAAGAACAACCCCAAGGGTACTCGTACCTTTGAGAACGGCTTGCACCCCGATACCACTCAGACCGTCTACCTCAAGAACTTCTACGTAGGCTCGACACCCCAATACTCGGCAAACGTAGGTCTCGACTGGGCAGCACCCGGTATGTGGTTCTTCGGCATCAACGGCACCTGGCAAGGTGACGCATATGTCAACCTCTCGCCCGCCTACCACGAGGCTCTGCCCGACCTGTGGCAGAAGTATCCCGACCCCGAGCAACTCGCCAACAAGGTTGCCGAACTCTCGGTTCAGGACAAACTCAAGAATGCCTTCACCCTCAACATCTCCATCGGCAAGTTGATTTACCTCACTCGCACCGTATCGATGAACGTCAACCTCAACATCAACAACGTGCTCAACAACAAGGACGTTGTCACCTATGCCTACCAGCAGGGACGTGTCGACACCTCCGACTACAACCGCGGCGAGTACCCCAACCGCTACACCTATGCTCAGGGCATCCGCGCATTCCTCAACATCGGTATCAGATTTTAATACGTAACAAGATATGAAAAAGATTTCATTATATATAGCAAGCATCGTGCTGGGAAGTGTCGCGCTGTCATCCTGCGATGACAACTGGGAGCAGCCGCCACTGGTATACCCCACCATCCCCGAGGATGTTCAAGCCAACATGAGCATCTACGACCTCAAGACCATGTTCTGGCAAGACACCGACTCCTACGGCACCGTGATAGGACAGAATGAAGGCGAAGACATCTGGATTGTCGGTAAAGTGGTATCCTCATGCGCCTCGGGCAACATCTACAAGTCGATGATCGTGCAGGACGCCACCGGCGCCATCACCATCGGCATCAACGAGACCAATGTCGAGGAATTATATCCCATGGGCATCGAGGTAGCCATCAACGTCACCGGCATGTGCATCGGTCGCTACAGCGGCTTGATGCAACTGGGCACCGACACATCTTCGGGTGTCAACCGCATCAGTGATGCCGACTTCCAGCCCCACCGCCACATCAGGCTCAAGGGCATGGAAGTGGGTGACACCACCACCGTCACCCTCGCCGAACTCGCCGAGGCAAACAAGACCACCGAAGGCAAGAACAAGTGGCAGAGCCGCTTGGTGCGCATCGACAACATCAAGTTTGTCGAGGCAGGTCAACCCTTCACCAACGGCTCCACTACCTCGCGCTACATCATCGACCCCGATGGCAACCGCATGATTGTTTACAATAGTTCGTACAGCGACTTTGCCTATGACTTGCTCCCCTGGGGCAACGGCTCGGTAGTGGGCATCCTCTCGTGCTACCGCACCTCGTGGCAGTTGCTGCTCATCGACGCCAACTCGTGCATCGACTTCGACGGCGAGGGCGCTCCCGACCCCAACCAAGTGACCCTGCTCGACGAGCCCTTCGGTGCCAACAGCCAGGGCAACTTCACCATCGAGGATATCTCCATGGCTGAGGGTATGTCGTATGTATGGAAAGCCACCGAGAATTATGGCATGACCGCTTCGGGCTTTGTCAACAAAACCTGCAACCCCGCCGACTCGTGGCTGGTATCTCCCGCCATCGACCTCAGCGACGTGCACGACCCCAAGGTAGCCTTCAGCCACTGCACCAACAAGTTTGACGTCGACCCCGCCACCCAGGTATCCTGCGCCGTGCGCGTCGTGGGCGAGACCACTTGGACCCCTGTCGAGATACCCACATTCTCGAGCAACGCCGACTGGACATTTGTCGACTCGGGCGAGATTGACCTCAGCGCATTCATCGGCAAGAAGGTACAATTCGGCTTCCACTACACTTCATCTGCCGCCTCTGCCGGCACTTGGGAAGTCAAGAATGTCGTCGTAACCGCTATCAAGAACTAATCACTAAATAATACATCAGACAATGAACAATCTGAAAAAATATATCCTTGGTATCGCAGCCATCGCGTCATTGGCTACCTTGCCGGCTTGCCAGGACCACTTCGACGAGCCCAATATGGACGAGGTGCCGGTCGCCACGATGCAGCCCAATACCACCATCGCTCAAGTCAAGGAATGGCTGTGGCGCGATGACAACAACTACTGCACCCGCATCCACACCCTCGAGTGGTACAATACCCCCGAGGCTGAGCGCACCGACGATATCGACTTCACCGGCACTCACATCATCATCTCGGGTCGCGTAGTATCGTCAGACTATGCCGGCAACTGCTTCAAATACATCGTGTTGCAAGACGAGACCGGCGCTCTCAACTTCTCGATCAACTCCTACAACCTCTACCTCAACTACCGCATGGGTCAGGAGATCGTCGTCGACCTCACCGACATGTTCATGGGTAAATATCGTGGCTTGGAGCAGGTGGGCTTCCCCAGTTTCAACACCTCGCTCACTCCCGATGCCTATGGCGACCAATTCGAGACCTCCTTCATGGCTCCCGAGTTGTTCCGCAGCCACATCGAACTCAACGGTAGAGTAGAACCCGCCAAGGTTGACACCCTCACCGTCGACCGCATCAGCGATCTGAGCGTCACCCCCGCCGGCTTGCGCTACTGGCAGAGCCGCATCGTCCGCTTCAACAACGTTGAGTGGGTGCCCAATACCGAAACTCCCACCCTGTCGACCTACCACTCCAGCGGTGTCACTCAGCAGATTCGCGACACCGACGGCAACACCCTCGACGTCCGCACCAGCGGCTATGCCAACTTCTGGAACATCACCTTGCCCGCCGAGCGCTGCGACGTCGTAGCCATCATGGGCTACTATGTATCCCTCGCCGGCACCGGTGGCTGGCAACTCACCCTCCTCGATGCCAACTCTATCATGAATGTAGGCTCGCCCTCCGTGCCCAAGGGCAATGTGGACAATCCCTACAACGTGCTTGAGGCTATCGCCCTCCAAGTTAACGACCAAGGCAAGAACGGCTGGGTACGCGGCTATATCGTCGGTACCGTCGCTCCCGAGGTGGAGACCGTATCGTCGAATGACGACATCGAGTGGACCGCTACCCCGACCCTCGGCAACACCCTCGTCATCGGTCAAACCGCCGAGACCAAGGACATCGCCGAATGTCTCGTTGTCGCTCTGCCCCAAGGCTCTGCCCTCCGCACCCTCGGTGCTCTCCGCGAGAATCCCGACAACTACGGCAAGCAAATCGATATCCGTGGTACCTTCGCTCCCGTGATGGGCACCCATGGCATCACCGGCAACTCCGGCGCCACCTCCGAGTTCAAGATTGACGGCAAGGGCGGTGGCGAAGAAGAAAAGGGCGACGGCTCCGAAGACAAGCCCTACACCTGCGCCCAAGTAATCGCCATGGCTCCCTCATCGACCACCGAAGCCGTCGAGAGCGGCATCTGGGTCAAGGGATACATCGTAGGCTACTACGAGAACTATGACGCTCACTTCGAGACTGCCACCACCCAGCGCGCCAACATCCTCATCAGCGACAAAGCCGATGCTGCCGCCGCCAGCGACTGCGTATGTATCCAACTTGTCGCCCAGACCGATGTGCGCAACGCCCTCAACCTCGTCGACAACCCCACAGTCCTCGGCGCTCAAGTATCGGTACAGGGTGACGTGATGAAGTACAACACCCTCCCGGGCATCAAGAACACCTCGGCATACAAGATTAACGGCGAAGGCCCCGGCCCCGGCCCCGATCCACAACCCGGCAACTCGGTAGTCCTCCTCGACGCCACCGACGGCACCGCCTGCGACAACTGGACATTCCAGACTGTCAGCGGTCCCGACAACGTGTGGTCATGGAAGAACTACAACAATAACTACTACCTCAACGGCTCGGCTTATGTGAGCGGCGCCGCCAATGCCTCAGAGGCTTGGGCTATCTCGCCCATCATCAACCTCGCCGGCAACACCACCGTCAGCGCTACATTTGAGCACGCCGCCAAGTTCCAGACCACCCTCACATCGCTCTGCGGCATCGCCGTGCGCGAGGAAGGTGCCTCATCGTGGACTATGCTCACCGTGCCCACATGGCCCGCAGCCGGCTCTTGGACCTTTGCATCCTCGGGCAACATCTCCCTGAGCTCGCTCGCCGGCAAGAAGATCCAACTCGCCTTCAAGTACGGCTCGACCGCCGATGGCGCCGACACCTGGGAAATCCGCAACCTCACCCTCACCGGCGACGGCACTATCGTCATCGAGGGCAAGGGTGAACCCGGTCCTACTCCCGACCCCGACCCCGAGCCTCAGCCTACCGATGAATACAAGGGTCAATTCAACACCTTCAACGGTGGTACTCCCAAGTCGACCTACGGCACCTACACCAACGCTACCGGCTGGGAAGCCGTTAACTCGGCTATCCTCAGCGGTGTCGCAGCCGGCGGCACCGAGCAGAACCCCCGCTTTGCCTTCATCGGCGATGACAAGACCCTCGCTGTTGCCCTCAACGGCAACAACACCAAGGTCGGTGTCCTCACCTCACCGGTTATCACGGGCGGTATCTCCAAACTCTCGTTCAAGTACGGCTTCGCCTTCTCCGACACCCAGGCTGAGATTAGCATCCAATTCATCCAGGGCGGCAACGTTGTCAAGGAAGAGACCCTCAAGGTCACCGAGATTACTCAGAAGACCGCCTACGACTACTCGGTGAACGTAGGCCTCAGCGGCGACTTCCAAATCATCATCACCAACAAGTCGCTATCAAACAAGGCAAGCAACTGCGACCGCATCGCTATCTGGAACCTCACCTGGGAATAATCCCACGGTAAACCATACCTCACGGAGGGTCGAGCCACATCGGGCTCGGCCCTCTGTTTTTTACCTCAAAAAAGCGCAACGAATTACCTCAAAAAAGCGCAACGAAATACCTCAAAAAAGCGCAACAAAATACCTCAAAAAAGCGCAATACCTTGGATATATTCAAAATATTTACTATCTTTGCGGCACAATAAGTTACTAAATATGAAATATCTAACTCGCATCGCCGACCAAGAACTTGCCACTCGCCTCAATTACATGGGAGCAGTGCTTATTGAGGGACCAAAATGGTGTGGCAAAACAACTACCGCCGCTCAACAAGCAAAGAGCATAATACAACTTCAAGACCCCGACAAGCGGCAATCATATCTCGCGACGGCTCAAATAAAGCCGTCGAATCTGCTTATCGGCGACACCCCGCGGCTCATCGACGAGTGGCAGGATGCTCCGGTGTTGTGGGACGCTGTCCGCACAATGGTTGACCGGCGCGGTGGCGAGCCCGGTCAATTCATACTCACCGGCAGCAACTCTATCGACCTGAAATCCATCTTACATAGCGGCACCGGGCGTATTTCGCGTATGAAAATGCTCCCGATGACTCTCTTCGAGTCGGGCGAATCCACCGGAGCCATCTCCATAAAAGCCCTGTTTGACAACCCCGAGATGGATATCGATGGGATTCAAAGTAACCTTGATATCAACGAACTTATCAGGTGTGCCTGCCGTGGCGGATGGCCTGCCGCAGTGCGCTTGCCCAATAGTCGCGAGGCTCTACGCATTGCTCGAGACTACCTCGATGGCGTGGTCGATGCCGACATTATTAATGTAGACGGCGTCAATCGCGACCCGCGCATTGCTCGCGCCATCATACGCTCCTATGCTCGCAATCTATCCACATTAGCCAAGCGTAGCAATATATTCAAGGACGTAACAGCAATGTGCAACTGCACCGAACGCACTTTTGACGACTACGTACAGGCTTTGACGCGCCTATTTGTAATTCAAGATATATCGGCATGGTCACCCGCCATACGCTCGGCAACCGTTATCCGTCGTAGCCCCAAGCGCGGATTGGTTGACCCCTCGGTCGCTGTTGCCGCACTCGACCTTTCTCCCGAAATCTTAGATATGGACCTCAAGACCTTCGGATTTATCTTTGAATGTCTGGCTATCCGCGATTTGACGGTTTACACATCGGCAATAGGAGGAGAAATCTCATACTACCACGACCGCTATGATTTGGAAGCCGATACAGTCATCCACACATCGTCAGGCAAATATGCCCTCATAGAGTTCAAATTAGGCAGTAATGAAATTGAAATGGGCGCACAACACCTGCTCAAAATCAAAGATCTCGTGCACAAATTCAGCGTTGCCAACAGCCAACTCTCCATGCGCGAGCCCGACTTGCTGATGATTGTGACTGCCGGCGAGATGGCTTATACTCGCCACGATGGCGTCAAAGTAGTGCCCATTGGATGCTTGCGCGACTGAATTATTGGGTGTTTAGAGGCTTAATAACGCGCAAATTAACAATATTTTGAATTAAAACTTTGTCATTTGCAAGATTATCCGTAACTTTGCAAAGTTTTTCACGCACCTCGTTATGGGAAAGTTCTCAGCATACAAGTTGCCCCTGAAGTCGTTGCACAAGGGAGTCCACGAGTTTGACTACAAACTCGACAAGGCTTTCTTTGCCAATATGGAGTATGACGACGCGCGCGATGCCAACGTGGATGTTCACCTCTCCGTCGAGTACAACCACGACGCCTATCGCCTCCACTTCGCCCTCCGCGGTTCGGTGACCATGCTCTGCGACCGTTGCCTCGACGACCTGGAGATACCCATCGACACCACCTACGACATCACCGTAGAGTATGGCGATGACTATGACGACTCCTCGGATGACACCCTCATCATCCCCACCGCCGACAACGACCTCAACGTGGCTTATATGCTCTACGACACCGTCGTGCTCGCCATCCCCATCAAGCACGTCCACCCCATGGGCAAGTGCAACCGACAGATGAGCGCTCTGCTCAAGAAGCACCAGACCGGGCTCACCGATGAGGACATAGACCTCGACGACATCGACACCGACGATGTGGAAGCCGCCTCCGACCCCCGATGGGATGCTCTGAAAAACATCGATATTAACGACTAAACAACAAGCCCTGCCGTCGGGGCTTTCAACAATAAAAATAATAACAAAAGTAAACAATAAAACATCATGGCACATCCTAAACGCAAACAATCGAAGACTCGTACTGCAAAACGTCGCACCCACGACAAGGCTGTTACCCCCACCCTGTCAATCTGCCCCAACTGCGGCGCTTGGCACCTTTGCCACACCGTATGTGGCGAATGTGGCTACTATCGCGGCTTGCCCGCTATCGTCAAGGAAGAGGCTGCAGTATAATGTCTCGTCCCATGGCTATGAAAAACACTCCTTTCTATCATCAGTAAGGAGCGATTTTTCATATCCAACTGTTGTATTAAGTAACCGCAATTTCAGTCATAACAAAACATTATTATACTATGCTTAGCGCTCGCATTTCAGCCATAGCCTCATATATCCCCGACGACATCCTCGACAACGAGATGCTGTCGCAGATGGTCGATACCAACGACGAGTGGATTACTACTCGCGTCGGCATCAAGGAACGCCGCATCCTCCACCGTGATGGCGCCGGCTCGTCTTATATGGGCATCGAAGCCGTCAACAAGATGCTCGCCCAATATAACATCGACCCCGCCGAAATCGACCTCCTCATCTGCGCAACCTCCAACCCCGACTACCGTTTCCCCTCTACAGCATCGGTTATCGCCCATGGCACCGGACTCAAAAACTCGTATGCCTACGACATACAAGCCGCTTGTGCCGGCTTCATCGTCGCCCTCCAGGATGCCGCCGCTTATATCAAGTCGAGCATCTACCGTAAGGTCATCGTCTGCTGCACCGAGAAGATGTCGTCTATGATTAACTACACCGACCGCGCCACTTGCCCCCTCTTCGGCGACGGCGCCGCCTGCGTACTGGTTGAACCCACCGACAAGCAAGGCGTTGGCGTCATCGACGGCGTGTTCCACGTCGACGGTCGCGGTCGCGAGCATCTTTTCATGCCCGCCGGCGGTTCGGTCCTCCCCACTTCGCAACAAACACTCGACGAGGGCGGTCACTTCCTCTTCCAAGACGGCCGCAACGTCTACAAAAACGCCGTGGTGGACATGCTTACATCCACTCTCGACATCATGAAGCGCAACAACCTCAGCGCCGACGACGTCGACTACCTGGTTCCCCACCAAGCAAACCTCCGCATCATCGAGGCTGTCGCCGACCGCGCCAAGTTCCCCATGGACAAGGTCCTGGTAAACATCCAACATGTAGGCAACACATCAGCCGCTTCTATTCCCTTGTGCCTCGACGAGTACAAAGGGCAACTCAAAGCCGGTGACCGCATCGTCCTCACCGCCTTTGGTGCCGGTTTCACCTGGGGTGCTATGTACCTCGTGTGGGACCTCTGATTACCGCAATAATTCGTAATCATAACAATAACGAAAATATTAGGGGGTGTATCAAAATTTCAAGATTTTGGTACACCCCATTTGTCTATTATGTGGGTGAAAATTAAAGCGTTCATGGAAAAAATGTGATAATTACGCTCTCCATTCAAAAAAACTTTCCAAATGGAAAAATTAAATCAAAGTTTATGTGTAACTTTGCCGAAAAGGTGGTATTGATTATTCGTTTTCGATACTCATAACCGTAAAAAATCATATGATTATGTTAACAAAATTGCAATTATCACATAGACCGGCTGTATGGTTGTTGGCATTGTTGATTATTACCTCGGTATTGCCTGCTAAAGCCCAAGATGAGCCGTTTCTGTTTGAATTAACGGAAGACGGAAGCGGTTACATAATGAAACCCCGTCCCTATGAAACTTATGAAGGCGTGCTCGACGTGCCGGCAGTGCGCGAAAGTGATGGTATCCCTATTGTAAGCGTTGAAGGGTTTGATTACCAAGAGCGACTCCTCGGTATTCAATTCTTCGAGGGAAGCCAAGTGAAAAAAATCGGTTCTTTTGAAGGGTGTACAGGAATAGAATTTGTATCGGGCATGCCCAATACTGTTGAAACCATAGGTGATTATGCATTCTATGGCTGTACGAGGCTTAGAGATATATCCACGGAGGATATAAACACCGAAGAAAACTCCCTGAGTGAAGGTCTGAAATATATTGGCATTTCCTGCTTTGAAGGCTGCACATCCCTCAAGTCCATTAAGTTGCCGGCAAGTTTGAAAGTACTGCGAGAGAATGCATTCAGACTCTGCACCGGTCTCGAGACTGTAGAGTTTGCGGAAGATCTGGATTTCTATACAGATGAAGGTGGCTATTATTCTTACGGCTTTTACAATAATGTTTTTGACGGTTGCAGTAGTCTACAAACGGTAATATTGCCAAAAAACTCTAGCGATGGTTTTATTATACCCATGGCTACTTTCAGTTGGTGTTCAAACCTCAAGTCGATTGAGTTTCCTGCAAATACAAAAAGAATCGATCAACAGGCATTCTATCGTTCCGGCATCGAAAATCTTGACCTCACCGCAGTTACATCAGATGAGATATTCGTGGAGGGCTATTACACATTTGCTGCTTGCGAAAATCTAAAAAGCGTAACAACCAATGGTAATTTTCAATTTGGCAGGACAAGCCTCTATACATTCCAAGATTGCAAGGCTCTCAAAAGCGTTACTATTAACGGCTCCGGCGACGACTATATCGAAATTACTCCCGATGCGTTTAGATGGTGCGATAACTTGGAGACTGTCGAGGTCTATCGCCTCAAGGGAACCGGCGAGAGAAATGAAATGGACAGTGTCTTCGTAGGATGTAAAAGTCTCCAAAAATTTACCTCCATTTGTAGCCCTGAGTTGAATAAAATCGGCTATAGTTGCTTTGACGGTTGCGAGAGCCTTACAGAAGTGCCTATCCCGGAGCAAGCCTTTGTAGTTAGCGAAACTGCTTTCAGAGGCTGCGCCGCCTTGCGGAGCCTTGACTTGGCTAATGTCACATCAATAGGCACCTTGGCATTCACCGGATGCAGTTCATTGTCATCAATCAGTTTCAACCCTTCGTCAGTCACTCTGCCGACTGTGGAAACCGAAAATGCTTTTGATGAGTGGCATTTCGCTAACACTTTGATTGAAGTGCCCGACGATAAATATAGCACATTTACCACTGACGCATTTTGGGGCAAGTTCACCCATTACAAGCACCCGTCTTTGTTCGCCTATACCGAAGTGACCGGCGGCTACTCCGTCGGCAAATCGCCTTACGCTCTCAATGAGGATTTCATCGGTATGCTTGAGATTCCCGGACAATACAATTCAAGCGATGTAGTGTCTGTCGCAGAAAGCACATTCCAAGGCCTCACGGGTCTCACAGGCGTTACGCTCCCCGAAAGTTTGACCTCCATTGGCAATAACGTATTTGCCGGTTGCACAAATATTAATACAATAATCAACAAGGGACCCTTACCGCTCAATGGCGATGATTGTCCTGACAACGCATTCGACAATGAAGTTTATTCGAAAGGTTATCTTTATGTGCCGTTTGGAAGTCTTGATGCATATAAATCATATGCTCCATGGTCATATTTCGAAGATAGAATCAAGCAAGGATTCGGTGAGCGCATTTTTGATGCTCCTATACCTTCTCGCGAGACATGCGTGTTTAACAACCCGTTTGCGTTGGCACTCACTAATCCTAACGATGTTGGCACTGTTTATTATTACATTGTTGGAGAAGGCGACGATGCCTCTGCTGTTCATACCGTCAAGACTTACTCCACGCCAATAACAATTAATTCTACTTGCAAAGTGGTGGCTTATGTCAGCGATGATACTTCTTGTAGCGAACCTGTTTCTTTTGAATATACCTACGAGGCTCCCGAACCGGAACCAAGTCGCGTATACGATATCTCAACTATCCCGCAAGGAACAGTAAATGTGGATTTCACAACCCTCAGCGGATATGAAACTTTGTACAATGTGGTAATAGATAACGTCTACTACAGCATCACTGACAACAAAAGCGGATATAATCAGTATGGTGGGTTAGTACTCAATAGAACGTCGTCGATTGAGGATGTTGCCCAATTCAATAGAGATGTGGAGGGAAGTCAGGACGTATATAGCAATTTCAATGGTATCGCAGTAAAAGTTAAAGGTACAGGTAGCATTGCCTTTAACTCATTCTTTAGGTACGGCAATGCTCGTCTTACTCTCCTCCTTGGAGACGGAACGCCTGTATTTGTCGATGAACTTGATGGCTTGAAATATGAATTTTCAACCCCTACTGACAAATATCTCTATATCTTCGCTTCACCATATGAATCTGAAACTCCTGCTTCAATGCCATCAATTGAACCGGCAGAAAACAGTGTCGTAATCCCATGCTTAACCATTGAGATTACAGATACATATGCCGACACCAAGAATGGTCTTGACAAAGTGTTGACCGCAAATGCCGGTGAGTGTTATCGAATCAACACAAATCTATTTGGACATTATTTCGACGGCACTTATCTCTATGCCTCTACCATGGGCAACAGTGGCTCATCTAAGAACACTTTCAATGAAGATAAAAAATCTGAACCGGGAAGCGATAATGATGCTGACTTCAACCAGGAAGATTGGGTGGCTATCTCCGGCTTGACTTCCGACTTTGTAGGAAAGGAAATTGAAAGTGGCAACATTGCAACTGTAGTTTCCAACGACGAATATCCGATAATCTCATTCCCGGAAGGCACCGTTTCCACTAAAGATAGCAGCATGAGTTACAACGCATTCAGCGTGGCTAATTTCAATATCTATGCAGACAATGATGAAGTGAGAAACATTTGGCTCGTGGCTCCGCAGCCGGCTGAATATTGTTCAATTACAGGTTATATGAGTACGGAGGATATAAACACCGAGGATAACTATTTCGTTCTCCGGTCTGCACAGCAGGCTGTAGCACCTCTTACTATGAAGGCATATTACGACCCTGCTACTCTCCAATTGGGTGAAAGCGGATGGCGTTCTTTCACGGGTATTGTGTCGAAAGATGGCAATGCTTTGAAATTCACAGCATTGGCAAACAATGGTATTATTACAGGCATTGAGGATGTAGATGCAGGCAACGCACGCGTATTTGCTTCAAACGGCAACATCAATGTTGTTGCCGAGGCACCAACCTCAATCATTATTTACTCCGCAAATGGTCTGCACGTCGCTTCATTAGAAGCCTCAAACGCTACTGTCGCCGTAACCCCGGGTTTCTACATTGTCAAAGTTGGCAACCAAGTTACAAAACTCGCAGTGAAATAGTCCCTGAATCTCATTATCCCGAGGGTGTGTCAAAATTGACACACCCTCTTTTTATATCAAAAAAAATTTTTTGCACTGCTTGCTTTCGTCGGGCTATCCCCAGGCAAGTTTATTGCGCAGGGTGCGCGCAAAGTTGGAGCCGGGAGCCATTGCCACCTTGACGACAAATGGCGCACGAGTGATGCCCACGGCAGTGTCCAAGTCGATGGGGTATGAGCGCCCGTCGAGGGCAATGCGGAAGTTGCGCGCGCGGCTGGTACAGGTAAACGTGAGCAGCGAGCGGTCGGCAACCACCAGCGGGCGCATCGACAACGAGTGTGCCGCGATAGGCGACAGCACAAATACCGGCGCCGAGGGTTGCACGATGGGTCCACCCACCGACAGGTTGTAGGCGGTGCTCCCCGTAGGCGTGGCTATCAACAAGCCATCGCTACGATATGTGGCTAATTCACAGCCATCTATACTTGCGTGAATATTGATTATCGAGGCACCGTCGCCCTTGGTAATCGCCACCTCGTTGAGGGCATACTGCCACCCGGTGATACCCGGGCAGTCGACAGCCACCAGCGACCGCTCCTCCACGCTCATATCAGCGTGGCGCAGCAACTGTGGCAGACCCGGCAGGTCCTCCACAGCAATAGATGACATATATCCCAGATGCCCGGTGTTGATGCCTATGATGGGGATCTCCTTGTCGGCAACCCACGCTGCCGTGCGCAGGAACGAGCCGTCGCCGCCGATGCATGCTACCACATCGGCATCGAAATCGCCTCCCGACACCACACGACTCACTCGCGGCAACACCTCGGGTAACGTTTGCCACAAATAATCGTATATCTTGGAGTGCAGAATGACCTCATCGCCCATCTGTGCCAGGGCATCAAAGAATTGGCGTATATACTGCAGGTAAGGCTCCTGTCGACGCGAGCCGTAGATGGCTATTTTCATATTTTCAAATGGATAGGTAATGCATCAGTTCGTCATATCGTGCTCGGAGAGTATCGTCATCGGCATGTGGAGCCGAGCACTCCACGATGGTGTAGCCATAGCGCTCAAGCGACCGCGCCACCGGCTGCGGGTCGCGGCGTGCAACTCGCAATGCCGTCACTGTCAAGCCGTCGCTGTCGATGGCTGTGACATTGAGGTTGAGCAAGCGAGCATCGGCATCCTCGACAGCGCGGGCTATCTCCGATGCCATATAGTCGCTCGGGCGGCACGCTATCAGCAGGCGGCTACTCTCCTCGACAGGCGGAAAATTCACCTCGGCGCTCTCAAATTTTGCGTCTTTTGATACTTTTTCTTTCGTCATTCTATTTTTATGACTAAATTTGTATTCTGAAATCGTCACAAATATACGAATTTTTTCTGATTAACATCTAAAACGAAGAAAATATATTAAAAGTGAGCCAGACCAAACCAACCACGCATCTGAGCGTAAATATCAATAAGATAGCGACTTTGCGCAACGCGCGAGGCGAAAATCGTCCCTCGGTGGAGCAAGTGGCTGCCGACTGCCAAGCCTTCGGCGCACAAGGCATCACCGTCCATCCTCGCCCCGACGAGCGCCACATCCGCCGCGCCGACGTCTTCGCCCTGCGCCCTATCGTCAAGGTGGAGTTCAATATTGAGGGCTACCCCGATGAGACTTTTATGGAATTGGTGCGACGCAACCGCCCCGAGCAGGTGACTCTGGTGCCCGATAGCCCCGACGCCCTCACCTCCTCTGCCGGCTGGAACGTGGCTCCCAATCACGACTTCCTGTGCTCCATCGTCGAGCGCCTCAAGGACTCGGGCATCCGCACATCTATATTTGTTGATATCGACCCCGACAACATCCGCGCCGCCGCCGCCACCGGCACCGACCGCATCGAGTTGTACACCAAGCCTTATGCCGACCTTTACCCCTCCGACCCCGCCGCCGCCGTCGCCCCATATATCGAGGCTGCACGCGTCGCTCACAACCTCGGCTTGGGGATAAATGCCGGACACGACCTCTCGCTCGAAAACCTCCAATACTTCCACCAAGCCATGCCTTGGCTTCACGAGGTGTCTATCGGGCATGCCCTTATCTGCGACGCCCTTTACCTCGGGCTCGAAGAGACCATCCATCGCTACCTCGCTTGTCTTCGCTAAATATTAAATATTCTTAAAAATTTCTCGATATGTCTTCACCCTCTATTTGGTCATTATTCGTCGACGGCGGCTGGATTATGATACCGCTGTCGCTCCTCGCCCTCATCTCCATCTACATCTTCATCGAGCGCTTCACAGTCATCCGTCGCGCATCGACCTACGACGACGACTTCATGAAGCGCATCCGCGACTACATCCACGAGGGCGAACTCGAGAGCGCCCACAACCTGTGCAAGAATACCGACAACCCCTGTGCTCGCCTCATCGACAAGGGCATCAGCCGCATCGGACGACCCATGAACGACGTGCTCGTCGCTATCGAGAATACCGGCAACATCGAGGTGTCGACCCTCTCCAAGGGTCTCCCATGGCTCGCCACCACTGCCGCCGCCGCGCCCATGCTCGGCTTCCTCGGCACCGTTATCGGCATGGTGCAGGCTTTCTTCCAGATTGCCAATGCCGGCTCGGCTGCCCAGATTAGCACCTTTGCCGGCGGTATCTACACCGCCCTGTCGACCACAGTTGCCGGTCTCATCGTCGGTATTGCCGCCCTCTTTGCCTACAACTATCTCGTGGCTCGCGTCAACAAGGTGATGAAACTCCTCGAGGCTCGCACCATGGAATTTATGGACCTGCTCAACGAGCCGGCTTAACATCCCTACCGCTATGGCTCTCAAGCGCCCCAACGATATGCTCGCCACATTCTCGATGGCTTCGATGACCGACGTCATCTTCCTGTTGCTGGTGTTCTTCATGGTCACCTCGACCTATGTGTTCCCCACAGCCATCGACGTCACCCTCCCCGAGGGTGTCGAGCAAAGCCCCTCCAAGCCCGTCACTCGCGTGTTCATCGACCGCGACGGCGCCTACTACATAGGCTTCAATAATGCCTCGCCCGAGCCCGTGGCTGCCGACTCGCTCCTGCCCTGCCTCACCGCCTATGCCGACACCGCCGGCGCCGATGCCTCCATCGCCGTCTATGCCGATGTCGACGTGCAATATGGCAAGGTGGTCGAAGTCCTCAATCTCGGTGCCGCCAACTCTATCAAGATGGTCCTCGCCACTCGCGTCGGCGACTCCCAAATCCCCGTAGCCCATGAATAACCCGCGCAACATCGCCCTGACGCTCACCACCCTTATCGGCGTGGCGGCTGTGGTGCTGATGATGTGCCTCCACCTCGCCATACCCTCGCAGCGCGAGTGGCCGCCGCAACACGACCACTCTGTGGCTCTGGTCGACGACCAATTCTTTGACATCGTCGAGGCTCCCGTCGCCATACCCACCGTCGCCGAGAGCGCCTCGCCGTCATACAACGACATCACTGCCAACAACCACTCGGTGCCCGAGCCTACCACCGGGCATGACCTCCGCGATGCCGGCGCCGCCGGAGCGCCCCCGACACCTGCCACCTCGCGCAACCAATCACCGGTACAGCAACAGGCTACTCCCCCACAACCCACCGGCCCCACTCAGCAGGAACTCGCCGAGGCTGAGGCTCGCCGCCGTGTCTCCTCTGCCACTCGCAATGCCTTCGACCGCGCTGCCGGCAACAACAACACCTCCAACAACGGTGCCACACCCGGCAACTCGGGCAACCCTAACGGCTCGTCAAATGCCTTCAACGGCAATGCCAACGGCGAAGTCACCGGTGGCTGGGTAGTGCCGCGGTATGCCCGCATACCCGCCACCACCACCGGCTCTATCCGCGTCCGCGCCGTCATCGACCGCACCGGGCGCGCCACCGAGGTCACCCTCCTCGACGGCACTCCGCCCGCCGGTGCCGACCCCGCACTGCGACAAGCCGTCATCAACGAGGTAAAAGCACGCCGATACACCCGCGCCGACAACAACGCCCCCGATCGATCCATCGCCATCATTACCTACACCTTCAAGTAATTACAAATCAGCGATTTATAGCAAAATATCTGTTGTTTGTTAAATATTATTAATGATTATTTACATATTTTTTGTTGTAGATTGCATTTTATAGGCGTAACTTTGCACCGTATTAATGATTTGGAGCAATTCAAGAATAATCTTAAGTGATAACGTTTTGTTAGACTCACAATATATACTTGAATTTTGGTTATGAGGAAGGTGCGTTACTGCGAAGTAGCGCACTTTCATTATTTTTATGCCATTTTTTATGAAAATTATGCTTATTATTTGAAAATTTTGCTAACTTTGCGACATAAATTCCTAATACAAACAGTAATGCTATGAAAAAAGTCTGTATAAATACACGAGACGAATTGCTGATACTGGACTTAGATAAGATTGCTTACTTCCAAGCCAACGGCAACTACACACGCTTGACCTATATCAGCGGTCAGGCGCTCGCACTGAATATGGGGCTATCCGGGGTAGAGAAACTGCTTTCGGCAACTTTGGCTAAGGGTACATCCTCATTCGTTAGATTGGGTCGCAGTCTCATCATCAATGAGAACTACCTCAGCAACATTAACCTCCTGAAGCAATACTTGGTGCTCAGCGATATCGACAGCCACCAGCACAAGTTGCCGGTGTCCAAGGCGTTGTTGAAATTGCTCAAGGAGAAGTTCACCAAACGATACGCCGCGGCACCCAAGGCTGAAGGCGCTGTATAATTCTTCGTAAAAATTTTATGCCTGTATTCACCGTCGGCCGCAGTGGCGACCAAAAATTTGAAATAGGACAAGACCGACAATTTGTTCACAACGAGCATGTGCGCATCACCGTCGATGAGCACTCCGACAACTGGTACCTCGAGGACCTCAAGGGGGGCAAGGGTAATGGCGTGTACCTGCGCGACAGCGCCGGCGACTTCCGCTTGGTAGTCAACTGCCACATCAAGCCCAACGATGTGCTGCGCCTCGGTCCCGAGAATGCCAAGTCCTTCACATTTATGGCTCACCAACTCGTGGCACCCAACGACTACTCCTACGAGTTCAAATACCTGCGTGCTATGGACAAGCGCTTTAAGAAAGCCGAGGAAGAGCATGCCGCTGTGGTCAAGAAGCACAACCTCAATATGATTATAGCCCCCATCATCTGCGTATCTTTGGTGGCTATCGTGCGCATCTTCGCCCCCATTGATCCCATGCTGATGCTCGCCCTCTGTGGTGTGGCTACCGCCTTGCCACCCGGCTTGCTGAGACTCAAATATCGTAGCGACTCTGAGCGACTCAAGCGCATCAAGGAAACCCGAGCCAAATTCCTGCTGTGTCCCAAGTGCTGGCGTGTCCTCTCCGACTACGACGTGCGCAACTGCAAGTGCTCGGTGTGCAAGGCTATGTAATTAATCGACAACAATCTCCTCATTATAAATAATAAGACAATGAAACGCATCTTCACCGCACTGCTTGTCGCCATAGCGGCTCTGTGCACCCTCAACACCCAAGCCCGTACATTTGCCCTCGTGGTAGGCATCTCCAACTACGGCGACCCCGATCTCAACCTCACTCAACCCACCAACGATGCCAAGGCATTCCGTGACATCCTCCTCACTCACACCAAGGACGTCACACTCCTCACCTCGTCATACGCCAATGCCGATAACATCAAGGAGAAACTCTCAGCCATCGTCAATCGCGCACAAGCCTCTGACCGCATCATATTCTACTACAGCGGTCACGGCTACCCCGGCGGGCTGTATTGCTACGACTCCCAGTACCCCTACGACCAATTGGTACAACTGCTCTCGACATCCAAGGCAGGCGAGGTAGTGGTATTCATCGATGCTTGCCATGCCGGCACCATCGGCGGCGAAGTCGGTGACGCCTCCAATTGGTACAACGGCATCGAAGCCGTCAAGGGGCACGCTTACTTCCTCGGCTGCCGACCCGAGGAATATAGCATCGCCGCCGGGTACTATCAGAAGTCTTTCTTCACCGTCGGGCTCCTCACCGGATACCGTGGCAAAGCCGACACCAACCACGACCGCAAAGTCACCATCATGGAACTCTTCAAGCACATATATAAGGACTGTGTACGACGCTCCGACGGCTCACAGCACCCCGTGCTCATCGCCCCCTCAACCATGCACGATACCATCTTGATTGAGTATCCCGAAGAGTAATTCTTCTTCGTCAGCGAAACAGCCCGTTTCGTCCAAAATTATAAAGGCTTCGTCAAAGACCTCGCAAAATATTTGCAAAAGGTCGCGACGAAGCCTTAACTTTGCAATGTAAACGATAAACAACCCAATTACAAAAACTCAAAAAACTTAAAAGATATGGCAACAACTGACGCAACCTTATTTGTTGACCCCGCAGCCGAGGCAACACAACCCAAGAAAAACGGCAACAAGTCGAATGTAGGCGTAGCAGCCGCCGCAACAGCCGCCGCAGGTGCCGGCGTAGGTGCCGCAGGTGTTTGGGCTGTCAACCAAGCCAACGATGCCGAGGAAATCGATGGCATCGAAATCCAAGAAGCCGAAAACGTAGGTGCACACCGCACACCCACCGACAACAGTCAAGACCCCACCACCACTCCCGGCGATAACACCACCACTCCCGGTGCTACAGCCCCCGGCGTGAACCCCGTCGCTACTCCCTCTACCCCCGGCGAGACCACTACTCCCGTCAACCCCACTACTCCCCCCGCTGAAACTCCCGTCGACCCCAATAACCCCGCTATCCCCGGTGAGACCCCTACTCCCGTCAACCCTACCACTCCCCCCGCTGAGACTCCGGTAGAAGTCGACCCCCAAGTCACCGTCTCCGACCCCGGTGAAATCGCCGATGCCATTATCGCCGGCGAGGAAGTCGACCCCAACGACCTCGACGGTGTTTCGATGCTCGAATTCACCGATGTAGAGGTTGTCTACGACATCGAGGGTAACGCCACCACTCAAGCCACTTTCATCGACTACGAAGGCGATATGGGCGTAGCAGTCGATCTCGACGGTGACGGTATATTGGACGTAGCCGTCTACGACGACCCCCAATTCGGCTCTTACGACATCAACGGCGCCGGCTTCACCGTCGCTCAAGCACAGGAACAAGCCGAAGACGGATACCTCGCCTACGACGAGACCACCGACAACGTTGACGTTGAAATCGACGACCAAGACATCATCATCACCGACGACTTAGCATAACGCCATGGCTCTCAAGGAAGGACAGAAAGCATTCAAATGCCCGGCATGCGGCAAGGTTCTCATCACCAAAGAGCCCGACAAGCCCGCTACTATCAAATTCACCTGCCCGGGCTGCGGCAAAGTCTTCGCCGTAAAATTCGATGGTAAAGCCGACAAGGGCGAGGAAAAGCCCGCCGAGAACAAATTCAATAAGACCATCGTGGCTACCACCGGCTCGGGTACCATCATCCTCGACCCCGACAGCATCATCGCCCCCAGCGCTACCCTCAAGGTGAATATCCACCGCCGACTTCTCCCCTCCACCACCAAGAACTTTGACATCAACGGTTTCGGCTCTTACACCATCGGACGCGAAGACATCACTTGCCCAAGCACCATTCAAATCTCAGGTGACCCCACTATCTCGCGCCGCTGCGCTTCTATCGACATCGAGAAGAGTGCCAACGGCAACGCCCTCTTCTTCTTCACCGTCATCAAGAGCCGCAACCCCATCAAGGTCAACGGCAAGGAATTGCACAACGGCGAAAAATTACAACTCAAATTTGGCGACACCATCGTCATGGGCAAGACATCAATGATTTTCACAAAAAAATAACAACTAAAAACTCAAAAATAATACGACTATGAAACTTGACTCAACCATCCATCCTTCGGCATACAACAACGATATCAACGGTACTGTAAACGAAGTTGAAAAAGACCTCACCGAGCAATTCAACGAGGAAGAGAAGCCCGAAAAGGGTAAATCCTACAAGCGTGGCGCTGCCATCGCCGGTGCAGCCGCTGTAGGTGTAGCAGGCGCCGGAGCAATCTACGCCGCCACCAACGGTCAACCCGCCGAGGAGGAAGAAATCGAGGAAA
Organism: uncultured Bacteroidales bacterium; assembly: GCA_945829225.1. Lineage (GTDB taxonomy): Bacteria > Bacteroidota > Bacteroidia > Bacteroidales > Muribaculaceae > CAG-873. Next base: position 12,223 of record CALZTY010000002.1, on the reverse strand, counting down.
TCGTCTTTGAAGAAGACGAGGCTCCCGCTGCTCGCCACACCGCCCACCAACAGCATCCCCGGCAGCAACATGACCCCGAAGGTCCCCTCGATGAAGATCTCGACGAAGAACCCGTCCCCACCGCAAACGACAAGACCGAGGCTGAGGCAAACGAAGAAGAACTCCAGGCTATCCAAGACGTCCGCGGCAGCGACGAAACTCCCAACCAACCCATCGAAGAAGAGCCTATCGCTGTTAACATCAATGATATTACCGGCGACATCGACCCCAACCAAGCCGTGGGCACCATCGTCGAGGGCGAACAAGTCGACGAACCCATCGTTGACGAAAACGAAATCATCATCGGCGACCAATTCATCGACGAAGAAGTGGTTACCACCGAGATTATTGACGACGCTGAAGTAGCCGTAGACTGTCCCGACGACGTCATCGCCGACGACCCCTTCATTGGTGACCTCTAATCTTCACTCCTCGCCACCTCATTTTACCCACACTCCCAACAAAAAAAATAATCATGAAGACATTACGCTACATATCAGCCTCTCTCGTTCTCCTCTCTTCCCTATATGGCAACGCACAGGTTGTAACCCCGGCGCGTGTAGCCGACGAACCGGTCGATACTATAGAAGCTGCTGTCGAGGAAGGTCTCACTCGCGACCAAGTCCTCGCCGTAGTAGCCGAAGCCGAGAATGGCAATGCCGCCGCAATCAATCAACTCGGCGTATGGTACTACACCGGCGAAGGTCTCGAGCAAAACTTTGACCTCGCCGCCAAGATGTGGGCTCGCGCCGCCGAGATGGGCAACAACCAAGCCGTAGGCAACCTCGGCATCTGCTACCAATATGGTCACGGCGTCGAAGCCGACTCGGTACGAGCAATGCAACTCTACAGCGTCTCGCTGCGCAAGGGCAACCCCGAGTTATTTGCCAACCTCCTCGCCGAAGCCGACCGCAAGTCGACATTTGAGTGCGCCGCCGTCGCCTACTTCTACAACAACGGCATAGGCTGCTCGCGCAACTTTGCCCTCGCCGGCAAATACTACAGCTTCCTCGCCGCCAAGGGCGACATCCTCGCCACACGCAGCGCCGGCGTCGCTTACCTCAACGCCAAGGAATACCGCGATGCCCTCAAGTGGCTCAAGAAAGGTGCCGACCAACACGATACCGTCAGCGAATACTACTACGGTCAGATGCTCGTCAACGGCATGGGTATAACTCCCGACCCCTCCAAGGGCTTCGTCTACGCCCTCCGCGCCGCCGAGAAGGACCTCGCCAACGCTCAGTACTTCGTCTCCACTCTCTACCGCAATGGCACCGGTGTGGAAAAATCCGAGTCCGAAGCCAACCGCTGGCTCCGCACCGCAGCCTTCCAGGGCCTCAACCGCGCAATGTTTGATTACGCCGTCGTTGCCGCCCGTCAAGACAACTTCATCGACGCCGCATATATGCTCTCATGGCTCACCGCTCGCAACTCATATATGCAGCAGATGACCGACCTCTTCACCTCAAGCGACGCCGCCAACTTGGTAGGCACCAACTTCCACAACTACATCCTCGCCCTCCGCGCTATCAACGCCGGCGACGAAAAAGCCTTCAAGTCCGCTGTCAAAGCCCTCAAGAATTGCGCTGCTGCCAACGTCGACCTCCTCAACGTGATGATGACCCTCAGCCCCGCCAACCCCAAGCGCGACATCGCCAAGGGTCTCAAGGAACTCACCAAACTCTCTGACAAGGGCAACGTCGAGGCTACATTCCAACTCGCTCGCCTCTACGAACGCGGCACCGACGGCATCGCTCCCGACTACACCAAGTCTATCGAACTCTACAAAAAAGCCATTGAGGGTGAACACATCCTCGCCTGGATCAACTTAGGCAACTTCGCCTACGAAGGTCTCGGTGAAACCAAGGATATCAACGCTGCGGTATCTTTCTATACCAATGCTTTGGACGCCGGATATATGTTTGCCGACGCTGCCAACCGCTTCCAGGATTGCATCGAACAAGGTGCTATCCACGACCCGTTCCTCATCCCCAACCACGCTCCCTATGCAACGGCACTTTGGGATTTCCTCAAGATAGTTCCGTAAGGAACACTCTTTTCCACTGTGCTTTCCATTCTCCTCTCTCCCCCATTCTCCGACGTCTCTGCACGCCCGGAGAATGGCTCATTTTTTACAACCTTTGTCCACTCAACCCACAATTTGCCGAATTGTCTTGTATATAAGACAAAAAATACCTAATTTTGTCCCACACATAAGACAATAGTTTTGTTGTTTTTTCCTAATATTTTGGTCATTAGCCGAAAAAATACTATTTTTGCGAAAAACAAAAGATTATGGCAGAAATAATTGTAACAATAGACAATACTCGAGCTCTTGATAGCATCATCAATGCTATCAAGATGCTTCGCGGTGTTACTTCGGCAAAAGTATGGAAATCCGACTCTCCTAAGGTAACAACCACAAAGAAATATTCTCCCAAAATAGAGAACCTTCGCAAACTGTGCGGAACAGGTATTACTCAAGAGGACATTGCCGGCGATGAACGCCTTGCTTATCTCTTAAGCAAATGAAAAGAGCTTTTCTTGATACCAATATCATCCTTGATTTCGTTACTCAGCGACAAGGATATGAGGAAGCATGTGATATCTTACAATTAGGCGAAGATAACCGTGCCTTTCTATGTGTTTCAATCTTATCAATGGCAAATACCGCCTACGTTGCAAGAAGGGGTAGAACTCAGGAAGAGTTATATGGTGTAATGAATGGACTTGCTGAGTTGTTTGAAATCTTAAAAATGGATGAATCCCAATTAAAGGAAGCATTAACTATCAATGCGACAGATTTTGAGGATGTACTCCAATATATTTGTGCTATATCAAACAATTGTGACGTGATTGTAACAAGGAATATCAAGCATTTTAATTTCTCCAAGATACCGGTCCTTACACCGTTGGAATTCATACAACAGGCACGTTAAGTTAGAAAACTTGCGGGGAAAGGGAAAAATTTGTAAATTTGCGCTTTATAAGCGATAAATATTTTACATCTATAATGTTGAAACACGTACTATTGTATACGGCAATGTCAGTGGCTACACTGAGCGCCGGCGCAGAGTCGGTGGTATCTACCCCCGGCAACTTGCACACCCTCGTCAGCAATCCCGCTACAACCACCGAGTTGACTCTTAGCGGTAGCATCAACGCTGCCGACCTCGACTTCATCGACACCGAAATGACCGCGTTGCAGACCCTCGACCTGTCGGCTGTGGAAATCGTGGCTTACAGCGGCGCCCGCCTGCGCGGCTCATCGACCCATGCCGCCGCCACCATCCCGGCGCGTTGCTTTGTGGGCTCGCCCATCACCTCGCTCACCCTGCCGGGCAGTGAGTTGCTCTCTATCGGCGAGGCTGCATTTGCCGGCGCCGCCATCAAGTCCCTCACATTGGGCGCCAACGTGGTGTCTATGGGCACCGGCGCATTCAGCGGTTGCACCGACCTCGCCACAGTGACCATCTCCGCCGATGCCCTCGCCGAGGGCGCTTTCAGCGGCTGCACCGCCTTGACGACCGTCTCTTTCACTACCGATGTCGCCCTCCCCGATTATGCCTTCAGCGACTGCACTGCCTTGGCAACCGTCAACGGCTCCAACAAGTTGTACACCATTGGCAATCACGCTTTTGCAAACACAGGCGCGCTCTCCGCTGTGGCTTTCGGCTCTGACTTGACCGCCATCGGCGACGAGGCATTCCTACAATCGGGCATCACCGACATCGACCTCTCGCCCTGTGCCGACCTCAACAGCGTGGGCGAGCGTGCCTTCGCTCAAATGCCCGCCCTGAAGTCGATCGACCTCGGCAATGCCGTCACCGTGGGCGCCGGAGTGGTTTTTGACTGCCCCGCACTCGAGCAAGTCAAATACTCGACTCGCGCAACCGTAGTCCCCGACTATGCCTACTCCAAGGATGCCGCCCTCGACACCGTGGGCATCTTCACCGACAATATCAGCGAAATCGGTGCCTATGCTCTCAGTGGCTTGAGCCAAGTAACCACCATCACCCTGCCCTCGTCGCTCACCTTCATCGGCGACCACGCTATGGAGAATATGACCGGGCTGCAGACCATCAACATCGCTATCACCACGGCTCCTGCCACCGGCGAGGCTGTGTGGAGCGGTGTCAACCAAGCCGAAGTAGCCTTGATCGTTCCCGCCGAGGCTTACGACTCCTATACCTCTGCCGACCAATGGCGCGACTTCGACGTGCGCAAGCCCAGCGGCATCGCCGACACTGCCACCGACTCCGCCACCCTGCGTGTGCGCTTCGATGGCGATATGCTCATCATCGACTTCGGTAGCATCGCCGCCTCCACCGTGGCTCTCTACGACATCACCGGTGCCAAACTCTGCGCCGACACCCCCGTGGTAGAGCAGCAAGCCGCCGTCAGCACCGCCAATATCGCTGTCAATCAGCCGTTTATCGTCGTCGCTGCCACTCCCGAGGGATTGTTGACCCTCAAAATCGCCAAGCAATAATGGGCAAAAACAAACTCAAGAAGTTTGCCGAGATGGACACCATCGATTTGGTGTTCCAGTACCCCTACGGACGCTTGCGCGACGAGGGATTTGACTCCTTCCCACTCCGCGGGCGCTGGGGCGCCGACTTCTTTGGCAACGACCACCCCATCGTCGTCGAACTGGGCTGCGGCCGCGGTGAATACACCGTCGGGTTGGCACGTCGCTTCCCCGAGATGAACTTCATCGGCATCGACATCAAGGGCGCGCGCATGCATGCCGGTGCCGTCGAGGCTCGCAACGAGGGGCTCCGCAACGTCGCCTTCCTGCGCACTTCCATCGAACTCATCGATGCCTTCTTCGCCCCCGGCGAGGTGTCGCGCCTGTGGATTACCTTCCCCGACCCGCAGATGAAGAAGGTCAACAAACGCCTCACCGGCACTCGCTTCCTCGCGCTATACCGCCGCGTGTGCATCGACGGCGCCGAGGTGTGCCTCAAGACCGACAGCCCCTTCCTATACGCCTACACCGGCGCCATGGTGCGCCTCAACAACCTGGATATCATTGCCGACACCCCCGACCTCTACGGCGGCGATATGGCTGATGACCCCATCCTCAATATCCACACCCACTACGAGAACCAATGGATTGCTCGCGGCCTCACTATCAAGTACTTGGTATTTGCCCTGCGTCACGACGGCGACCTGCTCGAGCCCGAGGACGACTTCGAGCGCGACACCTATCGCAGTTACTCGCGCGGCATCATTCAGCAAGGCTTGCCCGAGCCGCCGGCGCAATCTGTTAATAATTTGTAAAAAATATGGAAACCCTATATCCCGCTCTTATCCTCGACGCCCTGCGCAAGGTCAAATATCCCGGTCACAACGACGACATCGTCACCGAGGGATATGTCGAGGACGATATGCGCATCGCCGGCAACGAGGTGTCTTTCTCGCTGATTTTCGCCCATGCCACCGACCCCTTTGCCAAGTCGGTAACCAAAGCCGCCGAGGCAGCCATCCACGCCTTCGTCCACCCCGACGTCAAGGTCAATATCGCCGTAAAAGCACCCACAACACCCACCGTCGAAGCCACTCCCGTGCTGCCGGGCGTCAAGAACATCGTGGCTATCTCATCGGGCAAAGGCGGTGTGGGTAAATCAACCGTCGCCGCCAACCTCGCCGTGGCTCTTGCCACCGAGGGCTACAAGGTGGGATTGCTCGACGCCGACATCTTCGGTCCCTCGGTCCCACGCCTCTTCGGCATCGAGGACGAGCAACTCTACATGCACGAAGTCGACGGGCGCAACCTCATCATTCCCATCGAGCGCCTCGGCATCAAACTGCTCTCCATAGGCTTGGTCATCGACCCCGACAAGGCGGCTGTGTGGCGCGGCTCTATGGCTTCAAATGCCTTGAAACAACTCATCGAGCAAGCCGACTGGGGCGACCTCGACTACTTCCTCATCGATATGCCCCCGGGTACCGGCGACATCCACCTCACCCTGGTGCAGACCCTCGGCATCACCGGCGCCGTGGTGGTCACCACGCCCCAGGAAATTGCCCTCGCCGACGCTCGCAAGGGAATTGCCATGTTCCGCGAGCCCCGCATTGACGTGCCTGTGCTGGGCATCGTCGACAATATGGCATGGTTCACACCCGCGGCTCACCCCGACGAGCGCTACTACATCTTTGGCAACGACTCCGCTGTCGACCGCCTCGCCGAGCAATTCGACGTGCCCGTGCTCGCCCGCATACCCCTCGTCGCCGAGGTCGGCGACCACAACGACGCCGGCATACCCATCGCCGCCGTCGGCAACCCCGTTGCCGCCGACTTCTTCCACCTCGCTCACTCGGTCATCGAGGCTATCGACCGGCGCAACAACACCCTGCCTCCAACCCTCAAAGTTAACGTCAAATGATACTCGTAATCAACGGTCCCAACCTCAACCTGCTGGGACAACGACAACCCGATATATACGGCACACGCAGCCTCGATGCCATCGCTCGAGAGGTGCAAGCCGCTATGCCCGACTCCCACTTCGAGTGGTTCCAGTCCAACCACGAGGGCGCCCTCATCGACTATATCCACGAGGCGCTCAATTACCAATTGCCTCCCCGGGGCATCATCATCAATGCCGGCGGGCTCAGCCACACCTCCGTGGCACTCCGCGATGCCATCGCCGCCGTCGCTCACATCATCCCCGTCATCGAAGTCCACATCTCCAACATCTATGCCCGCGAGGACTTCCGACACACATCACTCCTCAGCCCCGTGTGCCGCGGCACCATCACCGGCTTAGGAACCGACTGCTACCGCCTCGCCGCCCTCCACCTCGCCACCCTCCGCTGACCATTCTTGTTGATTATTCCGCAGAAATGTCGTAACTTTGTAGCCGTTAAGTACATTTGATTGAGATATGTTACAGAAAATCGCACAATTGCACGCCGAAATCGAGACACTGACAGCCACAGACGCTGAGGCAGTGGAGGCGTTGCGTATCAAATATTTAAGCAAAAAAGGCTTGGTAAGTGCCTTGATGAACGACTTCCGCAACGTGCCCGCCGAGCAGAAACGCGAGGTGGGTCAAGCCATCAATGCCCTCAAGACCTTTGCCACCGACACCATCAACGCCCTGCGCGAGAACCTCAATGCCCACAGCGACGACAACGTCGGCATCGACCTCACCCGCACCGCCGCACCCCTCAACGTGGGCACTCGTCACCCCCTGTCGCTTGTGCGCGAGGAGATTATCGACATCTTCCGCCGCCTGGGCTTCACCATCGCCGAGGGTCCCGAGATTGAGGACGACTGGCACGTCTTCTCCTCGCTCAACTTCGCCGCCGACCACCCTGCCCGCGACATGCAGGACACATTCTTCATCCAGCGCTCGCCCGACGTGTTGCTGCGCACCCACACCTCGTCGGTGCAGTCGCGCGTCATGGAGCACACCCAGCCCCCGATCCGCATCATCTGCCCCGGACGCGTCTACCGCAACGAAGCCATCTCGGCGCGCGCTCACTGCTTCTTCCACCAAGTCGAGGCGCTGTATGTCGACCGCAACGTCACTTTTGCCGACTTGCTCCAGACCCTCGACTACTTCGCTCGCGAGATGTTTGGCAACGACACCAAGATACGTCTGCGCCCCAGTTATTTCCCCTTCACCGAGCCATCTGCCGAGATGGATATCTCGTGCAACATCTGCGGTGGCAAGGGTTGCCCCTTCTGCAAGGGTACCGGATGGGTCGAAATCCTCGGCTGCGGCATGGTAGACCCCAACGTTCTCGAGGCTTGTGGCATCGACTCCAAGGTGTATAGCGGATTTGCTCTCGGCATGGGCATCGAGCGCATCACCAACCTCAAATACCGCGTCAACGACCTGCGCCTCTTCTCCGAGAACGATGTGCGCTTCCTCGACGAATTTGTCGGCACCCACTGATGACCCTGCAACAGCGCTACGATATATGCATTGAGCGCTTCGGCGAGTATATGCCCGAGGCGCACACCGAGTTGGTGTACACCTCGCCCTACCAGCTCCTGGTGGCGGTAATCCTCTCGGCTCAGTGCACCGACAAGCGCGTCAATCTCATCACCCCGGCACTCTTCGAGGCTTTCCCCACCCCCGCAGCGCTCGCCGAGGCTTCCACCGAGGAGGTCTTCGACAAGATACGTTCTGTCTCATATCCCAACAACAAGACCCGCCTGCTACGCGCCATGGCGCGCCGGTTGGTCGACGAATTCGACAGCCAAGTGCCCGACGACATGGACGCCTTGCTGTCGCTCCCCGGTGTAGGGCGCAAAACCGCCAACGTCATCCTCTCGGTGCTCTTCGACCGCCCGGCGATGGCTGTCGACACTCACGTGTTCCGCGTGGCGGCTCGCTTGGGATTAACGCCCGGCTGCAAGACACCCCTCGACACCGAGCGCACCCTGGTCAAGCACATCCCCGAGCAACACGTCGCCACTGCCCACCACTGGCTCATCCTCCACGGCAGATATGTGTGCAAGGCTCGCAAACCCCTATGTGGCGACTGCTTCTTGTGCGACATCTGCCCCTCAGCCACCAAGTAAGCCCATGCAACCAGCCGAGCTCAAGCGTTTCCTCAAATACTGTGCCGTCGGTGTCCTCAACACCGTCGTCACCTTGGTAGTAATCTTCGTCACCAAGTCGCTCATAGGGCTCCCACCCATGCTCTGCAACGCCCTGGGTTACACCGCCGGCGTCATCAACTCATTCCTGTGGAACCGCGCCTGGGTATTCCGCTCCGACGGCAAGATGGGACGCGAGGCGGTGAAATTCCTCCTCGGCTTCGGTATATGCTATGCCGCACAATTCCTGCTGGTGTGGTGGCTCAGCACCGGGCTTCTTGCCCCCTGCGAGTGGAACCTCGGCTTCTTCACCCTCTCGGGCTACGGCGCCGCCACCCTCGCCGGCAACGTCCTCTACACCATCCTCAACTTTATCTTCAACCGCCTCATCACCTTCTCCCCCACCTCAAAATAATGGGCGTCAGTGCAATAAACGCTGATTTCCGTAACGTCCGTGTCAATGATGGTGCGTTCCTCGTCATTATCGAACCAATAGGATGGCTTCATTTATTCGGTAGCCACTTCAACGCTCAGCTTACTGTCAACAGGCTTGCCTGCCACATTGACAGTGGTAAAGTGAGGATAAGTTACAGTCGAGGTATAAGGATGCGTGCCATTGTAAATGCCCAGCAAATTGCCGTCTACTTCTTCTGTTGTAATCTCCTTCAGCTGATAATCATTGGTGGCATCGTAGTTAATAAACTCGGTAAGAGTGGCGAACACTTCATTCATGAACATCCAAATAGTCTTATCGTGCGGAATCCCATCATTGAAGAATTCGTTTCTCTGGGCGGTGGAATATGCATAACCGGTTATTACACAATTTTGAAAACTGTTGGAGTTATTGAAGATTGCAGAATTATTCTTAGGAACGTTGGCGATATAAACGGAGTTTACGGCATTGAGAAAATTTACCTTAGGCGGTATATCGTTGATAATGATAACGCAGTTAAGCATCTTGACTGTTGGCTTAGTCTCTTGAACACTGTACTTATAAGTATATCCTTTTACGATACTGTTGATGAAGGACACTTCACAGACGTTATACAATGTAATAGAATTGGTGATGCGGCAGTTGATAAATGAGCAGTTCTTTAGTGTCGAATAGTAGTAATTACTGCTATAATAATAGCTATCAGAGTAGAATGCATTGATATCACATTTTGTCATGCACAGGTCTTTCACAACATAAAGTTCCGTACCGGTTGGTTTCTGGAGCATTATATCGGCATTGAAAGTAATGCCCTCGATGTTGAGCCAATGGTTTGCTTCGTCTTCATCGGCAGATTTATCCAATGTAACCTTGGATGTTATTACGGTTGAGCCTACGCCATTACCTCGAATATTAAGGCTCTTGTTGATAGTGGTGCCGGTAAAGAGACCCTCCGAAAGGGTTATCAAGTCTCCATCTACTGATGCCGCAACAGCTGAAACAAAGGCGTTTTGGCCATAGTACTCAGTTGTTACCCCATCGTGAGTAAGTGTTGCTACAAGAGACGTTTGAGCCATTACGCCCAATGCAGCAAAGCACATTACGATTATTAAATAGTACTTTTTCATAATTAGGTGATTTTTGGTTTTACAATGGCAAATATTGATGAGGCGCAATCGCACCATCTATTTTATGTATACCTTCTTGCCATTGATAATCAAGATGCCTGTAGAGCCTCTTGGCACACGTATACCGTAAATGTTATAGATGGCGTCGGGAGTGCTGTGGTGGTCGTTGTCGGTTTCGACTCCGTTGATGCCTGATACCTGATATTCGCTGCCGCAGATATCACATTCGCCATCTGAGTCTTCATCAATGTGCTCATTGTCAGGGCATACAATAACGAAGTTAGCAGTTTGCAAATCTCTACTTAATGCATGTCCGTCTTTATCCGCTAAAATCATGTTGAGGGTATGTCTGCCATTGCATAGATGTTCAACGCTGATTTCCGTAACGTCCGTGTCAATAATGGTGCGTTCCTCGTCATTATCGAACCAATAGTAGAGTTTCACTACCTCTTCGTCTAATTTTAAGAATAACTGAGAGCGGGTAGGAGTGAGAGCGTTTTGCATGTCTATCAACTGGAAGTGAACGGCATGCATACCGGTAGGCAGCATATCGCAGTCAATGGCGTTACTCGACAAGGTTGTTCTTACTTGTTCTTGGTCGAACCAGTATTCGATACCTTTATACGCAGAAGAGAGAGCCGTTTCGTGGATAAGTACCAAAAAATTTTTCGACTCCACCGGTACCACATTTCCTTCCGTGTCAGTAATCTGGAAGTGGGCAGTGTGTATGCCGGTGGTAAGACCTTCCGTACTGATTGTATTTCCGGTCAGCTTTTGTCGCTCCGTCTGTTGGTCGAACCAGTATTCGATACCTTTATACGCAGAAGAGAGAGCCGTTTCGTGGATAAGTACCAAAAAATTTTTCGACTCCACCGGTACCACATTTCCTTCCGTGTCAGTAATCTGGAAGTGGGCAGTGTGTATGCCGGTGGTAAGACCTTCCGTGCTGATTGTATTTCCGGTCAGCATTTGTCGCTCCGTCTGTTGGTCGAACCAGTACTCAATTTTTGCATGCTCCGCTGGAGTATCAAGGTTGCCATTCAGTATGATGAATGCCTGCGAGCATACAGGGCTGAGCATATTCTCTTGATTCGTAATTTGGAAGTGGACCATGTGTATGCCGGCGCTCAGACCTTCCGTACTGATTGTATTTCCGGTCAGCACTTGTCGTTCCGTCTGCTGGTCGAACCAATAGTGCACGGTTAGTTGAGCAAAACAGGGCGCTGAGGCTATCAGAATGGATATTATGAATAAAAACCGAAGCATAGAATCACGGATTATGTTGATATCTTCATTTATTCGGTAGCCACTTCAACGCTCAGCTTGCCGTCCTCAGCCTTTTCCGCTACATTGAAAGTGGTAAAGTGAGGATAAGTTACAGTCGAGGTATAAGGCACATAGCCCTTGTAAATACCCAGCAAAGTGCCGTCTACTTCTTCACTTGTAATCTCTTTCAGCTGATAATCATTGGTGGCATCGTAGTATCTATAATCGGTAAGAGTGGCGAACACATCTTCCATGGGCATCCAAATAGTTTTATCGTGCGGAATTCCATTATTGTAGAAACTGTTTACAGCGCTTTGATTATCTATATAACCGGATATTACACAATTTTGAAAACTATCGGTGGGTGAGAAAGAATATGCTCTATAATTATTAACGTTAATGAGTATTACGGAGTTTTTGGCATTGAGATATTTTATAGCATCCGGTGCTGCGTCGGGAATGAAAACGCAGTTAAGCATATTGACTTTTGGATTAAACTCTTGCCTTCCAGCCTTATAATAAAAAGATTTTACGATACAGTTGATGAAGGACACTTCAGAGACATTAGTTATAGTAATATCCTTGGAGATACGGCAGTTGATAAATGAGCAATTCTTTAGTGTCGAATAGTAGTATTCAGCGTAATCAGGAAAGTCGAAATACTTGATATCACATCTTGTCATGCACAGGTCTTTCAGAACATAAAGTTCTTCCTTACTGATTGGTCTCTGGATTAATATATTGGCATTGAAAGTAATGCCCTCGATGTTGAGCCAATGGTTTGCTTCGTCTTCATCG
>CALZTY010000001.1 GCA_945829225.1 uncultured Bacteroidales bacterium | reverse complement strand
AGCAGCCGAGCCGGATATCGTTGTGCCCGTCAACTTTTATCGGACAGCAATAATATTAATTATTTAAATAAATAACAATTACGTGCCACGTAAGACATATTTAACTATTTATAACACTTCTTCAAACCGTGATAATAGCTGGAAAACAGATGGTGGGTGGTCTGATGAATGTGAATTGGAGATAGGGATTTGGCGGGTTGCTTAGGGCACGGCTACCCCGGACGTGATGTATCACATCCCTACCGGAATATCAATATCACATTGATTTACAATGGTTTGTGAGAATTTGTCAGACTCGTTAGATGAGTCTGACCATTCAACATATTGGACTGAGCATCGGCAACAGGTCCCTACACCAGCAGCAATGCCGCCATTAAGGATTTAAAAATTTTGTCTTAATAATACACTATAAGGAATTAAAAAGATATCAGTCGAAATCGTCGAGTTCCTCGAGTTCGTCTAATTGGTTCTCGAGGTCGTTGTACTGAGATGAATTGATGTCGATGTGGGTGGGAAGGGAGTCGCTGCCCGGCTCGCCGGAGCAGCAATCGATGAGCCACTGAATGGCTAACATTTCGCCGAGGAATGTGCCGATGCGTTTGAGGAGTTTCATTGACGAGACTTTTTGGTGATAAGGATACCTATAGCGAGGCAGAGGAAGAGCGCCCAGGGGTAGTAGAGGTATTGCCAAGGGGCGGCAGGCGAAATGCCGGCGAGCCCGGTGGCGAGGAGGGTCTGAGCGCCGTAGGGGATGAGACATTGCATGATGCACGAGGAGGTGTCCATGAGCGAAGCGCTGCGACGCGGGGCGATGTCGTATTTGGTTGCAATAGAGCGGCATAGTGGACCGGCGGTGATGATAGCCACGGTGTTGTTGGCGGTGCAGAGGTTAACAGCACCGGTGATAAGGCAGATGGCTCCCTGGGCACCGCGGAAGCCGGGCTTGAGGCGAGCAATCGAGCGCAGGAGGGCATCGATGCCGCCGGCGGCGGTGATGATGCCGAGCATGCCGGCAGCGAGCATGGTGATGACAATGAGTTCGCTCATCGAGCCGATGCCGTCACCCATCAGTCGGGCAGCCTCGAGCCATTGCAAGCCCTGAGGGATGGCGCATGCCAAGGCGGCGAAGATGCCGCTGAGGAGCACAACGGTGACGTTGATGCCAATGAGCGCCAGGATGATGACGAGTAGATAGGGCAACACAAGCCACACATCGCTCCAAGTGAAGGAGGAGCCTATAGCGGGGGCGGTGCCGCCGTCCAAGCCGAGATAGGTGTATATCGCGAGGACAATGATGGCTGCCGGGAGAGCGATGCGAAAATTGGCTTTGAACTTGTCGGACATCTTACAGCCCTGGGAGCGCGTGGCAGCGATGGTGGTGTCGGAGATGAAGGAGAGGTTGTCGCCGAAGAAAGCGCCGCCGAGGACTGCAGCCACATAGAGGGGGACAGCCACGTCGGTAGCCTTGGCAAACTCGACCACCAATGGTGTGAGCGCCACGACAGTGCCCACCGATGTGCCCACCGACATACTGATGATGCAGGCAGCGATGAAAATCGCCGGGAGGACAAATCCGGCAGGGCAGCACATCATGGTGAGGCGCACTGTGGCATCGATGGCGCCGATGCCCTTGGCAAGGGCGGCGAAAGCACCGGCAAGGACAAAGACCCACACCATATATAATATATTCTCGCGCCCGGCGGCACGCGAGAATACGGTGATGCGGTGCTGCAGAGAGCGACCGCGGAAGATGATGACACTCCACACCGAGGCTGCCACCAAGGCAACGCTCACCGGCACGCTGTAGAAGTCGCCGGTGATGAGCGAAGCGCCGAGGTAGAGTATTAAAAACACGAACGCCGGCGAAAGAGCCAGCAGTCCGTTGATATGGGGAGGTCGGTGTGTGGTCATTCGAGAACGTATGGAAGAACGATATCTCGCCAGACGAGGTATCCGGGACCGAGGAGGTGCAAGCCGTCGTTGGTCAATTCGCGACGCAGATTTCCATCGGCATCACAGAAATAGGGATACAGGTTGATCCAAGTGACTTGCTTCTCGCGGGCAATGCTCTCGAGGCGCACATTGATGTCGCGAATGACTTGCTCCTTGCCGAAGAGTTTCTTGTAGCGCTCGAAGGAGTTGTTGATGGGCAACATCGACTGCAGATAGATGCGTGTCGAGGGGGTCTCGGCTTGGATAAAGTCGATAAGCTCGCCCACAGCGGTGGCGATAGAGTCGGCACTGAGGTCGTGCGAGACATCATTGGCACCGGTGAGGAGGAAAATCTTGGCGGGATGCCCGGCAACCACCGAGCCGACGCGCTCGCGGATGCCGGCGACGACGTCGCCGTTGATGCCGCGGTTGACCACATTGGGCATGCCGAGCAACTCGTGCCACTCGCAGCCGTGAGTGAGGCTATTGCCCAGGAATACAATCTGAGTGGAGTCCACGCCGAGGATGTTGAACAACGAGGCACGTTGATAGTACAACTCGGTGTACTTGGGCTTGGCTGGGGCATCTTGGGCTGCCGCGCACCACGAGCACGCAGCAGCCAGAGCCATTGAGAGGATATACTTAAACTTCATCGCGAGGGGTTATTGTTCGGATTCGCGATAAGCATCGATAGCGTTCTTGACCGAGCCGTGCATGAGGAGGAGACGCTTAGCCTCGTCATACTCCATGCCGAGCTCGTCCATGACCATGCGTGTGCCGCGGTCGACCAACTTGGCATTGGTGAGTTGCATATTCACCATCCTGTTGCCCTTGACGCGCCCCATCTTGATCATTACCGAAGTCGAGATCATATTGCAGATCATCTTCTGTCCCGTGCCCGACTTCATGCGCGAGGAGCCGGTGACATATTCGGGACCGACGATCATCTCGATGGCGATATCAGCAGCCTGGCTCACGGGAGCATCGGGATTGGAAGTGATGGCAGCGGTGAGGATGCCATGCTCGCGGCAGTCGTTGAGTGCGCCGATGACATATGGAGTGGTGCCCGAGGCGGCGATGCCGATAACGGTATCCTTGTCGTTGATGTTGAACTTCTCGAGGTCGTGCCAGCCTTGGTGAGTGTCATCCTCGGCATTCTCGACAGCGTTGCGCAGGGCGATGTCGCCGCCGGCGATCAGACCGATTACCCATGAGGGGTCCATACCGAATGTCGGGGGTATCTCGGAGGCGTCAAGGACGCCGAGACGACCCGAAGTGCCGGCACCCATGTAGAAGATGCGGCCGCCCTTCTTCATGCGGGCTACTATCTCGGTTACTAATTTCTCGATTTGCGGGATGGCTTTCTCAACGGCGAGAGCCACTTTCTTATCTTCATTGTTGATGTCGTGCAAGATTTCGCTGACGCTCTTCTTCTCGAGGTCGTTGTATAGCGAAGGTTGCTCGCTGATTTTTACAAATGCCATGTTGTTATAATTGTGTTAAGAGTGATATTATGCGGTGTGGAACTTGATGAGACCCTCCATAGGGCTCTTGATGATGGTGCCAACGTGGCAGCCCATAGCAGCGGCAGCCTCCTCGAGGACGGGGCGGTAGTAGTGGGCGATGGAGCCGATGAAGTTGACGCTGAGTTTATCATAATCCTTGTATTGGAGGATATTGCGCTTGAAGAACGCCTTGAAGGAGTTGAGGACGAGATCGTGCACCTCGGGGCGGTCGATATTCTCGATGAGGAACGGAGTGACCGAAGCGAGGAAGCGATTGCCCTGGGGCTCCTTGTATACGCGACGAATGATGGTGAGTCGGTCGAGGTCGTACTGCTTGAGGAACTTGGCGCAGAGGTCGGCGGGGAGTTGATTTTTGAGGATATCGCCGATGAGAATCTTGCCGAGGACGGCACCCGAGCCTTCGTCACCGAGGATGTAACCCAGTGGGGAGACGTTATCACAGATGACGTTGCCGTCGTAGTAACACGAGTTGGAGCCGGTGCCCATGATGCAAGCGATGCCGGGCTGACGGCCACAGAGGGCTCGCGCGGCGGCGAGGAGGTCGGTGTGGACCTCGATGGTGGTGGCGTCGGGGAAGTTGGCACCGATGGCACGAGCCACGTTGCCACATACTTCATCGCTGATGCAACCGGCGCCGTAGAAGTAAACCTCGGCGACGGGGAAACCAGCCAATTCGGGGACGAGTTCTTCGGCGATGCATGTGCGCATCTCCTCCTCGGTGAGCATCACTGCATTCATGCCGAGGGTGAACACTTGCTTCTCTACTTTTCCATTATCCAGCAGACACCAGTCAATCTTGGTGCTGCCACAGTCTGCTATAAGAATCATATCTTTATGTATATTTTTTTCTTGTATAAAATGAGGCCGACGAGCCAGTTAACAATCACGAAAAGGAGGGCAAACGCCAAGGATGCCAGAGTGGCATCGTCGGCACAAGCCGGCATGAGGATGCCGTTGTAGATATAGCCCTTGAGGGAGGTAAAGCCGCTCTCGGCAAGCTCCCAAGGCACGCTGATGGTGCCGATGAGGATAGAGAGGACTGCGCCAAGGCAGTAGAGGAACAAGGGGTTGATGCCAAAGACCTCGAAGAAGCGGCACCAACGTTTCTTGCCCTTGATGTCGATTATCCATATCAACAAGCCCAAGAAACTCGAGGCGAGACCACAGGTGGTGAGCACGAATGTGGGCGACCAAATCTTCTTGTTGATGGGCAAGCCATAGGATAATAACAAGCCTACAAAGGTAAGAATAGTTCCTAAAATAAACAAACGATTAATTCTATCTCTGTTGTCTTTTAAAGAAATAATCCACGAGCCGCAGATGAAGCCGATGAGCATGTGGGCGATAGCGGGGAGAGTGCTGAGCAAGCCCTCGGGGTCAAATTTGAGGGTCACGCCGTCGATGGTGTCGGCATACATGTGGTCGGCGCCGAGGACCTTGTGGTCGACGACAGAGATGATGTTGGAGGTTGAGAACTCGTAGCCGTTGCCGCAGAGCAGAATGATGGTGTAAGTGACCAAGATGAGCCCGATAGCCCAAGCGATGCGCTTGACACGGCTGTGCAGGAGCAGAGCCATTAGAGAGCCGACACCGTAGCAGATAGCCAAGCGCGGCATGACGCCCAGGAAGCGCAGGTGACCGACATTGGTAGCGGCATCCCACAGGGACATATCACTGTTGATAATTCCGCGGAGGGTGATGCCAAACCAGCCGATAGCCCAGCCGATGAGGAAAATCACCACGGAGCGGCGCAAAATCTTCAACGCTGCTGCTGCCGACAACTTGAAGTTGTACCGTCGCAGCGAGAAATAGGTAGATACACCCATGATGAACATGAAGAATGGGAAGACCAAGTCGGTGGGCGTCAATCCATTCCACGCAGCATGTTCGAGCGGAGCGTAAATGTGCCCCCACGAGCCGGGATTGTTGACCATAATCATACCGGCGATAGTGATACCGCGCAGTATGTCGAGGGCAAGCAATCGTTGTGATGGTTTTGAAGGGTTAGTTGCCATAGGTTATAGTTAATTGTGATTATTTGTCGTTTACAGGCTTGGTGTGGTCGTTGACCAAATAAACGATAGACTTGTAGGGGATGCCCGAGTTGTTGGTGAGACCGATCTCGCAGGTGCGCGAGTTGGAGTATCCGGTGACGACACCCGCCTTGGCGAGAGCCGGCTTGAGGTGACGCAGACCCCAAGCGTTCAATTCGGGATGAGTGAAGCCCTTGTCGCCGGCGAAGCCGCAGCAACCGACGGCGGCAGGCACGGTGACATTGGTGGAGCAACGACGTGCCAAGTCGACGATGACCGAAGCCAAGCCCATGCGACGAGTCGAGCAAGTGACATGCACAGCGATGGGGGTGTCGTCGGGAGTGAATGTCAAGTGCGGAGCCAGGAAAGTAGCGATGAACTCGGCGGGCTCGTATAGTTTCATACTCTTGATATGCTCGCGCATGCGGTGCAAGCAGGGGCTCTGGTCACATAGCACGGGATATTTGCCGTTTTGCGAAGCCTTGAGCAACGCCTGCTCGGTCTCGGCAGTCATGCGGTCGGCGATGTCGGGCATTCCCTTGCTCTCCCAAATCATACCGCAACAGAGTTTGCCCATATTTTCGGGGAAAATGATACGGTAACCCGCCTTGTTGCACAGGGCGAGCATAGCTTCCATGAGGGGTTTGTCGGCAGAGCCTTTTTCGGCAGAAGTGCCCATGGTGCGGTTGATGCATGATGGGAGGTAAACGACGATGCGCTCGCTATCAGGTTGTTCAGTCTTGAGAGCCTTGCAAGGGCACACCGGCTTGGGCAGCGCGGGAGTCCACAGAGGCAATCCGAGGCTGTGGAGCGCCCTACCCGCTACTGTGACGCCCTTGTCGCCGATGACCTTGTGAGTGACATTGGCGGCTCCGAGAGCGAGGCGTAGCCCCTTGGTGATGCCATTGAGGTGACGAGCGGCGAAGTTGCCCACTTTGTAGCCGAAAGAGCCTTGCGGGAGCGCTTGCTCGCGGACTACGTGAATCATCTCGCCGGTGTTAATGCCCATGGGGCAAGAAGTAGAGCATAAGCCGTCGCCGGCACAGGTAGCGTTGCCGAGGTATTTGAAGTCCTTGGCGAGGCGAGCGGCACGAGCGAGGCTTGCCTCATCTCCGAGCGCCTTGAGGCGAGCGATTTCGCGCAGAATGACCGTGCGCTGACGAGCCGAGAGAGTGAGACCGCAACTTACACAATTGGGCTCGCAGAAGCCACACTCGATGCACTTGTCGACCAAGGGATGCAGAGGGGGTAACTCCTTGATACCCTTGATGAAGCACTCGGGATCGTCATTGAAGATAACTCCGCGATTGAGGATATCCTGCGGGTCAAATAGGTCCTTGATGCGGCGCATAAGCCCGAAGGCTTTATCGCCCCACTCGCGGTGAACAAAGGGCGCCATGTTGCGACCGGCACCGTGCTCGGCTTTGAGCGAGCCGTCGTAGCGGTCAACCACCAAGGCGCAGATTTGCTCCATCAAGTGGTGATATTTGTCTATATCGGCTTGAGTCTCAAACGATTGAGCGATGATAAAGTGGTAGTTACCCTCGAGAGCATGACCATAGATGCAAGCATCCTCATAGCCACATTCTTTAAGAATTTTTAACAGCTCAACTGTCGCTGTGGGGAGGTCATCAATGTGGAAGGCAATATCCTCGATGAGGGCTGTGGAGCCGATGGGGCGTGTACCGCCCACCGAGGGGAATATGCCCGAGCGGAGCGACCACCATGCGGCAGTCTCCTCGGCGTCGGTGGAGAAGTGAGCCTCCTTGAAGAGAGTGAAGGTGTCGACCACCGCCATAATGTCGCGGATATTTGACTGCAACTCCTCGTCAGTATCGGCTTGAGTATCAAGCAACAGGGCGGTAAGCCCGGTGCCTGTGGGGTCGTTGACGCTGGCGAGCGACTTGCTGTCGAGCAACTCGCAGGAGAACACCGGAGCGCCCTTCTTGAGCGCCACCACGCAGCGGCAAGCATCGGCGATGTCGCTGAAATAGAGCATCGCCGATGCTTTGTGCGTGTACAGGTGAGAAGTGCGGCAAGTAGCCTTGCTCATAAAACCAAGAGTACCCTCGCTACCCACCATGACATGCGCGATGATGTCGAAGGGGTCGGTAAACTCCACGAAAGGAAGGAGGTTGAGACCCATCACATTCTTAATGGAGTACTTGTAACGGATACGCTCGGCGAGAGCCTCGTCGTCGACAATGATGCGGCGGATTTCCTCGATTTTCTCCAAGAGCGAGGCATGGCTTTGGCGGAATTTCTCGCGCGACGCCTCATCGCCGGTATCGAGGATGGTGCCATCGGAGAGCACGACGCGCATAGACTGCAGCACATGCTCGCTATTGGCATGTGTGCCACAGTTCATGCCCGAGGCATTGTTCATGATGATACCGCCGACAGTCGCCGACTTCTTGGAGGCGGGGTCAGGAGCAAACATACGCCCATAAGGCGCGAGGATGTCCGACGCCTCCTGCCCGAGGATGCCGGGCTGCATGGTGATGAGCGAGGCATCAGGCGACACCTCAAATTGGTCCCACGACCGATCGACCACCACCAACACCGAGTCGGTGACGGCTTGTCCGGAGAGGCTGGTGCCCGAGGCACGGAAGGTCACCGGGATTTCCATCGCCGTGGCAGCCTGTAGGAGGCGTGACACCTCGGTCTCGTCCTTCACGCGCACTACCACTTGGGGTATCATGCGGTAAAAACCGGCGTCGGTACCCCATGCCAAGGTGCGCAATTCATCGGTATATATGCGCTCGCGTGGAATGAATTTTTCTACGACGGCTACAAATCGGTTGTAAAGTGGTGAATCGGTCATTGGAGTGATGGATAATTACTTGTAGAGATAATACTTGGACGAAGCGGCGCGGAACGACTCTACGTCCTTGTTCCAATAGTCAATAATATCGGCGACTTGATAAGTTGCGGCAAAGCGGCGGCGGATTTCCTTGCTACCGCACACCTTGTCGAACATATTGAAGCGCCCGGGGTCGGCATTGCCCTCGGTGAAGGCTGCATGCTCGGGGTACATGGCGGCGAGTTCCTGCATCACATAGAACTGCGTGAGCGACAGCGGAGCGACATTCTTGTCGGTGATGTAAACCTCGACGCCGGCAAGATTTTCGCCCTTGCCGGTGGAATAGAAGGGTTTGATGTTGATGGGACGGAACTTGAGACCGGGCAACTCGAGAGCATTCATGCGCTTGGCAAAATCCAGAGCGTCAATCCAAGGAGCGCAGAAGAGCTTGAAGGGCTCGGTGTAACCGACGCCGATGCTCATATAGTACAACTCGCCGAGGATACCGCTGACGGGATAGTAGAGGGCAGCCTCGGGGTTGGGGATATGAGGCGAAGGGAGCACCCAAGGCATACCGGTGGCACGGAACTCCATGTCGCGAGTCCAGCCCTCCATAGGAATGACAGTGAGGTCGCACTTGACGCCACCGGCGAGCAAGCCCTCGTTATTGAGGTACTGAGCCAACTCGCCGGGAGTCATACCATATAAATAAGGAATGGGGAACTGGCTGACGAAGGAATAGCAAGAATCCTCGACGATGCAGCCCTCAATGATGTTGCCACCCACGGGATTGGGGCGGTCGAGCACCATGAATTGCTTGCCCTGCTCGGCGCAAGCCTCCATAGCGACACCCATAGTGGAGATGAAGGTGTAAGAGCGGCAGCCGATATCTTGGATATCATAGATGAGGACGTCGACATCCTTGAGCATCTCGGGAGTAGGCTTGCGTGTAGCGCCATAGCACGAATAGACGGTGACACCGGTAGCGGGGTCGACCGAATTGTCGACGTGGTCTCCGGCATGGACATCGCCGCGCACACCGTGCTCGGGGGCATATAGCCCGACGAGGGTCACGCCGGGAGCCTCGTGAAGAATATCAATTGTAGATTTGAGATTATTGTCGACACCGGTGGGGTTGGTGATAAGCCCCACGCGCTTGCCCTGCAAGGGGGCGAAGCCACCGTCGCGGAGCACCTCGATGCCGGGCTTTACCTGCGCCGACGCGCCGAGAGCGAGCAGTGTGGCAAATATTGCAATAAAAGTCTTTTTCATGTCTTAAGATGATTATTTTTTCTCCTTAGCACCATACTTGGGATCGATGTGCTTGCGCACGAGGGCAGTAACGCCCCAGGTAGCGAAGTTACATACCAAAACCCAATAGAAGAAGTTAATGTAAGAGTTGTCGAGGAACTCCTTGATCCAACCGGCAGCCATGCCCGGGAGCATCATACCCAGAGCCATGAAGGCGGTACAGATGGCATAGTGAGAAGTCTTGTAAGGACCATCGGCAAAGTACATCATGAAGAGCATAAATGCAGTGAAGCCGAAGCCATAGGCGAATTGCTCGAGGATGATGCAGCTGAATGTGATAGCCTTACCGGCAACCGTGGAGTAATCGGGTTGAATGTTCGAGAGGACAATATATGCGACGCAGTTGAGCGAAGTGGCGAGAGCCATAGGCCAAATCCACTTGCGCAAGCCACCGTTTGCGGCGCAGATACCACCGATGATACCACCGATAGTCAAGCCGATAATCGCCAATGTTCCGTAGGCAAAGCCCACCTCGGTAGGAGTCATACCCAGACCGCCGGCGTCGCGCGAAGCGAGCAAGAAGGGCTGGCACAACTTGACCACCTGAGCCTCGGGGAGACGGTAGAGCAACATAAAGAGCATAGCCAAAATGACGTGTTTCTTTTTGAAGAAAGTAACGAACGAACCGGCAAACTCTTTAAGGATGTCACCGACACTCTTCTTGGCAGAGTCGCCACCGACAGCGCGGTCGGCTGCGGGAGCGGGCAGGATGAACAAGTGCCACAGCGAAACGATGCCGAAGAATACAGCGCAACCGATAACGGTCCATTTCCAAGCGAGCGCCTTGTCGCCACCGAAGACATCAGACTCGAGCAAGCCGGCAATCATAACCAAGCCACCCTGACCGAAGACGCTGGCACAGCGGTAGAATGTCGAGCGGATGCCCACGAACATACTCTGCTGATTGGTATCAAGAGCAATCATATAGAAGCCATCGGATGCGATGTCGTGAGTTGCAGATGAGAATGCGGTGAGGAAGTAGAAGAACAAGCAAACTTTAAAGGCATCCAGGGGCATACCTTGATTGATTTGTTCGGCGTTGGGCAGAGGCAAGGTGAATGCCACGGCAGCCAGACCCACAGCGATGCAAATCTGCATAGTAACAGTCCACCAGCGCTTGGTGCGAATAATATCGACTATAGGACCCCAGAAGGGCTTAATCACCCAAGGCAAGTAAAGCCAACCGGTGTAGAGGGTAGCGTCTGCCTCGGACATACCCAATTGGGTGAACAATACCATCGTCACCATATTGATGAAGATGAAAGGAATGCCCTGCGCGAAGTAGAGGGTTGGAATCCAAGCCCAGGGGCTTCTCTTAGTTGCTGTACTCATTGTCGTGCTAATGAAGGATTGAAAGTTGTTTTATTTGTAAAGTGAAGTGAGGTCGGCACCGGGGAAGTAGTGCTCGAGGATTTGGTTGTAATTGTAGCCACGGGCGCCCATGACAGCGGCGCCGATTTGGCACAGACCGACACCGTGGCCCCAACCGGCGCCATGGAGGCTGATGCGAGCGGGGATACCGGTAGCGGGGTCGATGTCGTGACGCTCCACGGTGAATGCCGAACTGTACAAGTGGCTGGGCGAGAGAGTGCGACGAATCTCCAATTCCTTGCCGATAATCATGGTGCGCTTGGTGCCGACGATGCGCAGGCGCCAGATGCGGCCCGATGTACCACGGTCGAGGGGCTGGAGGTCGATGATGTCGCCGAAGTCGATACCCGAGCGCTTGAGGACCAACGCGGCGAGTTCCTCGCGGGAGTAAGAGACATCCCAGCGATAGAAGTCGGTGGTCTCTTGGTCGTAGTTGTTGAGGACTTGCTCGAGGATGCTACGGTCGGCAGTGTTGCAGAACGCCTCGGGGCGAGTGTTAATCCAGCGAGCGGCGTGTCCCTCGACGCGGAGGTCGGGGAAGTCGGTAGGAGCAGTGCTGTCGCGACGAGCCACCAAGTAGTTGAATTCCTTGGGCTCCCAGCAGTATTCAAATTTCTCGAATACGCCACCGCAGCACTTGGAGAAGCGGGCATCGCAGAGGGCGCCGCCATCGGTGGGGTCGGTGAGGACTTGTCCGCGAGTAGCGGCGATAGCCTCGGCAACCTTGGGAGTAGATTGGCGGGTGATGCCTTGGTAGCGCTGGCAGTGGTCATCGGCGCAAACGTCGAAGTTGATATGGTCCTCGCGGTCGTACCAACGAATGATTTCGTCGTCGGTGATAGTCATAGCGCTATAAGCCTCACCCGACTGCTTGATGCGGCGAGTCTTGTCGATTTGAGCAAGGAGCCACGAGCGCGAGATAACGGCATGAGCCTTGAGAAGTTCCAAGGAAGCATGTGCGCTCATCTCGGAGGAGATAACGCTGAGCAAATAATCCTCGACAGGAAGGACGTTGATGATAGTGAGTTTATCGCCTTCAACGATGATGCGACAAGAGCCCGAGAAGCGTTGATTTTCGCGGCGCTCCCAGTGGAAGTTGACACCTATGACCACGTCCTTGATCTCGAACGAAGCATTTGCGGAGTCGACGGGATTAAAATCCAAGGAGTCGTATTCGCGACCTTGCCAAGCGATGCGTCCCTCGGGAAGGATGTCAAAGGCTTGAGGACCATTGTAAATAGAGCCGTCGGCGGCGCGGTAATCACCATAGAAAGCCACCTCGATGTGAGTGCTACTGAGGATACCGACGCTGATATTGGGTTCTTGAGCCATATTATTGTACGTTTTGGGCTATTTCGTTAATTTCAGATGCGCTGAGACACAATTCGTCGAGAACTTGGAGGATTTTGTCGGCATCGAGAGCGTTGAAATCCTTCTCGAGGGGAGTGATGAACACGCCACCCATATCGACAGATGCCGGTGAGAGGAGCATAGTACCCTCACCTTCAGTGCCATAGAATGACGGGCGGTGGCGCTTGCGCGGAATGACCACGAGGCGCACACCGGCGGGAGTGGCAAAGCACAGGAGGTTCATCATGGGCTCCTTCTCACCTTCGGGCACGGGGATTGCGCGGTAGAGGCGGTCGAAGAGGCGCTCACCGGCAGCAGGGTCGGTGGCATCAATGACAAACACCTTGAGCGGCAGGGAGTCAACGACAGCGAGGACAGCATCGCCATCGGTAGCGACTGTCTTGAGGTCGGCAGACTCGAGCGCCTCACCGAGGGTGAGGAAGTCGCTGTTGCCGGCTTGGAAGTGCATATGGTCGGGAGCCGAAGCGCCACAACGGGGACCGTTATAGAATACGGTATATTCATCCAACTGAGCGGCGAGGGTCATCATGTCGGCGATGCGACCGCTGATGAGTTGGTCGGTGTGGGAGCGGTCGGGGATGGTAAGGTGACGCGGGAAGATGGGGAAGGGGTTGATGAGTATGGTATATTTGCCATAATCGATGCCACGCTGTACCTCGGGGCGGTTTTCCTTGCAGAGGAAGCACTTGCGCTCCTTGAGCGACTTAGCGTCTACCTTAGCCGACGAAGAAACAATACGAGCGGGGTTGAACTGCACCTTAACTGTCCAACCGGGGAGAGCGACCTCCTTGACCTTGACGCCCTTCAGCGCTTCAAAATTGCCGGCAGCCATAGGCCACTCGGCAATTTGTGAAGCGATGAATTGGTCAATCTGTTGGGAATTGACTTTAAGTTCCATTATTTCTTGTTCATAGCGCAACGAGCCTGGAGTTCCCAAGTGCGGATGCGGTCCTTATAGAGGTTGTTATTGTTGGTCTTGACAATGTCGAGAGCGTGGTCGGAGTTGTCCTCCCAACGACGGCAGAGGTAAACGACGTCGTAGACGCGACCGATCTGGTTGTGACGCGAGAAAGCCAAGCCTAAAGCGTAGTCTTCGCCGTAAGAGGTGTTGGGGACTTTAATTTCGCGGAGCATAGGGGTATAGAAGGCACGAGGAGCACCTAAACCATTGATGCGCAGAGCGTTGTTGCGACCATTCTCGGGAGTCCATTCCTTGTGGTCGATTACGCCGGGAGGAAGCATTTGGAGGTTGATATCGGTGAGCATGTATGTACCAACAACCATGCCGCAATTTTGCTCGTAGAAAGCCGCTACCATCTTGGCGAGAGTGTTTTCGTCTTTGTAGATGTCGTCGGAGTCGAGTTGGATGGCAAATTTACCACACTTGGGATGGTGAACGCCCATGTTCCAGCAACCACCGATGCCGAGGTCGTCGCGTTGCGGGATGATGTGAACCACACGAGGATCTGAGGTAAATTCTTCGATGGCTTCGGATGTACCGTCGGTCGAGAGGTTGTCGATGATGATAAGGTTGAAGGGGAAGTCGGTTTTTTGGCTCAAGACGCTGCGAATAGCATCACGGATGGTGCGGACGCGGTTGCGCACGGGGATGATAACCGAAGCCTCATATTCAAAGTTGCCTTTGTCGAATTCGATTTTATCGAACTTAGGCTCGAGGTATCCGCCAATAGCCTTGAGGTGGTCGGTGCAGGCTTGCTCCATTTCGATTTGAGCGGCGCGGTTGCGAGGATCGACGTAAGAGAAGTGCGATTCGCCGTCTTCCTTCTTGGGGGCAGCGATTTCGGTATAGAGGTATTCGTTGACGTGAACCAGGTCGCCGAGACGGCTTATGCGCAGACGGAGGTCGTAAAGACCGGCAGCCTTGTAGTCGGCGGTGATGCCTTCAGCGGCTTTTTTGAAGCAAGCAGCGCAGAAGAAGAGCAAGTTGCCGAAGTTGAAGTCGTCGCGGAGCGAGCCGAATTGATAGTCGATAACGGGAACATTGGATTTCTTACCATCTACTACGCTATAAGAGTCGGCGTAGAGCATAGCAGCCTTGGAGTCAGTGGCGAGACGTACCAGACGGTTGAGAGCGAAGTAACCGGGTACCAAGGTGTCGTATTTGGTATACAAGAGGATGAAACCAGAGTCGGCAACCTCGGCAATTTTTTTCATAGTTGAGGAAGCGTTGAGGGTGTCGATGTGGATGAGATCGCAACCGTCGATGGCTTCGGCTTTGGGGTCTGTAGCCATTAATACGATTTTGGATACTAAATCACATTGCTTGAGTGATTCGACGGTGGGGCGTACCTGCGCTGCATCGGCAAACGGGAGGAAGCAGTTGATAGTCGTTTTCATGTTAGAGTTAGTTGTTATAAGGGTTAAAATTATTTACTGAAAAATTTGAGGACTTGTTTCATGAGATTGTTGCGGGCATCGCTCTCGGTGATAGTCTCGAAGGGGAAGCCGATGACCACGGTGCGGTAGTTGTCGAAGTTGACGGCAACGCCGGCGATGAGGTTATTCTCATTATATCTAAATAATGTGCAACCGCGAGCGGGGTCGGCTGCATAGAAAGAGTCGGGGGACTCGACCGCGTAGCAATCGGTGTTGAGAGTAGCCGAGAAGGTGTAATTGTCGGTTGAGAAGGCATCGAAACGGCTCGGCACTTGATATGCCCTACCCTCGACGGTCGCCTGCCCAACGCGCCAATTGTAACCTAAGACGTTGGCGGTGAAAGCCTTGTCAGCCTCGATGGTTGCAGCATCGGAGTTGGGATTGTCCCAGAGGTCAGTAGCGACGAACGCACCGGTAATAAGGAAGTCTGTGCCGGCGGCAGTCGCAGCGGTAATCTTGGCTTGCAACTCAGCCGGGAAGGTCTTGAAGCAGGTGCCATAGATGCCTCGCCCGCGCTTGATTTCTTTCTGCTTGCCGAGGATGAGGTCGACGACGCGAGGCTCGCCGGCGGCATCAGCATTGCAATAAGCCTCAACCGACGAGGAGATAAACGAGTGACCGGCGGCAGCGATAGCCTTGCCGTGAATGTAAACATAGTCGAAGGCGTTGCCTGCAATCACTTGAGTCTCATAGTTGGCACGCGAAGCACCGAAGCCGGCTGCGTCGTCGTCCATCCAAGGGATGTCACGACGGAACTCAAATTGCGAACCGATGAAACTGATATCGCTGATGTAGGGCACACCGTGGTCGCGCTGGTCATAGAAGCCGGCGATAGCCTCGGAAGCCTCAAACCAATCGGGAGCGCTGACGCGTGTAAATCCGTTGACCACCAGAACAGGCTCGGAGTCATTGTGAAGGTCGCAGAGGGCGAGTACCTCCGAAGCGAACGAGGCGCCACCACGGTTGACGGCGATGATGCGGTAGGAGTGGATATCGGTGTCGGTAATGGTGACATCATAGTGGGTGTCCTCGGTGGTGTCAAACATAACGAAGGCGGGAGCGTCGCCCACACGGTGCTCTATTATATAATGTGTAGGATGCGCGGTGGGCTCCAGCGAGTCGATGCGCTCGCTCCAAGAGAGGCGATAGGTGTGGGGCTCTGTAGCGGCGGTAATTGCAAAATTATGCACCGGCAAGGGTTGCACCACATAGTCGCGTCCATCGCGGTGGGCGAGGAATTGGAGCATACCTTTATATATAGCGCGCGAGACGACAAAGCGGAATGCCGGGTCGAGACCATACTTCATGTCTGCGAAGTTTTGGTGGGAGAGCAACTCGAGCAGCATGGCGGGCACCTCGGGGATGCGCGACTCGGCATAAGATTTATCCCACAATCCGCGACGCGTCCACGAGGGCTCGAAGACGGAGCGGACATCGCGGACGATGTTGGTCATCACCAAGTCGGTGTAGTCGCGCGAGGTGAGGCGGTCGGTGCCATTGGCAGCCGAAGTCGAGCCACCATCGCCCTTGGAGCAGTAGATACCGAGGGTGCCGACGATAGAGTCGTTGGTGAAGGTGCCGGCATCGGTGTGGAAAGCGAGGCTCAAATCAATGGGAACACCCAAGCCCTCGCGGCCGGGGAGCATATCCGAGCCGCCGGCGAGCCAATTGACCCATCTGCCGCGACACATATAGTCATCGTTGTAGTCGTTGACATATTCGGTGGGGGTGAATACGCTATCGGGAGCGCCAGCCCACTGCAGGAAGTAGCGAGCGCCCTCGGTGAATTTGGGATAACCGCTACCCACATATTGATAGTCGATGGAATCGAGGGGTTCCTTAACGATGCGGTTGACTATGCCCATACCGCCGCCAATCTTGACAGCATCGGCAGTGACTACCTTGGCGCCATTGACGTTGGAGTTATCAAGGGCAATGACGACTTGGTTATCTCCGGCGGCAAGCACATAGTGACCGAGATACACCCAAGTGCCGGCTCCCATAGCCTGATTAACCTTGACATACTTGTCACCGGCTGCTGTGTGAATAGTATAAGCCACGGTGCCGGCATGGGCATCGTGGGGATAAGTCACGTAGACTGCATAAGGAGCCGTGACTGGGATATCGGCGCTCCAAGTGGCTCTCGAGAGATTGGCATCGGGAGCGACAGTCGCCACCTGACGAGCCTTGCCGGCGCTGTGGGGGTGGCTGCCATTGATGAGAGGCTTGCCGTCCCAAGCAAAGCCGACCGGCACATCGCTCCAGCGTTGCTTGCCGTTGGTCTCGGAGTATCCCGGGGTAGCGGCATTATCGGCATCGATGATAATTTCGACGGGATTTGTATCGCGCTCGCGAGGGCTCATCACATAAGCACCGGCATTCTCAAGCATAGGTATGAGGAAGGGCATCACATAACTCTGAGTGTAGAGGTCTTCGACGGTCTGCATCACTCGAGCACGCTGCCACTCCCAGCGATTGAGTTTAGGCTCAAAGTACCAGCCGTGGCTCTGCCACAGGGCGATATTTGCATTTGAGAGTCCGTCGGGGGCATCGAAGTCGACATCGCGCTGCACCCATTGACGATTGGGGGTAATGACCGGGGAATAGATCTTGCGCGGAGCAAAGAGCACGAGGTCGTCGAGGTTTTGACGTCCGGCGGTAAGGGTCACAGTGTAGTTGCGGTAGCCATTGCCGAGCGCACGACGGATATCATCCTTGAGCGACTGCATAGTCTCAAGGGTCAGTGGCAGATTGGCAGTCACATCATTGCATGCCACGGTGATGGTCTTTGCCGACGTGCTGATGGTGACTTTTTTGACTTTCATATCACCGAAGCCTGTCGAGCCGGGACGATAGTTGTTTATGACGGCGAGTACCGCCTCCTCGCGCTGAGCAGCGACAACAGCGCAAGCGCCTATTGCAAGTAATGCCAGTGTAAGGGCAAAGCGTTTTAGGGTCATTATTATCTCAGATTCAAGGTAGTCGTTATAATTGTGACAAAGATATAAATAATTAATGAGATGTCACAACAAATTAACCTTTGTTAAGAATTAATCACAACACTTTTAACAACCGAGCCACTCAAAGATCACAAGTTAACCCCACGGACATGTCCGCAGCACTTGAAGTGAGTGCGCCAGTAGTTCTCATCCAAATCGCTGATAATCACGCCTCTCGACGAAGTAGAATGGATAATCTTGTTATCACCCATGTAGATGGCGACATGACTGATGCGGTCGCCACCGACACGAGAAGTGAAAAAGACCAAATCGCCGGGGCGCAAGTCGCGACGGCTGATGGATTGGCAAAACTCAGCGATTTCGCGCGAGGAGCGAGGTAATTTGATATCCACAGCGCGAACATATACGGCACACACCATACCGGAGCAATCGACACCCGATCGGTCGTTGCCACCATAGCGATAGGGAGTGCCAAGCCACTCGCGAGCAACGCTGATGATGCGCTCACCCTGTCGCGTGGTGCTAACTCGCGGCGAGTCGTTACCACGAGGGATATCACCTGTGTCGACCTCGATGATCGAGCCACGCTGACCGCGGTCGCCTCGCACGGTATGGCGCGAGGAATGGCAGGAAGAAACGCACAGTGCAAGGACTGCGAGGACTATGATGGGCAGACGAGTTTTCATGTGGCAAATGTACAAATAATTATTGAAAAATTTGCGAAATATGGTATAAAAGTTAAATTTTATCCTAAATATCTGTATACATTAGTTAAATAGCCTTAATTTTGGAGATTTTCGAAGTCAATAATTTGCAAATCGCGATTTTTAGTCCTAACTTTGCACCAAGATAACTGAATCACCTATCTACTTAGTCTTAGACCTGATTATTTACAATTTACTATTTGGCAAAAGAATCTAAGCTAAGGCAGAATGAAAAAGTTCGATGCGATGTCGCGCTCATCATTCAATAGGTGTTGTGATAAGTAAGTATGATATAATCTCTGCACTGTGAGAGCTATAAAACAACTCATCAACACAGATTATGCCTATCGGCTTAGGTCCTTATCATTGTCGAAATGACGAGGACTTTTTTTATACCCCCAAGTGTTGACGTTTTATTGAATTACACAGCAAATATTGGAATAATTGTCAATTTGTTTGACGATTTGCCGAAAATTTGTTAATTTTGCACCGAATTTTTGTAAATTCTACTGAATAATTTATGTACCTTAAGTTAAAGAAAGGTCTTGACCTACCCATCGAAGGCGCTCTGAGCGCCGCCTCGCCCGTGAAAAGCATCTCGCCGGTGTGCTGTGCCATAGTACCCGACGACTTCCCGGGTTTCACGCCCAAACTCACAGTGCGCGAGGGCGATCACGTAGAAATCGGTGCGGCAATAATGCACGACAAGGCTCATCCCGGAGTGTGCATATGCTCACCCGTAGCCGGCAAGGTGAAAGCCATTGTCCGCGGCGAGCGTCGCAAGATACTGCGTGTGGAAATAGAGAACAACAACAGTTATAATAGCCTCACATTCGACATCAAACGTCCCATAGTGGAATTGCTCGGTGCCGCCGGGCTCTTTGCAATGTTGCGACGTCGCCCCTACGATGTGGTGCCCGATCCCGATGTGCGTCCGCGCGACATCTTCGTCACCGCTATGGATACCGCACCGCTGGCGCTTTCGCCCGTGCAGATGCTCCCCGAGGGTGCAGACAAGGCGCTTGCCGCAGCAGTCAATGCTCTCGCCACCGCTACCGACGGCAAGATTTATGTCAGCCGCCGAGCAGGCGAATTGGCAGACATCCCCGGTGCCGAGATGGTCGACGTAGAGGGCAAACACCCCGCCGGATGTGTAGGTGTACAGGTTGCCAATATCGCGCCCGTCAACAAGGGCGAGAACATATGGACACTCGACATCGTTACACTATATAGAATAGGACATCTGTTGCTCACCGGCAAGGTCGACAGCAGCGTCACCGTAGCAGTGACCGGACCCGAGGTAACGACGCCTTGCATCGTCAAGACCGCTATCGGTGCCGACATCAAGGCTCTCACCGCCGGGGTGCTCGCCAATAGCGACCACAATGTGCGCATCATCAGCGGCAACGTGCTCACCGGTACCGCTGTCAACGAAGCCGAGGGCTTCCTCCGCTTCCCCTACCGACAAGTGACTGTCATTGCCGAGGGCAACGACGTCGACGAGTTTATGGGTTGGGCATCCGTTGCTCCATCCAAGATGAGCATCTACCCCGCCTTGCCCCTCCATTGGCTACGCCGGCTTTTCCGCCCCGATGCTCGCCTCAATGGCGGTCGTCGCGCAATGATTATGAGTGGTGAATACGACCGCGTGCTGCCCATGGATATCATGGCTGAGTACTTGCTTAAAGCCATCATTTCGCGCAACATCGACGAGATGGAAGCCCTGGGTATCTACGAGATTGCACCCGAAGACCTCGCCCTATGTGAATATGTCGACACGTCAAAGTTGCCCATACAGCAGATTGTACGCGACGGTCTCGACTACTTGCGCAAAGAACTTGAATAATAACCATTGCCAGTCTAAACCTCAAGATAATGAGCAAATTACGCAAATTCCTCGACCGCATCAAGCCTGCGTTCCAGCCCGGCGGAAAATTGTCGGCGCTGCAATCGGTATTTGACGGCTTCGAGACTTTCCT
This sequence comes from uncultured Bacteroidales bacterium, assembly GCA_945829225.1. Lineage (GTDB taxonomy): Bacteria > Bacteroidota > Bacteroidia > Bacteroidales > Muribaculaceae > CAG-873. Next base: position 136,046 of record CALZTY010000001.1, on the reverse strand, counting down.
TTATACGCCACGCACTACGTCACCGGCATCGTACACCACTCACGTGCACGATAGCGTCGACTCCAAGCGTGCCATGACCATTGTCATCATTGCCCTGCTGCCGTGTTTCTTCTTCGGCATGTACAACACCGGATACCAACACTGGCTGGCAGCCGGAGCGACAGAGTTCCCCTTCTTCAGCCTTATGCTCTACGGCTTCCTCGCCATCATACCCAAGGTGATTGTCACCTATGTCGTCGGCTTGGGTATAGAATTTATTTCGGCTCAAATCCGCCACGAGGAGATTCAAGAAGGCTTCCTTGTGACCGGCATCATCCTGCCGATGGTGTGCCCGGTCGATGTACCACTGTGGATGCTCGCCGTAGCGACCGCCTTCGCGGTAATCTTTGCCAAGGAGGTATTCGGCGGCACCGGCTACAATATAGTGAATGTGGCGCTCACAGCGCGTGCATTTCTCTTCTTCAGTTACCCGGCATATATGTCGGGCGACAAGGTATTTGTTGCCACATCACAAGCCTTTGGCTACGGTCCTGCCGTTGCCGACGGCTTCACCTGTGCCACTCCGCTGGGACAGATAGCAACAGCCGGCGGCGAGACCGCCATCACCGGAATTGACGGCTCGACAATCTCCACATGGGATGCATTCGTAGGTCTCATTCCCGGCTCGTTCGGTGAGACTTCAGTGATATGCATACTCATCGGCGCTGCCATACTGCTCGCCACACGCATCGCCTCGTGGCGCATCATGCTCTCGGCAGTGGCAGGCGCCCTGTTGATGGGCTGGATAGCCAATTCGGCTGCCACACCCACCTATCCGGCATCGTTCCTCTCACCCATCGATCAGTTGTTCCTCGGTGGCTTCGCGTTCGCTGTGGTATTTATGGCTACCGACCCGGTGACCGCCGCACGCACCAACACCGGCAAGTGGGTCTACGGCTTCCTCATCGGTGTAATTGCCGTGTGCATCCGCACCTACAACAACGGCTACCCCGAGGGCGCTATGCTCGCCGTACTGCTTATGAACGTATTCGCTCCACTCATCGACTACTGCGTGGTCAGCGCCAACAAGCGCCGTCGCCGTGCTCGTTTAACCTCTAAGGCTTAATCCCATGAACAAGCAAAGTAATTCATACACAGTCATATACATCATCGTGATGGTGATTGTGGTCGGTGCCGCCCTCGCGTTTGTATCCATGTCGTTGAGCGAACGCCAGACCGACAATATCAATGCCGACAAGATGCGTCAAATACTTGCCTCGGCTCACATTACTCCCGACACGGATATCAAGGCAGACTATAACCGATATATCACCGACTCGTTTGTGGTTAACGCCGCCGGCGAGCGTATCGATGGCGTCGCCTTCGACATCAAAGTCGCCGAGCAAGTGAAACTGCCCGCCGACTCTCGTGCCCTACCGGTATTCGTCGCCACCATGGACGACAAGACCACCAAGTATATCCTACCGGTATATGGCGCCGGACTGTGGGGTCCCATTTGGGGCTATGTCGCCATCAACGATGACGGCTCCACTATCTATGGCGCATACTTCGCCCACGAGAGCGAGACCCCGGGTCTCGGTGCCGAAATCGCCAAGCCCGCTTTCAGCGACAAATTTATCGGCAAGCAACTCTTCAAGAATGGTATTTTCCGCTCGGTAGCCGTAGTGAAAGCCGGGCAGAAGCCCGCCGATGATGCCGACTATATCGATGGCAAGAGTGGCGGCACCATCACCTCCAAGGGCGTCGGCGCCATGCTCTACGACTGCTTGCAGCCCTATGCTCCGTTCCTCCAAACCCTTAAAAAATAATAGGCTATGGCAGAAAAAGTAACAAACAAGACGGTTCTTTTCAATCCGTTCTCCAAGAATAATCCCGTCGTAGTGCAGATACTGGGGATCTGCTCGGTGCTCGCCGTCACCGCCCAATTGGAGCCTGCCATGGTCATGGGCTTGTCGGTGATTGCAGTCCTCGCCTTCAGCAACGTCATCATCTCCCTGATACGCAACACCATCCCCACCTCTATCCGCATCATCGTGCAATTGGTGGTCGTCGCTTCGTTGGTAATCATCGTCAGCGAATTGCTCAAGGCTTTTGCCTACGATGTGAGCGTACAACTCTCGGTATTCATCGGCTTGATTATCACCAACTGCATCCTCATGGGACGCCTCGAGGCATTTGCCATGGCTAATCGCCCCTGGCCCGCATTCCTCGACGGTGTAGGCAACGGTGTGGGTTACACCATTATCTTGGTCATCGTCGCCTTCTTCCGCGAACTCCTCGGCAGCGGCACCCTCCTGGGTTACCGCATTATTCCGCAGTCGTTCTACGATGCCGGATACTCCGACAACGGCTTGATGATTCTGCCCCCGATGGCTCTCATCGTTGTCGCCTGCATCATCTGGGTACACCGCTCTATCAACAAGGATTTACAAGATTAACAAGCACTTAGCATCGAAATAGTTATGGAAAACCTCAATTTGTTCATACGGTCGATTTTTATCGACAACATGATATTTGCCTACTTTCTCGGCATGTGCTCGTTTATCGCCGTGAGCAAGAATGTCAAGACTGCTCTCGGGCTCGGCATCGCCGTCACCTTCATGCTGGTAATTACCCTGCCGGTCAACTACTTGCTCAACACCTATGTGCTCCGTCCCGGTGCCATGGCATGGCTGGGCGAAGGCTTTGCCAACGTCAATCTCAGTTTCCTCTCGCTCATTCTCTTCATCGCGGTCATCGCATCGATGACCCAGTTGGTCGAGATGGCTGTTGAGAAATTCAGTCCCTCGCTATACGCCTCATTAGGCATATTCCTGCCGCTTATCGCCGTGAACTGCGCCATCCTCGGTGGCTCGCTGTTCATGCAACAGCGCGATTTCCCCTCGGTGTGGACCGCCTTCTGCGCCGGTGGCGGTTGGGGCATCGGCTGGCTCCTCGCCATCACCGCTGTCGCTGCCATCCGCGAGCGTGTAGCATCTTATTCCAACGTACCCAAGCCCCTGCGTGGCGTTGGCATCACATTCATTATCACCGCACTCATGGGCATCGCCTTTATGAGTTTCCTCGGTATTAAACTCTGATTCTAAGGCTATGATTATCAATTATATCGCCCTATCACAGATGACCCCGACACTCATTGCCGGTGTCGGCATCTTCCTCGCCATCACCCTCGTCCTCGTTGCCGTCCTCCTGGTAGCCAAGCACTACCTGGTGCATAGCGGCGATGTCACCATCGACATCAACCACAGCAAGGACGTGCAAGCCCCCGCCGGTGGCTCGCTCCTCAACACCATGGCTAATTGCGACGTTTTCCTCCCCTCGGCATGCGGCGGCAAAGGCTCCTGTGGTCAATGCCGCGTGCAGGTACACAGCGGTGGCGGTCAAGTACTCCCCACCGAGGCTGTACACCTCTCGCGCAAAGAAATTAAAGCCGACTGGCGACTTGCCTGCCAAGTCAAGGTTAAGGAAAATATGGATATTGAGGTGCCCGCCTCTGCCCTCGAAGTCAAGGAATGGGAATGTGAAGTCATCTCCAACAAGAATGTCGCCACATTCATCAAGGAGTTTATCGTGCAACTGCCCCCGGGCGAGCATATGAACTTCGAGCCCGGCTCATATGCCCAAATCAAAATCCCCACCTTCGACATCGACTACGATCGCGATATGGACAAGGCACTCATCGGCGACGAATACCTGCCCGCGTGGGAGAAATTCGGGCTCTTCAGCCTCCACTGCGTCAACAAGGAAGAGACAGTCCGAGCATACTCCATGGCTAACTATCCCGCCGAGGGCGACCGCATCATGCTCACCGTGCGTATCGCTACACCGCCCTTCAAGCCCAAGCCTCAGGTGGGCTTCATGGATGTCAATCCCGGCATTGCTTCATCATATATCTTCACCTTGCGCCCCGGCGACAAGGTGCTGATGAGCGGACCTTACGGCGACTTCCATCCCATCTACAACACCAAGAACGAGATGATGTGGATCGGCGGCGGTGCCGGCATGGCTCCTCTCCGCGCACAGATTATGCACCTCACCAAGACGCTCCACACCACCGACCGCATCATGAACTACTTCTACGGTGCCCGTGCACTCAACGAAGTGTTCTATCTCGAGGACTTCCTCTCGCTCGAGCGTGAGTTCCCCAACTTCAAGTTCCACCTCGCTCTCGACCGTCCCGACCCCGCTGCCGATGCCGCCGGTGTAGCCTACACCCCCGGATTTGTACACCAAGTAATATATGATACATACCTCAAGGACCACGATAGTCCCGAGGATATCGAATACTACATGTGTGGTCCCGGTCCGATGAGCGCTGCCGTCAACAAGATGCTCGACAGCCTCGGTGTCGACCCCGAAAACATTCATTATGACAACTTTGGCGGTTGATTAGAGTCTTTTAACATCCGCATATGCTACCTTGCGGGCAAAAATCCTTAAATTTGCGCCCGTAAATCGATTGAAGATGAAAAAACTATTAGTAATACTCGCAGTAATCATCGCATGTGCCGGCACACAGCAGGCAAATGCCCAATTCCGCTATAATGCCATCGCCGGCGCCACAATCTCCAACTTGCACTTCAAGCAAGACCTCGTACCCGTATCTGGTGAAGCCGGCTTTTCGCTTGGCGTGCAAGGCGAGTTGATGTTCCCGGGCATCGGCTTCGGTCTCGACATCGGCTTGATGTACAACCAACTCGGTGCCAAGGTCAACCTCGGCGAGCGCAAGGTGTGGTCAACTCTCGGCTATGGTAACGAGCGAGTTTACCTCCACTATGTGCAGATACCCCTACATCTCCGCTTCAAGTGGACACGCATGAGCGGGCTCGAAGAGAAGATTGCCCCCTTTGTATATGGCGGTCCCGAGTTTAATATCCTCGTCGGTCACAATGGTGCCTCGGCATTCAAGTGCGCCGGCGCCGACCTCAGCCTCACCTGCGGCTTCGGCTTTGAACTGTTCCAAAAATGGCAAGTCTCCGGCGCATACTCCTGGGGTATGACCTACGCCCTCAAGACCAAAATTCTCGACGACTTCTCCGCTCGCAACCGCCACTGGTCTATACGACTCGCCTACTTCTTTTAGCAAATAGTATTACTCAATATTCATTATAAGCCCTGCCCCGCTACCCTATTGCGGAGCAGGGCGTTTTTAAAAATGGTTAAAGATTAGAGTTGTTAAACATGTGATAGGTTAATTTAACAATTAATATTTAGCACTTTGGCGTTATAGTTGTAATTTTGTCTTCGTTTTTAAGCAATCAGTATTACTATTTAAGTCAACTATAACAGTTTGAAACTTATGAGTGAAACAGTTAACATCCGCGACCTCAACGCGTTAGTGGCTTCTAAGAGCGACTTTATCAATATCATCACACACGGTATGGACCGCACGATTGTGGGACAGAAGCACTTGGTAGAGTCTCTCCTTATCGCGCTGCTTTCCAATGGTCACATCCTCCTCGAAGGTGTCCCCGGCTTGGCAAAAACCCTCGCCATCAAGACTTTAGCACAAGTAATCGACGCTAAATACAGCCGCATACAGTTCACTCCCGACTTGCTTCCTGCCGATGTAGTAGGTACTATGGTATACAGCGTCAAGAATGAGACCTTCCAAGTCAAGAAAGGTCCGGTATTTGCCAACTTCGTCCTCGCCGACGAAATCAACCGCGCTCCCGCCAAGGTACAGAGCGCCCTACTCGAGGCTATGCAAGAACGCCAGGTGACCATCGGCGATAACACCTTCGCTCTCGACGAGCCTTTCCTCGTGATGGCTACTCAGAACCCCATCGAGCAAGAAGGTACATACCCTCTGCCCGAGGCTCAAGTCGACCGTTTCCTCATGAAAGTCGTCATCGGCTACCCCTCCAAGGAAGAAGAAAAAATCATCATCCGCCGCAACATCTCCAACGAGCAGGCTCGCGTCGATGCCCTCCTCAAGCCCGAGGAAATCATCGAGGCTCAGAAAGTCGTCGAGCAAATCTACGTTGACGAGAAGATTGAACGTTATATCGTAGATATCGTCTTCGCCACCCGCTTCCCCGTCGACTATGGCATGGACGACCTCGCCGGAATCATCGCCTTCGGCGCTTCTCCTCGTGCTTCAATCTCATTGGCTCGCGCCGCTCGCGCCTACGCATTCCTCCACCAGCGCGGTTATGTGGTGCCCGAGGATGTCATCGCCGTCAGCCACGACGTGCTCCGTCACCGCATCGGCGTCACATACGAGGCTGAAGCCAACAACATCACTACAGACGAAATTATCACCGAAATCCTCGACAAGATACAGGTGCCCTGACATCCGGTGTAATTGCCTATGGATGCAAATGAACTGCTCAAGAAGGTCCGCAAGATAGAAATCAAATCACGCGGGCTGTCGCAAAATATCTTCGCCGGCGAATACCACAGCGCATTCAAGGGCCGAGGCATGATGTTCTCGGAGGTGCGCGAGTACCAATACGGCGACGATGTGCGCGACATTGATTGGAACGTCACCGCGCGTCACAACAACCCATATATCAAGATATATGAGGAGGAGCGCGAACTCACGGTGATGCTGCTGGTCGATGTGTCGGGTAGCCGCTCGTTTGGCGCCTGCGGCGTCGACAAGCGCGAGATGATTGCCGAAATCGCCGGCACTCTGGCTTTCTCAGCCACACAAAACAACGATAAAATCGGTGCTCTCTTCTTCTCGGACAAGGTCGAAAAATTCATCCCGCCCAAGAAGGGTAAAAAGCATATCCTGCTGATTATCCGCGAATTGCTCAACTTCGAGCCCGAGCACCGCGGCACCGACATCGCCCTGGCATTGCGCTACTTCACCGACGCTATGCGCAAACGCTCAACTATGTTCCTTATCAGCGACTTCATTGATGCCGACGACTACCGCCAGGCTCTGTCGCTCGCTCGCAACAAGCACGACGTGATGGCTATTCAAGTCTACGACAAGCGCGACACCACCCTCCCCAACGTCGGGTTGATGCGCGTCAACGACCTCGAGACCGGACAAAGCATGTGGCTCGACACCTCCAGCGCCAAGGTGCGCAACACATATGCCCGATGGTGGTATGACCGCCAACAGGCTATGGTCGACACTCTACGCGCCGGGCGTGTCAACTTTGTCTCCGTTGCCACCGATGAGGATTATGTCAAGAGCCTTATCGCCCTATTCAAAAATCGCACTCGCAAATGATGACCCTACGTCGTTTCATATTATCATTTGTGGCTATAGCCGCATCAATCGCTGCTACAGCCGCGCCTCGCATCACCGCATCGGTGGATACCGCCGCTGTCGAGATGGGTAATTATGCCACTCTCCACATCAACGTCGCCGACCCCTCACACTCGGGCGTTTTAGTCGACCTCCCCGAGCCGGCTACCGAGATGGATGTCTTCGACTTCGTGGACGTCAAAGCCGACACCACGCCCAATGGATATGCCTACACTATGCGCCTGCAAGTGTGGTATCCCGGCAGGCTCACCCTGCCCCCATTCCGCTACGCGGTAGGCGATGACACCATCTCCAGCGACGTCGTTGCAATCAAGATTCTCCCCGTCGAGATGGACTCCACTCAGACTCTCAACCCCATGGAGGGCACTGTCAATCCTCCGCGCAAGTGGTGGGATTACATCCCCGACTGGACCGTGTGGGTGGCTCTCGGCTTGCTCCTCGTCGCTCTCATCGGCGCCGGCATATACGTTTATATAATGTATCGCCGCACCGGCACCATCATCATCCACAAGCCCAAGCCCATCGACCCGTATGCCGAGGCTATGGCTGCCCTCGGACGCCTGCGCACCCAGCGCCTCGCCGAAGCAGGCAAGGAGAAGGAGTACTACACTGCCCTCATCGACATCCTGCGTCGTTACCTCCAGCGACGCTTCGCCATCAACGCTATGGAGATGTCGTCAACTCAGATCCTCGCCTCCCTGCGCAACAACCCCGAGACACGCGACAACCAACCGCGCATCAAGCAAATCCTCGACCTCGCCGATATTGTCAAATTTGCCAAGGTTCGTCCTATGCCCGACGACAACATCAAGTCGTTCAGCACCGTCGAGCACTTTGTCGAGCAGACCAAGCCTGTCCCGGCTCCTGAAGAGGCGGAGAAGGCTGATAATCAAACAAAGAAAGTATAAACTATGCAATTTGCTCATCCTCACATATTATGGCTTCTGTTGCTCTTGGTGCCCATGGCTATATGGTACATCCTCAAGCAACGCAATGCGGTGCCGGCGCTGTCGATATCGACCACCAGCCCCTTTGCTCGCATGCCACGCACCTGGAAGCAATACCTGCGCCACGTTCTCTTCGTGCTACGCCTCTGTGCCGTCGCTTGCCTGATTGTGGTCCTCGCCCGTCCTCAGTTGCGCAATAAGTGGAGCACATCATCCACCGAGGGCACCGATATCATCATCGCCTTGGATATTTCAACCAGTATGTATGCCCGCGACTTCAGCCCCAACCGCTTTGAAGCCGCCAAGATCGTGGCTGCCCAATTTGTCCAGGGACGTGAAAACGACAATATCGGATTGGTAATCTTCGCCGGCGAGAGCCTCACCGGTCTGCCCATGACCGGCGACCGCGCCGCATTGCTCAACTACATCAGCAACCTCAGCATCGGCGACCTCGAGGACGGCACCGCCATCGGCGAGGGCATCATCACCGCCGTCAACCGCCTGCGCGACGGCAAGGCTAAGAGCAAGAGCATCATCCTCCTCACCGACGGCACCAATAACCGCGGCTTGGCTACCCCGGGCGAGGCGGCTCGCGTCGCCGCCGAGTTGGGCATCAAGATTTACTCCATCGGTGTCGGCACCAACGGCATGGCTGAGGTCCCTGTCCGCTACGATTATGCAGGGCGACTCGTCTATGAGATGCAGAAGGTCGAGATCAACGAAGATGCCCTCCGTGATGTAGCCTCTGTCACCGGTGGCAAGTACTTCCGCGCCGTCGACAACTCCTCCCTCAGCGAGGTCTTTGCCGAAATTGACGCCTTGGAGAAAACCAAACTCGATGTCAAGAATTTCTCGCACACCGAGGACAATTATATGATGTGGGCGTGGCTCGCTTTCGCTTTCTTCGCGCTTGAACTGCTCCTGCGATACGTCTACCTGCGTCCAATTCCTTAATTTCGCTTGCCGTTATGTTTGATTTTGCCAATACATATCTACTCAACCTGCTGTGGCTCGTACCGGTGTTCTATGCCGTGTTCTGGTGGTCACGTGCACGCCGTCGCCGTCGCTTGGCTCGCTTCGGTCGCGCCGACGTCCTCGTGCCACTGATGCCCGAGGTGTCACCCTACAAGCCATCTGTGAAATTTGTCCTCCGCATGTTGGCACTCACCATGCTCATCATCGCGCTGGCTCGCCCGCGTGCCGGCGAGCAACAGAAGGAGGAAAGCCTTGCCGGCATCGAGGTAATGATTGCCTTTGACCTCTCCAACTCTATGTACGCTTCGGCTACCGACGATATCAATGCCGCCTCGCGCCTCGACCGCGCTCGCCTCTTGCTTGACAAACTTGTCGACCGTCTCAACGGCAACAAGGTCGGACTCGTCGTCTTTGCCGGCACTGCCAAGACTCAGTTGCCTATGACCACCGACTTCGGCATCGCTCGCCTCATTCTCAGCGAACTCAATCCCGGCATGATGGAATACCAAGGCACCTCGCTCGCCGAGGCTATCGCTATGGCTGCCAACGGTTTCAGCCAGACTGACGACATCCACAAAGCCATAATCCTCCTCACCGACGCCGAGGACCACCAGGGTGACGCCATCGATGCCGCCAAAGCCGCTGCCGAGCGCGGTATTCAACTCAATGTCATCGGATTAGGCACCGGTGGCGGCGCTCCAATCCCCATGGGCAGCCGTCGTGGCGAATACATGAAGGATAGCGAGGGCAATGTGGTCAATACCGCCCTCAATGCCGACCTCGCTCAGCAGATTGCCGATGCCGGTCAAGGCATCTTTGTCAACGGTGCTGCCGGCGACGCCCTCGACGTCCTTACCAAGCAACTCGACAAACTCCAGAAATCTCAACTCAAAAACGTCAAATACAGTGCCGGCGCCGAGCAATTCCCGGTGTTTGCATGGCTGGCTCTCATCTTCTTGGTCGTTGACATCTTTGTCCTCGACCGCAAGAACACATGGCTGAGCCGCATTAATTTCTTTACCAAGAAATGAAGATGAAAGGCATAATACTCGCTATAATAGCCGCTTGCAGCGCTTTTCCCGCCTTCGCAGCCGACGTCCCCGCCGGCTCGACCAAGGCTGAGCGCAACCTCATCGTCCGTGGCAACGAGCAGTTCAACGACAGTAACTACCACGAGGCACTTCAACTCTACGAGCAGGCGCTCGCTCTCAACCCCAACTCGGTCTACGGGCTTTACAACAAGGCTGTTGTACTTACTCACCTCGCCTCGGAGGACAACAAGGGCACCGAGAACGACCCGCGCAAACAAGCCTCCGAAATCTTTCAATCCATCTCGCAAAACAAGAATTACCCCGAGTTGGCTGCCAACTCGGCTTACAACCTCGGAAATATGGCTTTCAACGACAATCAATTCGACCAAGCCATAAATTGCTACAAGCAATCGCTACGGCTTCGCCCCGACAACGTCAAGGCGAAGCAAAACCTGCTGCTCGCCCTGCAACGCAAGGAGGAACAACAGCAAGAACAGCCTCAGCAGCAGCAACAGCAAGAACAACAACAAGAGCAGCAGCAACAACAGCAGCAGCAGCAACAGCAGCCTGAGCCCGAACCCCAAGCCTCGCAAAACGCTCAGCAGATGATGCAAGCTGTCCAGAATAAGGAAAATGCTACGCGCCGCAACCAACGCGTGGTGCCCGGCACACCATACACCGATAAGCCCTGGTAATGCTTATGAGAAATCGTGCAATCATATTACTGATACTCTTGGCTACGGCAATCGGCGCTGTCGCCAAGACCACTTTTGAGTTGCAACAACCTACAAATGCCGTGCTCGGTCGTTACTACCGTGTGACATATGTGCTCCGCAGCGACGACCCCAATGCGATCAATTCCGTCTCTAACCCTACGCCCGAGCATCCCGCCATTCAGGGCATGCGACTCTACTCGGGTCCGGGTGTTACTCAAGGATATGAATCCACCTTTGACTCGCGCAACGGCAGCCGTACATCATACACCTTGTCGCTGGTATACACATACATCCCTGAGGCTGAAGGCGAAACGACAATCCCGGCTCTGAGCATCAATGTCGCCGGCACCAAGTACACCACACGCTCGGCAAAAATCCGCGTGCTGGGCAACGGTGGCGGTCAGCAATCCGGCTCGGCTTCCGCCGGCTCGCCCGGTCGCCGTCCTCAAGCTCAAGTGATAGGATCAAGTGTCGGCACCACCACACCTCAAGACCTTATGGTCATTATTACCTTCTCGCGCTCTTCGGTCTACGAGATGGAGCCGGTGGTCGCTGATATCAAACTCTGCCTCAATATCGACCACTCTTTCAGCATCGAGAATCAATTCAACTCGGTGACCCTCCCCGAGTTTGACGGCTTCCTCTCCGAGGACCTACCCGTCAGCGGCAGTGGCGGACAAATCGAAAGCATAAATGGCAGAAACTACGAGACTTATGTCATCCGTCGCTATCTGCTTTATCCTCAGAAATCCGGTCGCCTGCGCATTTCGTCGGGTCAGTACGAGATAAATGTCATTGAATACGAGACCGTCACTCGCGGCTACTATCCCTCTCGCCGCGAGGTGCCGCGCAAGATGAATACCGCCACCAACACGGTCACCCTCGATGTCAAGCCCCTGCCCGAGCCTCGCCCTGCCGGCTTCAGCGGCGCTGTGGGACAATTCTCCGTCGAAGCCGCCGTTGCACCACAGATTGTTCGCTCCAACGAGTCGGCTACCTACACCCTCACTGTCCGCGGTTCGGGCAACATCAAGTATCTCAACGCTCCCGAGATCCCCTTCCCCTCGACCTTCGAGACCTACACCCCCAAGACCGATATTGACGCCTCTTTCTCGGGCAACAACTACCGCGGCTCATTCGTAGCCGAATATCCTTTCGTACCCCAGGAAGTCGGCAAGTTCAATATCGACCCCTTCACCTTCATATACTTCGACCCTGCCAAGGGCAAATATGAGACAGTGACCGCCACCGGTTTCAACCTCAATATCCTCCGTGGCAACGGTCCGGCTGTGGTAGCGACGCAGAAGGAAGTGGATACTCAGATGACCGACATCCTCCACATCCATCCCCTACCCGCCGTACCCGCTACGGCACCTCAGCCCATCTTCGGCTCCACATGGTACGTGATGACCTTCATCGTGGCTTTCATCGCGCTGATTGCTGTGATTATCATTTATCGCCGCCATGTGCGTCGCGCTGCCGATGTCGCCGGGCGCCGATTGGCTCGTGCCGGGCGCGTGGTCGCCAAGCGCTTCAAGGCTTCACGCTCCTTCATGAAACAACGCCGTCCCGAGCAATTCTACGACGAATTAGCCAAGGCACTCAAAGGGTACATAGGCGATAAATTGGGCATCCCGCCATCCAACCTCATCAGCGATGTCATCGCCGAACGTCTCACGGCATTTGGCGTCGACGACACTACCGTCAACTCGGTTATCAACGTCCTTGGCGAGTGCGAGATGGCTCGATTTACTCCCTCCGGCTCCGACGAGGCGATGGCTGATATCCTCGCCCGCGCCGAGAATGCCGTCAAGGCTATTGAAGATGTCAAGGTTAAAAATAATTAATTATGAAGAACGCTATCCTCTCGATTTTCAGCATATTACTCTTCTGCTCAACTGCTCGAGCCGTTGAGCCCGCTCTCGCCGACTCGGCATACAACAACGAGCAATACGGCGAGGCTATATCACTATACACTCAAGTCCTCGCCGAGTATGGTGCCTCGTCTGATGTCTATTACAACCTCGGCAACGCCTACTACCGCCGCGGCAATGTCGCTCAAGCAATCCTCAACTACGAGCGAGCCCTGCGCGTCGACCCCACCAACGAGGACGCTCGCGCCAACTTAGCCTTTGTCAAGGCGCGTCTCCAGGACAAAATCGAGGACGGCAATTCGTTCTTCGGCAACTTACATCGCGATGTAGTATGCACATTTAGCGCCAACACTTGGGCGTGGGTTGCCCTCATATCCTTTATCGTCCTATGTGCCGCCGTCGCCCTGTACATCTTCTCGGGAAACGTCTTGCTCCGCAAGGTGGGCTTCTTCGGTGGCATCATCTTGGTTTTCGTCGTGATTTATATGCTCATCGTCGCATCTGATGCCCGCGCGCGCATCAACGACCACAGCGAGGCTATCGTCACATCCCCGGCGACTATGCTCAACTCCTCACCTCGACAACCCAAGCAGACCGAAAAGGTTGTTCCTATCCACGAGGGCACCAAAGTGAAGATTATCGACTCCATCGCCACTCCCGACGACCCCGTATCACCTCGCTATTACAAAGTTAGACTCAACGGCTCAACACCGGCTTGGCTCCGCGCCACCGACGTCGAGCGCATCTGACAACTATGCAGGGCATCGTCATCCGCAACACCGGCTCGCACTACGTTGTCGCTCCCGACGACGGCTCCCCCGAGGTGAATTGCAAGATTAAAGGCAATTTCCGCATCCGCGGCATACGCACCACCAATCCCGTCGCTGTAGGCGACCACGTCTCCATCGGTGCCCCCGCTCCCGACGGCACTGCCTTCATCACCGACATTTCGCCCCGCCGCAACTACATCATTCGCCGCGCCAGCAACCTCTCCAAGGAGGCGCACATCATCGCCGCTAATGTCGACTGCGCCATGCTCGTCGTAACCCTGGCTCACCCCACCACGTCCACCACATTCATCGACCGATTCCTCGCCACCGCCGGCGCTTACGACGTCCCCGCCCTCATAGTCATCAACAAAGTTGACCTTCTCACCGACCCCGACGTCCTCGCCCTACTCGATGCCGTCGAATACCTCTACACCTCGATTGGCTATCCCGTGATGCGCCTCTCGGCGGTCACCGGCGAGGGCATCGACACCCTCCGCGAGTACCTTTGCGACAAAATCACCCTCTTCTCCGGTAACTCAGGCGTGGGCAAGTCCACACTCATCAATAGCCTCATCCCAGGGCTCGACCTCCGCACAGCCGAAATCTCCGCCGTCCACGACACCGGCATGCACACCACCACGTTCAGCGAACTCTACAACCTCCCCGGTGGCGGACGCATCATTGACACTCCCGGTGTTCGAGGCTTCGGCACCATCGACTTCGACAAATACCAAGTCGCTCACTATTTCCCCGAACTCTTCACCCTGTCGGCTCAATGCCGCTTCGGCAACTGCACACACACCCACGAGCCCGGCTGTGCCGTCCTCGACGCCCTCGACCGCGGCTTAGTAGCCTCCTCTCGCTACACATCATACCTCAGCATCCTCGACGACGCCTCCGACTCCAAGTACCGCAAGCCCTTCTAATCCTCCCGGTTATCGGATTATTTTAACATTTTTTTGCCCTTTTATCGGATTTCAAAGTGTTAAAATCTCCATTTTATCGGATTTTATCCCCTCGTTTTTTTCTCACTTTTATTCGCTCGCACACTTGCCCACGTGCTTATTTTTTCGTACCTTTGCAAAGTAAAAAACAAAGATTATAAGCATTAACAATGGCAGAATACACCGAGAATTACGATGCGAATAAAATCCAAGTCCTCGAGGGCTTGGAAGCCGTGCGCAAACGCCCGGCTATGTACATCGGAGACATTTCAGCCAAGGGTCTCCACCACCTCGTATACGAGGTCGTCGACAACTCTATCGACGAGGCCCTTGCAGGATACGCTAAGAACATCAACGTAACTATCAATAAGGACAACTCCATCACCGTGGTCGACGACGGCCGCGGTATCCCCGTTGACATGCACGAGAAGGAGCACAAGAGCGCCCTCGAGGTAGTCCTCACCGTCCTTCACGCCGGCGGCAAGTTCGACAAAGGCTCCTACAAGGTTTCCGGTGGCTTGCACGGCGTCGGCGTCTCTTGCGTCAACGCCCTCTCCACCTATCTCCGCGCCGAAGTTCACCGCAACGGCAAGGCTTATATGCAAGAATACTCCCGTGGCAAGGCTACCTCCGAGCTCAAGGTAATCGGCGACAGCGACCACACCGGCACCATCATCACCTTCAAACCCGATGACACCATCTTCACCGTCACCGTCTACGACTACCCCACCCTCGCCACCCGCCTGCGCCACCTCGCTTTCCTCAACGCCGGCATCACCCTCACCCTCACCGACCTACGCGTCGATGACGGCACCGAGCCTCTCTCCGAGACTTTCTACTCTGCCGACGGACTCCGCGACTTCGTCCAATACATCGACTCCTCCAAGGAATCCCTCATCAACGACGTCATACACCTCAACACCGAGCGCCAAGGCGTCCCCGTCGAAGTTGCCCTCACATATAACAATAGTTACAACGAAAACATCTACTCCTTCGTCAACAACATCAACACCATCGAGGGCGGCACTCACCTCACCGGCTTCCGCCGCGGCTTGACATTCACCCTCAAAAAATATGCCGACGACAACAACCTCCTCAAGAACGCCAAGGTCGAAATCACCAGCGACGACTTCCGCGAGGGTCTCACCGCCGTAATCTCCGTCAAGGTCCTCGAACCTCAATTTGAGGGTCAAACCAAGACCAAACTCGGCAACAACGAGGTCATGGGCGCCGTCCAGGTAGCCGTATCCGACGCGCTCAAGGTATACCTCGAGGAGCACCCCAAGCAAGCCAAAGCCATCGTCGAGAAGGTTATCCTCGCCGCCCAAGCACGCCACGCCGCTCGCACCGCCCGCGAGAAAGTCCTCCGCAAAACTCCCCTGTGGAGCGGCGGTCTCCCCGGCAAGCTCGCCGACTGCTCCTCCCGCATCGCCGAGGAATGTGAAATATTCCTCGTCGAGGGTGACTCCGCCGGCGGTACCGCCAAGAAGGGCCGCGACCGCCGATTCCAAGCCATCCTCCCCCTCCGTGGCAAAATCCTCAACGTCGAGAAGGCTATGAAGCACCGAATCTTCGAGAACGAGGAAATCACCAACCTCTTCCGTGCGCTCCGCGTCACCATGGGCACCGATGAAGACAAGGAAGCCGTCAATATCTCCAAGCTCGCTTACCACAAGGTCATCATCATGACCGATGCCGACGTCGACGGCGCTCACATCGCCACACTCCTCATGACTTTCTTCTTCCGTCGCATGCGCCCGGTAATCGAGCAAGGATACCTATACCTCGCCACACCGCCTCTCTACAAGTGCCGCTGCGGCAAAGCCGAAGAATATTGCTGGAACGAGCAACAGCGCCAAGCTTTCATCGACTCCCACCCCGGCAAGACAACCGTCACCCGATACAAAGGTCTCGGCGAAATGAGCGACGTCGAGCTCCGAGATACCACCATGAGTCCCGAGCACCGCATCCTCAAGCAAGTCAATATCAACGATGCCGCCGAAGCCGACCGCATTTTCTCAATGCTCATGGGCGAAGATGTCGGTCCACGTCGCGACTTCATCGAATCTAACGCCACTTACGCTAACATTGATGCATAACACACTATAACCCGTGTCGCCCTCGACACGGGTTATAATTTATCCTTTATTGATATGGCAAAAAACAAACGTACCTCAGCCGAAACAACTATGATGCGCGGAGCCGTCGAAGCTTACATCGTCGGCATCGGCAACAAAACCTTCAACTACAAGCAAGTATCTGCCGCTATCGGGCTCACCGCCCCCGCTCAACAACGAGCCGTCGCTCTTTACCTCGCCGAACAAGCCTTTGATGGCAACATCGTCGAGGTCGCCCCGGGCAAATACAAGGTCCCCACTCACACCATCACCGCAATGGGCACCTTCGTCCGACTCCGCAACGGCAAGAACAGCGTTATCCTCGACGATGACGACGAGGCAATCTTCGTCGCCGAGCGCAACTCCATGCACGCCCTCAACGGCGACCGTGTCCTCGTCACCATCGCCGCTCGCGTCAAAGGTCGCGAACCCGAAGCCATCGTCAACGAAATCGTCGAGAAAAAAGACCAAACTTTCATCGGCACACTCCGCGTCGACAAGCACTACGCTCTACTCACACCCGACTCCAAATACCTCGCCACCGACATCCTCATCGACCGTCGCCACCTCCACGGCGGCACTACCGGCGACAAAGCCATCGTCCGCATCGTCGATTGGCGCGATGACTCCAACTGCCCCACCGGCGAGATCGTCGACATCCTCGGCAAGAGCGGCGAAAATGACACCGAGATACACGCTATCCTCGCCGAGTTCGGCTTGCCATACCGCTACCCCTCGGCTGTCGAGAAAGCCGCCGACCGCATCAATGCCGACATCACCGACGACGAGGTAAGCCGCCGCCTCGACATGCGCGACGTCACCACTTTCACCATCGACCCAAAGGACGCCAAGGACTTCGACGACGCCCTCTCTATCCGCCGCCTTCCCAACGGCAACTGGGAAGTCGGCGTCCACATCGCCGACGTAACCCACTACGTCAAGCCCGACACCATCATCGACCGCGAGGCGCAAGACCGAGCCACATCAGTCTACCTCGTCGACCGCGTCGTCCCCATGCTCCCCGAACACCTCTGCAACGAAATCTGCTCCCTCCGTCCCGACGAGGATAAACTCACCTTCTCGGTCATCTTCGAAATGACCGACAAGGGCAAAGTCATTCGCCACAACATCGCACGTACTGTCATCCGCTCCGACCGCCGTTTCACCTACGAGGAGGCACAACAAGTGATAGAAACCGGTCAAGGCGACTTCGCCAACGAAATTCTTACCCTCGACCGCCTCGCCAAAATCCTCCGCAAGGAGCGATTTGACAACGGCTCAGTCGACTTTGACCGCGTCGAGGTGCGATTCGAAATCGACGAAAAAGGACACCCCATCGACGTTTACTTCAAGGAGTCCAAGGACGCCAACAAACTCATCGAGGAATTTATGCTCCTCGCCAACCGAGCCGTCGCCACCTTTGTCGGCACTCTCGCCGGCAAGAAAAAAGGCAAATCCTTTGTCTATCGCGTTCACGATATGCCCGACCCCGGCAAACTCGAGGACCTCGCCAAGCTCTCCAAAACATTCGGTTACCGCCTCCGCACATCCGGCAACTCCCACGACGTCAACCGCTCGCTCAATCGCATGCTTGTCGACATCAAGGGCAAGGGCGAAGAAAACCTCCTCGCCACTCTCGCCGTACGTGCCATGGCTAAGGCTATTTACACCACCAACAACATCGGGCACTACGGACTGGGCTTCGACTACTACACCCACTTCACTTCGCCCATCCGCCGTTACCCCGACATGATGGTTCACCGTCTCCTCGAGCGGTACCTCCACGGCGGCAGATCGGTCAACATCGAGCGCCTCGAGGACCTCTGCAAGCACTCCAGCAACCAAGAGCAACTCGCCGCCAACGCCGAGCGTGCTTCAATCAAATACAAGCAAGTCGAGTACATGAACGACCACCTCGGCGAAGTATTCGACGGCGTCATCTCAGGCGTCACCGAGTGGGGGCTCTACGTCGAAATCAACGACAACAAGTGCGAGGGGCTCGTCCCAGTCCGCGACCTCGCCGACGACTACTACGACTTCGACGAGAAAAACTACTGCCTCGTCGGGCGGCGACGCAACAACCGATACCGCCTCGGCGACAACGTCAAGGTACAAGTCGCTCGTTGCAACCTCGACCGCAAGCAACTCGACCTCGTCATCGTCGACGAGAAAAATCCGCCCCGCCGACTCGCCGACCTCGCCTACACCCCCACTAAGGCTGCAAAGCCATCCAAACCCACCAAGAAAGGCAAGGCTCAACGCTCCAAATCTCGCCGTCGCTGACCCACCATGCTCACCTACATTGACATCACTGACCTACGCGTCATCGCCCCCATCGGGGTGATGGCGCGCGAACGTCTCATAGGCAACGAGTTCCTCATCTCTATCCGTCTCTACTACGACGCCGCCGAGGCTATGCGCTCCGACAACATCACCTCCGCCATTAACTATGCCGAGGTCGTCGACATCGTCAAGAATGTCCTCTCCGCTGAGATGATGCTCATCGAACATGCCGCCGCTCGCATCCTCGAGGCTATAAAAAAATACTTCCCCAAGGTCACCTCAGGGAAGTTATCTATCTGCAAGGTTCATCCGCCGATATCGGCACCGACACCTCGCGTTAGTTTCTCAATCGAATGGTAATCAATCCATCTGCTGGCGGCGTGTCGGTGGGTCATCATCTATTGTTTGACCGCCACGACGCGACGGTTGTGCCGGCGTTTGTGGTGTCGACGGTGCCGGCTCATCATCTATTGACTGTGTCGGTCGCGCCGGCTGGGGAGTCACTGCCGGGGTCGATACCCGTGCCGGAGTTGGAGTAGTGGTGCGCACCGGAGTCGATACAGCAGGTGCCTCGGTCTCTACTGCAGGGGAATACTCCGAGGCATCTACATCATCTGCCTCTACCAATTCGTCATATGCACTCGGCTCGTCGTCATCAACGACCAATTCCTCTACGTCACTCGCATCCTTGCTATATACAAGGAAATACCATGCGCACACGCCGCCGGCAACCAATACCATCGCCAAGATTATCCACAGCCACGACGACCCTTTCTTGCTCCTTGAGTCGCTATAGCCATGCGACGGCTGCATCGGATCCTCGTTGAACGGAACCGTCTCACTATTATTAAATGTGTTGCTCACATTATCGGGTACCCACACTCGACGCTCTGTGCGCCGCGGGTCAAATGGTTGGGTTGAATGTGTATCTGTCATAGTCTCCTAATTTTTTGGCAAAGTTAACGAAAAAAACGCAACTTTTCCCCCTTTCTATAATTTTTCTAAAAAATTTCGTCATTTTTATTGGTTATCCCAATTTGTTTGCCTAATTTTGCCACGAAAGACTATTACTAACACCTAAACATTATTGTAGGTATGAAGAAACACAATTTTTACGCCGGGCCCTCGATCCTGAGCGATTATACCATCAAAAACACCGCCGAGGCAATCATCAACTTTGCCAACACCGGATTGTCGGTACTTGAAGTTTCACACCGTAGCAAGGAATTTCAAGCTGTCATTGACGAAGCTACCGCTCTGGTCAAGGAAATCCTCAATATCCCTGAGGGCTTCTCTGTCCTCTGGCTTGGTGGCGGCGCTTCCATGCAATTCTGCATGATGCCCTACAACTTCCTCTCTACCAAGGCTTCTTTCCTCGACACCGGCACCTGGGCTTCCAACGCTATCAAGGAGGCGCGCCTCTTCGGCGAAGTCGACGTCGTCGCTTCTTCCAAGGAGGATAACTACACTTACATCCCTCGTGGCTGGAAAGTCGCTCCCGACTCCCAGTATTTCCACTATACCTCCAACAACACCATCTACGGCACCGAGATCCGTCAAGACCCCGACGTACCCTGCCCCATGATTGCCGACATGAGCTCGGATATTTTCTCCCGCGAAATTGACTTCTCCAAATATATCGCCATCTATGCCGGCGCTCAGAAAAACCTCGCCCCGGCTGGCGTTACCCTCGTCATCGTCCGCGACGACGCCCTCGGCAAGGTCGACCGCCCCATCCCCACCATGCTCGACTACCGCACTCACATCAAGAAGGGCTCGATGTTCAACACTCCTCCCGTGCTCCCCATCTTCTCGGCGCTCCAGACTCTCCGCTACTACAAGCAACTCGGCGGGCTCAAGGAACTCGAACGCCGCGACCTCGAGAAGGCTGCCCTCCTCTACGACGCTATCGACAACAGCAAGGTCTTCGAAGGCACCGTCACCGACCCCCGCGACCGCTCTATCATGAACGTTTGCTTCGTCCTCAAACCCGAATTTAAGGATCGCGAAGCCGACTTCGTATCGTTCTGCGCCGAGCGTGGCATCGTCGGCATCAAGGGCCACCGTTCTGTCGGCGGCTTCCGCGCCTCGCTCTACAATGCCCTCCCCATCGACTCTGTCCGCGTCCTCACCGAGGCTATGAAAGACTTTGAATACAAACTCTGATACACCATGCACAAGATATTAGTAGCCACCGAGAAACCCTTTGCACCCGTTGCTGTCAAGGGTATCCGCGAGGTCATTGAACAAGCCGGCTGCGAGCTCGTCCTCCTCGAGAAATATACCGACCGCGCACAACTCCTCGCCGCTGTCGCCGACGCCGATGCTCTCATCGTCCGCAGCGACAAAATCGACGCCGAGGTCATCGCTGCCGCTCCTCGCCTCAAGGTCATCGTCCGCGCAGGCGCCGGTTACGACAACATCGACCTTAAAGCCGCTTCCGAGCACAACATCGTTGTCGAAAATACTCCCGGGCAGAACTCCAACGCTGTCGCCGAATTGGTATTCGGCATGACTGTCATGGCTGCCCGCAACATGTACAACGGCACCAGCGGCTTCGAACTCAAAGATAAAAAACTCGGCATCCAAGCCTTCGGACAAGTAGGCCGCAACGTCGCTCGCATCGCCAAGGGCTTCGGTATGACCATCGAGGCGCTCGACCCTTATTGCCCCGACGAGGTCCTCACCGATGCCGGTGTTACCCCGGTCCACGACATCAAGGCTCTTTACTCGGGCAATCAATTCGTCTCGATTCACATCCCCGCCACTCCCGAGACCATCGGCTCTATCGGATATGAACTCATTGCCACCATGCCCAAGAATGGTGTCCTAATCAACACCGCTCGTCGCGAAGTAATCGACGAGGACGGTTTGGCTCGCGCTCTCGCCGACCGCTCCGACCTCCGCTACGTTGCCGACGTTCGTCCCAACAATGCCGAGGCTCTCGAGCAGGCTTGCCCCGGGCGCGTTTTCTTCACCCCAAAGAAGATGGGCGCTCAAACCGCCGAGGCTAACATCAACGCCGGATTGGCTGCCGCTCGCCAGTCCGTCGCATTCCTCCTCGAGGGCATCGACCGTTTCCGCGTCAATTAATTAGCATCTTTTAACTCAACCCAATGCCCCGGACTCCCCTCCGGGGCATATCTATGATTATGACCAACACTCCTTCTACTCGCCTTCACCACTTCGATATCATCAAGGGTATCGCTATCCTATTGGTAGTGATGGGGCATGTTATTCTCTTCGGTATGGACAATATGGACAAGTGTCTACCTTTTTGCATCATCGCTTCGATCCATATGCCGCTCTTCTTCTTCATCAGCGGTTGGTTCTCTGCCAAGATTGATGACCGTGGGAAGTGTGTATGCCCAAACATTCTACGTCGGTTTGTCCAACTAATCATCCCCACTATCGTCGTCGGCTCACTATATATGCTGGCATTCAACCACTTGGGACGCGGTCATCAAGACGTCTCTCTCTCGTGGTTCTGGTTCTCTACATCCAAGCAAGGCTACTGGTTCACAATCGTCCTATTTGAGATTATTCTCATCTTCGCGCTATTACGCGGTGTTTTAATGCGCCTACATCGCATTTGGCTCCAAGTTACATTCTCTTTCCTCGTCGCTTTTGCATTCCTCGCTGCCGGGCACGTACTCCCCGATTTCGACAGAGCTTTTTGCCTCACAAATGTCGGTTGCTATGCCTTCCCATTCTTCATCGGCGCCATTGCGCGTCTCCACCAAGACTCTTTCAATCGACTTACATCAGGCAATATAGCTATCACAATTGCAATTCTCATCCTCGCCTGTCACTTCGCTATCATCGCCAATGCCGACTCACTCAGTTACCTCATCGTTAGCCTCAGTCGATACATTGCCGCTCCTATGATTGCTATAATTGCCATCGCTGCCATCAAGCCATGGTCCGATTCTCAATTCTCTCACAATAACCCCGGCTCATTCGCTCGCATATGGTGCTTCCTTGGTCGTAACAGCCTCGGAATTTACCTCCTCCACTACTTTCTCATCTTCCATATCCCGGGTATCGACACTTTTATCACCCCTATGCTCCCGGCTTTCATCCCTATTTCTCTTATCTCCTTTTTTATCGCAGTCGCTATTGTGTCAGCAACTTGCGGTATTATCAAAGTGTTAAAATTATCAAAACTCCTTTCCTCGCTTACCTTAGGTTTATAACAAGTTTTTCAACTTCTCACAATATTTCAGCGTCACTTGCGTTATACTATAAATAAGAATTTTTACAAGCACCAATATATAATGAAGATTAAGACGATTGCACTTGCTTTTTTTGCTGCAGCAACATTAGCATCCTGCTCCTCGACAAAGACTCAGTTGCCCTATTTCACCGACCTCGACTCCATCAGTTCCGGTGTCATTGAATCGGCTAACTATATGCCCACCATCAAGGCTGATGATGAATTGCTCATCACCATCACTTCATCCAAGCCCGCTGCAACTGCTCACTACAACGTGCCCTTGTCCAACCCCGCTACTCGCGAGGAATTGGACATCTCTACAACTCCTCGTCAACAGACCTATATCGTTGACACCGAGGGAAATATACACCTCCCCGTTCTCGGCACTATTCAAGCCAAAGGCCTCACCACCGAGCAGTTACAGCAGCACATCACCAACATCGTCCGACAAGATGTCTCCGATGCCATCGTTCGCGTCGAACTTATCAACTTCCAAGTCGTCGTTGCCGGTGAAGTCAGCCGTCCGTCAACTATTCAAGTGCGTCGCAACCGCTTCAGCATCCTCGATGCTCTCAGCGCTGCCGGCGACCTAACTCCTTATGGCGAGCGCTCTAACATCCTCATTATCCGCGAACACGACGGCGAGCGCGTCTTCGCTCACCTCGACCTCAACTCCTCCGACTTACTCACCTCGCCTTATTTCTACCTGCAACAGAACGACTACATCTACGTCGCTCCCAACGAAATTCGTCAAGCAAACTCTCGCTATAACCAAGATAACGCATACAAACTGACTGTCATCTCCACAATCGTCAGCGCCGCATCTGTTATCGCTTCTTTAGTAATCGCACTTACAGTAAAATAAATCTACCTAATAATAATGGCGAAGCGTACTCATTCCGACCTTATTGACCTTCGCGGTCTCTTCAAAACATACATCTCCCACTGGTATCTTTTCGCGATATCAGTGGTGGCTTGTGTTATCCTCGGGCTCCTCTTCTGCCGCGTCACTCGCACCAAATACGGCGTGCGCGCCAACCTCCTTATCCAACAGGAAGACTCCAACCCCATGGCTTCACTCGGTGGGCTCGGCGGGCTCTTTGGCTCCTCCGGCTATGTCGACGACGAGATTTTTGTCCTCTCGTCTCACTCTCTCTACCGCGAGGTCGTGCGCGACTTGGGGCTTAACCGCACTCACTATGTCAAGACCGGATTCCTCAAGAGCGACCTCTCTTACCCCGACTATCCCATCGACGTTATTCCTGCCGCAGGCATCGTCGACACCCTCAAGTCGGTCGTCTCTTTCAAGGTAAGCATCAACGAGGAAGGTCTCGCCGATATCAAGGTTAAAGGCAAATACGGAACTATCGAGAAGGTCAAGAACGTCTCGCTCCCTCACACCTTCAACACCAATTTCGGCGAATTTACCGTCGCTACCACAGACTACTACGTCCCCGGCAAGGATGTCACTTCGACCATCCTCGTCACAGGTTACCACGCTGCTGCTGAGGATATTGCCCCGGAAATATCCGTCGAAATCGCCAACAAAAAGTCCAACGTCATCGAGATGGGATATAACACTCCCAACCCCGTGATGGGCGAAATGATGTTGCAAGACATTATCGACAAATATAACGAGCGCGGCATCCGCGAGAAGAACCTCCAAGGACAGAAAACCGCCGAGTTTATCGACGAACGACTCGCTCTCCTCGGCACTGACCTCTCCGATGCCGAGAGCGATATCCAACAGTTCAAGGAAAGCCATGGCATCATCGATGTACGCGCCGAGTCGCAGTTCCAGATGGCTAAGCGTGGTCAACTTGAAGCAAGCCTCCTCGCTGCGCAGACCACCCTCGAAATCCTACGCATCACTCGCGACTTCGTCTCAGACCCCAACAATCGCTACGAGATTATTCCTACCCTCGTCGAGTCTGATGCTCTCGCCGAGGTAATCAATGTGTACAACAACCTGCTCGTTGAGCGTCAAGACCTCCTCCGCACCGTCAGCGAAGACAACCCCACTGTTGTCAAGATTAATACCAGAATTGATGCTATGCGCTCTAATATCATCGCTGCCGCAAACCAGAACTACGACAACGTTCAACTCCAGGTTCGCGACCTCAAGCGTCAAGTCGAGAATAACTACGGACGTCTCAGCAACGTTCCCGATCAAGAACGCATAGTCCTCGATATGCAACGCCAATTGCAAGTCAAGCAAGAACTTTACCTCTTCCTCCGTCAGAAACAAGAGGAGAATGCCATGCTCCTTGCCAACGCCGTGCCTAAGGGCTTGATTGTTGACGCTCCTTACACCCTCAAGGAGCCCCTCGGCGCCGGCACTAAGGTCATCCTATTCATCTTCTTCCTCATCGGTCTGTGCCTCCCGCCGGTATATCTCTACTTGCTCAAACTCATCCGCAACCGCATTGAGTCCCGCACCGAAATCGAGCGCCGCACCTCTGCTCCCATCGTCGGCGAAATGTGCACCGTCGACACCGACAAGCAACTCGTGGTCAGCTCCACCGACACTTCTACCGCCACAGAGTTGTTCCGCCTCATGCGCTCCAACTTGCTCTTCATCCTCAACGGCGAGACAGACAAGGTCGTCCTCCTCACCTCATCCTCCTCGGGCGAGGGCAAGACTTTCATCTCTATCAACCTCGCTGCCTCCCTGGCGATGCTCAACAAGCGTGTCCTCCTCGTCGGTATGGATATCCGTGCCCCCAAGATTGGCTCTTACCTCGATATCAACAATGGCTTGGGTCTCACCAACTACCTCTCGCAGAGTAATGTGAACCTCAACGATATCATCAATAAACAGCCCGTCGCCGACCTTCCCGCTCTCGACGTAATTCTCGCCGGTCCCATCCCGCCCAACCCCGCCGAACTCCTTGCTTCGGCTAAGGTCGACGCTCTCTTCGCCGAGATTCGCAAGTCCTATGACTACATCATCGTCGATAGCGCTCCCGTGGGTCTCGTCAGCGATACTTTCACACTCAACCGCATAGCCGACGCTACCATATATGTAACTCGTCTAAACGTCACATCTACAAGCGACATCGATGCTATCGATGAAATCTACGAGAGCGGACGACTCAAGAAACTCGCTGTTGCCGTCAACGGCACCAAGAGCAAAAAATCCTATGGCTATCAACACAAAAAAGGAGACAAAACATATTAATCAATGATATTCTGCGATAAGCCCTGCCACCACAAGCGGCGGGCTTATCGTATTGTAAGAGCATGATAAACAAAGCACTAAGCATCAACGCCGACAACGACACAAAAAAGTCGTCACTCGAGCCGCTCGCCCTCACTCGCAGCGACTGGACTTGGCCCTTGTTGTTTATGCTCTCCATGTCGATGCTCGGGTTGAAGTTCCCTCTCGGCTACTTATTTGTCCCACTCATCCTCTTCAACCGCTTCCGCCACGACAAGTACGACTTCATCATTCAACTCACCATCCTCCTCGGCGGATACTCGCTCTACAACCCCTTTGACGTCTTCGGTTATCCGCTCTTCGTTCCAATGTTGCTCAGCATTGCAGCCATCACCATTCTGCGCAAAAATTTCGTCATTAAAAAGACCCTCGCAATTTGCTTGCTATACCTGCTGGGCATCCTGTATTTCGTGATGCAGAGTGAGGAACGATTCTCGGTGCAGCTCACCGGCATCATTAACTATATGTCAATCATATACCTCTTTGTCCCTTTCATCATCTTCTCCGGACAAGAGTTTGACATACGCATATTCTTCCGCCACCTTCTGGTATACGCTTTCATCTTCTGCGCATACTATATCATCGACTGTGCAATTATGGGTGGTATGTTCTTCCTCCCATACGACATTTCTTGGGCTACTTTCGACGCCTTCTCGGTATTCTACAATCCTCGTATCGATATACTCAGTTTTGAATTTCCTCGCCGCTGGCCGCCCGGTATCTATATTCTCATGCTTACCGCTTATCCACTGGCAAAAATCTTCAAAATCACCTGGTGGCAATGGGCATTGATTGCCGGTGCTATGGTGGTATGTCGCACATTCACATTCACTATTGCCTTTGTGCTTGGTTTCATCATGTGTCGTGCCAAGGCTCGACAGTTGATGTTTTATGCCATTGGCTTCATCGTTGCAATGACTGCCTTGTACTTTATTGATGGCACTATGGGCGAAGTGACTGTAACTAATGCCGATGGTGAGGATGGTATTGAGACTACATCAAGTGCACTGCGTATCAAGTCGCAAATCGACCAAATCATCTTCTTCGACGAGAATGATGAGGAAACACTCGCTCAACTGGGCACCGGACGTGGCGCTCAGATTATTCCTAAACTCGAATTGCTATACAAGTATGACCGCCAATGGATAGGGCTCGGTTTCCTCGACCGTGTGCGCACTACCAGCACTAAGTATATCATTGAAAACGAACTATATAACAACCCGGAGGTTGCCGATGAAGTCGCTACCGGCGTTGAGAGCGTTCCCTTCCAGATTGTTCTCGATATAGGCATTCTCGGCTTGATAGTCCACATCTTATTCTTTGTATTTATGTGGCTGTCAATAAGGAAGTTACCCCACTCAGGACTATTCCTGTCCACAATATGTCTGTTTGCCATCATAGGCATTAGTGGCATGGAGGGCTTAATACGTAAGGACTCTTTGATTTTGGTAGGTCTGGCTTTTGCCGCCGTGGTCCTCAACGACAAGCGCAATATCGGCGGCTTCGAATTACCCCCTGTTCGCGATGGTGAAAAGGCACCTACCCTCCTCTCATGACAACTGCCAACGACCGACGCATCGCCCGCAACTCCGCTTTCCTATATGTGAGGATGTTGCTCACCATAGGCATCTCGCTTTACACCTCGCGAGTGGTCCTGGAGATGCTCGGTGTTGACAATTTCGGCATCTACAATGTCGTCGGGAGCATCGTCACCATTTTTGCCTTCCTCAACGGCACCATGGCTGGTGCCACTCAACGCTTCCTCAACTACGAGATGGGCCGCGGCAACGACAGCCGCCTCCACAACACCTTCGGAGCCTCCTTTCTCATACACTGTGGCATAGCCCTGTTGGTACTCATCGCCGGCGAGACTATCGGCTTGTGGCTGGTCAATGAGCGCTTGGTCATCGACCCGGCGCGTATGTATGCCGCCAATTATGCCTTCCAACTCTCGCTCCTCGCCTGTATGTGCACCATAGTGCAAGTGCCTTATATGGCGGCGATTATCGCCCACGAGCGCATGGACGCCTTGGCGGTCATCACCCTCGTCAGCACTATCCTCAAGTTGGGTGTAGCCCTCTCCTTGGCGTTAGCCGGCTCGTGGGATACCCTCATCTTGTATGCTTGGCTCATGCTCGCCGTCTCGGCTGTCACCATGCTCGCATATATCCTGTTCGCACGCAACAAGTTTGCCGAATGTCGCATCTCCGGGCGCGTGCCTCGCGATGTCATCAAGGGCATCCTCGGCTTCTCGGCAAGCGATATCTTCGGCAACCTCTGCTACAGCCTGCGCCTGCAGAGTATCCCTTACATTCTCAACCGCTTCGGTGGCGCGGCTCTCAATGCCGCCGTAGGTCTCAACCTCACCGTCAGCGGAGCCATTACTCAATTCGGCACCACTATATTGTCGGCATTCCGCCCGCAGATTATTCAGCAATATGCCGGCGAGAACCTCGCATATATGCAACGTCTGATGGCTAACTGCGCCAAATACTCGCTGTTGATGGTGTCGCTGATAGCCGTGCCGGCAATCATCTGCATGGACTTCCTGCTGGGCATCTGGCTGGTCGAGGTACCTGCCTACACAGCCACCTTCTGCCGCCTCACTATCATTGCGGCGGCTGCCGAGTTGGTCATCTTCACCATCAACTGCGGCATCCATGCCACCGGACGCATCGCCCGCATGAGCATCATCACAGGCATCATTTATCTGCTCGAGATACCCTCCATGTGGGGCTTGCTATGGCTCACTCACCGCCCTTGGGTGGTATATGCCGTCCATATCGTCGTGATGCTCATCCTCATTGCCACCGTGAGCATCATCCTCAAGCGACAGATGCCCCAATACGCGCCTTGGCGCTTCTTCGTCAAGGGTGTCATCACCCCGGCGGCTATCGTTGCCCCGGCTGCCGTCATCGCCTACATCGCCTCAATGTGTCTCGGCGCCTCTTGGCTCCACCTGTTGACCGTCACTGCCGTATCATCCATAGTTATGGGCTCCCTGGCATGGAAATTGGCTATCGACAGCGACACTCGTCATGAAATTCTCGTTCGCCTCAAAATCAAGAAACATACGCCCGTACAATGAAAAAGATACTCTTTACTCTCCATCGCATGAACGTCGGCGGCGTTGAGAAAGCCTTCCTGGGCATGCTCAATGCCCTACCCCACGACGACCTCGAGGTACACGTTGCATTCTTCGTACCCGAGGGTGGCTTTATCCGTTATTTGCCAGAGTGGATCCACCTGCACACCATCGACCCGTTGTTCAATAATGCCGCGTTCATCGAGCATCCTATCAAGCGCACTATCCACGACCTGTTGCGCCTGCGTGCCGGTGCCATACCGCGCTTTATCGCATGGGTACGGTCCAAACTCAAGGGCGACAAGTCGATTATCTCGCACTACTTGTTGCGCAACGACGACGCCCTGGGCATGGAATTTGACCTCGCCGTCAACTATGCCTCGCCTCACGAGTATCTCGACTATTATGTGAGCCACCACATCAAGGCTCGCCGCCGCGCCATGTGGATACACTTTGACGTGTCCAAGTGCTTCAACTCCTCGCGAGCCATCAAGGACACTATGGCAAGTGCCGACCGCATCTTTATAGTCTCGGAGACCGGGCGCCGTATCTTCAACGAGCGCTTCCCCGAACTCACCGACAAGACGGTGACCTTCCGCAACATCATCTCGCCCGAGGTGGTCAAGCAAGATGCCTTGCGTCCCAGCACATTCCGACGCGTCGAGGGTGCCCTCAACATCGTCACCGTGGGACGACTCAACCCCGAGAAGGGTCACTCACTGGCAATTGCCGCCATTGCACGCCTGCGTGCGATGGGCATCACGGCAGTGTTGCATATCGTGGGTGGCGGACGCACCGAGTACGACTGTCGCCGCCAGGCGGTGGAGTCGGGCATCGATGATATGGTGCGCTTCTACGGCTCGCAGATCAACCCCTACCCCTATATGGCTCAAGCCGACCTGTATCTGCAGCCATCGCTCCACGAGGGCTACTGCATCACCATCGCCGAGGCGAAGATATTCGAGGCACCCATCGTGGCTACCGACTTCACCGGCGCGCGCGAGCAATTGATGTCGCGTCCCAATGCCGTCATAGCCGAGGACTTCACCCCCGAGGCGATTGCCGATGCCATAGTCATCGCCAAGGACCTGCCACGCTGCTCGGGCGACGACACCTGCATCAACGACATGGAGTCGTTCCTGGAGTTGTTGAAGGATTAAGGATTGTACAAGTCGGTGTTGTAGAAGTCCATAATCTCGTTGCACAGTTTGAGTGCTTCGGCAGCCGGCGAGTCCGGGTCGAGCGCCACGGCGCGGTTGTAATCGCTTATGGCGGCGCCACGATTGCCCGCCCGCCAGTGGAGGCGACCACGCTGATAGTAAGCCTCGGCTGTCGCCTCACGAGCAATCACCGCATCCAGTGCCTCAATTTGTGCTTGTATGTCGCTTTTTTCTTCCACAATAATATATGTATAAAAAATAATTGCTAAATTTGTTGACAAATATAGACAATATAATTAATATGGGCAAGAAGATTTTTTCGGCATTGATAATAATCTTGGCGCTGAGCGCCAAGGCAGCCGACCCGATGGCGACCAATTACAGTGTACGCCAATGCGAGGGCTCATTAACACCATACCCCACCGAGGTCAATCCGGCAGTATTTCCCGACTCGTTGACCCCTGTGTTTATCAACCATGTAGGTCGTCACGGCTCGCGCTATCCGGCATCGAGTGCCAACAGCCTCAAACTCAAGAAGGCCCTGCAACGCGCCGACTCGCTGGGCACCATCACTGCCGTGGGGCGTCAATTGGCACGACTGAACGACTTGGTCATCGAGCGGAGCACCAACCAATGGGGAGCGCTCGACTCGCTGGGCATCGCCGAGCAACGCGCCATCGCCTCGCGCATGATGTACAACCTGGGCGAGGTGTTCACCGATGGCTGCACGGTCAAGGCATTGTCGTCGTACTCGCCACGCGCCATGATGAGCATGTACAGTTTCTTGCACCAAATTGACCGACTGAACAACCGCATCAACGTCGCTACATCGACCGGCAGGGTCAACAACCCGCTGATGCGCCCCTTTGATATCGACGAGGAATACCTCAACTTCCGTCGCGAGTATGTGTGGAAGCCCACCTACGATGCCTATTTCGAGCAGATGTGCCCCACCGGGGTGATACGCAAGGCATTGGGCGAGCGCTACCCCTTTGCCGACGAAGCCGAGGCTCGCGAATTGGCAATCACCGAGTACTATGTCATCGCCGGCTGCCGTGCCATAGGCATAGACCCCGAGGCAACACGCTTCATGAGCAAGGAGGAATACAACGCGCTGTGGTCGTGCTTCAATCTGCGTCAATACCTTCAGCGCGCCGGCAGCACGGTGTCAGTGGTGCCGCAAGATGTGGCAGTACCCCTGTTGCGCGACATCATCGCCACCACCGATGCCTTTATCGAGGGCACTGATGCCACAGTCGCCCACCTGCGCTGGGGACATGCCGAGACCTTGATGCCCTTGTTGTCGCTGATACATCTCAAGGGGTGCTACTACATGACCAACTACTTTGACACCGTCGGGCTCAACTGGTGTGACTTCAATATCGTGCCGATGTCGGCAAACGTGCAGTTCATCTTGTTCCGCGCCAAAGAGTCGGGCAAGTATTACATGCGAGTCGACTTGAATGAACGCCCGGTGCCCCTACAGCCCAACGACTCTACCCTATACATTCCATGGGAGACCGCTCGCAACTATTTGGTACGCTGCCAGCCCCTGTATCTGCTATGAGCGAATTAATCAAGATACCCAAGATCGAGGATGCTCGCGGCAACCTGTCATTCATCGAGCACGGAGCCGTGGGGGTGTGCCCCTTCGAAATCGAGCGCGTCTATTGGATATATGATATACCGGCAGGACGCGAGCGATACGGGCGAGCCTTGCGCCACACCACCGAGATGATAGTGGCGATGAGCGGCAGCATGGACGTGCACCTCGACAACGGAAGAGAGCAAACGACCCGACACCTGTGCCGCAGCGACTACGGATTGGTGGTAGAGCCGGGCACATGGCGTCGCATAGACAACTTCTCGACCAATGCCGTGGCGATGGTGCTTGCATCATCGCCCTATGATGCCGAGGAGTATATTGCAGATTATCAAGAATATAAGGAATATGTCGACAAGTGAATATATCATCGGAGCACACGGAGTGTCGACAGTCGACGACTGCCGCATCATCGAGTTGCCACGCGAGCGACATGCCAATGGGTCGCTCACCGTTGCCGAGAACGGTGGCAACGCGCCTTTTGACATCCGTCGAGTATTCTACCTGTATGACGTGCCTGCCGATACCGACCGCGGGGGGCACTCACACCATATGGCGAGAGAAATAATCGTCGCCCTGACGGGGAGTTTTGACGTGGTCATCGATGATGGGAAGGAGAAGCGACGCTTCTCGCTCAACCGCCCCTATCGCGGGCTGTATATACCTCGGGGCTTGTGGCGCACCTTGGACAACTTCTCGGGAGGCTCGGTAGCCTTGGTACTGACATCGGAGCGTTTCTCCGAGGCTGATTATGTTCGCGACTACGACATATTCATCAAACTGTGCAAAGATGGGCGAGCAGATTAAATATCCGTTTTTGGACCTTAAAGCGAGCACGGCAGCCTATGAGGAAGAACTCAAGGCGGCGGTGCTGCGAGTGATAGACTCGGGACGCTATATCGGCGGGACGGAAGTCGAAGCCTTCGAGCAGCGCCTTGCCGCGGCGACCGGTGTGCAGTGTGCAGTGGGCGTAGCCAACGGATTAGATGCGTTGCGCCTGATATTCAGGGCATACATCGAGATGGGACACCTCGCCCCCGGCGATGAAGTCATCGTTCCCGCCAACACCTATATAGCCTCGATATTGGCAGTGAGCGACAACGGCTTGAGTCCGGTGCTTGTGGAGCCAAGCGACGACACCCTCAACCTCGATAGCCGGCTCATCGAGGCTGCAATCAGCGAGCGCACGCGAGCCGTGATGACCGTGCATCTGTATGGGCGAGCCTGCCACGACAGCGAAATGGTAGACGTGACACGTCGCCATGGCTTGTTACTGATAGAAGACAATGCCCAAGCAATAGGCGCACGGTCGACATTCAACGGCAAGACAACCGGAGCCTTGGGCGATGCCGCAGCCTTCAGTTTCTATCCAACCAAGAATATAGGCGCGCTGGGCGATGCCGGTGCAGTGACCACCGACGACGAGCAATTAGCCGCGACAGTGCGAGCACTTGCCAACTATGGCAGCGACCGCCGCTACCACAACATATACATAGGTTTGAACAGCCGCCTCGACCCTATCCAAGCGGCGATATTGTCAACCAAATTGGCACATATCGACGATGAAATCGCTCACAGAGCAAGCCTTGCCGCTATCTACGAGCGAGAGATAAACAACGACGCTATTAGCAAGCCACTTTACAGCGAATCCGGAGATATGGTATGGCACCAATATGTGGTAAGGACCTCCAATCGCGAGTCCTTCAGGGCATATCTCGCCGAGCAGGGCGTGGGTACAGATGTGCACTATGCCACACCACCGCACAAGCAACCTTGCTATGCCTCGACCTTGGGCGGACTGTCGTTGCCCATCACCGAGAGGATAGCCGACGAAGTGGTATCGCTCCCCATATCGCGATGCACGTCGGTGCAAGACGCCCACGACATCGCCGCGATTATTAACAAATATACACCCGGCAAATGATAGACACCAACATATTCAGTGGGTTGAAAGCCTTGTATCATACCTTCGGGTGCAAGTTGAATTTTGCCGAGACATCGACCATAGCGAGCCAATTGGCAGAGCGCGGAGTGCGACGAGTGTCGGGAGGCGAGACGCCCGACTTGGTAGTTGTCAACACCTGCAGCGTAACCGAGGAAGCCGACAAGAAGTGCCGACAAGCGATAAGATCGTACTACAAGCGCTACCCCGAGGCGGCGATAATCGTCACCGGTTGCTATGCGCAACTCAAGAGCGACGAGGTGTCATCGTTGCCCGGTGTGGTGGTAGTAGCCGGCGCCGAGCACAAAGCCGACTTGCTGACCTTCATTGACCGCTATATCAGCGAGCGCGCTCCCATCAAGGCGGTGAGCGAGTGGAGAGATATCACCACCTTCCGTCCGTCGTGCTCGCGAGGCGACCGCACACGATATTTTTTGAAAGTACAAGACGGCTGTGACTATTGGTGCACTTACTGCACAATCCCGATGGCACGGGGGCGGTCGCGGTCGGGCACAATCGAGCAATTAGTGACACAAGCCGAGGAGGCAGCGGCAGCCGGTGGACGCGAGATCGTCATCACCGGGGTGAATATCGGTGACTTCGGCAAGGGGCGCGAAGATAACTTCCTGGACCTAATCCGCGAACTGGACAAGGTCGAGGGCATACTGCGCTATCGCATTTCGTCGATAGAGCCAAACCTGCTCACCGACGAAATCATCGACTTCTGCGCCGGGTCGCGAGCATTTATGCCACACTTCCACATACCCTTGCAATCGGGCAATGACGAAGTGCTGAGATTGATGCACCGCCACTATGATACGGCACTATTTGCCTCAAAAATCGAGCGCATACGCACGAGCATACCCGACGCCTTCATCGGAGTCGACCTGATAGTAGGCGCACGAGGCGAGACCGCCGAGCGATATGCAGCATCGCGAGCCTTTATCGAGGGGCTTGATATCTCGCGGCTCCATGTTTTCCCCTACTCCGAGCGACCGGGGACCCGGGCTCTTGACTTGGACTGCGCCGTAGAGCCCAAAGAGAAGCATCGACGCACCAACGAGATGCTGCGATTAAGCGAGGCGAAGTGGGCTGAGTTTGCGAGCCGCTATGTGGGGACAGTGCGCCCGGTGCTGATGGAACATCCTCATGCCGACAAGCCGATGGCAGGCTTCACCGACAATTACCTGCGTGTGGAGGTCGGCAATGCACCGACAAGCACCGACAACACCATAGTCAATGTACATATCGACTCGGTAAATCCCGAGACAGAGACCCTCATCGGCAGAATGGTATGAGCGCAAACTTGATGATATCGACTTTCAAGGCAATGGCACATCTGCCATTGGGCGTGTTGTATGTGCTGAGCGATATCGCCGCCGTGGTGTTGCATCGCGTGGTGCGCTACCGATTGGGAGTAGTGCGTCACAATCTCGCAACATCATTCCCGGAGAAAAGCAAGCGAGAATTGCGCCGCATCGAGAGCCGATTTTATCACAACTTCACCGACAACTTCATCGAGACACTCAAGTTACTGCATATCAGCGACAAGGAGATGTCGGAGAGGATGGACTTTGTCGGCACGGAAATCATCGACGACTTGATGGCTCGCGGTCGCAGTATCGTGGTATACTTCGGACACTTCTTCAATTGGGAATGGGCACCATCGATAAGCCTGCATACCCGACTGAAGCAGAGCGACGGCATAGTATTTGCGCAAATCTATCGACCGCTGCGTTCAGCGACATTTGACGCGCTGATGTTGGCAATCCGCAGCCGCTTCGGCTCGGAGAGTATCGACAAGAAAACCGCGTTGAGGCGCTTGTTGATGTTGCGCAAATCGGGCACAATATCCATCACCGGGTTCATGAGCGACCAGCATCCGAGTCACGGCGACCCCGGCTATATCACCACACTGATGGGACATCCGACGGCAGTCATCACCGGCACGGAGACCTTGGCGCGAAAGTTGGATATGTCGGTGATATACTGGGATATGGAGAAGGTGAGCCGCGGACATTATCGCATCACTACACGTCTGATAACCGAGAAACCGAACGACCTGCCCGAGGGCGAAATCACGTCAATGTACAGCAAGATGCTTGAAACGACCATCAAGCGAGATCCCTCGATATGGCTATGGAGCCACAAGCGCTGGAAACACAAAGTAACACCAAGAGAATGAACGAAACGACACATAGATATCAGCCGGGCATGCCACCAGTAGCGGTGATAATACTGAACTGGAATGGCAGCCACCTGTTGCGCGAATACCTGCCGGCAGTAGTGGCGACTACCCCGGGCGACCTCGGGCGAGTGATCGTAGCCGACAACGGGTCGGAAGATGACTCGTTGGAGATACTTGCGCGCGAGTTTCCGAGCGTCGAGGTCATACGCTTTGACCGCAACCACGGGTTTGCACGCGGCTACAACAAGGCGATAGAAGAGACGCAATATCCATATACAGTGTTGCTAAACAGCGATGTAGCCACCGATGAGGGGTGGTTGGAGCCCTTGTATACGTTTATGGAAACGCATGAAGAAGCCGGAGGCTGCCAGCCCAAGATACTGAGTTATCGCCATAGCACGACCTTTGAGTATGCGGGAGCGTGTGGCGGCTTTATCGACCGCAATGGCTATCCGTATTGCCGTGGTCGCATCTTCGATGTGTGCGAGGAAGACCACGGGCAGTATGACCAAGAGCGCGAGGTGTTCTGGGCAACAGGTGCGGCACTGATGGTGCGCACCGAGTTGTACCTGCAAGCCGGCGGACTCGACCCGGAATTTTTTGCGCATATGGAAGAGATAGACCTGTGCTGGCGTATCTTGCTGATGGGCAAGAGCCTGTGGGCGGTGCCGAGTGCGCGAGTGTACCACTTGGGCGGAGGTTCGCTACCACCGAACAATCCGCGCAAGGTGTACCTCAACTTCCGCAACAATCTGCTGATGCTTCA
The DNA here is from genome assembly GCA_945829225.1 of uncultured Bacteroidales bacterium. GTDB lineage: Bacteria > Bacteroidota > Bacteroidia > Bacteroidales > Muribaculaceae > CAG-873. The sequence goes on along the minus strand of CALZTY010000001.1, from coordinate 98,981 downwards.
CAAAAATTTGCCAGACAGCGACCGAGACGCGACGTTGCTACGTCGACGACTACTCGACACGATAGCGTGGGCAAAATTTGTGTTGAGCGGGCAGTGGCGCAATGCCGGAGCAGTGGTGAAGGCACATCGCGACTTTGCACGTATGCGTCGACAGTACACGAGCCATCCGAGTGTCAACTTGCTGAAGGCACGCCGGGACACACGCGTCAATATACTGATAGACTTCTACTTGCGCGGTCTCCGCACATTTGATCGACTGAGAATAGGGAGCGGAGATGAATGAATATTTTAAGTCGTTAAAGCCGCTAAGCGAGAAATCGGGACGCATAATAATCGCGGGACCGTGTAGCGCCGAGAGCGAGGAGCAGGTGATGGCAACAGCGCGAGCCCTTGCTGCCGGAGGAGTAGGAATATTCCGTGCCGGAGTGTGGAAACCGCGGACGATGCCGGGAGGTTTTGAAGGACGAGGTGCCGAGGCGTTGCCATGGCTGACGCGCGTGAAGCGGGAGACCGGCATGGAAATCGCCACGGAAGTAGCCACCGCCGAGCATGTGGAGGCAGCCTTGAGCGCCGGAGTCGACATACTGTGGATAGGTGCACGCACGGTTGCAAATCCATTTGCCGTGCAAGAGATAGCCGATGCGTTGGCGGCAGCCACAGCGAAGCCAACGGTATTGGTGAAGAATCCGGTATCGCCGGATATCAACTTGTGGATAGGCGCGTTGCAACGCATATACACGTCGGGAGTAAGACGCCTTGGAGCCGTACATCGCGGATTTACAGAATATTATACCCCGACTCCGTACCGCAATGAGCCACACTGGCGTATCCCCTTTGAGTTGCGTCGACGCGTGCCACAGATGCCCTTGCTGTGCGATCCGAGTCATATAGCCGGAGCGCGAGCGTTGGTGCCACAAGTGGCAACGAGGGCAATTGATATGGGATTTGACGGATTAATCATCGAGAGCCATTGCTCGCCATGTGACGCGCTGAGTGACGCCTCGCAACAGCTGCCCCCGGAGGAACTGATACACTTGATAAAAACGCTACCCGAGAGCCGAACTAATGCCACAACCGAGTTGCCATTATTGGAAGAAATGCGTTGTAGACTTGACTTAATAGATGATGAAATGCTACGCTTATTGGCAACACGCATGGAAATATCGGCAGAGATAGGCAAGTTCAAGAAAGCCCATGGGATGACAGCCTTGCAACCGGCACGCTACACCTCGATGGTCGACAAGCGACTGAGTGACGGAGCGGCACGAGGATTGGGCAAGGACTTCCTGCGCGGGATATGGGCGGCAATCCACGAGGAATCGGTGCGTCGACAGATCGACGAGATGAGCAAATGAGCCGAGCCGAGTACGGCTGGTGAATGGAAGTGTGAATGTCTTTTCATAGTATAAAAAAATAGAGTGATTAAGAATTACGCGGCAAAGTTACAACAAGTATTTTAATAATGCAAGTATTTTTGTGTTTAATTTAATATTCCAGAAAAAATGTCGAAAACTTATCAACGAAGTTACTGCTTTTTTCAAAAAAAGCAGTAACTTTGCAGCAAATAATAAAACATGACAAATAACGAGAGCGACATAATACGGGTAAATCGTGCAAATTATGGCGAATACCGCAAAATACTTGCATCCGCCCAAGCAGGAGGACTAATCAAACTTCGCAATGGGCTGTATGCCAAGCCGGAAGCACTGATGGGGGATACAATAGATATCGAAACAATTGTACCTGGAGGAATACTATGCTTGTATTCGGCTTGGCGATACTACAATCTCACCACACAAGTACCCGGAGCTTACTATGTAGCAGTGGAACGTTCACGCAAACTAAGTCTTCCTCAATTTCCAACTATAAAGCCCGTATTTCAACGCGCAAAATTGCTTGAAATAGGTAAAGCAATAATTGAAATAGAAGACAAAAAGATAGCAATGACCGATATAGAACGATCGGTGTGTGATGCAATAAAGTACCGAAATAAGATAGGAATAGATGTAATGGTAGAAATAATTGATAACTACTTGCAGATTCCGGGCAGAGATTTATCAAGACTAAGCAGATATGCCCGTCTTATGCGCATATATTCAACGCTCCAACAGATTTTACAGATAAAACTATGAAAGAAACAAGAGAGGCACAGTCGATAAAAGCAAAAATATTGAACATAGCGAGAGGAGACAACAAAACATACCAACAACTGATTGTTCGATTCTTTCATGAGCGAATACTATACAGATTATCAAAAAGCAAATATAGGGAGCATTTGATACTGAAAGGAGGTTCATTATTATATGCGTTCGAAGAATTCACTCCACGACCGACTATTGACATAGACTTTGCGGGCAAAGCAATAGACAATAACAAGTCAAACATCGTAAGAGTATTCCGCGAAATTACTTCAATGGAAACGCCGGAAGATGGAATAGAGTTTCAAACAGACACAATAACGGCACAAGATATCACCATAGAAAAAGAATATCCGGGCGTGAGAATAAGCCTCGTAGGCAGAATAGGTACATACCGACAGCAACTAACCATGGATGTGGGATTCGGAGACATAATAGTGCCCGGACCAATCGAGATATGGTATCCAACAATCATTTCTTCTATGGAAGAACCACAAATAATGGCTTATTCATTAGAGACAGTCATTGCCGAGAAATTTCAAACTATGATTGAGCGCGGACGATTCAATAGCAGGATGAAAGACTATTTCGATTTATACAGAATAATAACAGTACACACATTCGATAGTAATCAAATACGAGAAGCTATTTTCGCTACGATAAAAAACCGCAATACAATAATTACAGAAGACAACGATTTCTTCGATAATGCGTTTAGTGAAGATATTCAATTGAACCGCCAATGGAATAACTATAAACGCAGACTAAACATAGAGTTACCAACATTTAAGGAGATACACAATATAATCTCGAACTATATTCTTTCGTGCTTAAGCGGAAATTTTAGTTAATTGTTGTTAATTATTTGTGGGAATTGGGGAGGAATGCATAACTTTGTAAAATATATCACTCGGGGTTGACTGGTTTTGACAGCGTGTCGAGGTGGTGTGTAAGCGTGCAGAGCCATGGTGTACAGACTCTTAAAACCTGACATCGAACAATTTAATTGGCGAAAACAATCTCGCTCTCGCTGCTTGATTGAAGTACAGTAGATCAGCTTAATCCCCGCGACAGTCGCAGGGACGGGACATCACCCGATTGCCGTCTTCTCGAGGCGTATCGACCCGGTGGTGTAAGAAAATCGAGAATAGGACTCGGTGAGCCTCGTGACCGAGACCGAAATAATAGAGGATAAGGATATGTTTGGTCGTCTTCGGCCTGGCATGTCACGAAAACCAAACGAAGAATACGCACGTAGAAAGCACATTAGTTCCACGTTTGGACGAGGGTTCAAGTCCCTCCAACTCCACAAAGAGTCTCGGCGACCGGTCGCCGGGACTATTTTGTAACTTTGCATTAATAATTCAGTATTAAATTAAAAACGCATTAATTATGAACAAACTCTTAATAATTTTGTGTATGACACTCTTGCCAATACAATTTGTGGCACAAACACAAGATTCAATTATCGGGAGACCATTGAAGTCTTTTGACCTTACAGCATTTTGCTCATATAGTAGTTTTCATCCAAGCCAATATCTCACCGACAACAATTGGGATATCCTATGCGCATTTGTACATCCGGGAACTACTGCAAAGTTGGATTCTCTCGGTATTTCTTACAATAAAAGCCAACTCAGATTGCTTGAAGTGGGTGATTTATTGACATCCAACAACAACGTATATTCTACAAAGATGCATATCTTTGACAAAAATGAGACACGAGAAATCCGCAGACAGTCAAAAGAATTTGCTGACAGCATTTTTCCTACAATTGAGCCGGAAATAAGACGATTGGTTGAGGCATTCAATCAATCAGGATATTCCAACCAAGTATATAGTCTGATATTTTCATATCTGCTTGATGATTACATTTGGGGTGACGAATTTCTGACATCACCGCGCAGCTGCGAAGATCATGGCACATGGTCGGGAGCATATTGGGCGATGTACGAAAACCGCAATCACGAAAAGATTGGGACAAACGGATTTGGTCCGTTGAAACAAAACTGGACTGACGCTCTCGGCTATTGGATGAGTACGTCAAAAATGTTAGCATTAGCACGCGAAGTGTTAGCCAACGGAGGCAATACTATTGATAATCAAAAATTAATCAACTCCATAGCCGGATGGGGACTCACTGATGAGAAAGGCAATATCCTTATCCCGGTGCTTCACCGAAATAACAATGATAATATTGACTCGCTGTGCCGTGCTATTACAACAAATTTAAGCAATTCTGTCAAGGCGCATTGTGTATCGTGGAGTAAGGCGCACAATATTGCTTCACAACAGTTGGGTCAAGTGATATTCTATCACGAAGTGATGTGGGATTTGCTTGACATCCTTGAATCAAAAAAAATTATCTCAATGCCGGCAATCTTGAAAGGAGAGGAAGTCGGTAAAGAACACTTTGGTGACATCTGCTTTATTGTCTTAGATTCCAGCGCAGACTAATTGACAGATTAACTAACCCAATATCCAAAATTACAGAGGACTTATCTCCTTGAAGGCGTAGCGGCGCGGTGGGGTTGTGTCGAGTGTGAGTGTGCCGTCGGGGGCGATGGCGGCGATGGCGGCGTGGATGACCTCGCCGGTGAAGTTGTCGCGCCAGGGATGGACGCCGGAGCCGCGCCATTGTCTTGAGCGATAGCGCATTGTGAGCGCTCGGATGTCGGGAGCCGCTTCATAGTTGTCGAAGTCGGTGACCATGCGGGAGGCTATCTGCTCGAGGAGGGTGTGTAAGTCGTATTTGCGCCGGGTTAATTGCCACATAGAGATGGGGTTGGGCGCATCGCTGACGAAGACCTCTTGGTTGACGTTGATGCCCACGCCGATAATCGAGCGGTCGATGTGCGAGCCGAACGAGTTCTCGATGAGGATACCACAGATTTTGTCGTTGTTGACGTAAATATCATTGGGCCACTTAATTAACACGTCGTGGTTATCCATGGTTTCAGCGATAACATCGGCAACCGACATGCAGGAGAGCATTGATATGGCAAATGCCTCGGCTGGAGGAATAACACGCGGACGCAGCACCATCGAGAAAGTAAGATTTTCGCCCGGTGCGGCTTCCCATGAGTTACCGCGCTGCCCTCGACCGGCGGTCTGCGCTACAGTAGCGAGCACATCGCCATGCGCCGCTGAGGGGTCAGCGGCGATGGCGGTATTGGTAGATGCTATGCTATCAACCCACTTAATCATCAGCCGATAATCAAGTCGCGGGAATTGTCGTCGTTCACCTTAATTTCGACGTTGACTGTGTCATCGGGGAGGATGTCCTCGACCAAGTCGGGCCACTCGATGAGGCACAGAGCGCCCGAGTCGAGGTAGTCCTCAAAGCCGATATCCATCACCTCCTCGAGGTTGTCAAGGCGGTAAAGGTCAAAGTGATAGATGAGTTCGGCGGTGGTGTCGGAGCGGTACTCGTTGACGATGGCAAACGAGGGCGAATTGGCTTCGTCGGGATCGACACCGAGTGCTCGCACCAATGCCGAGATGAAGGTGGTCTTGCCGGCGCCCATCGCTCCGTGGAATGTGTAGACGGTTTCGTCGCCCATCAATGCGAGGAACTCGTGAGCGGCGGCATCGATGTCGGCGGCAGAGGCTATGTGAATGGTTTTGCTCTCCATAGTGTTAATTATTATTAAATATTTCCACGAGGAGTCATGGTGATGAGAGGAATCAACATTTCCTCCATCGAAATGCCTCCGTGCTGGAAAGTACCGTTGTAATATTGAACGTAGTGATTGTAGTTGTTGGGGTAGGCAAAGAAGTCGCGATTGTCAGCGAAGATATATGCCGAGGAGACGTTGGGCGATGGAAGCCCGAAAACCTCGGGACGCTTGATTTCGTAGACTTGGCGAGGGTTGTAGTTGAGGCTTTTGCCCACTTTGTATCGCAGGTTGGTGTTGGTATTTTTGTCACCTACCACCTTGATGGGGTTGTCGACGCGGATGGTGCCATGGTCGGTGGTGAGGACGATGCGAGCGCCCGAGGCGGCAATTTTGCGGAAGAGTTCCATGGTGCTCGAGTGGCGGAACCAGGACTCGGTGAGCGAGCGATAGGCGGCATTGGTTGATGCGAGTTCGCGTATCATCTTTGACTCGGTGCGCGCGTGCGACAGCATGTCGATGAAGTTTATAACGATGACATTGAGGTCGTTGTTGAGCAATGAGGAGAAGTCCTTGAGAAGTCGCTCGCCGGCGACCGAGTCGTTGAGTTTGTTGTACGAGAACTTGTGGCGACGGCGATATCGCTCGAGTTGAGTGGCAATGAGCGGCGACTCGTTGAGGTTCTTGCCCTCCTCCGAGTCATCATCGACCCACATCTCAGGGAACATTTTCTCGATTTGCTGAGGCATCAAGCCCGAGAAGATGGCGTTGCGCGAGTATTGAGTGGCGGTAGGAAGGATCGAGGTGTATAGCTCCTCGTCGAAGGTAAAAATGTCGGCGAGAAGTGGCTTGACGGTGCGCCACTGGTCGAGGCGGAAGTTGTCGATGAGAATGAAGAAGACCTTTTCGCCGGCATCGAGGAGCGGGAAGACACGCTCGGGGAAGATGCGCGGACTCATCAGCGGGGAGTCGTCGGAGGAGGGTCCCACGGGCATCCAGCACTCGTAGTTGCGGCGTATCCACTTGGCAAATTCGGCATTAGCCTCATTCTTCTGCATTTCGAGCATTTCGTCCATATTGGTCTCGGTATTAGCCAATTCCAGTTCGCGGTGGACGAGTCGACCGTAGAGGCTGTACCACTCGTTGATTGAGGATGCCGAGTTGATTTGCTCAGCGATTTGGCGAAATTCCTCGCGGTAGTCTCGGGTTGTCTGCTCGGAAATGAGGCGGTCGCTGTGGAGGAGTCGCTTGAGAGCGATGAGAATTTGGTTGGGGTTGACAGGCTTGATGAGGTAATCGGCGATTTTGTTGCCAATAGCCTGATTCATAATATTTTCCTCCTCGCTCTTGGTAATCATGATTACCGGGGTGTGAGGCAGGCGCAACTTGATGCGGCTGAGGGTCTCCAGACCGGTGAGACCGGGCATATTTTCATCGAGGATGATGAGGTCGTAGGGGTGTTGGTCGATAAGTTCGATTGCGTCGCTGCCGTTGTTGGCGGTTGTGACGTCGTATCCGCGCGAGCGCAGGAAAAGGATGTGTGGCTTGAGCAGGTCAATCTCATCGTCTGCCCAGAGTATTTGATAGTTAGAGGTCATAGTCATTCGAGTAATGGGTCATCGCCTTCGCTGCCGGGGTCGTAAGTAGGCATAGCGGGGCGAGTGGGAGTTGGAACAATTACGGGAGCCGGAGCAGGCGTGGGGACTGCAGCCGGGGTCGGTTGCGGTGCGGGTGCCGGGGTCGGAGTTGTTGCCGGCGTTTCGGCTTGAGGCTCAGCGACTTCGGGCTGTGGAGCCGGTGCTGTGTCGGCTTCGTCGAGAGTCTCCACTTCCTCGGGTTGCAGGAGTTGCTCTTGGGTGTTCTCGTAGTTCTGCTCTTGCAAGAAGCGGAAGTACTCGTCGAACGAGCGACCTTGATTGAGCAAGATTTTGAAATTCTCATCGCTGATGACGATGGGACGTACACCGGCAGGCAATTTGAAGTCGGAGGAGGCAGCCATCACGCGGCAGTAGTGGTTGACTTCGTCCATATTGTCGAAGGTGCTGATGACAATCATGCCCAGGCGACCGAAGTTGAGTTGCTCGAGTTCGTAAGCCTTGACTACGAAGGACTTGAAGTTGTGGCGAGCAATCTCGTAGAGGAGAGCATTTGACGATACTTGGTCGATGGCGAAGGTCATGACGAGCAACTGCTTGGTGTCCGGCTTGAGGGTGAAAGCAGCCTCGCCCTCGGCGACAGCGATGGAGTCGTTGCCGAGACGCTGGTCCCAAATCATACCGCGCATATTGGTTGCACCGCTGTGGATTTGGCGTCCCTGAGCCATGCCCTTGAGCCATGCCGAGGCAATGGGCGTGATGTCGGTCTCGGGGTAGCGCTCGAGGAGTTCGCGCAGTGTGGTGTTGAAGTCGTCGGTGCGATGCTCGGTGACGTAAGCCAACGCATTGAGGAACATAAACTTAGGCATCACCTTGCTCATGGGATATTTCTCGGTCATCGTCTCGTAGGCACGGTGTACGGAGGCATTGTCGTTGGCGAGATAAGCCTCATAGGTGGCTTCGTAGAGGCGTTGCACCTCGCTGTCCATATTGCGCAGGTTGTCGATATAGTCGGGATTCTGCAATGCAGCGCCTATGGGCGAGTCAGCAAAATTACTGAGTATCAGCAATCTGTATGTCTCGGCTTCGTCGCGTTTACCCTCGCGCATGTACATGAGGTAGAGGTTGTAATAGGTATCGAGACGATAAATGTTGTCGGGATAGTCGTTGAGCAGGCGTCCGAACTGTCCTCGGGCGGCGCCGTAGTCCTCGAGTTTATCCTTTAGAATAACACCCATATTGTACAAGCCCTCTTGGATAATCTCGTGAGCAGTAGCCTTTTGCTCATCGGTCTCGGGGATTTGAGCGAGGTAATACTCGGGATAATGCGGGTCGGCGGCGCGTGCTGCGGCATCGGCATCCTCGGGCGATACCGTCTCGGTGGTGTCTGCCGGGGTTTCCTCCTCGGCTGCCTCCTCGTCGTCGGTGGCATTGAACTCATCGACGTTGAACTGAGTCTTGTTGCGGCGGCGCCAGTTATCTTCCAATTTACGAGCGCCCCAGCGACGCTGGAACTCGGTCTTACCGGCATTTTTGGCAGCCGAATTGTAGAAGTACCACGAGTCGTCGGTATTGATAGTGAAGGAGTTAGGTGTATTTGCAGCACCCGGATTGGCTTGCTGTCCCTGAGCCTGTTGCTGAGCATCGTATTCGGCGCGGCGGGCGGCTTCTTCAGCCTCCGCCTCGGCGCGACGCAGTTCCTCGATGATGCGGTTGATGATTTCCAAGCGTTGCTCGGGCGTCATCTCGGCTAAGCGCAAAAGGGAGTCTTGCAAGGTGACATTTTGCGAGTATACAGCCAACTCATCGAGCACATCGCTTCGGCGCTTGATGTTGCTGTAATCAGGGTAATTTTCGGGCAATTGTGGCACAGCCTCGGCGTAGCATGGCTGCGCGAGGTCGTACTGTCGGCGGTCGAAGTACAAGCTGCCCAAGCGCAATTGATTGATGGCTTTGTCGATGCCGTTGCGAGTACTTTTTTCGGCTGCAAGTACATAATTATCAACCGCTTGTGTGGTGTCACCTCGCGATAGGTATAGGTTGCCGATTGCATAATAAATTTGATCGAGGTATTCCTTGTTGCGGTCGTAGCGGAGCATGCGGCGCAGTGCCTTGACCTCGGGGGTGATGTCCTCACCGGTGTAAACCTCGCTGCGACGGATGCGAGCATTGAACTTGGTGCGATAAGATGCCGATGACGAACTGCCGGCGTCGCGGAAGGCTCGGTCGGCTTCCTCGCGACGCCCCAGTCGGGTGTATATTTGCCCGAGGAGGAAGCGCAGACGAGTCTTCTGGGCGCCCTTGGCGGCATTGATCGCCCCGACGAGATAGGGCACCGCCTCCTCGTATTGATTGCTCTTGATGTGAAAGTCGGCACGGACGAAGTCGTAGAGTCCGCGCAGTTGCTTGTCGTGGATGCTGTCGGGCTTGTAGCGATTGAGAATAACCTCAGCCTCAAAAAGCCAATCCATTGATACATACGACCTTGCTTGCCACAACTCGGCTTCGGCAACCGTAGCTGGCAGCCACTTGAAGTGGCGACTCACATAGAAAAAAGTCGAAGCAGCGCCGGCAAAGTCGCCGTTGAAATACTGCCCCTTTGCCATGAGCATCCACGCGTTGTGCAAAAAGGGATTGTATTCATCACGCTTGTACCACGCCTTTTGCTCAGGGGTGAGTCTTCCGCCTTTCTTGGCAGGGCGGCGCTTGATTGAGCGCAGTTGGATGGCTTTTTGTCCCTTCTCGATGCTGCGGGTGAAGTCGCCTTGAGGTTGCGGAGCCGTGCTCACGGCTTTTGCCTCCACCGGGTGCATGAACAACTGCTGCGAGTAGTCGTCCTCGTAGTTGTTCTCCATGTCCTGCAATGTGTTGCGAAAGTGCGTGTCACCATTGTAATATATATTGTACTTGGTGATGAACGCTTGATAGTGGCGTGTAGCGGCGGTATTTTTGCGCGTCGAGCACGACGTGACAGCCATAGCGGTGATCACTATCACCGCTGCAATCATATACACAAAGGTTTGTCGCAATTGCCTCATATCATATAAAACGTCTATCGGGGCGTTTTATTGTTTTTCGCTCTCGACATCCATCGCCTTAAGCGCCTGAGCCGGTGCCTTGGGGTATTCTACGCGCGTGTGGTACATAGTCGAGAGACGCTTCACAAATGCTTCCTTGATGAGTGGTACGTCGCGGAATTCCAGTGTGGATGCTGCATGCAAGCCCTCGCTGATTTGCGAGTCGATGATGCGGTCGACCAGCCCGACGATGGCTTCGCGGGTGTATTCCTTGAGCGAGCGCGATGCCGCCTCGACGGCGTCAGCCATCATCAGCAACGATGTCTCGCGCGACTGTGGGTTGGGACCCGGGTAGGTGAATGGAGTCTTGTCGGGGTGTTCCTCGTCGGGGTGGGCATTGCAGTATGTGTAGAAGAAGTACTTGGTGATGCCGGCACCGTGGTGTTCACTTATAAATCGGCGAATCTCAGCCGGAATTCCCGCCTTCTCAGCCATGCGCAGTCCATCGGTGACGTGCCCGATGACTATGCGAGCGCTCTGGTCGGGTGGCAACGCATCGTGGGGGTTGACACCATGCTGATTTTCAGTGAAAAATGCCGGATTGTTCATCTTGCCAATATCGTGATACAAGGCACCGGTGCGCACCAATTGCTCGTTGACGCCTATGGCGCGGGCGGCATCGGCAGCGAGGTTACCCACACCCATCGAGTGCTGGAAGGTGCCCGGGCATATATCCGACAACTTGCGTAGCAAGGTCTGGTTGGTATCGGCAAGTTCGGTGAGCGTCACGGTGGATACAAAGCCGAAGGACTTCTCGATGGGGAACATCAAGATATATGCCATCGACGTGAGTAATGCGTTGACTATCAGGAACACGGGCATGCGCCAGGTGAAGCCCTCGAGGGTGCCGTTCATCAGCAATTCCAGGGCAAGGTAGCCACCAATGTAGCACACAGCCACCAGCGAGGCGGTGCGCAACAGTTGCGAGCGGCGGCGCAAGTCGCGCAGCGAGTACACTGCCACTGTCGTGGCAACAAATTGCAGGAATATGTACTCCAAGGCAAAGGTGGTGATGGGCGCGATGATGAGCACTGCGACATACGACACAAACAAGGCTGTCGCGGGGTTCATAAATACCAAGGTGAGGATGGGCACCATTGCCATCGGCACTATGTATGCGCCGCCGGGGATAAAGGCGCTGAGCCCTGCCGACAGCAGGAAGAATAGCGTCACTATGCTGAAAATGAATAGTGTAGCCCTGGCGCTGTCAAACAATTTGGTGTAAAACAGGCTACAATAGCCTATCAGCGCGCCTAACAGCAGCAATACATATATCACCTGCCCCAGCACGACGAGTAGTGCCGAGCGCGAGTCCTTGGTGACGCGCTCTTGCAGCAATTGCTCATAGGTCTGCAAGTTGGTAAAGTCTTGAGCCGTCACGATGTCACCCTTGTTGATGATGGCTTGACCTTGGAGTATGACTCCGCGGTCGGCGGTAAGTATCTGAAATTCGTTGTCGAAGTGTCGGCGGTTGACATCCTCGTCATACACCAAATTGGGGCGTAGCAACTCGCTGAGGTTTGCCGAGGTAAAGTAGCGGTGAGTTGCCGAGTCGGTAATCAGGCTGTCGAGCCGTGCATATAGGTCGCGTACAGATGTAAGCCCTGCCGACGAGCGCTCGCTCATTATATTCTTGTCAAGCACTCTGAGCCGTGGCAACGAGCCGGCGCGCACCTTGGCGATATCCTCGGAGGACACTACCCCGTCTTCGTAGGCATTGCGTACCATCGTAGCCACGGTTGCTCGATAGATGCGCGATGCCGGCATCCCGGCTATGATGCTGTCGACGACTGTGCTATCAAAGGTGTAAATTGGCACGAATTTGGCTTGCAAGGTGTCGCGCATATGCTCAACGGTCGCCGAGTCGGGGTGTATGGGTATGTCAAACGGGGCTATCAATTGCGCATAATACCACGGCTGTCCCTCCTCGTAGAAGAATTTGTTGTTGCGCTGGTGGGGGTAAAACCACACTATCACCACGGCAGCCGCGATAGCCACCATGATGCGCTTGGACACCTTGTTGCTCAATATGTCTATTATTCGTCTCATATAATTCGTGCTGCCGATTTTATTCCGTTGATTGTGAGTACTTTGTTGCACAGACTATGCACCACATCGGCTGAGGCTACCCTCACCGCAAGGTCGCAGGTGAATATCTCGCCCTTGGCTTCGATGTTGAGCGAACGTATGTCAATTGCCAAGTGTGTGGAAATCAACTGGATAAGTTCTTGAAGAATGCCATGGCGGTCGATGCCCTCGATGTGGATATTTACCAAGAATTTGGCTCCGGAGGTCTCCCACGCGGTGGCTAAAATGCGTGGTCCGTAGCCGGCTTTGAGCACCTGTGCGCGCTTGCAGTCGAGAGTGTGCACCTCCACCTTGTTGTCATCGTTGATAAAGCCCAAGGTGTCGTCTCCGGGGATGGGAGCACAGCAGTCGCAGGTGATAAAATTGGCATTGCCATTCTCGTCACAGCGCAACATGTACACCTCTTTGGTATTAATTTTTTCGTTGGTGGGCTCGCTATCGTTGTTCTTCTTGCCCAAACCGAGCATCTTGCGGAAGATGCCGGGCTTGGATGGCTGAACCGCCTCAGCGGGCTTGCGGAGAGCCTTCACCAGGAAGTCGCCCAGCATAATTTCTTCGTTGCCGAGTTGATAGCACAGGTCATCGCGGTTGGCAACATGATAAGTGCCCAATATCTTGGAAATCACCGCGTTGGTGTCGGGGATATTGTGCTCGGCGAGCCACTCGCGCAGCATCTCGCTACCCTTGGCGGTGATGGGCTGACGCATCTTGCGCAGCGCTTGGCGCAGGCGGGTCTTGGCATGGGCGGTAACCAGGAAGTCTGCCCACTCGGCTTGGGGCATCTGCGATTGCGAGGTGAGGATTTCCACCTGGTCGCCCGAACTGAGACGACTGCTCAGTGGCACCAATTTGTGGTTCACCTTGCCTGCGATACAGTGGATGCCCAGCTCGGAGTGCAATGCAAATGCTACGTCGAGCACGGTCGATCGTGCCGGCAAGGTGATCAACTCGCCCTTGGGAGTAAACACCACGATTTCCGAGGCAAACAGGTTGAGTTTCAGCGTGTCAAGGAAGTCGATGGCGCTGGGCTCGGGATTGTCAAGTATGTCCTTGATGGTGCGCAACCACACATTCAATTCGCTCTCCTCGTCGCCCTCGCCTATCTTGTATTTCCAGTGAGCCGCAAAGCCTTTCTCGGCGATTTCGTCCATGCGCTTTGACCGTATCTGCACCTCCACCCAGTTGCCGTCGGGACCCATAACTGTCAAGTGCAGAGCCTGATAGCCATTTGCCTTGGGCGTCACTATCCAGTCGCGCGTGCGGTCGGGGTGTAGGCGATACAGGTCGGTGATTGCCGAGTATATCTCCCAGCAGATGGTCTTCTCGCGACTCTGATCGGGGCAGTCAAACACTATGCGCATCGCATACAGGTCATAGACCTCCTCAAACGGCAAGTGCTTGGTCTCCATCTTCTTCCATATGGAATACACCGACTTCAGTCGCGCTTTGGCTTCATACTTCAATCCCATCTTGTCCAGTTTCTCCTTGATGGGCACTGAGAAATCGGTGTATACGGCGGCTCGACGCTCCTCGCTCTGGCGTATCTTTTCCGAAATTTCTTCGTATGCCTTGGGATGCTCGTACTTGAATGCCAAATCCTCCAACTCGGTCTTTATGGCAAAGAGACCCAGGCGGTGTGCCAGCGGTGCATATATATATAATGTCTCGCCGGCGATTTTGTATTGCTTGTTGGGCGCCATCGAGCCGAGGGTGCGCATATTGTGCAGGCGGTCTGCCATCTTGATGAGCACCACGCGAATATCCTCGCTCATGGTCAGCAACAACTTGCGGAAGTTCTCGGCTTGTACCGATGCTTTATCGCCGAAGATGCCACCCGAAATCTTGGTCAAGCCCTCGACCAACTGTGCTATCTTTGCGCCGAAATGTTGCTCAATATCGGCGACAGTGTACTCGGTATCTTCCACCACATCGTGCAACAAAGCCGCACATATTGATGTCGAGCCCAAGCCTATCTCTTGCGACGCGATTTTCGCAACCGCTATGGGATGCAAAATATATGGCTCGCCCGAGCGGCGTCGCACGCCCGCATGTGCCTCGCGGGCAAAGCGGTAGGCTCTCTCGATTATCTCTACCTTCTTGCGGTGATTGCTATTCAAATACCCTTGGAGCACGTCCGCAAAGGCTGATTCTATCATTTTATCCTCTTCTTCAGGACTTAATCGCTGAACCTCGGTCATAGTGTCTTTGTTTATCATTGCTTTATAACTCGCAAAAATACAACTTTTCCCCGTATCCTCAAAATTTTTTTCACCACCCCACCCCATTTCGACTTACATTCTACTTAGCATATTAATTGAGCGAAATGATGTAGAATCTTGAGAATATGATCTGTACGATCATACTCACCATATGGAAGCATACATTCTATTTCTTCTCGGCAATTAGGTCGATTTATCATTGCTTGAGACCAAATTGAAATATACTTTTTAAGATCAATATCTTTATCATTATCAAATAATACTAAAATGTCTTGACGGTTATTCAATATATATACTAAATCTTCAAAATCGTGCGACACCCTTAGATCTTCTCCGGCGCGGCCTTTAATTGCTTCAATCTTCGTTGCTATGTAGTAAAGCACCGGTAATATGTTTAGTGAAACATTAGTATTTATAACGTATTGTATCTTTTGCTGAATACCGGGTTTGTACCACTGATTTGTAAAGCCCAAAATATTTTTGTCGCTGGGCATTATATCCACAATTTCTCCTTTGTAACGCCATCGACATATTACTCCTGATTCTGTGTCATTGACAAAATGTTGCAATCTGAGCGACCGTTCAAAACTTTGCAACTCGTTGTAACTATCTATGTCTATTACACAGTCTACGTCCATTGTCGGACGTATGTCTGTCGCTGCCGGGTCATCCGCGTATAACTCAGCTACTGAGCCTCCAACAAATACAACCTTGTGTATTAATTCTCCAAGTCCCTCGGCTATTAGAAGCAATCTTTCTAAATTATTGTTCTCCATACTTCGATAATATAGCGCTTAATTCATTTTTGGCAATTTCTATTTCCCTTGCACGCCCCATTCTGAAAACATCAGTTAGCGCCAACAACTTATATAATGTTGTATCTTCCTTCACTGCCATAGGGACCGTTTTGTATAGCGGTGTTATTGATTCGCCTCTTAGGTCTCCCTTTGAATCTTGCCATACATACACTTCTTTTCCTGACTGAATAAGTTGATTCATTGGAGGCGCTGATATTGCAGTAGCTATTCCCCTTACTTTTGATTGGGGGTATGCCGGAAATATATACTTCAATCCATGAACTATGAATTCTTGTAGCGCAAGTATATTTACTCGCTGTTTTCTGCTGTCTATCAATCGTGCAATCCGACTCCGCTCTAAAGACTCTGATACTTCTGAAGCACTTATGCCCAGCTCTTTTGCCATTTGACTGTTTGTTATACTCCTGCCTGCTGCTGACACTTTTTTTAGCAAAATAACTACATCTTGAGGTCGCATATCATATTGTTTAATAGTTGTTTAAACATTATTATTCACAATTCGCGATTTGCAAATTTAGTAATTTATTCAGTATTGTGCAATTCTTTTTATAAAAATGTTAGGCATTTAATGATTGAAATATTTTTGGATGCCAAGAAACGGCAATATAATATCGCGTATGTGATATGGCTAAGTTCAATAATTGTTAAAATTTGACCCTCTGCAGTTTTTTCACGCAAAATAATTGTATCGTGTGAAAAAAAATCGTACATTTGCAACGGTATAGGGGCTATTCCCTACACCTTAATACATAAAACAACTGTTTGACCGACTCAGCAACTAATTATTAATCCCAAATAACTAATCAAATTAACTAATAACCATGAGATTTTCTACTCTGCTGAATCATGGGATGCTCCGCGGTTTATCCGTAGCCGTTATTTGTGCTATGGGCTTTGCCGCTTCAGCCCAGACCTTCCTCTACGAAGGAGTGATTTACAAAGTGTCAAAGGGTACTGTTACTGTACAGCCCACCAAGATCGCCTCAGGTGCCAACAAGGGCAAACCCACTGTGTGCGAGAATGGCGTAGCTCCCGACCAATACACCGGCGACGTTGTTATCCCCACCGAGGTTACTTACAATGACGTTACTTATCCCGTTGCCTCTGTAGGCACCGGTTTCAAGGAGTCTTTGATTACCTCTATTACTATTCCCGACGGCGTTGCACTGGGTCGTGGTTCATTCCAGAACTGTGCCGAACTTCTTTGGGTCAAACTCCCCAGTGACCTTGCTCAAATCCAAGGCAACACATTCCAGGACTGTGTAAAACTCACCGAGATGACTATCCCCGGCTCAGTAACCAAGGTTGCTGCCGCCGCTCTCGCCGGCTGTACAGCCCTCGAGACTCTCACCATCGAGGAGAGCGCCACTCCCCTGGTACTCGCTCGCGACGTGTTCAACAACACTTCGCCCTCTATCAAGAAACTCGTCCTCAACCGTCCCTTGGACGAAGCTGCTATCTCGGCTTATGACAACAAGCCCTTCCGTAGCGCTACCGCCCTCGAGGAAGTAGTGATCGGCGGCGCTGTCACCTCTATCAGCGAGAGCTTCTTTGAGAACTCTGCTCTGCTCAACAAGGTGACCTTCGAGTCAGCCATCACATCGCTCAGCACCAACGTATTCGCCGGCACCGGCTTGGTTGAGGTTACCCTCCCCGAGTCTATTACATCCGTATCGGGCTCCCTCTTTGCCAATTGCAAGAGCCTCGTTAAGGTTACTTTAGGCTCAGCCGTTACTTCTATCGGCTCTACCGCCTTCCAGAACACCGCCCTCGCCGACATCAACCTCCCCGCCACCCTCACCTCTATCGGTGACATGGCTTTCTCAGGTGCTCAACTCGCAGGCGACGTTGTTCTTCCCGAAGCTGTCAAGAGCATCGGTATGCAAGCATTTGCCAACAACGCAGGCATCACATCCATCACCATCCCCGCATCTGTGACCTCTATCGGCACCGGTGCATTCATGGGTTGCTCGGGCATCGCTAAGTTTGTCGTTGACCCCGAGAACACTGTATATGCCGCATCAGCCGACAACACCTACATCACTGATAAGGCAGGCGAAGTAGTCGTTGCTTATGCTCCCGCTGCTACTGCCACCGAGTTTACCGGCAACTTCAAGGAAGTCGCTCCCTACGCATTCTACGGCGCTACCAACCTCACCACCATCAGCCTTCCCGAGTGCACCACTTGGGGCGACTACTCACTCCGTGGCTCAGGTGTCACCGCCATCAATATCGACGGCACCGTTGGTCGCTATGTAGCTGCCGACTGCCCCAACCTCGCTACCGCCGTTATCGGTTGCAAGGAAGTCCCCATGGGCATCTGCTACAACTGCGCCAACCTCACCGACGTGACCCTCTCGCCCAAGGTTACCATCGTTCGTCAGGACGCTTTCGGCAACTGTCCCAAGGTTGAGAGCCTCGACCTCGGCAACATCCTCGTTATCCTCGAGACCAACTGCTTCCGCGGCTCGGGCATCAAGAACCTCACTGTTGCTTCCACCTACCCCGCATCTATGGCTGACGGCGTGTTCATCGAAGGCGATGAAATCACCGTTACCGTGCCCGTTGACTGCGTTGAGGCTTACAAGGCTGCTACCGGCTGGGGTCTCCTCAACATCGTAGGTGATGCCAACCTCGCTGCCGGCGGTAGCAAGATGGGTATGCCCGCCGGTATGTACTACGCCGGTGACGACAACGACCTCCACTGCGTATACGCCGACGGTCAGACCGACGACTACGACATCAACATGCAACACACCTTCCAACTCGTTGAATTCGGCAACCGCATCTATGGTGCCAGCGCCGGCAACAAGTTCTGGTACGAAGGCACCGCATCGGCTGTTACAGGCGACGGCAAGCTCTTCTACATCTCACAGGTTGACGACAACCTCTTCCAGGCTGTCGTACTCGACAACACCGGCAACAATGCCTACAAGGACCCCACCGGTCTCTACATCTACGGCTCGACCCTCTATGTCAACGACCGCAACGTGTGCGTGCGCAAGATTAGCGCCGACGCCCTCGCCCTCCCGCAGGATTATCCCTCTTGGATGGAGAACAACTGGATGTCGTTCTACGGTCCTATCTGGACATGGGGCTGTATCAAGAACGGCTTCGCCATCACTCAAGACCAAGATGCCTCCGGCAATCCCGAGCCTCGCTACTGGGTTGGTATGAAGTACAATGGCAACGGTCTCTTCTCGTTCAAGGAAGGCAACATCGGCTCCTCTTCAGATGAAGTCGGCTCTGCTGCCGGTGCCAACGCTTACCTCACCGACATAGGTCTCATCGCTACTTGCTTCAACATCGACGCCAAGAATGGCGACCTCTACATGTACATCGAAACTGCCGGTACCGAGGCAACCCAAATCAAGGGCGGTCTCTACCGCATCAAGATGGATGCCCTCGAGCAGAACCCCACTCCCTCGGCAGGTGACTTCTTCACCGCTCTCGAGGCTCAACTCATCGACGGCTCGCCCGTGAAGTACGAAGGCAATTCCACCAACGAGCACGTTGGTATCTCACAACTCTGCTTCGACGCAGCCGGCGAATACATGTACTGGTGCTACCGCGCTCCTTCTCCCGAGGAGGCTGCCATCAACGAAGGTCAAGACTACAACACCCAGAATAGCGGTCGCTACTGGTGGGCTGAAGCCTACGACGAGAACAATCCTCTCCACCACAGCGGTATCAAGCGCATCAAACTCGGCGAAGAGAACCCCGTTGTCGAGATGGTTATCCCCGACGTTACAGGTTACGGTATCGTTAACGTGAACTACGAAGGCTCCACCAAGCCCGAAGTCGGCGTTACCGCTCCCGTGGTTGAGACCAAGGTCGTAGCAGTTGCTGTTGCCGATGGCATCATCACCGCTGTTGAGGACGCCAACGTTGCTATCTACAACGCTGCCGGCACCCTCGTGAAGGTTGCCGCTCTCGCTGCCGGTCAAACCCTCGACACTGCCGACCTCGCTGCCGGTATCTACCTCGTTGACGCTCGCACCGCTGCCGGTGACCAAGTTGTCAAGATTGTTAAATAAGACTTAACAAAATCCCTACATACAAGCCTGCCGACTCACCTCGGCAGGCTTTTTTTGGTTGTTATGTGCTTTTTTTGGTAAACTTTCTTAAAGAAATAGCGCGGTACGATTTTTTTGATTACCTTTGTACACTAATAATATATAGAACTACTAACAACCCATAAGAATAAGCCTATGACTCGCAAAGTATGCTACATTGTAGCCCTCGGAGCAGCCCTCGCCTTGTCGTCCTGCGGCAAGAAACTCGGGCAATTCAGCGCAGAGTATTTCACCACCAACCCCAACCCTCTGGAACTGGTTGGTGAGAAGGTCCCCGGACGCGTCAGCGCACGCATCCCCGCCGAATTTTTCCTGCGCGATGTTACCGTCACTGTCACCCCGGTATTAGTGTTTAACGGCACCGAAGTCTCCTCTACCCCCTACTCGTTCCAAGGCGAGAAGGTGCGTGGCAACAACCCCATCATATCCTTTGAGTACGGTGGCAATGCCACTATCCCCGTGCAATTCGCTTGGCAACCCGATATGGCAAAGAGCGAACTCGAGCTCGACTTCCTCGTGACCCAGGGCAAGAGCCAATATGTGTTGCCTCGCGTCAAAGTGGGCACCGGCGTGGTTGCCACCGCAGCCCTCGCAACTGCCACCACCGTGAAGCCTGCTCAGGCTGTCGACGCCTTCCAGCGCCAAATCGACACTCAGTATGCAGCCGACATCCGCTTCTTGGTCAACCAAGCCAACATCCGCTCGACCGAGCTCAACAGCAACGCCATGAATGAGTTGCGCCGCGAAATCCTCGCCGCCGCTAACGACTCCACCCGCTCGATCACCGAGCTCAACATCCAGTCGTATGCTTCGCCCGAAGGTGCCCTCGACCTCAACACTCGCCTCGCTCAACAACGCGAAGCCAACACCTCCGACTACCTGCGTGAACACCTCGCACAGCAGCACATCACCGAGTTTGGCGAGCTCACCGCTCAATTCACCGCCGAGGACTGGGAAGGCTTCCAGCGCCTCGTCGCTCAGAGCGATATCCAGGATAAGGACCTCATCCTCAGCGTTCTGTCCATGTACAAAGACCCCGAAGAGCGTGAACGCGAAATCCGCAACCTCTCCAACGTCTTCGAGCAACTCGCCGAGGAAATCCTCCCCCAACTCCGCTACTCGCGCATCACCGCCACCATCAGCGTCGTAGGCAAGACCGACACCGAGCTGATGGAAGCCGCTCTCAACGACCCCTCGTCGCTCACCATCGAGGAACTCCTCTTTGCTGCTACCCTCACCGACGACAACGCTCAGCGCGCCCGCATCTACGAGGCTGCAACCAAGGCTTATCCCTCGGACTACCGCGGTTGGAACAACTTGGGTCAAACTCAGTACATCGCCGGCAACTACAACGCTGCCGAGGCATCGTTCAAGAAAGCCGCTTCGCTCGACCGCAACGCTACCGAGCCCGCTATGAACCTCGGTCTCATCGAGCTTAACAAAGGCAACTACCAACGCGCTCACCAACTCTTCGGCTCCGCAGCCGGCACCACCGAGCTCAACGAAGCTCTCGGCGTTTACTACCTCAAGACCGGTGACAACGCCGCCGCCCTCCGCGCCTTCGGCAACAGCAAGAGCAACAACGCCGCCCTGGCTCAAATCCTCAACAAGGACTACACCAAGGCTAAGCAGACCCTCGCCAGCATCAGCGAACCCAACGCCACCACCTACTACCTGATGGCGGTCCTCGGCGCTCGCACCGGCAACGAGCAAATGCTCAACACCAACCTCCGCCAGGCTATCCGCATCGATCCCTCTCTCGCCAATGCCGCCCGCGTTGACGCAGAGTTTGATGGCTTCAACCTCACTCGCGCTCTCAGCAAGTAATCAACCCTACCCCATAACACACGAGGAGACGTGCCCACAGCGCGCCTCCTCGTCTTTTTAATGCATTTTGCATTCCAAAGAAAAATGCGTACCTTTGCAAGTGATAAGATTTTGTCTATAAATTACGCTTTTGAAGGTTTATGAATGATATATTATCATTTCTTGACGACTATGTCCTCAACAACAATCCCGATGAGATAGCCAAGGTTATCGCAGCCGACTTTCGTCGTCGTCGCATTGAGAAAGGACTCACTCGCGAGCAAATAGCATCAAAGTCAGCCGTGGCAGTGAGCAACATCGTGCGATTTGAGCAAAAAGGGCTCATCTCACTCAAAAATCTCATCGCTATAGCCATCACCCTAGGCTACAACGCCGAGGTTAAGAGCATCTTTGCCACTCCCAAATACTCGACAATAGAAGAATTAACCCAAATACGCCGCAATGCCGGCAAGAAACGCGCCCACCGCCATGACCAAGATTGACCGATTAACAGTAAAATATCATGACAAGGTTGTAGGAACAATTGCCACCACCATCGATGGTAAATGTACAACGTTTGAGTATGCCCCCGGGTGGATAGCAGAAGGCTTCAGCATCTCGCCCTTGGAACTGCCACTTCAGCAAGGAACCTTTGTTGCACCCATATCCCCATTTTATGGCAACTTTGGCATTTTTGAAGACAGTCTTCCCGACGGATATGGGCGATACCTATTGCACAAAGCGCTTCTTCGGCAAGGAATTGATGATAGCAAATTATCTGTCATTGAGCGTCTTAGTATCGTGGGATGCAATGGTATGGGAGCACTAACATATGAGCCGGAGACCGCAATCAAGCAAGAACCGGCAATCTCAGACTTTGACTTGTTACAAGCCAAAGCTCTGGAAGTCCTCGGTGAGCAACAGGACACTGATGCCGGGCTACTTCTCTACAATAGCGGCAATAGTGGTGGGTGCCGACCCAAAGCCATATTTAATGATGCCACCGGGCATTGGCTCGTAAAGTTCCGTCACACATACGACCCGGTGGATATGGGATTACAAGAATATCACTACAATGAAGTAGCTCGTCAATGTGGTATCAACGTTCCTGACTTCAAGTTGGTCAATGGCAAATACTTCGCCACTCGACGATTTGACCTATCACTATCGGGTGAACGCATACACACGGCAACTGCGGGTGGGCTTCTACGCATATCATTGTCAAACCCAACTCTTGACTATAGGAACCTTCTTGCATTAACCGGCTTCCTCACCCAAAGCCCCGAGTATGTAGAAGAAATGTATCGGCGAATGGTCTTTAATTACCTCACAGATAACAAGGATGACCACTGCAAGAATTTCAGTTTCTTAGTAAGCGAGAGTGACAACGGCAAGTATAAATGGCATTTGGCTCCTGCCTATGACCTGACCCTGTGCACAGAGGGATACAATGGGCAACACGCCACATCGGTCAATGCTACCGGTTACCCTACCATGAATGATTTCATCGCCGTAGGGACAAAAATACGCATTAGTGAAAAACGTTGCCGACAACTCATTGAGCAAGTATACTCATGTTGCGATGACCTGTTAGTTAACCCGATATCAAATAAATAAGCGGGCGTGGCTGTGGAAGCCGCGCCCGCTGTGGTATGTGTGGTAGTTAATATATTATTTCACAGCGATTTTGGTAGCGACAGAGCCTTGACGACGGATATACAATCCGGGGGTCAAGTCGCCGCTGACACGCACACCTTGCAAGTTAAAGAACTCAACGGGAGCATCCTCATCAGCAGTGATATCGGTGATACCCGAGGGGTCGTGACGCAGAGCCACGGCAGTGAAATTGAAGGGGTTGCCACCCTCGGGATTGCCTTGAATCATCAAGCGGTCGGAGTTGAGACGCTCGGCAATATTCTCTGAGGTAATACCAATCGCTTGGAGGTCGATTGTAGCGACAGTGGTGGTGCGCTCCACTTGACCGTCACCACTTTGTGCCCAAATGCCGTCGTCGCCCCAGGTGGTGCGCACATTGAGGACATAGTTGGTGTTATCGCCATTGTCAGCCGACAGATAAACGTCAAGATAGCGCTGACCGTCGTAGTTATTGAAAGCCTCCTTAAAGAGCTCGAGGGTATTCCAATTCTCAACCCAGAAATATCCGCCCCAGATAGCACCGTCGGGCATCACGAAGCCGTCGTTGTGGATTGAAGCACCGGCGACCTTGAAGTTGGCACCGATAATCTCGAGACCGGTGACTTGAAGGGCAGCAAGCATGTCCTTGGTGATGTATGCACGATAGGTGTATGACTCATTGTCACCCAACCAGCAGAAGCGCGAGCCGGGGAGTTTCTGCCCGTCAGACTTAATCTCAATAACGTCGGTGGTATTGACCAAGTCGAGTTGGATGAAGTAGCCCACAGCGACATCCTCGAAATTAGAGGCTTCGAAGTAGAGCGGTGTTTCCCAGGAAACAGCCACAGGCTCCTCGGTGGTAAAGATGGTCTTTACTAAAGTCTCTTGAGCAGAGGCAGTTGCAGTCATAGCGAAAACTGCGACAAGAGATGTTAATATTTTTTTCATTGTCGTAATATTTATGTTATTTAATCATAATTTTTGAAACTGAATTACCCTGGCGGCGGATATACAAGCCGGGGGTGAGGTCGCCGTTGACACGCTGACCTTGGATGTTGAAGTACTCGATGGGAGCATCCTCGTCGGCAACAACAAGGTCCTCAACGCCCGATGCCTGATTGACAAGCACGACTGCAGTGATATTGTAGCCGTTGTAACCATTGTCTTTTCCGGGATCATATGCTGCACCGTCTTTGGTACCGGGGTAAGATTGGATCATCAGACGGTCGCTATTGAGTTTCTCGGTGATATTGGCTGCTGTGATACCTTGATTATGCAAATCAATAGTAGAGAAAGTCGTGTGACGCTCCACTTGTCCGACTACACCACTTTCAGCCCATATTCCATCAGGATTCCAGGTGGTGCGCACGTTGAGCGTATAGAGTTCGTTTTCAGGCTCTTGCAACTTAACCTCAAGGTAGCGTTGACCGGCATAAGTATCAAACGCCTGTTCAAAAAGTTCAAGAGTCTTCCACTCGCCTTTACCTACCCAGAAGAAGCCGCCCCAGATAGCGCCGGCAGGCATTACGAAACCATCGTTGTAGATAGACACTTCCTCAACATAGAAATCGTTACCGAAGATTTGAAGACCGCCGGCTTGCAACTTATCGAGCATATCCACAGTGATATAAGCACGATAGTGATATGTCTCGGCATCGAGTTTGCAGTATAGAGAGCCGGGCAATCGTTGATCACTTGATTTGATTTCAATGGAGTTGAAGAACTCAGTTTTATCATCCTTTTTCAACTTGGCGTTCACAATCTTGATATAGATGTAATTGCCTACCGAAGCATCAGCAAAGTATTCGGCACCATAATCCACGTGATTCCAATCCTTGATTTGAAATGCCGGGGTTTCGATGTCAGCCTTAAAAATTTGCTTAACGAGGTCACCGGCTGCGCCGTCATAGGCATAAGCCGCAGTAGATACAGCAATTGCTGCAAGTGTTGATAGTAAAAATTTTTTCATTATGGTAAGAATTTTGGCTTGTTAGTATCGGTCGTCGCCGTTGGTGTGGCGACAACCGATATAGTAATTCATTATTTATTTTGAAGAAACATTTATATTAGAAACTGTGATGTCGGCACCGTAGGAGTTGATCGACCAGCAATTTTTGGCGACATTGTAGATGCGATTGGTGTAGGTGAGGACATCGTTGATATAGAGAGAAACGACCGAATTGTCAGTGACAATAACCACATTGTAGACATTGTCGGCGGGCGTCGGGAATACATACGAGTCGTTGTTGCCGATGAAGCCGTCGCCACCCTCTTCTTCGAGATTAACCTTGCGGATTGTCTCGCTCTCGGGGTTGACCATCAAGGTGTAGTATACCTCAGAGTCGGAGCCA
The DNA here is from genome assembly GCA_945829225.1 of uncultured Bacteroidales bacterium. Lineage (GTDB taxonomy): Bacteria > Bacteroidota > Bacteroidia > Bacteroidales > Muribaculaceae > CAG-873. The sequence continues at coordinate 73,561 of CALZTY010000001.1, read as the reverse complement.
CGAGCCAGGGAGATGCCAAATCGGTCGTTAGCCGAGGAGGCGGTTACCGTGAAAGCGATACGGTTGCGAGTCTTGAGACGGGGGAATAGGTGGAAATCGTCGCCCGAGAGGGTCACATCGGCAATAGCGGAGCCGGCGCCGAAGTAGTTGGCGATAGCGGGGACCTCGGTGGTATAGAGAGTGCCATCGGCATTTTGACAGAGTTTGTGAGCTACGAGAGCGCCGCCCCAATCGAGGTTGCCGGTAGTGGAGTTGCCTGCTTTGGTGGCACACCAGCCCCAGATGTAGCGGTCAACGCCATTAGAGGCTGTTTTGCCGGCATAGAAGCCACGACCATTGAGGAAGCCCTCGTGAGCGTCGGGCCAAATACCGGCATCGTTGGCGGTACAAGCCTTGAGCTCATCGATGGTGCGACCCTTGAAGTATTGCACGCGACGGATAGCGTCGTGCTGCTCCGAGTAAACGAGATACCACCATTCGCCCATTTGAAACAGGTCGGCGCACTCGTAGAAGCGGTCCCACATCATGGTCATGAATACGCCTGCCGAGGTCCAATGACGCAAGTCGGTTGAGGTGTACTCGGCGAGCACGCCCTTGCCGTCGCGCTTGGTCGACACCAACATATGGAAGAGGTTATCCTCGCCACGGAACACAAAGGGGTCGCGGAAGTCGACATTGCTATACTCGTCGCCGGCGGAGATAATCACCGAGCGGTCCTTGGTCCATGTCTCAAAGTCGGTCGAAGTAGCGAGCATAACAGCCTCGTTAATACCGGAAGTAATCGAGGGAGACGGCGAGTGGGCAGTGTAGAAGGTGTAGTAAACGCCCTCGTGATAGATGGTTGAGCCGGTGCCGAGAGCGGCATCCAATTCCTTTTCCGAGCCACAAGAGATTAACTCGCCCATGGAAGTATAGGATGAGCAATCTTCAGTCTCGACACACCAGATGGGGTGGTAGGTGTACGCGGGATTGGGACGAAAATCCTGGAGGTACATCACCTTGAAGTTTTGTTCTACCGGGTCGTAGAAAGGCATGGGGTCGCCTACACACCCCACATAAGGTTTGTAGTATAAATCGGCTTTCTGTTCGTCGGCAAAGGCGTAGTAATTGGTGGTACCGGGGAGATTACGGTCGGTAAGCACCGGTGCGTCATCGCTGCAGGCAGTGGCGCCGAGAGTAATGGCAGCCATCAAAGCGAAAGCATATGATTTAATATAATTCATATTATCAGAGTATTAGCGATTATTGGCAGAGATAGTTAATAGCATTTTTGGTGAGAGTGATGATGTTGTCACGATAGGGATTGTTAGCACCATTCTTGTCATACCACTCATAGGCGGGAGTACCGATGGTGATTACGCGACCGGTGGTGTAACCCTTGAGTGCTTCGTAAGGTTCAAACTCGGCAATAGTGACGATATTGGCGTCATAACTGTCTGAAGAAGCGAGAGCAGTAGCGCCGGTGCGTTCTTGCCAGCCAGCCATGTCATTGTAGGGCTGCCAATCGACGTGCCAGCAGAGAGTGCGGCCCGAATTGGAGCAACCGGTGGCAAGGAGGACGACACGACCGTCGGCATCGGTAGCGAGACCGTTGAACAAGGGGTGAGTTTCGTGTCCGGTGATAGTGAAGCCGAGGTCGGCAGCCAGAGTGGTGTAGTTGTCGCCACCAAACATATCGTTGGGGCACTGCTGGTCGCGAGCGATGCGCCATACATCGTTGATGTAACGAGCGCCGTCGCGCGAGGCAAGGATAGCACCGCCACGGAGCCAGTAACTATTGAAGATATCACGTGTATCCCACATCTGAGATGGCCAATCGGTAAAGTCAAAGTGGCACCACACCATCTTGAAGTCATCAATTTTCACCTTATTGTCGATGAGGTCCTGGAGAGCCACATAGGTGGTATTGGGGACATTGTCGACCATCCAGCGATATGCGGCGGCAGCCTCGACATCTAGCAGGTCGGCAGAAGGCTTGTTGCCGATGAAAGCCTTGGGCTCTTGTGACATATCGTCGGGGATGACGGTCACGGTGTACTCGACACGGGCAGTGCGCAACTCGGCGACAAACTTCACGGGAGCCGAGAAGTCGATGACGCTACCCGACTCGGGGGTAACAACAGCCCCCTCGGTCACGGTGAACGATGCTTGCATGGCAGTTACATCGGTACCCATGGGAACGAATACGGTGATGGTGCGAGCGGCATTGTCGATAGAGCCTTCGTATGCGCCATCGAGGATAAACGAGAGGAACTCCACATTGTCGTGCTTGACAGTGAGGGTGTAGTCACACTGTACATCACCATTGACTACGCGGATACTGCGAGGAGTCAAGCCGCTGAAACGCGTACCGGCGGGATAGTCGCAAGTAGCGCCCGGGCTGAGCGTGATAGCATCGATGGTGAGGTCAGAGAGGTCAATCGAAGTGGCGACATAAGCCACAATTGCCTTGGCGGGCTCGTCAATAACACCCTGATAACCGCTGACAGTGATAGCGGTGATGGCGGTGTCGCCATCGAGGTCGAGATTGGACTTGTTATCGTCGCTGCAGGCGGCTACAAAGACAGCCAAAAGAGCCGGCAGAGCGAAGTATAAAGATTTGAGATATTTTTTCATAGGTGCTAAAAGATTACCAGTTGCCGATATTTTGAGTATAGTGGCCGTTAGAAGCGCTCATCTGCGCAAATGGGATGGGCAGATATTCGTTTTTGTCGGCGGTAAAAGATGCTTGAGAATAAATCGAGCAGTCGTCGGCTTCCTCGGCATAATATTTATTGAGGACCGAAGCAGCCTCGCCCCAACGAACCAGGTCGAAGAAGCGGTCGCTCTCCATAGCCAACTCGACACGACGTTCGCGCTTGACGATATCGAGGGCTTGAGCCTGGGAGTAAGCGCCGGTGTAGGCACGTACATTGATGCGTACGCCGTAGAGTGCTTGATAGTCCGAAATCATCGCTGTAGATTGGCGAGCGCGGTTGCGGAGTTGATTGACGAGGTCGATAGCGCCGGGGATGTCTTGGTTGAGTTGGACGAGAGCCTCGGCACGCATCAGCAGGACGTCGGCATAACGGAGGACGATGCGGTTCATGGGCGAGCCCCACCAAGCGCCCTTGACGAGGTATTCGCCATCGGGGTCGACATTTTGCTTGAGGGTTACATAGTAGCCATAGAGACCATTGGAGCGGCTCCAGACAGCCGAGCGGTCCATCATATAATTTTTGTTAAACATATAAGGAGTGCCGGGCATACCGACGGTGAGGAAGAGGCGAGCGTCGGCATAGTCGGTTGTCATCTCGTAGTTGCGAGCGTTGAAGTTGTCGACGGGCAAGCCATTTTCGTCGGTGCGGAAAGCGTTCACGAGGTTTTGTGAGGGCTTGTAGAAGTCACAACCGCCATCGGTCACACCGGGGATGTTGGGGACAATCAAGCCATAAGCCCAATTGCAGTTACCATTCTTGGTACCATCGTTGAAGGAGTACTGCATAGCCCAGATAGACTCGGGACCATTCTCATACTGAGGCTCGGGACGGAAGTTATTGTGGAAGTCGGGCTCGAGAGCACAACCCGATGCGAGCATAATCGCGGGGTCGGTGTACTCGACCACCTTGAGCAAATCATCTTTATCGATAGATGTTACCTGGTGGGAGTTGACATCATCCTGGTGATAAGCCTTGTAGAGGTAGGTCTTGGCGAGATAAGCGGCAGCAGCGGCGCGGTTGGGTCGACCGACCTCGTCTTGCTTGACGGGGAGGTTGTTGAAGGCGTACTCAAAGTCATCGATGATGAGTTGCCAGCCCTGGTCGTTGGTAAACTCGCGATTGGAGAGATTATTGTAATCCTCGGGCGAGAGAGAGGGGTCAACGGCAAAGGGGATGTACTTGTAGAGGCGCTTGAGGAGGAAGTGGCCGTGAGCACGGAGGAAGCGCATCTCGGCGATGCGGGTATCGCGCTGTGGGTAATCCTTGCTATCCATCGATTGGAGCACCTGAAGGGCAGAGTTGGCACGCGAGATACAGTTGTAGAGGCGTTGCCACATGTCCGAGATGTTCCAGTTGGTGGTGCGGATACCTTGAGAGATTTCGAGTTGGTGGAAGACGTCGCCGTCCTCGGTACCGTTGCCGCCCTTGTAGGCGTCGTCCGAGCGGACATCAAAGTTCCACATGGAGAAGGATGAGTTGATATCCTCAGCCGAAATCCACACAGCATAAGCAGAAATTACAAGGTTGTCGACATAGAGAGGGTTGAGGACCTGTGAGTCGTCGAGAACGCCTTGGGGTTTGGGATTATCGAGAAAGTCGTTGCAGCCGGTGGTGGAGAGGAGCGTGGCGGCTAAGGCAGCGGCATATATGAATTTTTTCATTTTCATCAATGATTAAAGGTTGTTTAGAAAGTAGCGTTCAAACCGAAAGTAATACTGGTGGGGATAGGATAACCGAAGTTGGGGTTCTCGGGGTCAACGCCGGTGAACGACTTACTGTTGATAGTGAGTACGTTCTGTGCGCTGAGATAGAAGCGGAGGCGCTGGAGGTGCATACGCTCGGTGAACCTTTCGGGAATAACATAACCAATTTGAACGTTGCGCAACTTGAGGAAAGAGCCATTCTCGACATAGTAAGTTGAGACGCGCTTTTCGTTGTTGACGTCCGAACGAGTGAGTGCGGGGATGTCGCTGTTGGGGTTTTGGGGAGTCCATGCATCGAGGAGACGCTCGCCCTTGTTGAGGAAGCCGATATTGAGACCTGACCACAGGTCGGTTTCCTTCTTGAGGTCAGAGATAACATCTTGACCCTGAACACCCTGCCAGAACATCGAGAAGTCGACATTGCGATATTGGAGATAAATGTTGAAGCCGTAGGCAAAGTCGGGCACGGGGCTGTAAATCCACTTTTGGTCCTTCTCGGTGATGTAACCATCGCCATCGAGGTCGCGCCAACGGATACGACCTACCCCGGCGCCTTCTTGAATAGCGTGATTGTCAACTTCGTCCTGTGAGCGGAAGATGCCGTCAGCCACATATCCGGCTTGAGCGCCGTAAGGGTGACCGATAACGCTGTACACGCCATTGCCGCCGAATGTGCCGTTAGCAGCCACTGTGGTGGGGATGTCGGTAATCTTGTTGGCATATGTCGAGATGTTGCCGGTGATTTCGTATTCCAAGCCCCACGAGGTCTTGTTGCGCCAGCCGAGGTTAAGTTCTATACCCTTATTTTCCATTGCGCCGGCGTTAATCCACTGAGTGGAGCCTTCGCCCATGGCGGCGATGCCAGCCATCTGCACCAGGATGTCGGTGGTTTTCTTGAGGTAGAAGTCCAAAGAGCCGTAGAAGCGGTTGGAGAACATGCTCCAGTCGAGACCGGCATTGTACTGAGTGGTAGTCTCCCACTTGATGTCGGGGTTACCGATTTGGTCACGCTTGAAGCCTGATTGGAGGGTTGAGCCGCCATTGGTGCCGCCGATATCGTATGAAGTACCGTAGGATTGACCGCCTGACTCGCTGACACCGTAGTTGGGCACATATATATAATAGCGAGCGTTGTTGGAGATTTCCTGGTTACCGGTTTGACCCCAAGAGAGGCGGAGTTTAAGGTCGTTGAGCCATGAGTGGGTGTCTTCCATGAACGACTCGTTGGCGATGCGCCAGCCGGCAGATACCGAGGGGAAGGTAGCGTAGCGATTGTTGGCACCGAAGCGAGAGGAGCCGTCGCGACGTACGGTGATGCCCAAGAGGTAGCGACTGTCAAATGAGTAGTTGGCTTTGGCAAAGAAAGATACCAGCGAGAAGCCGTCGCCCGAGCCGTAAGCCTGAGCAGTACCTACACCGCTATCGGGCCACATGAAGTCGGGGTCGAGGACCGAGTAATCAGTCTTATAAGCCGAGAACCACGAAGAGTTCTCGCGATTAAGTTCCATACCGACGAGGGCATCGAAGTGATGAACGCCGAAGTCGATATTGTAGTTAGCGACCAAGTTCCACATCCAACGAGTCCAGTGTTCTTGCTTAGCCTCGACGGCGTTGGTAGAGTTGGCGACGTTGCCCTCGGTGATAGGATAAGTGAAGATGCGTTGTTGCTTTTGGGAATAATCGAGACCGAAGGTGGTGCGGACGTTGAAGCCCTTGAAGAGGTTGAGGTTCACATAGGCATCACCGAAGAGGCGCCAGTAGGTGTAACGATTATCCTTGTTGCGGACGAGACGAGCGAGGGGGTTCTCGCGGTCGGGATAACCGCCAACGGGACCGGCAAATTCACCGGTTGTGGTGTACACGGGGAGAGAGGGGTTGAATTGGAGGACATTCTCCAGGAAACCGCCGGGTGCTTGCACCTCGGTGTTGCGGTTGAGGGTGAAGTGCTCACCAAATGTAATGGCGCCGTTGAGCAACTTGTACTCGGTGTTCATACGAGCCGAGAGGCGCTCGAAGTCGGAATATTTGATGATACCGAGGTTTTTGTAATAACCGAGCGAGAAGAAAGCGCTCAAATTTTCGGTCGAGCCGCTCACCGAGAGATTGTAGTTCTGAGTGATACCTGTGCGAGTGGTCTCGTCGAGCCAATCGGTGTCAGCCGAGGGGGTTGTGCAGGCGGCATCGAGGTATCTGTCCATAGTGATAGAATTGAGGACAGGGTAGCCGTTAGCGTCATAGCCCCAGTTGAAGTTGTAGCCGAGGCCGTTGGTGTTGGGGTCTTGTCCATCGTTGACATATGCTTGCCACATAGCGCGACCATAGCCCTCGGCGTTGAGGACATTGAGTTGGTTGGTATAGAACTGTGCGGCAATCGAGGCATCGAGGGTGACCTTGAGGTCGCCACCGCGCTTTGTGGTGATGATGATTACACCGTTGGCGGCACGCGAGCCGTAGATAGAAGCCGAAGCGGCATCCTTGAGGATTTGGATTGACTCGATATCATTGGGATTGAGTTCGTGCATGCCACTCTTGGTGGGGACACCATCGATGATATAGAGGGGATCGTTGTTGTTGAGGGTACCAATACCGCGGATACGCACGGTAGCAGAGCCGCTGGGATTACCTTCGGCGCTGATATTCATGCCCGGGACACGTCCCTGAAGAGCCTTGATGGGGTTATTCTCATTTTGGCGAGAAATTTCCTCGACATCTACAGCCGTAATAGCGCCGGTGACATCGACCTTGCGCTGTGTTGAGTAGCCGACCACAACGAGTTCCTGAAGGGCGGCAGCGCTCTCCTTGAGGCTGATAGTCATCTCTGGTTGTGCTTTCACGGTAATCGACTGGAAGCCTACATAAGAAATAGATAGGTCTGCACCGACCGGGACGACGATGGTGAAGTTGCCATCGAAGTCTGTAGCGATGCCTGCGCCGTTAGCCTCACAGCGCACCGAAGCGCCGATTAGCGGCTCACCGTCAGTTTCTGAAATGATGACACCCGTGACCGTCATATCCTCGGCGTGGGCGACAACAGCAATCAGAAAAAGCAGAATCGTACTAATGATTGTTTTTTTCATGCTATTTTTAGGTTAGTTATTAAAATTTTTCTGCCGCAAAGTTATAGTAAGATGTAGCGCAACATTATAAATAATGGCGCAAAGGATATAAAAAATCGGTAGATGCCGAAAAAGTAGCAGAAAAAGCCGAAAAAATCGGTATTATTCGGGCTTGCCGGCGAGATTATCGCGAAGCTCGGTGGGCGTTTCACCGAAAGCGCTACGGTAGCACTTGGTGAAGTAGGCGGGCGAAGAGAAGCCTACTTCGTAAGCAATTTCGGAGATGGTCTTGTCGGTTGATAAGAGCAATCGACGCGCGTGCTTGAGGCGGAGACGGCGAACCAACTCGACAGGAGTGTAATTGGTGAGCGACTTGATCTTGCGGTAGAATTGCGAATGCCCAAGTCCCATCTGAGAGGCGATATTTTCAATATTGAGGTCTTGGTTGGCTATTTCGCGGTTGAAAATATCGATGAAACGGTTGTAGAATTCGTTATCGAGGTCGACCTGCCCTACGGCAACGGCGGGAGTGGCAGGGCGCTGAGTCGTGGCTGTAACGAGAGATGGGTCGGCACCGGCATAAATATCGCGGATGCGCTTGCGGTTGTCGATGAGGTTGCGGCACCGCGCCCCGATGAGTTCGGCGCTGAAAGGCTTGGAGAGGTAACTGTCGGCACCGCAGTTGTATCCCTCGATGCGCTTGCTATCCATAGCGCAAGCGGTGAGGATGAGCACGGGGATGTGAGAGGTGGTGACTTCCTCCTTGAGGCGCTTGCAACATTCCAAGCCGTCCATCACGGGCATCATGATATCACATATAATAATATCGGGGACGAGTCGCATGGCCTTGGCAAGACCCTCCTTGCCGTTTACAGCGGTGTGGATATCGTACTTATCGGCGAGCAACTCTGCGATTAGCAGGCGTATATCGGGGTTGTCATCAACGACGAGCAGGCAGGGCTTGTCGTCGACGGGTTCGGCATTACCGAGCGTAATCTGGTCATTAGCAGTGATTTGCACCAATTCACCTTGGACATCATCCTCGGTTATAAGCGCCTTGGGAGTGATAGCATCGGCACCCTCGATGTGCTTGACGGGAATAGTGAAAGTGAATACCGAGCCTTTGCCGGGGACGCTCTGCGCCTCTATTGTACCGCCGTGCAACTCTATGAATGACTTGACCAGGGTCAAACCGATACCGGTGCCTTGTGCGTGTACGGCGTCGGATTGATAAAAGCGCTCGAAGATATTGGCGAGGTCGTCCTCGGAGATGCCTATGCCGGTGTCGGAGATGCTGACGCGGAGCATATCACCATCGAGAGCGGTGCGGATGGTGATGGAGCCATTGTCGGGAGTGAACTTGACGGCGTTGCCGATGAGGTTGAAGAAAATGCGCTCCATCTTCTCGGGGTCGATAGCGAGGGAGATACAAGCCTGAGAATCGGGCAAGTAAGTGAGTTTGATGTCGCGGCGACTTACAACGGCATCAAATGAGGCTATCCACTCGCGGATAGCAGCGTCGAGGTTGGTCTCAACGAGGTTGAGGGTGAGTTTATCATTCTCGTACTTGCGGAAGTCAAGTATCTGATTGATAAGGCGATGCAGGATTTTGACATTTTTGTCGGCGAGGCGAGCGAGGACAGCCTGCTGAGGGGTGAGATTTGGAGCGGCAGCGAGACGAGCGACCGGCTCGGCGATGAGTGTGAGCGGTGTGCGCAAGTCGTGAGAGACATTGGTGTAGAAGGTCAATTTGGCATACATAGCCTCGGCAAGTTGCTCGTTGAGGTGTTTTTGTTCCTCACCCTGTTGCTGCAAGAGTTCATTCTTGCGGAGCAAGATAGCCTGGTGGCGCTTGCGTTGCCAATAGGCACGAAGTAACAAGAAGAGTGTCAAGCACACCAATACCAAGATAGCAATTGCCGCATAAAATAGCGATGTTTGAGCCGAATGTGCGTGCCAATATGCATCGAGACTATGCTTGAGTTCCTTCATCTTGGTTGTTTCTTGCTTTAGCGACTCGTTTTGTCGCAGCAAGATATCGGCATTGGAGAGGTTTACGGGCGATGATAGCGGCAAGGTAATATCGCGGCTAAATGACTCACCTTTAAGAATTTTTATCGCTTCCTTGACCAAGAGATTACCCTCGGTGGGATATAGGAAAGTAGCGTCAATGACCCCGTCAGCGACGGCTTTGATACCAATCTCGGGGGCGGCATCGATGCCGATGATTTTAATATTATTTAACCCTTTGGCTTTAGCGACTTGCGAGGCGGCGATAGCCATGCGGTCGTTGTGGGCATACACGAGGTCGACATCGGGATATACATTCAACAACGAGTCGGCAACACGGGCAGCGTCCTCGTAGGTCCAATTACCATAATCACCGCCACAGACGACACCGCCACCGCGAGCGAAGACCTCATCGAAGCCCTCGCGACGCCCATCGGTAGGCGAGGAGCCTTCCAAGCCATAAATCTCGATGGCAGTGGGAGTTTGGTCCAGGATAGAGAGGGCATAACGCCCTGCCATACGCCCAATCTCGCTATTGTCGGTGCGGATGCGCGAGGTGTAACTGTCGCCGTGAATGTCGCGGTCGAAAATGATGACCGGAATACCGCGGCTATACACATCTTTTATAATAGGGGTGATGGCATCAGCCTCGCGCGGAGCGACGATGATGATGTCGAAGCCGTTGTCGGCAAAATATTTGATATCCGCGATTTGCTTGTCGTTGCTATCCTCGGCAGAGCGTATCTCGACGGTGACATCTTGGTGGAACATCACCTCGCGGAGTATTTCGTCGTTGCACTTGGAGCGCCAGTCGTCCGAGCTGCACTGCGAGACGCCTATTTTGTAGACCTTCTCGTTGCCACAGGAGGTATATATAGAGAGAAATAGAGCACAAACTATGAGTAGCAGGGTGTTCTTCATGGATTGTAGTGTTGAATAATAATTTTTGGCAAAGGTAATGATTTTGTAAATAATTATTTTGTATTTGGTAGTATTTTTTCGGCTATGACGAAAAAATACCACTATTTGCAGACTTTTTTATAACAGCATAGCACTAATAATTAGTAGTTTTGCACAGCGAAACCAAAAAACAATCTATTATCAATGAAAAAAACAATAACGTTAATAGCCCTCGCAAGCGGCATCGCACTGAGCGCCGCGGCAGCCGAGATAGAGGTAAACCATCTCGGCACCAACAACACGATGGTGCGCATCGACAGTGACAAGCATTATTTGCTGATGCCGGTGCAAGAGAGCAGCGAAGATGACCGCATCGAGGTGATCGTTGACGGTAAGTTAGACCAAGTAATATATGTGCGACTTGCCAAGCAACGCGTTGACTTCAGTGTACCGTTTGACTTGTCGCAATACGGAGGCAAGCCGGTGCTGCTGAATATCGTTACGTCGCAAAGCCGCTCGTCAGTTCGCCAAGTAAGCAACGACGCTTGTTGGCACAAATTGGTGGTAACAGATACATTTGACACAACAAATCGCGAAATATATCGCCCGGCATATCACCACACCCCACTGTACGGGTGGATGAACGACCCGAACGGAATGTTCTACAAAGACGGTGTGTGGCATCTCTATTATCAGTGGAATCCCTATGGCTCCAAGTGGCAAAATATGAACTGGGGACATTCCACATCGACCGATCTCATCAATTGGGAACATAAACCGGTAGCAATAGCACCTGACGCAATAGGTACAATTTTCTCAGGTAATACGGTAGTAGACCACGAAAACACGGCGGGCTTTGGCAGCGATGCCGTAGTGTCGTTCTACACATCATGTGGAGTAAGCCAAGTACAGAGCATGGCACATAGCCTTGATGGCGGTAACACCTTCATCAAGTATGCCGGCAACCCGGTAATAACCCTCGACAGCGAGGCTCGCGACCCCAACATCGTGCGCTATGAGCCCACGGGCGAGTGGGTGCTCTCGTTGGCACATGCGCTTGAGCGCGAAATACTATTCTACACCTCGACCGACCTCAAGCATTGGACACTGAGCAGTTCATTCGGCAAGGGTATTGGTTGCCAGGATGGTGTGTGGGAGTGTCCCGACCTCTTTGAACTGCCCGTGGAGGGTAGCGACGAGAGCAAGTGGGTGTTGCTCGTGAACATCAACCCCGGCTGCCCCTTCGGAGGTAGCGCCACCCAATACTTTGTTGGCGACTTTGACGGGAAGACCTTCACTGCCGACACCGATACCACCGGTGTGATACCTACCAAGTGGATGGATTATGGCAAGGACCACTACGCCACGGTAAGTTTCTTTGACGCTCCCGACAATCGGCGTGTAGTACTGGGGTGGATGAGCAACTGGCAATATGCCGCCGAGGTGCCCACGATGCAATATCGCTCGGCAAACACACTGCCTCGCGATGTGCGTCTGTTCAAGGGCGATGACGGTCAAGTGTATCTCGCCAGCGCCCCCTCACCCGAGGTTGACGCCCTACGTGGCACATTGGTGAGCCGTTGTGGACACAAACGCATCAATAACAAGAAAGCACGCACCTTCCTCTTACCAAATACCAACTCGGGTATCTGCGAAATTCAAGTAGACCTCAAGGCACAAGCCGGAGCACAAGCCATATTGTCACTAAGAAATGCAAATGGCGAGAAAGTTGACATTATTTACAATAAGGACCTCAAGACGCTGAGCGTCGACCGCCGCAATAGTGGCATCGTGGACTTCAGCCAAGACTTCCCTTGCGTGACCACAGCGCCCTTACGCGCCGATAGCGAAGTATTGTCGCTCCGCATCTTTGTCGACCGCTCGTCGATTGAGGTATTCGCCAACGACGGCGAGGCAGTGCTCACCAACCTGGTGTTCCCCACAACACCCTACACGACTATCAGCGCCACCGCCAGTGGCAAAGCCGAAATCAATTCACTGAAAGTATATAACATAAACGCTAAATAACAATCTCCATGACAAACAACCAACAAGCCGGCGGTCACAAGACCACGTTGCTGCAGTTTATCCCTGTGATGCTCTGCTTCTTTGCAATGGGATTTGTAGACTTGGTAGGCACCGCATCCAACTATGTACAAAAAGATTTGTCGCTCACAGACACCGAGGCAAATCTGTTCCCCTCGTTAGTATTCTTTTGGTTTTTGATATTTGCCGTGCCGACCGGCATGTTGATGAACAAGATCGGACGCAAGCGCACGGTACTCATCTCGCTGGTAGTGACCGCGTTGTCGCTTGTAATTCCCTTGACGGGCAACGACTACTACACCATGTTGATAGCCTTCTCGCTGCTGGGCATCGGTAATGCAATCATGCAAACATCGCTCAACCCACTGGTAACCAATCTCATCAGCGGCGACAAATTGGCGTCGACACTCACATTCGGACAGTTTGTCAAGGCGATCGCCTCCTTCTTGGCACCAATCATCGCTACCTGGGCTGCAACAACGATGATGCCCACCTTCGGCTTGGGCTGGCGAGCCTTATTCGGCATCTTCGCCATCGTGAGTCTGCTGTCAATTGCGGCTCTTGCAGCCACTCCTATTGAGGAGGATAAGCCCGACAAGGCATCGAGCGTATTGGATTGCTTGAAACTGCTGTGCCGCCCGTTCGTCTTGCTATGCTTCATCGGCATTATGTGCCACGTGGGCATCGATGTGGGCACCAACGCCACCGCGCCCAAGATAATGGTGGAGCGCCTGGGCTTGACCGTGGAAGATGCGACCTTCGCCACCGGTGTGTACTTCATCTTCCGCACCGTGGGCTGTTTCCTCGGCTCGTTCATCCTGCGATACATTTCATCACGCCTATTCTTTGGAGTGAGCGTTGCCTTGATGCTCGTCGCCATGGGTCTGCTGTACTTCGGCACTACAATGCCTGTCCTCTACGCCGGAGTGGCAATGGTGGGCTTCGGCAACTCCAATATCTTCCCCATCATCTTCTCACAAGCCTTGCTGTCGTCGCCCAAGGAGCAGAACGAGGTGTCCGGCTTGATGATTATGGGACTCTTCGGTGGCACAATCTTCCCCTTGGCAATGGGTGCCGCATCTGATGCCATCGGTCAGATAGGCGCTGTGGCTGTCATGGCTGTGGGTGTCATCTACCTCTTTGTTTACATGCCTAAAATTCAAGAACATAACTAATCCATAAATCATAATAACCATGAACGAAATAATCATAGGAATGGGCGAAGCCCTGTGGGACGTACTCCCCGAAGGAAAGAAAATCGGTGGCGCACCTGCCAACTTTGCATACCATGTATCACAATTCGGCTTGCCGAGTTGCGTAGTGAGCGCCGTTGGCGACGATACCTTAGGTGCCGAGATTGTCGAGAATTTCACCTCCAAGGGTTTGACTCAACTCATCGAGAAGGTGCCCTATCCCACCGGCACCGTGCAAGTAGAAATCGACCAAGCCGGTATACCGCAATACGAAATCAAGGAAAATGTAGCCTGGGACAACATCCCCTATACCGCTCGCCTGGAGCAACTCGCCGAGCGCACCAGGGCTGTGTGCTTCGGCTCGCTCGCCCAGCGCAACGTGGTGTCGCGCAACACTATCAACCGTTTCCTCGATGCCATGCCCGACGACAATGACCGTTTGGTGGTATTTGATGTCAACCTGCGCCAAGGCTTTTACAATAAGGAAATATTGTGCAAGTCCATGGAACGTTGCAACATATTGAAAATCAACGACGAGGAATTGATTACCGTGAGCCGCCTCTTCGGCTACCCCGGCATCGACTTGCAGGACAAGTGCTGGATTTTGCTGGGCAAGTACAACCTGAAGATGCTCATCCTCACCTGTGGTATCAACGGCTCGTATGTTTTCACCCCGGGACACGTATCCTTCCGCCCCACCCCCAAGGTCGAAGTAATTGATACCGTTGGCGCCGGCGACTCGTTCACCGCAGCATTTATCGCCAGCATCATCAAGGGCGCAAGCGTAGCCGATGCACACCAACGTGCAGTCGACGTCGCTGCATTTGTGTGCAAACACAAGGGTGCTATGCCCATCCTTCCCGCTGAATTAGTTGAATGTTGATATTACAGGCTTCACGATATAATAGGTTATTAGTTTTTAAGGTCATTTGTTAGAACATCTGCAATTCTGAGGTAAGTAGGTTATAAATACTAAATGCCTGTAAATCGAGGTGGTCGACTGCGCCGAGCAGACGGCCACCTATCATTTTGTGAAGCATAAAATGGGGTGGATACTTTGATAATTGCTACATAATTGCTAAATTTGCTCGCGAGAATGGAGCAGTTGCTTTACATATTACCTCGAGCAATAGCCATCGGCGTGATAATTTCGGCGCCGATGGGTCCTATAGGTATGCTTATAATCCAGCGAGCACTCACCAAGGGACGCTGGTCAGGCATGTTCACCGGCGTGGGCGCCGCCCTCAGCGACTTGATTTACTGCTTGATCACCGACCTGGGACTCTCGGTAGTTGATTATGTCGACTCACGCCCCGGCTGGCTCACCTTTGTGGGCGCCGGTGTCATCGTGGTCTTTGCGCTATACCTGTTCCGCAACAATCCCACACGCGCACTGAAGACGGCACAGCCGTCAGAAACTAACAGTTATTGGACCGACTTCGGCACGGGATTCTTGCTCACGTTCTCCAATCCGTTCATTCTCATCATCACTATGCCGGTGATGAATAACATAGCGATGCTCCCACCCCAGCATAGCGTAGGGCACTACATATTTGCCTTCGCTTGCGTGCTATTGGGCGCGCTAATGTGGTGGAATATAATCACATGGCTCGTGAGTCGCTTGCGCCGCCGCTTCAATGTGCGCTCGCTGTGGCTCATCAACCGCATCGTCGCCTGCATCTTGGTAGGCATGGCTATTTATATCGTCATAAAACCATTTATTTGACATGAAAACACCACTGCAAATACCACGCATCGACCGCTTGGACGACATCGATGACATCAATGCCATCATTGCCGAACTTGACGACAAGGGAGCGCGTGGCGATATCAGTTGTGTCAACTGGCGCGAGGTGTCGCCCTACCGCCCTATGGCTACATTTTCCATAGCGTATTCGACACATTATATATATATCGACTTCCTCACTCGCTGTAATTATCTGCGCGCGGTAAATACAGCCGACCAATCGCCGGTAAGCCAGGACTCGTGTGTTGAGTTTTTTATTGACCCTCTGGGCGACGGGCATTACTGGAATTTTGAATTCAACTGCATCGGAGCCATCAACGCATCGCACCGTCGCGAGCGCCCCAATCCTACACGTCTGACATCAGAGGAGTTGGCTACAGTGAAGCGCTATGCCTCGTGCGGCACTAAGCCCTTCTGCGAGATAGAGGGGCTCTTCACATGGGACCTCCTGGTGGTTATTCCCCTGAAATTGATTGGGTTGGATGCCGAGGCTATGCCCACCACCGCGCGAGCCAATTTCTACAAATGCGCCTCAGCGACCTCTGAGCCACATTACCTGTCGTGGCATCCCATACACACCGAGAAGCCCGACTTCCATCGCCCGGAGTTTTTTGGCGCAATTACATTCCTCACCGACGTTCCATAAACAACTATGATACAACGTATTATCGCATCGATAGCCCTCTTCATAAGCATCAACATCGGCGCATCGGCTCAAACTCCTCAATGGCTCGAAAGCGATGCCTCGACAGCCATAGCGTCGCGCATACGCGCGGATTTTCCCTTCACAGTCGAGCAATTCAAGACACTGGCAGCAAGCCACGATGCATCACTCACCCCGGAAGTCATCGACGAGATGATACTCAACAAATATGTTGAGACAATGGTCATTGATGACACTGTGCGCGTGTTCCGCAAGGCGCTGCGCAACCTCAACCTACTTGACCCTTCGCGCAATGGCAAGCAGATACATCGCGGCGATGATGCTCGCGAGGTCGATATCAGTTATGTCGACTCTGTAATTGACTGGACTACGGGCGTCAACCCCTATGGAGGCGCCCACCGCGTGGAGTATGCTTTCATCATCGAAATACCCGGGCACGAAGCCCTTGCAGGCGACACAGTGCGTGCATGGATGCCGGTGCCTATCACCTCGGCTCGCCAACGCGATGTAGCCATCACCTATACCTCTCAACCCGAATACATCCTCAGCACCGGGCGCTCGGTACACAACACCATATACTTTGAGGCTCCGGCACCTGCTATTGGTGACACATTGCGATTGGAGTATCGCGGATCATTCGTCACCACAGGTCAGTTTTTCAGCGAAGAATATATCTTGGACCACCTGCAGCCCTACGATACCACCTCGGAGACCTATCGGCGCTATACAGACACCGAGGCGCCACACATTGTGCGCTTGCCGGCTCTCGCCAACGCCATCGCCGGCACCGAGACCAATCCCTACCGCCTGTCGGAGCGAGTATTTGACTTCATCAGCCACATCCTGTGGGCAGGCGCCCGCGAGTACAGCACCATCGACTGCATCCCCACATATGTCCTCGAGCAAGGGCATTGCGATTGCGGACAAGTGGCTCTGCTGTACATCTCCCTGATGCGTACCCTCGGCATCCCCGCTCGTTGGGAAAGCGGTTGGATGCTCCACCCGGGCGACAAGAACTTCCACGACTGGGCAGAAGTATACTTCGAGGGCGTGGGCTGGGTGCCCGTCGACCCCTCGTTCAGCAACTACAATTTCGCACCCCGAGCCGAGAGCCGCGGCTTCTATGGTCACGGCATGGACTCCCATAGATTTGCCTCTAACACAGGTATTTGCGGTGAATTGTATCCTCCAAAACAATATGTACGCTCCGAGACCGTCGATTTCCAAGCCGGTGAGGTTGAAACCTCGCGCGGTAACCTCTTCTACCCCGGCTGGAAGAGCACCCTTAAGCTTATTAACGTCACACCTGTCAAAATAGAACCATGAGATACTCAAGATTTGCAGCCATATTATTTGCAGTGCTAATCGCTGCCGCACCGATGCTCGCCATCACCGGCGCCGAGGTACTAAAAAAGGTTAAAAAGCAAGTAGCACCCGACAGCCGCCAAGTGGTCTACGAACTCGAATTTGACGGTAGCACCGGCGCGACAGGAGTCCTGCGCGGTGTCACATCCGAGGCATCGGCATTGCAAGCCACCGTCGATGCACTCAATGCCGCCGGCATCGCCTTCGAAAACAAGGCTC
Organism: uncultured Bacteroidales bacterium; assembly: GCA_945829225.1. Classification (GTDB taxonomy): domain Bacteria; phylum Bacteroidota; class Bacteroidia; order Bacteroidales; family Muribaculaceae; genus CAG-873. The sequence goes on along the minus strand of CALZTY010000001.1, from coordinate 55,959 downwards.
ACGCCTATCCGGCTGACAATTTCGGCTTGGTCACCATCCCGGTAGCCACCCTGCGCACACGCCCTGCTCATGCCGGAGAGGTAGCCACACAAGCGGTCATGGGCACACCCGTGAGGATTCTCGAGAACAAAAAAGGATGGATGCGCATCCAGACACCCGATGGCTACATCGCTTATGTGCCTGACAGTTCGATTGCTTCAAAGTCCAAAGCCGAAATGCGTGCCTGGCAACGCGACACAACACGCTTGGTAGTCACCAATTTGCGCCAAGTCTACCTTACATCTACACCCGGAAGCAACAATCCTCGCCAATGTGTGAGCGAACTGTGCCTGAGTAGCATCGTGACCGTTAAATCCGATGCCGCTGCCGACTCGCTGTGGGTGTGCGTGCAACTGCCCAACGGTCGCTACGGCTGGGCAGAGCGCTCTAACTTTACCCCCATCAATCAATGGGCTAACCAAGACCTCGACATTGACCTCATCCTCGACACCGCCTACTCGATGGAGGGCGCACCCTACCTGTGGGGCGGTACTTCCAACAAGTGCACCGACTGTTCGGGCTTGGTAAAAATAAGTTACCTCAACAACGGCATTATCCTGCGCCGCGATGCCTCGCAACAAGCCCTCACCGGACAACGTCTCGGCACCGATTGGGCTGAGTATGAGGCAGGCGACTTGCTATTCTTCGGCGATGCCGCCAAGGGCAAAGTGACCCATGTGGGTATCTACGACAGCGACAGCCGATATATCCACTGCTCGGGACGCGTGAAGCGCAACAGCCTCGACCCCTCGGCGAGCGACTACCTGTATTCGACACTGTGGGCAGTGCGCATCCGCGGCAAAGTGGGCACCAACGGCATCACTCGCGTTGCCGACCACCCCTGGTTCTTTTGACTCCTAATCCTAACAATCTATAATCTACCACAATATGAATCGTAGAAACTTTCTCAAGACATCAGCATTAGGACTGGCATTTGTCGCCTCACCTATCTCGATGTCGGCGCTCGACAGCCCTACTCGCACCACTACTCGCTCGGGGCGTCTCAACCTCTCGTTTGAGCCTTACGAACTCAAACTGCGCCACTCATTCAATCTCGCTCGCTCGCAACGCACCACCACGCCCGGTGTTCAAGTGCAATTGGAATACGACGGCATCATCGGCTATGGCGAGGCTTCTATGCCCCCCTACTTGGGCGAAAGCGTCGAGTCGGTCACCAAATTCCTCTCGAGCCTCGACTTGGCTCAGTTCTCCGACCCCTTCCGCATTGAGGATATCCACGCATATATGGACAGCATCGCCGATGCCAACCGCGCAGCCAAGGCTTCGGTTGATATCGCCCTCCACGACCTCTTGGGCAAAATCATGGGACAACCGTGGTACAAAATTTGGGGACTCAACCCCGATAATACTCCTAACACCTCATTCACAATCTCCTACGACGCCGACCCCGCCGAGATGAAAGCAAAAATCGACGAAACGGCGCCATTCAAGGTGGTGAAAGTGAAAATGGGTGTCGGGCATGACAAGGAGACCGTCGAAGCCCTGCGCCAACACAGCGATGTCGCTATCTGTGTGGATGCCAACCAAGGCTGGACCGACAAAAATCACGCCCTGGAGATGTGCAACTGGCTCGCCGAGCGCAATTGCCTCTTTGTGGAGCAACCGATGCCCAAGGAAATGATTGACGAAACGGCATGGCTACGCGAACGCTCGCCCCTGCCACTCATCGCCGACGAGTTCCTGCAGCGCCTCCCCGACGTGGCACGCGCTGCCGGCGCTTATGACGGCATCAATATCAAACTCATGAAGAGCACCGGTATGCACGAGGCTTATCAAATGGCTACCCTCGCCCGCGCTATGGGCATGAAGGTGATGCTCGGCTGCATGACCGAGACCTCCTGCGCCGTCACCGCCGCCGCCCAACTCTCACCGATGGTCGATTGGGCAGACCTCGACGGCAACCTCCTCATCGCCAACGACCGCTTCGACGGCATCAAAATTGTTGACGGAAAGGTCACTATTCCCGACCGTCCCGGCATCGGTGTCGAACTAATTTGATGTTTTTTGACCGCAAAATTGCTCACAAGGTTGCACAGAACAAAAATTATTACTAACTTTGCGACTCGAATTGCGGAATAATAATAAAAAACAAAATACAAGGCAATGAAAAGAACATTCCAACCTTCAAATCGCAAGCGTGTGAACAAGCACGGCTTCCGTGAACGTATGTCGACCCCCGATGGTCGCAAGGTTTTGGCTCGTCGTCGCGCCAAAGGTCGCGCTCGCCTCACCGTTTCCGACTCTATCGCTCACAAGTAATCGTTAGTGTCGGCCCAGAGCCGCCTCTAAATGAACTGCATCCCGCCACCCGTGGGATGCAGTTCATTTTTTTGTTAAAACTCCCTTAACATTTGTGATTATAAACATTTTTTTATACCTTTGCATTATATAATAATGTGTGTATGGATAAGTTAAAAAACGAGCAACAACAGCAATACCAACAACGCCAAGAATACCGTCAACAACACTTAAGCAACGGGGTTTCGATACCTGCAGGTAACATTTGTCCCAATTGCGGCTCATCTGTGGAACCCGGCGCACGTTTTTGTGCCGAATGTGGCGCGCCACAAGGCGCCGCCAATGAGTGTCCCAACTGCCACAGTCCCATATCTCCCAACCATGTGATATGCCCGGTGTGCGGCGTTCCATGTAGCACAACGTGTACTTTCTGCGGCTCGGAGATGCCTGCAAATGAACATTTCTGCCCCGACTGTGGCAATGCCCGCGCCGGCATTACCTGTCCCGACTGTGGCACCCTCAACTTCCGCTCTTTCTGCCGCAAGTGCAACCGCCCGCTCAACGCCATGGCGATGTACGCCCTGGAGCGCATCAAGGATAATCCTCACATGCAACGCGCTGCCAAACTCAACGAGGAGATTTTCCAAATCGAGGACGAAATACAACGTCTCGAGCAGGAATTGGCATCGCTCCCCCCCGAGCCCGAAGAGCCTCCATACGACCCATTCGGCGGCGCCATTGACACCGCTCGCACTCAATCGGCAGGCACACAGAGCCTTATGGAGCAATTCGCCCGCCTCTCGGGAAACACAACTGTGAAACAGCCTGTGCAACAAGCCCCTAAGCCTCAGCAACAACAAGTCAAGGCTCCGTCTCTTACCCTCAACGCTCCCGGCGGACCTGCCGGCGGCAACGCCCCCGTAGCCTCCGCGCCCAAACAACGCAAACGCCCGCAAGCCCTGCGCCTCGAGCAACTCAAGGCTCAGTATAGCAGCAAGATGGACGAATTACAAAAAGAATTGGACTCCATCGTCCCTGACCCCAACGACCCACCCGAAATCAAACGCAATATTGCATGCGCCGTCAAGTACAATCTGAGATACACCACCACCACTGTCACAAAAGTACCTCGTATGTACTGGGTGTGCAACGAATGTCACATCAAACACAACAACCCCTCGGAGTGCGGCGTAAGAGAATATGGCGGTAATTGGATTACCCATCATATCACGACAATCACTACGACCGAACACAATGTGAACGGCTCCGTAAACTTATAATTCTCTCTAAATCTATACCTTATGAGCAAGACAGGAACATCAGTAGCCGGAGACAGCCAAATGCCCCAAGGGGCACATAATCCGGCAACTCCCGGTGGCACATCAATAGCCGGTGGCACCGGTACCGCTATAGCCGGTGGCTCCGGTACCGCTGTAGCAGGCGGTGGCGCCAACCCTCAAGCAGGCGCCAACCAAAGCGGTATTCCCGAATTACCCGAATACATAATCAACGGACACAGATTTACCAAGGTCAAAGCCCTCGGTGTACCCTCGGGTGAAGGGCGCGTCTTCGTCGTCGAAAACGGCGGCAACCAATTTGCCCTCAAGATATATCGTGCCGGGCACACCCCCGACACCTCCGTTCTCGATGCCGTGAAGAAGGCGGGCGGCGGCTTCATGGTGTATCTGCGCGAACACGGCGCATGGATTAATCCTACACCTCCCGGGCTCGCACACTACTTCGAATTGATGGACTTCTGCCCCTACGGCTCCCTGGGCGACATCCGCATCCGCACCGACGAGGAATTCAAAGCCATCGCCACCGGCATGGCATTCTGCATCAAGCAGTGCCACGACAACGGCTTTATCCATCGCGACATCAAGCCCGAAAACTTCTTGATGACCGTGCCGCAGATCGACCCCAATGCCAAGTCCACGGTACAATTCGTCGTCAGCGACTTCGGCATCGGACGTCTAATGGGAGGCAAGAAAACCATCATCACCGACCTTGGCAAGACCGGTCGCTATGCATCGCCCGAGGCTTGCTACTCGAGCAACAACGTCACTGTCGAGATGGGCTTCCCCACCGACTACTACTCGATGGGACTCACCTTGCTCGCTATGTGTATCGGTGTCAACACCTTCCCCATTGTGTGCAAGGACAGCGAATTGGACAACTACAAGCGCCTCGGCACCGTGATGGAGCAACTCGGTCCGATGATTCGTCTCAGCGACTACAGCAAATCGCTGCTTGCCGCCCTGTTGGAAAATAATCCCGACGACCGCGCCGACTTCAAAGCCATCCAGGAGTGGATTGCCGGCAAAACCCTGAAGACCAAGCAACAAGCCGCTGCCGACGCCGCAAATGCATTCAAATATGTCTTTGACGACTCCACAAATAAGATTGCTCACTCGACCGAGGAACTTGCCAAACTCATGATGACAGACATCGAGTATGCCAAGCGCGAACTCTACCGCGGCGCCATCGTCCGCGCACTCGAACGCCTGGGACGCACTCGCATCGCCGGCGACATCGACAACATAGTCACCAACGTCTACAAGCAAGAGAGCGAGAAGGAAGTGGGCGTATATGCTGCCTGCCTGTGTCTCGACCAGTCGATGCCCTTCATCGACCGCGACGGCAAGGAGTGCCGCACCGTCACCGAGATTGCCGATGCCCTGTGGCGCAACCGCGCTTTCTATGCCACTGACCTCAAGAACTCGGCATCGCGTCTGTGGGCTTACCTCCAAGCCCGTGGCGATGACAACCTCAAGAAATTTGCCGGCATCTACCGCCCGATGATCGTCAAGAGCGGTCAACACGGCGTATATGCCCTATGCAAGGCGCTCAAGCCCGGCATGCCCTACTACAACCCCAAGGGCGCCACTATGGTCGCTCCAAAGGATATAGCCGAGGACCTGTGGAATCTCCGCAATTCTTACTCAAAGGACCTCGCCGACCCCAACCACTCGCTGTGGACATTCCTCAAGGGGCTCGGCACTAACGGTGCCAAACTCGCCAAGGACTATCCCTCGCGCATCAAGGACCACGGCGAATACGCCCTATACGGCCTATGCCTCTCACTCGACGAGGAAACTCCCTTCTTTGCCAAGAACGGCAGCAAGTGCTACGACGTAAGCGAGATTGCCCAAGAACTCTGGGACCTCGACTCCGACTATAAGAAGGAGGTCATCGACCCGATGCACCCCCTGTGGACCTACATGCGCTCATGGCACGACGACGAGTGGACTCGCATCGCCAATGAGTATCCGCAGAAAATCAAGGACCGTCCCGCCGTTTGGTTCTACGAACTCATCTACCGCATGGACCCCACCAAGCCTTACCTTGTGAAATTTGTGGACGATGAAAAGTGGCACCATATCAACAACTTTAATGCCCTTAAGACAGAACTTTACAAGCACGGCATCCACGATGCGTCACTCTCGTTGCTGTGCGAAGCCGACTTCGTCACATGGCTCACCGTGCAGTCCGACCCCAAGGTCGCTCAGCGTGGCGCCCTGTTGGAGAAACTCGCCAAGCAATTAGGCTCCAATGCCTCCAAAAACGGCTGGTATCTCCTCTACAGCATCATCCCCGAGTTATCGTTGACCTTGCAGACCGACACCAAGGCTGCCGACTACATCGCCACCAACGAGCAAATCGGCAATGCCCTCTGCTATCAAATCAACACCGGCAAGTACTTCTCCAACGCTGTCGGTGCCAAGATTGACCTCATCGCCACCTTCAAGGACCCCTCGGCATTCAAGGGCTCGCGGTTGGAGCAATTCATGAACGCTCGCAAGATGGGCAACTATGTCAACGGCATCCTCTCAATCATTGATGTTAATCGTTGCATCGCCCAGCACAAATCCGCCCCCTACGACGGCTTCACCGCTCGTTGGAAAGTCGTTGATTACCTGGGCGGTAAACTCAAATATGTAACCGCAGCCGGCAAGGAAATTACCGACCCGCGCCAACTCGCCAACCTCCCCTCGGGCGAGGTATCCAGCGAGGTGAGCCGCGGTCTGCCGCAATTCTGCTCGCTGTGGTTCCATGAGGGCAAGGGCAAGTCTTTCTCTATCAAGGACTTGACTTCCTACTACAACTTCCTCAACAAGTACATCCCCACAGCCTACAATATGCGCCAATCGGCGTCTATGCGCAACCAATTGCTCGACAAAATCGACGAGCGCAACCGCGCATGGAACACCCTGGGCAATATCCGCAAGTGGGTGATGATTCTGTGTCTCGTACCCATGATAGGCATCGTCACTTGGATGATCATCCTTACCTTCACATCAGGTACGGGCATGATTTCGAGCGCTGTTGAGGCTGTTGGTGGCGTAGTTGCCGTCATCATGGCTATCGGTGGCGCCCTCGCCGGACTCTCCGGTGGCATCATCGGTGCCGTCCTCGGTGGCTTGGCTGGCTACTGGCTTACCGTGCTTATTTTCTGGCTACTCAGCGCCATTGCGCCCATCCTCTTAGCGTTATTGGCAATCGCCGGTGCCGTTTACTTCATCATTAGACTCAACAAGTTTACCTCCGACACTTATATTCCCTCCGAGGACGATTACAACAAGTTGTACGACCAAGCCAACACTTACATCGTATGCCACGGCTTGGGCACCGCATCTCGCACCTTCGGTAGCAATAATATCGACCCGACTCAGACCTTCCAAAGTTCTATCAACCTTGCCGCCTCGCAGAAGAAGGATACCGTCAAGGCTGCCGTCGGCATGGTCATCCTCACCATCGTCACCCTCGGTCTCGGCTTGCTCTTCGCCGGCGCATTCTCAAGCAGCGACAAGCATGCTTACGAAGATACCGAGGAGGTTATCGAATGTGTTGAAACCGACCCCGTTGACCTTCTCGCCGGCTCTTACTCCGGTACACTCAAGGGCAAGGACGCTTCGCTCACTATCACCAAGTCCTCCGGTGTTTACCCCTTGGAAGCCAAAGTTACTTGCGGCTCAAAAACTTACAATTGCCAAGGCAAAACCGAGGGCTCAACTGTTATATTATATGTGAACGGTGTCGCCGACAACCGCTTCAAAGGCGAATTGGCAAACAATGTATACTCAGGTGATTACCAGCCCTATACCGGCGCTGCACGTCAACAATTTGAATTTACCAAACTATGAAATGCGTAAAATGTAACCGCGACAACCGCGACAAAGCCAAGTTCTGCAAATATTGCGGCTCATCGCTGGCATCCGGCAAGCCCGGCTCGCCGGGATTGGACACCATCATAGGCAAGCGCGATGCCGCCGAGTGGCTCCGCGCCACTATCGCCAGCGCCGAGGCTATCAAGCGCCAAGGGCAGCAACAGGGCAGCGACATGCGTGCCCGTCTGTGCTTTGCATTCACCGGCGTCTCGGGCTGTGGCAAGTCTTTCCTTGCCAAGGCTTTCGCCGCCGAGATGTTCCGCGCAGGCATCACCGACCGCCCCGACGCAACCGTCATCAAATCTGCCGATTACAACAAGTTCGTTGAGAAACTCGACGATAATATCAAGCCCATCAAGGGCAATGTGCTCGTCATCGACGAGGCACAGAAACTTTGTCCAGCCACTCGCGCCGACTCGGTCACCGAACTCGACAGCGTGCTCCAGCGCTGTCGCGACTGGTGCGATGACACCGACAAGCCCATCGTCCTCTTCCTCGGCGACGAGCAACTCACTTCGTTCTTCGAGAACAACCCCGCCGCTCGCGCCATGATTCAGGACCTCATCGAACTCCCCAAGCCCACCATCGAGGACGTCACCGCCATCGCTGTCGCCGAATTCCAAAATCTCGGCTTCACTGTGCCACAGGACACAGCAGCCAAGATTTCGCGCGTCATCACCGCCACCAAGCGCCGCGACATCGACAAGTTTGACTATGGTCACTGCGCACGCGATATGGCTTACGACGTATTCTCACGCCAAGCCGCCAACGGCATCGGCACCGTCACCCCCGAAATGATTGAAGGTGAGGAATTTGTACCCAAGACACTCGACCAGGTGATGAAGAGTTTCGATAAGTACGTAGGCGTCGAGGATATCAAGAACGCCATCCGCGAGATTGCCCAAGCAGCCGACGATGCTCGCAGCAAGGGCTTGGCGCCCAACGAAGTAGTCCAAAATCACTACGTCTTCAAGGGCAACCCCGGCACCGGCAAGACAACCATGGCGCGCCTCTTCGCCGAGGCGCTCCAGGCTATGGGCGTCCTCTCCAGTGGTCACATCGTCGAAGTCGACCGCGAAAAACTCGTCTCCAACTATGTGGGCGATACCCCCAAATTGGTGCGCAAAGCCGTCAACGATGCCCTCGGAGGTGTCCTATTCATCGACGAGGCTTATGCCCTGTGGCGCGACAAAGATGACAAGGAGGGACAACAAGTCGTCGACACACTCCTCAAGGACTGCGAAGACCTCCGTGGCAAGTTCGTCTGCCTCATCGCCGGATATCCCGTCGAGATGGACCGCTTCCTCGGCTCAAATCCCGGCTTGCCACGCCGATTCAACAAGACCATCATCTTCCGCGACTACACCGGTCCCGAACTTACTCAAATCTTCCGCAACATGGCTACCGGCGGAAAGAACCCCGTGAAACTCGGCGACGATGTCGACCAACAAATCGGAGCGTTCTTCGATAAAATTTACCTCACTCGCACCAAGCGTTTTGGCAACGCCGGTACCGTGCGCAACATCCTCACCGATGCCATCGACCGCATGCGCAAACGTATCCAGAAAACCAAGGACGACGGCACTTTCCGCCCCGAGGACGATAATGTGCTCATCATGGCTGACCTCCAGGAGGACGAAGCCAAGACCGTCGACCAAATCCTCAACTCCTTTGACGACCTCGTGGGTATGAGCGATGTTAAGGAGCAAATCCGCTCCATTGCCCGCTCGGTCGAGATGCAACAGAAGTTGGTCGAACTGGGTATCGGCGAGAGCAGTGTCACCAACATCCACATCATCCTCACCGGCAACCCAGGCACCGGCAAGACTACCGTGGCTATGCGTCTCGGACAAGTCTTCAAGGCTATGGGCGTCATTCCCACCGACCGCGTGGTTGTCAAGAAGAGCGAAGATATCTTTGACTCTTACAAGAACTCTGCCGGTCCCAACATGACCCAAGCCGTTGACGATGCCATGGGCGGCGTGCTCTTCATCGACGAGGCTTACAACCTCCTGCCCATGCGTGCTCCCGGGCAAGTCGACCAAGACGGCTCCGAGGCTGTAGCCGCGCTCATGACTTGCATGAGCGAACGCGCCGGTCAATTCATCACCGTCATCGCCGGTTACAAGACCGAAATCGACGAATTTATCCGAAACGCCAACCCCGGATTGGAGCGCCGATTCACTCACCGCATCCACATCCCCGATTACTCTGCCGCCGACCTCACTACCATCTTCCTTCAACAAGTCTCAAAGGCTAAGATGAAAATCACCGAGGACGCACAGAAACTCTTGGAACGCAAAATCGAGGAACTGGTCACCGCCAAGGACGAAAAATTCGGCAACGCCGGCACCATCGTCAACCTTTTCAAGGAAGCCAGAGATAAGCACTTCAACAACGTAACTACCAACGACGAGGTCGAGCGCCTCATCACCTTCTATCCCGAGGACATCCCCTACGACGCACCCAAGCGCCTGGATATGGACGAGATTATGGCTAAACTCGACCACCTCGAGGGCTTGCAAGGTGTCAAGACCGCCATTCGCGACTTAGCCGACACCCTGCTCACACTCCAGGCTCGCGCTGCCGATTCGGGCGAAAAAGCATCTATCAACCTCGACCACTATCTGTTCCTCGGCAACCCCGGCACCGGTAAGACCACCGTGGCGCGCATTATGGGCGACATATTCTACTCCCTCGGTCTGCTTCCGTCCAACAAGGTCATCGAACTCTCTGCCAAGGACCTCAAAGCCCCTTACATAGGGCAGACCGCTCCTCTTGCCCACGCCGCAATGATGCGTGGCATGGGTGGCGTAGTGTTCATCGACGAGGCTTACTCCATCACACAAGGTGATGGCGAAACCGGATTCGGCAAGGAAGCCGTCTCCGAGATACTCCAAGTCATGGAGAACTACAAGAATAAGTTCATCACCATCGCCGCCGGATACCCCCGCGAGATGGCTGAATGGCTCGATAGCAACTCCGGTTTGTCGTCGCGTTTTACCGCAACTATCACCTTCGACGACTACAACGCCGACGAACTCTCGCGCATCGCCGCAAATATGTTTGAAAAGAAAAATCTCAAACTCATGGACGCTGCCTTCACCGCCATGCACAACTACTTTGTGAAACTCACCACCCACAAGAGCCGCAACTTCGCCAACGCTCGCGAGGCACGCAACTTCGTGGACAAGGTGCTCATCAACCAAGGCCGTCGACTACGCCAAGAAATGAAATTGCCCGACTTCGACCGCAATCGTTTCTACATCCTCGAGCCCTCGGATATGCAAGTCTAACCCACTCACCCCTCAACTGATATGGCAACACTCACACCCTGCCCACACTGCAACGCCGACATTGAGAACGACAGCGTGTTCTGCGACCAATGCGGCGCCGAGTTGCTCCAATGCCCCAAGTGTGGCAAATATCGCAAAGGCAAATTCTGCACCGAGTGTGGCTGCCCCACCGGCAAGCCCTCCGGTGCCACGGCTCAGCCTCAACAGCCCGCGCAACAGCCTGATAAACAGACTACTCAACAACCTGTACAACCTCAACAACCTGTACAGCAACCTGTACAGCCCCAACAACCCATCCAGCAACCTCAGGCTCCGCAGTATGTCGGGCAACCTATCCAACAGCCGATGGCGCGCCCCACGACAAATCCTCCCATGGGTGGCACCTCCATCGCCGGGGGCGTTCCTGCCGGTGGAACATCGGTTGCCGGTGGTCCCCTGCCCTCTCGCCTCTCTTGCCACACCTACGGCATCATTCTCACTCTCCAGCCCGGCGCTATTCTGGGCAGAGTCAATGGCAACTATGTCGCTCAATTGAGTAGCCTCAATTTCATCTCCGGCACTCACGGGCGTTTCGACTCCACTCCCTCCGGTTGGACTTTCACCGACCTCGGCTCTACCAACGGTACTATGGTTAACGGTGCCCCTTGTGTTCCTCACGTTCCACAGGCCCTGCATATCGGCGACGTGGTACGTATCGGCAAAACTTATGACTTTTATGTAGAATAATTATGAAATTCAGATACGACGTAGTGAGCGACGTGGGCCGTGCGCGCTCCAACAACGAAGATATGGCATTGGTTTTCGGAGCCTTCGTCCGCGACGGCAGCAATGCCTCTATGGTCAAGATGGACTCCCATCCTCGCTTTACAGCCATCGTTGCCGACGGCATGGGCGGTTACGGCGGCGGCGAAATCGCCTCCGAAATGACCCTCCGCTCTTTCAATCAGTTCATTCTCAACCTCCCTGCCGGGCTCGATGAGACCGACCTCCGCGTTGCTCTCAACAACTGGCTCGAGGCTCATCAAAATGCCATCTTCGCCGAGCAGACCAAGCCCGGTCTCGCACAAATGGGCACAACCCTCACCGGCATCTTCACCTACGAGGACCGCGAATACATCATCAATGCCGGCGACTCGCGCGTTTATCGCTGGCGATACGGCGACTTGCGCCAACTCACTGTCGACCACAGCGAGCGCGAGCGACTCAAGGACCCCACCGTGCCTTCCAACCTCATCTACAATGCCATCGGTGTGCCCAACGCCTTCATCACCATCACCCCGATGGTCGAGAAATACGCTATCGTCGACGGCGACCGCTACATCATCTGCTCCGATGGCTTGTGCGATATGATTGACGATGAGGCAATTGCCGCCATCCTCACCCAAAACGGCAACGCTCGCCAATTGGTCGATGCCGCCCTCAATGCCGGTGGTCTCGACAACTGCACAATCATCGTCCTTGACGTATCCAAGCCCGCCGAAGAACCAGCGCCCGAGCAAGTCGCGCAGCAACCCGCCGAGCCTGAGACCAAGCCCGCCGAGCCGCTCACCCCACCGATTGAGCAGGCTACCGCACCACTCACGCGCGAGGAATTAGTCGCTCAAGAGGCTCCTCAGACACCGCCCGAAATGCCACAAACACCGCCCGAAATGCCTCAGACACCGCCACCTTTCGCCCCCGAAGAGGTCCGTCCGCTCTTCAAGAATCCCGAGCCTAACGAGGGCGAGCCTACCACCGAGCCGCCTAGTGAGGTCCACACCGTCACCGGCGAACATGTCATAGAGGAAGCACCTCAAGCCGAGCAGCAATCTTTCAAAGAGCGACTCCGCACCGCCGGAAAACTCCTCAGCGAGACCTTCAACGTCCTCACAGGCGGCAAGAAGTAATTCTTATACGCAAAAATTTGTGTTAAAAACTAAAAAATAGCGTCTTGTGACGCTATTTTTTTATATCTTTGCTCATTAAACAAAGCAACTATTACTCAACCTAAAATCTATAACCTTGAATATGAAAAAAAGTCTACTCTTTGCAGCATCGCTGCTGGCTTTCTGTGCTCCCGATCTCTCTGCCGAGAGCATCGAATTGGGCGGCAAGGATTACTCTATCGACCGCCTCATTGAGCGTCAAATCGGTCCGGGCACCACATATCTGCGTATGCGCATCCCCGACTATCCCCTCAACGTCAACGTCCTCATGGTCGACCTCAACGACCCATACAACCGCATCGAGACCACCGTCGCCAAAGAATCGTCGCGCGGCACCGAGAGCCTCGTCACTGCCGCCGCTCGCCAGAGTAGCGAAGGTCACCGCCCCCTTGCTGCCGCCAACGCCAACTTCTGGGTTGTCGGCTCCCAACCAGAGGGTAGTATCTGGAGCGGCATCACTCGCAACGTGTCTCTGCGCAACGGCAAACTCATCACCGAGAGCAACCAACACCGCGACCAATGGGACGGCGGCACCATGCGCACCGGAATCGTCAGCGTCAGTTACGACCGCATCCTCAACATCGCCCCTTGTACTTCAACTATCAAGATTTGGTGCGATAAGTTCGGCGAAACCGAGGTTCACCAGTGCAACAAGGGCTTCTGGAACGACGAAATCGGCATGTACAACAGCCACTACGGCGCTACCACCAAGTTCATGCCCATTAACTCCAACGGCGCTTACTACATCGAGGAGGGTCTTACCGACGTCACCGAGGTAATCCTCGACTTCGACGAGGGTGGCGAGTGGCTCAGCGGTCAGGCTATGACATTCGTAGTCAAGGAAGTACGCACCAACACCGATGGCTTGGGCACCCTCGGCGACCACGACCTCGCCCTCACCGGACGCGGCGACAACAGCACTCTGCTCGCCACCTTGGCTGTCGGCGACAAGGTCAACCTCAAATACTCCTGGACTTTCAACCCCGGAGCCGCCAACGAGGTCACTCCCCTCGTCGAAAATGCTGTCGGTGGCAACGCCATGGTCATGACCGACGGCGTGTTGCTCGACAATAACTACAACGAGACTTACAACTCACAAGTCTATTCGCGCACTGGTTACGGCTGTAGTGCCGACGGCAAGATGCTCTATATCATCGTCATAGACAAGTCTTCCGACCCAGTTTACGGCTCCTCTGCCGGATGCCCAACTGAGATTATGTGCCTCATCGCCAAGCACCTCGGCTGCGATGATATGGCTAACTTCGACGCCGGCGGCTCCGCCGAGATGATGGTCGACGGCGCTATCATCAACAAGACCACCGAGGGTACTCCTCGAGCTGTCGCCAACGGTTGGATGATTTTCAACGTCGCTCCCGAGGACGACAACACCGTCGCTCGTCTCGAATTCTATGATTACAAACTCGAGCAACCCATCTATGCCAGCGGTTCGCCCACAGTTATCGCTTACAACAAGTATGGCTCGGTAATCGACTACGACTTCAAGGACGTCACATACACCTGCTCGGAGAACGTCGGTACCTGCGAGGGCAATATCTTCACCGCCGCCTCATCTGCCGCTGTCGGCACCATCACCGCCCACTGTGGCGACATCTCCGTCACCAAGGAAATCGCTATCGTCGGCGCTGCCGTCGCTATGCGTTGCCCGGCTATCCTCATCGACGCTTCGCGCGAGTATCCTATTGAAGTTGAGGCTATTACCGACAACAAGAACTATATATACGACCCCGCCTGCCTCGAATGGTCGGTAGACGACCCCACCATCGCTTCTATTGATGCCAACGGCATCCTCCGTGGCTTGAAGAATGGCACCACCACCATCCACGGCACCATCGGCGAGTTCGCCACCGAAGCAACCGTCACCGTCGAAATTGCCAACGCTCAACTCATGCTCGCCGCCGAGCCTTCCTCCTGGACTGTCAAGGGCGCCAGCGGCATGAAGAATGTTGCCATCGACGAAAACGGGCTCATCACATACTCCTTCGGCACCAAAACCGCCGGATACCTCGACCTCAGCCAGAGCGACCTCTTCTTCTACTCGCTCCCCGATGGCTTCTATGCCGACTTTAACTCTTCAATCCCAATCGCAACCGTGACTGTCGACATTCTCCCCGCCAACGAGACTCGCGCTTTCAATTACAAACTCGAGCCTGCTCAGTCTTATGCCGCTAACACCGACCTCCACCTCGACCTGGAAATCGGTAACAATGTCGACCTCAACGATATAGCCGTATTCCCCATCAAGTTGCGTCGTCTCCGATTCACCTTCGAGACTCGTAGCGAAAACACCGGTGCTCAGACATTCAACTTCCCCGGCGTATTTGGCTACTACAAGCATTTTGACGGTGTTGAGGACATCGCCATCGACACCACCTCTCCGGCTCGCCTCGCTCTCTCGGCAAATCCCGCCACCACAGGTCAGAGCATCACTGTCAAGGCTCCCGGTATCAGCGCTGTGGCAATTTATAGCATCTCGGGTGCCCTCGTCAGCACCGAAAACGTGGCTCGCACGGATGCCGCAGTCATCACTGCTCCCTCTGCCGGAACATACGTAGTCACTGCTCTCACCGATGCCGGTCGTTGCTCGGCTATTCTCATTGTTCGTTAACAATCTATAAAACAGCATTTTATGTATTTTAAACATTTCTTACTCGGCACACTGGCGCTGATGGCAACCTCCGCCTTCGCCGCCGAGCCTCAACGCTTGAATGTGGAGCCGGGTGCCCATCACCCGGTGCTCTCGCCCGACGGCAACACCCTGCTATACTCCACTGTCGACCACACAGGGCTCAAAGCCTTGAATATGACCTCCGGGCAAGTCTCCGTCATTGACGATGGCGCCTCTGCCGGCTTCCGTCCCGTTTTCTCCATCGACGGCTCGCAAGTCATCTACCGCACCGCCTCCACCATCGACGGGCTTCTATATCGTGATGTGCGCAGTTACAACCTGCACTCGCGCCAATCCGCTCGCATCGCCGAGCCCTCGCGCGACACCTCCACCCCGGTTGCCCTCTCCGGTGCTCATTCGTTCGCTGTGTCCAAGTTCTCCAAAATTGACGTGTGCATCAATGGTTCGCATTCTCTGATAAGCCCCGTGGATGACGCCCATACCTACCTGTGGGCTTCGCTCTCGCCCGACGGCTCAGCACTCGCCTTCTGCGAGCCTTTCAAGGGCATCTTCGTCTCAAATCCCGACGGCTCCAACTTGCGCCAACTACTCCCCAAGGGCGACTATATCACCTGGGCTGGCGACAACACTATCATCGCCGTGGTTTCTCACGACGACGGTTATGTAATTCTCGACTCCAAGTTGGTCAAGGTCAACACCGCCACCGGCATCGTCACTGACCTCACCGACGACTCTTTCAATGTCTCCGAGGCTACCGCTGCCGCCAACGGCATCGTGGTGTTCTCCGACCTCGACGGTAATATGTTCACCCTCAATATTAACGCTCAATAATGCTCGGCTCTATGAAACGTCTGTTTATTCTTGTTATCTCAGCCCTAATCCTCGGCTGCTCCGGAGCCTACGCCAAGCGTATGAGCGACCTCAAGATTTACATCAACCCCGGTCACGGCGGTTACACCTCCAACGACCGCCCCATTCATCTTTACCCCTTCGTCGCAAACGACACCCTGGGCTATTGGGAATCTAAGAGCAATCTCTACAAGGGCTTACACATGTACCACATCCTCGACTCCTTAGGTGCTACTCCGATGCTCTCGCGCATCAAGAACACCGAGGCGGACGACCGCTCCCTCTCGGGCATCTCTGCCGAGGCTAATGAATTCGGTGCCGACCTCTTCTTCTCTATCCACTCCAATGCCGGCGAGGCTGTCAACTATCCCTTGATGCTTTACCGCGAGAATACAATCGGCACACCTCGTTACCCTGAAAATATAACTCTCAGCAAAATCCTTGGCAATAACCTATATTCAAATGAGTTACCTATCTGGACACGCAATGTCCAGATAGCCGGCGACCTCACTTTCTACCAAAATATGTGGTCGGGCGGCTTGGGTGTCCTCCGCAACCTCTACGTCGTCGGGCTCCTCAGCGAGGGTGGCATGCACGAGCATCGCCCCGAGGCTTATCGCCTTATGAACGACGACTATTGGTGGCTCGAGGCTTGGCACTTCGTCAAGTCAATTATGGAATTCTTCGACACCGAGGACCGTTTTGTTACCGGCAATGTTGCCGGCATCGTCTATGACGATCACAACCTCCGCGAGAAGGATATGCCCGTTTCTTTCACCTGCTACGGTCGCGACAAACTCGCCCCGGTCAACGGCTGCCATATCGACTTGGTTGATGCCGAGGGCAAGGTCGTCCAAACTCGCACCACCGATAATATTTATAATGGTGTATTCGTATTCCGCAACGTCGAGCCCGGCACCTATACCCTGCGCACATCGCACCCAGAGTACTACGACAAGGAAGCAACCGTCACAGTGACCGCCAATGAGGTCACCTACAACGACTTACCCCTGTCTATGCGCCGCGAGTACCCCCTCGAAATCACCAAATACACCCCCAACGTCCCTGCCGACGAATTGGTGTCTTGCGCCTCCACAATCGAGTTTGACTTCAATGCCGACATCGACGTCGAGTCGTTCGAGCGCGCCTTCTCCATCACCCCGGCTGTCGAGGGCTTCTTCACTTTCAGCAACAACAACCACCATGCTGTGTTCCGCGCCAACTCATCGCTGGAGCGCGACACACACTACACAGTGACCATATCCACCGAGGCTCGCCACCCCGACCCCGTATATGCCAATCCCGGCTTGGCAGCGCCCGTGACCTTCGAGTTCACCACTCGCGGACGCAACCGCCTCGAGGTGCTCGACTTCTTCCCGCCCGACGGCAGCGAAATCCACTACGCATCGCCTCAGGTCGAAATCCGATTTGACAACCGCCTCGACGCTGCCGACATACTCGACAAAATTCACCTCGTCGACTCCAAGGGCAATGCCGTGCAGTTGGTTAAGACTCGCTGCAAGTTCAACACTCTCGGACAGACATACGGCAATATGTTGCTCGCGCCGTCGACCGACTTCACCATCGGCGAGACTTACACCCTCACCCTCGATGCCGACCTCCGCGACACCGAAAACTTGCCCATGGGCTCATCTATGGTGCTGAAATTCAAGACCACCGACATCACCTCTGATGTTGAACCTATGGTTGTCTTCAACGGCTTCGAGAGCGACATCCCATTCGCTATGTGGACCGATTATTGCACCGGTCTCACCGGCAAGGCTACCATCACCCGCAACTCCAATACCAAACTCTTCGGCACATATTCCGCTCGCTTTGGATACACATTCAGCGACGCTCGCGGCGGTTGCGCAACCTGGCAATACACCGGCGACGAGCCTTTGGTTCTCGATGCAGGCGACCGAATCTGCATGTATGTGTGCGGCGACTTCAACCACCACCCGCTATACATCGGCGTTACTACCGGCACCGACGTCAAGTGGCTCAAGGTCTGCGACCTCGACTTCGTAGGTTGGCGTCACTTCACCGTGTCGCTCGCCGACCTCGACCCATCATACACCTATCTCCTCTCGGGCTTCAAGATCGACCAATTCGACAGCCCCATGTGCACCAAGGGTGCCTTCTATATCGACGACCTCTCGACCATGAAGGGCGCCGGCATCAACGACATCATCGTCGATGGATACGAAGGTCCCGCCACCTACTTCAACCTCCAAGGCATCGAGGTGTCTGACCCCACTCCCGGTATCTACATCGAGCGCCGCGGCGCGCATGCCCGCAAGGTTATCATCCGCTAACCGCATATGAAAACTCGCATCGGCGCAATCTTTATAGCTGCTTCACTGAGCACGGCTGTCCTCGCTTGTGGCGAGGACGCCGCTCAGCTGGAGTTGCGTATTGCCGCCGCCTCGTCTATTCATTTGGTGAATTATCTGGGCAACTCCCAGAATATTCACCCCAAGGTTCTGTATTTCCCCAACGGCTGGTGCGGCTACAACTTCTGGATGGCTTACACCCCTTACCCCGAGGGTATGACCGACTGCGAAAATCCTTGCATCGCCGTATCCGACGACGGCATCTCTTGGGATGCTCCCCTCGGACTGCAAAATCCCCTCGCCACAGCCCCCAAGGGCGGCTACAACTCCGATACTCACCTCGTTTTCAACGACACCGAGGGCTCACTCGAGTGTTGGTGGCGTGTCTACGACATAAAAACCAAGACCGACCGCATCGTGCGACGCATATCCATCGACGGCTTTACTTGGTCTGACACCGAGGAGGTTATGCCTCCTTCTCAAGTGCACAATCGCCTCAGTCCCGCCATCGTCATCCGCGACGGGCACTACGTCATGCTATACAGCGACGGCGCTCGCATGTTCCTGTGTAACAGCACTGTCGAGGCGCCCGGCATAGCATGGGATGAGCCGGTCCGTGTCGATTGCAACTACGATGGCTTGAATGTGTGGCATCAAGATTTCATCATGCGCGACGACAATCGCGCTACCGTCGTCGCCTGCTGCTACGGCAACGGTGGCAACAATAACACCGCCGACCTGTATCAACTCGAACTCAATCTCGACAACGCCACTGCCACCACGCCTCAATTGCTAATGGCTCGTGGCAAGAGCCCGCAGAGCATCACCTTCCGCAGCATTTACCGCTCATCTATCGTCAACGTCAACGGCACCGACTACTTATACTACAGCAGCATCGACCGCGACTGGCACCGCCACCTCGACCTCATCATACCCTTCTAACTCTATCACTATTTGGGCAAACGGCTCACCGAGATCACCGTATAGTACAAATCCTTGCCTTGTCGTCCATCAACAGTGATGGTTCCATATGCTCCACCCTCAGGAGCGTCTATCGGCTCAAACTCTATGCGCAGCGAGTTGCTCCCCGCCTTCGTGACGCTAAACCCTGCCTCGCGGTTGGTATACACGCCTTGCCCATCTACATCATTTATAATTACTTGACCATAATTGGTACATTCAAGTGTGATACCACCTTCATGCTCCGGTGTAGCAACCACCGACACTTGATTGACAAACTCGGGTGTATACACTGCCGACACTGCTTCCTGGTCATAATCAGTGAATTTCCATGTCATGACAATTGGATCCTCCTCTCCACACGAGGTTAATGCCACAGCCGCAATACCTACTGCAGCAATAAGAGAAATGTGCTTCATAAAGTTGTTATTTTTATTTGATGCCACAAATTTATAACATTATCTCGACATCCTACTACAAATAACAAATCCTTAAGCATTTTTATCCTCACTTAACCCTCCCCCCCTTCCTCAATCCCCCATTGATTACATTTTTTCAAGGGAATAATTTACCCGCTTTTGAACCATGTTGAGGAAATTTTTATGGGAATTGATTTAAGAATACGGTGGAGATTTTGTATCTTTGTAGGCTAAATGCGATTTTTTGGATATGAAATTAATTAAGATATTGATTATAGGGCTGTTGGCTATTGCGAGCGCTGCTTGTAGTTATCGTAGTGCCACGTCGGAGCGCGTGCTGGCAGTGAGCATCGAGCCTATGCGCTGGGCTCTGGAGCAGATTGTCGGCGACCACTACAAGGTGGTAGCGCTGATGCCATCAGGCGCTGATCCTGAGGCATTTGAACCGGCTGTAAGCGCTCGCGCCGACTTCGACCGCGCCTCCCTGTTCTTCACTATCGGCTACTTGCCATTCGAGCAAAAGATGATAGAGACCACCTCGGTGCGCGCCGTCGCCACCACCGGCAATATCACCCCCATATATGGCACCCACAAGTGTCACCACCATGGCGACCAAAGCCATGGCGATGCTGCTGACCCGCATCTGTGGATTTCGATTGCCAATATGAAGGCTATCGCAGAGGCGATGTGCAACGAAATATGCACTCTCGATCCCGACAATGCCGAAGAGTACAAGGCTAATTTACAAGAACTTACACTCAACCTCACCGAGGCTGATGCCGAGATTCGAGCCGACCTTGACGGCTGTGCTTCGCGCGCCTTCATGTTGTGGCACCCCACGCTCAGTTACTTCGCTCGCGATTACTCGCTCGAGCAAATTGCCGTGTGTGCCGACAACAAGGACGTCACACCCGCTACTATGCAGACCGCCATCGAAAAGGCACGAGCCAAGAGCGTCAGAGTATTCTTCAGCCAAGGATATTGCGACCCGCGCCAGGCTCAAACCCTTGCTGACGAGACCGGCGCTCAAATTATTTCCGTTAACCTCTCGGGCTATGATTGGCTCGACCAAATGAAAGCCGTTAGCCGTGGACTTGCACAACATTGAGAGCCACTTGGGCACCTGCTGCCACCACACCGACCCGGTGACCGTGACGCTGAATGTCACCGACGAGCCGTTGGTGGCGCTTGAGAGTGTGTGCTTTCACCGTGAGCGTCGCGAGGTCCTCACCAATATCAATCTGACGGTCAATCGTGGTGATTTTGTGGCTATTACGGGTCCTAATGGCGGTGGCAAGACCACCTTGCTGCGACTGGTCCTTGGATTGCTCCGTCCCTCGGCTGGCTCTATCACCTTCCCGTCGGGACACCCTGCCGTGGGATATCTGCCCCAGAAGAATAGCGTCGACAGCCACTTCCCCATCTCGGTCGAGGACGTGGTAGCCTCCGGACTCTTGGGCATCAAGAATATAAGCGCTGAGCAACGCCATGCCCGTGTGGCTCAAGTGCTTGAGCAAATCGAGATGAGCGACCTCGCCGCCCGTCCCATCGGACGGCTCTCCGGCGGGCAACTCCAGCGAGCCCTCCTCGGGCGCGCCATCGTTGCCGAGCCTCAGTTGCTCGTGCTCGATGAGCCTCTGAGTTATATCGACAAGCACTTCGAGGCTCACATTTATCGCCTCATTGCATCGCTCGCGCCCAACTGCACCACCATGCTGGTGTCGCACGAGATGACCACTATCGACGCTATGGCTAATCGCCACCTCATCGTCGACCACACTATCCGCGAATGTGCCGCCCACCGACACTTCGCCCTCGCCTCCTGCGATTATTAACACACATTATTATATATACACCATGAACGAAGACCTTAAGAACATAGTAGAATTTGCGCCCGATACCGACGATGTATTCACCGGTTATAGCGCTGAAGATGAGAAATATATGCAAATGGCAATCGACCTATCGGTCGAGAACGTCGCCAATGGCGGCGGACCCTTCGGTGCCGTCATCGTCCGCGACGGCAAGGTGCTTGCCACCGGCGTCAATCGAGTCACTGCCAATAACGATCCCACCGCACATGCCGAGGTGTCGGCAATACGTGCCGCCTGTGCCGCCGTGGGCGACTTCAAACTCGCCGGCGCCACGGTCTACTCATCGTGCGAGCCGTGTCCCATGTGCCTCAGCGCACTCTATTGGGCTGGCATTCAGCGCATTTGCTACGGTAACACCAAGGCTGATGCCAAAGCCATCGACTTTGACGACTCCTTCATTTACGACCAATTGGACCTCCCGCGTAGCCGCCGCTCAATCCGTTGCGACCACTTCATGCGCCCACAAGCCCTCCAAGCATTCCGCGATTGGTCCAAAAAAACCGACAAAATCGAGTACTAATTATTGCACGGCAAGGTCGGCGTTGAGACGCTGGCGCACCACCTCATACATGAGGACGCCGGCGGCGACGCTGACGTTGAGCGAGCCTATGTGCCCGAACATGGGGATGGCTACATGGCTGTCGCACATCCGCAGGACCTCGGGCGATATGCCCTTATCCTCGGCGCCCATCACCAACACAGTGGGGGTGGTGTAGTCACACTCGGTATATCCCATCGTGGCTTTCTCGGACACGGCGACCACATTGAAACCGCTATCCTTGAGGAACTTGACTGCCGAAGTGAGCGAATGCTCGCGGCACACGGGCAGCGACATTAAGGCTCCGGCTGAAGTCTTGACCGCATCGGCTCCTACCGACACCGAGCCACGCTCGGCGATGACCAAGGCATTGACGCCACAGCACTCGGCTGTGCGGGCGATTGCACCGAAGTTGCGAACATCGGTGATGCCGTCGAGCAAGACGATGAAAGGCAGAATACCATCGTCATACAGAGATGTGACGAGATTGCCCAAGTTGTGATAAGTCACTGCCGACATCAAGGCGATAGCGCCTTGATGATTCTTGCGACTGATGCGATTGATGCGCTCGATGGGCACACGTTGCACCACGATGCGGTGTTCGCGTGCCAGGGCAAGCATCTCGCCTGCCAAGTCGCCACTAATATCGCGCTTGACAAATAATTTATCTATAGGGCGGTCTTCCTTGATAGCCTCGATGATGGCTCGTAAGCCGTAGATGTAGTCTTCCATTATTCGTGATTATTAAGCAATGAATCTGCGGCAGCGAGGGCAGCGGGGTCGTCGGGACGCCCGCCGAGCATAGCGGCTAACTCATGACGCCGCTCCTCGGTGCCGAGGGTGGTGATATATGTGCCGGTGGCATCGTCGCCATCGCGCTTGAAAACTTTGAAATGGTGCTCGCCACAGGCGGCGACAGCCGGCAAGTGTGTGATGGCAAGTACCTGCATCGAGCGGCTGAGGCGGCGCATCATCGCGCCCATACGCGCAGCGATATCGCCCGACACGCCGGTATCGATTTCGTCAAAGATGATGGTGGGGAGGTTGACGCTGTCGGCGAGTATCGACTTGAGGGTGAGCATCACACGCGATATTTCGCCTCCCGAGGCGGTGGCGCCAATCGACTGTGGCTCCTGATTTTTGTTGAAGGCAAAGCGGAAGTCGACAGTATCGATGCCATCGGGGTTGAGTTTGCCGACAGCGACATCAATGTTAACCACAAGGTTGGGAAGCCCGAGCGGACGCGCATCCTCGGTGATGCGCTCGGCGAGTGCTGTGGCGGTATCGCGGCGTCGCTGCGACAGGACAGTGGCAGCCTCGAGTGCCTGCTTCTTGAGCCTACGAGCCTTTGACTCGAGATCCCCGAGGATGGTTTCGGCATCATCGAGGGCTGCGAGACGCTCGCTCAATGCCTGTGCAATATCAGCCAACTCGGCGGCAGATTTCACCTTGTGGCGAGCCATCAAGGTGTTGAGGCGACCGAGGCGACTATCGATTTGAGCAATCTGCTCGGGCGCATCGCCCACCGAGCCAGCCATTGACTCCAATGCCGATGCGACAGCCTCGGCTTCGCCTTTGACGACTTCAAGACGCGCGGCGAGTGCCGAAATCTCATCTGACGATGCCGTCTGCAGCGCCTCAATAGCGCGGTCGAGCATATCAATAGCATTGGTGTCGCTCCATGCCAGGCACTGTCCGGCATCGGATACGGCGGTGGCTATGTCCACAGAGTCGGCAAGGGCTTCGCGGCGCTCGTTCAGTTCATCATCTTCACCTGCGACAGGATTTAAAGTCCTCAATTCATCAAGTTGATACTTGATGTAATCGGCATCAGCGCGGGTGTTGTCAATAGATTGGCGCATATCGGCAAATTCCTTGAGGGCATGGCGATACTGCGCATATATGTTGTGATAAGACTCGAGCAGCGAGGCGTTGCCGGCGATGCTGTCGATAACTTTGAGTTGAAATTGCGGGTCGGCAATCAGCAGATTTTTGTGCTGAGAGTGAATATCAACGAGGCGATCGGCAACAGCGCCAAGGGTGGCGAGGTTGACGGGCGTATCGTTGATGAAAGCACGCGAGCGCCCCGAGGGAAGAAGTTCGCGACGCAGAATGATTTCATCGCCGTTGTTGTCGATATCAGCATCGGCGAGTAAAGGCTCGATGAGAGCGCGTGTGGCGGGAGCGATGGTGAAAACAGCCTCGACTACCGACTTGCTGTCGGGGTTGCTGATGGCTCGCATATCGGCGCGAGTGCCTCGAAGCAGCGAAATGGCGCCAAGGATAATAGACTTGCCGGCACCGGTCTCGCCGGTGATGATATTAAAACCGGCAACGGGGGCAAATTCTATATCGCGGATGAGTGCGTAGTTGGTGATATGAAGGTGCGAAATCATTTCTCAGCGCCTTTCTTGATTTTCTCCAAACGCGTGCCCTCGGCGGGATAAATCGGTTGGAGCATATTGTATACCTTGGTGCGCTCCTCGGCAGGGGCTTTGGAGTAAATATTGACTAACTCGTCCATCTTGGCATCGCAGAACATCGACAGGAGCACCGACATCGGCTGCAAGTCGTATACCGTGGAGATGGCTGAAAGCGAGGATGTTATCGTGGCGCGACCCTTGTCGGGCGACAGCACCATCTGGTCGAGTCCCTGGCGGTGGTAGTTGTAGAGGAGTGTGCGGATAGCCTCGCCGCCACGGCCCTCGGTGAAGGCGCTGACCACGGCGCTGCGGTTCTTGGTATCCTCAAAGGCTTTCCAACCCACTTCGCCCGACGATTGAGCCATCTGCACTATCATCTTGAGGCGCTCCCAGAATGGGTCGCCGCCATTTTGCTGAAAGGAGTCAAAGTCCACAGCCAGAATAAGATAGGCATAGAAATTGAGGATAGCGGTAATTTGGCTCTCCATATTGTTCACCGAGTAGATGAGTGGCTCGCCCTCGGTGTATGAGAAGTCAATCTTGGTATCCTTGAAGTTAATCAAGGTGGTTGTGTACGAACTGTTGTACACCGGGCGTGTCGACTGCACCTGCAGGTCGCCACGTATAATGCCATCGTCGCCATACTCGCTGATGGTGAAGAAGAGACGGCAGTCAATCTTCTCGTTTACAGCAAATTGTGCCGGTGTGAAGGTGGTTGTATTCATATAGTCGTTGATAGCCTCCTGGAGGGTCTGGAATATCGACTTGTTAGTGCCGGAAATCTGGTCGGTGTTGATTTCGACTACACAGTTGAGTTCCTGAGCCTGCGCAGGCACAGCCCACAAGGCGAGGATGGCGATTATCAAACGGCTGATATGTTTCATAGAGCGAGGATGTTGTTGATAATATCGGCGGCAACGTCGCACTTGCTTTCCAATGGTATGTTGACACTCGGGCGACCATCGGCATATAAGATAGCCACCTTGTTGGTGTCGACGCCGAAGCCGGCGCCGGCATCAGCCAAAGAGTTAACTACAATCATATCCAAGTGCTTGCGTTGCAACTTGCCGATAGCATACTCGATGGCGTTGTTGGTCTCCAGAGCGAAGCCTACAAGCACCTGCCCGGGACGCTTGGCGGCACCAAGAGTGGCGGCGATGTCGGGATTTTGCACCAAGGGGAGCGAAGCCACGTCGTCGGTTTCGCGCTTAATTTTGGTATCGGCTTGGTGCTCAGGACGATAGTCAGCAACAGCGGCGGCGAGGACGGCTACATCGGCAGTCTTCCATGCCTCGGTAGCGGCGGCAAGCATCTGGCGTGCCGACTCCACATTGACCACATTGACCCCCGGAATGGCAGACAACCCGCTGACCGGACCGCTCACCAAGGTGACTTGAGCGCCACGGCGGGCAGCCTCATTGGCGATAGCATAGCCCATCTTGCCGGTGGAGAAATTACCGATGAAGCGCACCGGGTCGATGCGCTCATAGGTGGGTCCGGCAGTGATGAGGATGTGCTTACCGGCAAGGTCGCCCGAGGAGGCAAAGAATGAGCGCAGGGTGTCGGCAATCTCCTCCGGCTCTGCCATTCTGCCCTTGCCCACAAGGTGACTTGCCAACTCGCCCTCGCCCGGCTCGATGATGATGTTGCCATAGGAGCGCAAGCGCTTGATATTGGCAACTGTCGATGGGTGAGCCATCATATCGAGGTCCATAGCCGGCGCCACAAACACTTGTGCGCGGCACGACAGATATGAGGTGACCAACATATTGTCGGCTATGCCGTGTGCCATCTTGCCGATGGTGCAGGCGGTCGCCGGGGCGATGACCATGGCATCAGCCCACAAGCCGAGCGACACATGCGAGTGCCACTCGCCGGTGTTGGCGGTGAAAAATTCGGTGATTACCCCCTTGCCGCTGAGGGTAGCGAGGGTGAGGGGTGTGATGAACTCGCGGGCGGCGGGAGTCATTATCACTTGCACCTCGGCACCTGCCTTGACCAGCAGACGAGTGAGCACCGCTGCCTTGTAGGCGGCGATACCCCCGGTGATACCGAGGACTATATGCTTGCCCTGTAACGGCTCGGTGGCGTGGCTCATTTCTTGATATTCATATATAGGCGAGTGAGGACAGCCTTGGTGTCGGCTGAGAAGTCGCCATTTTGCATCCAATCATAGTAGGCAGGCTCGCGCTTGAAGACTTCAGCCACGGGCTTGCCCTTGTGCTTGCCGAAGTTGAACACTTCCACTCCTTGCTCGTTGCGAATAATGCGCCCGGCAAGGTCGACATTGTCGTTCTGCGAGGAGAACTTGGCGAGCGACTCCACATCGCCGGGCAGACTGTCGTAGCGACTGAGTTGTGCCAGGAGCACCTCGTAAGTCGCCATGGTGTCGGCTCTGGCGCTGTGAGCCTCTTCCAATTCCTTGCCGCAGTAGAAGCGGTAGGCAGCGGTGAGGGTGCGCGGCTCCATCTTGTGGAATATGGTCTGCACATCGATGAAGCGGGCACGGTGGAAGTCGAAGTCGACTCCGGCGCGGCGAAACTCCTCATCGAGCATGGGAATATCGAAGCGGCTTGAATTAAAGCCGGCGATATCGCAACCGCTGATGAATTGAGCGAACGAGTGGGCTATTTGCTTGAAAGTGGGTTCATTGGCTACGTCGGCATCGCTGATGTGATGCACGGCGGTAGCCTCGGGTGAGATGGGCATCTCGGGATTGACACGGCGCGTCTTGACTATCGGCTCGGTTTCCTTGCCGGGCATAATCTTCACGACCGAAATTTCAACAATTCGGTCGTGAGTAAGATTGAGCCCGGTGGTTTCCAAGTCGAAAAAAACGACGGGGCGCGTGATTTTCAACGACGGCATTGGGCGTGGAGATTAGAAGTGGTCGACGTTCATAGGCATGAGCAGGAAGATGAGGTCGGTGCCTTCGGGGGTCTCCGAGGGACGGAAGACGCCGGCACGCGAGGGGTCGCTCAAGTCTATATAAATATCGTCGGTGGGGAGGATTGACATGAAGTCGATGAGGTATGGAGCGCTGAAGCCGATGATGATCTCGGGACCATTGAACGAGCAAGGCACAACCTCGCGAGCGCAGGTACACATATTGTTGTCCTCGCTCTTGATGAGCAACTTCTCGGCGGTAGCCTTGAATTTCTCCAAGCCGTAGCCAGGGTCTACAAACACACCTACGCGGCGCACGGCACTGAGCAGAGCGGCGCGGTCAACAGTGATGCGGTAAGGCGACGACTGGGGTATCACGCGGTCGTAGGGCGGGAAGCGACCGTTGATAAATCCACACTGCAAGGTGAACTCATCGTCCTCGATAGTGGCGTTGCGGTGGTTCATGGTCACGCGCAAGGTAGTATCCTTGGTGAAGACGTTGCGGATTACCGATGCGGGCTTCTCGGGGAGGATGCAGTTACCGACTACTCCCGGCTCGACGCGGCTATCAATGTAGCGTACAAGTTTGTGTGTATCGGTGGCTACAAAGGTGATTTTCTCCTTGACGATATCGAGGTAAACGCCCTTCATCATGGGACGATAGTCGTCCTTGCCGACGGCAAAGAGGGTGTATTCCAAGCCTTTGAGCATAGCGGGAGCGCCAATCTCGAAGGAGATAGGCTCTGTGTCGTCATCGGCAGGCTTGTAGGTAGGATATTCATCGCCCGAGATAGCGTTGAGGTTGTACTCACCGCCGGGATACTTGATGGACACCTCGAGGGTATTGTCATTGATTTCGACAGTCAAGCCCTGGTCGGGGAGAGCCTTGAGCAACTCGACCAAGCGGCGAGCGCCGATGCAGAAGCGACCTGCGCCCTCGACATCGGTGATGGCAACTCGCGCAGTGAGCGCATTCTCCATATCCGAGCCGGTGACGATGAGGCTTTCGTTCTCAACTACGAGCAGGAAATTGTCTAATATAGTGAGGGTGTTCTTGGAGTTAATCACCTTGCTCACTGCTGTGACAGCGTTGCAAAAAACTTTGCAGGAAATACTGAAGCGCATATAATATTTAGTGTTTTTAGTTGCGTTTGAAGCGATTTCTATCAATTGACAAAGTTAATGATTTTTTTGGCTTCCACCAATATTCGCGCAGTATTTTTAAGAAAAATTCTTAGTTGGCGGGGGTCCATTTGCAGCGCACGGGCGACACGATTGCGCCCTCGTCCTTGAGCTGCTTCATAGCCTTATCCACTTCCTTGCGATCGAGTCCGCTGAGCTCGGCAATCTTACCGGCGTTGAGAGGTTCGCCGGCGGCTTTCATTGTCTCTAATACTTTTGCTTTTGTTTCCATCTTTATTATATAAATTAATAGTGATTAAATGATTAATTCCTAAAAACTACTTCGTCAATCAATCGACTTGAGATAGGCGGCTATCTCAGTTTCAATGTTGCGTTGAGTCGTTGCACTCATAAAGTTTCGGAAAACATTCGGGTTATCTTGCTCGCGTGCCTCAACCAATGCCTTGATATATGCTTCCTTGTCTTCTTTGTATATCTTGGATGGTACCAAGCCAAACTCAAATTGCAACATATTCATCACCAAGCGAGCCATTCTTCCATTACCATCTGCCCACGGATGGATAGTGGCTATGTCAAAGTGCGCATCAAACGATATATTATAAAGGTCTTGCATATACATCGCTGATGCATTAGATCGAGCCTCGTTCAAGCGACTGCAGAAATCTTGCAACTTAGCGGGCACCTTGCTATAATTCATATACGAACGCCCACCCACTCCAGCGGTAACATTTAACAAGCGCAAATCCCCGCGTGCCGAAGAGAAATCACCGAGCACTGTACGATACTCCTTGCCGGTATTTTTCATCACTAAAGCCGAGAGCATCTTGAGCATATCAATAGAGTAAGGAGTATGTGCTTTGGCAAGAGATATTGCCCGCTCGTAGGCAAATTTCAAGTCCATATTCATGTTAAGCTCTGCAATACTCTTGCCACTTATTGCTACTCCATCGTCAAACAATATTTGGTTTTCCAATTCTGTGACCGTGGAGCCTTCAATGGCTGTGGAATGAGTAATCAGCGAGTACAGATAGAATTTATCGTAATCTATCTGTCCATCAATGCCTAATTCTCGATAGCGAGCCACTATTCTTTCCAAATCTGTTGCCATATCTCTTTTTCTAAATTTTTTTTGCACAAAACAATAGTTTGTGTTATGTGCAACAGCACAATGATCCGCTGCAAATATAGCAAAAAAGTGGCTATAATCAGCGGAAAGTGGTAAAAAAATAAGAGTTTCCGCTGATTATAGGCATATTTTTGCCGTATAATCAGCGGAAACCGCTTATGCATTGTTGGAGATTGATTACTCTTTAACTTCAAACTCTTTTTGCTCCTCAATGTTGTCGACAAACTTCGAGCCTTTGTATGCAACCCATGCCAAGGCAGACATAAACAGGCAAGCGAATATGTATATAAGGGAGATCACGATTGCTGTCGGGGAGTTAGCGCTGAAACTCATAAATAAGGGGAGCAACAAAAACACGGCAAGGACCATGAATATTACCATACCGGCATATAATACACCATTAAAAAAACTTTTCATATCTTCAATCTTTATTATGTGACAAACTACAGTTAAACCAATTATTCAATTGTATCGTCATGAGCATCGATGTATTTGGATATCTTCAGCAATACATATGACATTGCCGAGGAAACAATTAAGCCGATAAAGTAGCCTAAGTATACCGGCCATAAATTAGAGATTTCATAATCGTTCATAGTGAAAAACACCACAACGAGGATGAGGGCGAAAACCAGGAACAGAATTGTTCCTACTGCCAAGATACCATTATAAAATTTGTTCATTTTATTTGGGAATTTTAGTTTGTTAATATTGTTTTGATGTTGCAAAGGTAAGGGCTCTAATGGGCATACGCAAGTATTTGAGAGGATTAATGACGAGACCCATTATTATAATGATGAAGTATAGACTTAGTAGGACGAGACGAGAAAAGGCTGTGCCTGATAAAATATCGGTACAGCCTTTTGGTGATATTGTGTGGATGGAATTATGCCTTGGCGGCTAAGGGAGAGGGCACGTTGTAGACGCGTGTGGCGAGTTCCTGGTCGAATTGGAATATAGCCATGGGGGTGTCGCCGGCGAGTTTGACGCGGTCGATGAGGTTGTGGCAGTTTTCTTCTTCCTCAACTTGCTCGCTAACGAACCAATCGAGGCGACCACGGGTAGCATAATCCTTTTCTTCCTCGGCGAGGGCGTAAAGGTTGTTGATGAGCGAAGTAACTTTTTCCTCGTGAGCGAGGGTAGCCTCGAAAGCGGCTAAGGGCGAAGCCCATTCGGTGGGAACGGCATCAATGGGAGCGAGGAGGACGCGACCGCCACGCGAATTTACATAGTTGATGAATATCTCGGCATGAGCCTGTTCCTCCTGGAATTGCACGCGATACCAGTTGGCGATGCCATGGTAACCGGTGTTTTCGAAGTGCATAGCCATTGAGAGATAGAGATAAGCCGACCACAATTCGGCATTGATTTGGGCGTTGAGAGCGTCCTGTAATTTAGTGCTAAGCATAATTGTATGAGTTAATTGGGTTAGTAATTATTCAAAGATGTGTTTGAGTCGGGAGAAGATGCGTTTTTTGTTGCTCTCGTCGGGAGCGATGTTTTCGGATTTCTTCATATCCTCAAACATTTTGCGCTCGGCGGCGGTGAGTTTCTCGGGGATGTAAACCATGACGTTGACCAATTGGTCGCCGCGGACGCCACGGCGCTCGGGGTCGGGAATACCCTTTCCGCGCATACGGAGGACCTTGCCGGGCTGAGTGCCGGGTTCGATGGTTAGACGGGCGCGACCGCCAATGGTAGGAATCTCGACGCCACCGCCCAAGACGGCAGTGGGGAGGTCAATCATCAGGTTGTAAATCACGTCGTTGCCATCGCGGATAAGTTCGGGGTCCTTGGTTTCGCTGACAATAATCTGGAGGTCGCCACGCACACCGCCGAGTTTGGGGGCATTACCCTTGCCACGCATGGTGAGAATCATGCCGTCGCTGACGCCGGCAGGGATATTGAGGGTGACTTGCTCGTCGTTGTGAATGATGCCACTGCCGCTGCAGTGAGAGCAACGCTCGGTGATTGTCTTGCCCATGCCCTGGCAAGCGGGACAGGGGGCTTGATCGAGGCTAACGCCGAAGGGAGTGCGCACCTGGCGAGTGATGTATCCGGTGCCGTTGCACTGCGAGCAATTGGCAAATGCCGTGCCGTCCTTGGCACCGGTGCCCTTGCAATGCTCACAAGGCACATCGGTGGGCACCTTGATATTCTTGCTGACGCCATTGGCAATTTCCTCGAGAGTGAGAGGAATGCGGATACGAAGATCGGAGCCACGGCGCTGAGGACGACGGCGCTGACCGCCAGAGAAGCCCGAGAAGCCGCCTCCGGGGAAGCCGCCACCCATGCCGGTGAAGATGTCGCCGAAGCGAGCGAAGATATCCTCGAGGGATATGTCTCCGGCATTGAAGCCTGAGAAGCCGCCTCCGGGGAAGCCTTGCTGCCCCATCGAGTGACCGAAGCGGTCGTAGCGAGCACGCTTGTCGGCATCGGAGAGGACGTCATAAGCCTCGGCAGCCTCCTTGAATTTTTCCTCGGCAGCCTTGTCGCCTTGATTGCGGTCGGGGTGATA
This sequence comes from uncultured Bacteroidales bacterium, assembly GCA_945829225.1. Classification (GTDB taxonomy): domain Bacteria; phylum Bacteroidota; class Bacteroidia; order Bacteroidales; family Muribaculaceae; genus CAG-873. Next base: position 23,553 of record CALZTY010000001.1, on the reverse strand, counting down.
TTTGATTGCTAATTTACGATATGCTTTCTTGATCTCGTCAGCCGAGGCATCCTTGGCGACGCCAAGCACTTCGTAGTAATCGCGTTTATTCTCCATAATATAGCCTCGGATTATTGAGCGACAGCCACCTTGGCGTGACGCAAAACTTTGTCATTAATCATATAGCCACGCTGAGTGGTGTCGATGACGATGCCCGACTTAGCAGGGTCGTCATTGGGCAGCGAAGCGATAGCGTCGTGGAAATCGGCATCAAAGGGCTTGCCGGTCGACTCCATAGGGGTGACGCCATTGTCGGCGAGGAATTTAATCAATTTATTGTATATCAACTCCATGCCCTCGCGCACAGCGTTGACATCCTCAGCCTTGGAGGCTGCGTCGATGCCACGCTCAAAGTCGTCGGCGATGGGGAGTAAGCCGGCTAAAACCTTCTCGCCGGCGTTGCGCAAGAGTTCCTCGCGGTCGCGCAGGGTGCGCTTGCGATAGTTGTCAAAGTCGGCGCGCAAGAAGAGGTATTCCTTTTTCTCGTTTTCCAACTCTGCTTCCAGCGCAGCGACGCGCTCGCTGAGGTCATCAGCGATTTCTTCACCCTCAAGGATTTCTTCGGGATTTACTTCTACGGTAGCCTCATCCAGGGGCTCTTTTATTTCTTTTTCTTCCATATTCTTAATCTTTTCACTAAGGAGAGAACAGCAAAAATGTTGCCAAAGTTGAAGAAAGAGCCGAAAAAAGCGAAATAAGTGCGTCGGGAGTTAAAAGTTGTCAAAATGACCCACAAAAGCGTCGCACTCGCGCAGGTGTGTGAGTGCATCGTGTGCCATGTTGTCAGTTGCGAAGAGGGCATAGACGGCAGCGCCCGAGCCGCTCATCGAGGCATAAGTGGCACCGAGGTCATAAAATTGCTGTTTAAGAGCCTCTACAGCAGGGAGTTTGACAAAGATAGACGCTTCGAAATCGTTGACCAAGCGAGAGCGCCATGAAGCGATATCATCAGCGAGGATAGCCTCAGGAGATTCGTCGGGCATATGAGGCACGATGCCGGCATAAGCCTCGGCAGTGGACACCGCAGCCACTCGCGGCTTTGCAATTACAATGCTAAATCCCTGTAATTGAAGAATTTCGATTGGCGAAATTTTATCACCTATCCCGGTGCACAGGGCAGGGCGATTAGCAACGAAGAAAGCGCAATCGGCACCAACGCCGGCGGCAATCTCCTCCAAAGCCGAGTCGTCCAATCCGATGCCCAGCACCTCGTTGAAACCCTTGAGGGCAAACGTGGCATCGGCGCTGCCACCGCCCAATCCCGCTCCATCGGGAATAATCTTCTCCAAATAAATGTCCACCGGTGGCAAGTCCCCCACTCTACGCTCGAGTGCGCGTAAAGCCTTGATTACCAAATTCTTTTCCATGGGGCACTCTACGCCTCGTCCGGTAACGGTGAGAGTGGTCGAGGCAGAGCGTCCAGGGACAATCTCGAGCACGTCGCACCACGGGACAGGCACCATGACGGTGCGCAGATTGTGATAGCCATCGGCACGGCGGTCGGTGACGCACAAGCCGAGGTTAATCTTGGCATTTGGGAACAGTATCATGATTTCTTCTTGAAAATACACGAGAAAAAGCGCGAAATGACTATCCACCAATCCTTTGCGAACAACACAATCGGGGTAATGAACGGGCGGAAACGAGGCTTGTGGCGCGTGGCAAAGACCTTCAATTGCCCGGGAACACACTTGATATGGAGGTTGCAGGGCAACTCGGTAGGCTCACCGTCGATGTGCGTAATTGTGGGCTCCTCGCGCTCAATGCTCAACTCGGAGACGCGGAAGGTGCGCACCTTGCCGTGATTGCCGATGGCTCCGGCTATCAATTCAAAGCCCGAGAGCGCCTTGGAGAATATGTTGCCCTCGAAGACGATAGTCACGTCGAGCAAGCCGTCGCGTATCGATGCCGCCGGAGCAATAAAGGCATTGTTGCCATACTGCGATGCGTTGCACACCGCCACCAGGAAAGCCTTGTCGGTGATGACAGTGTCACCAGCCTTAATGCAGTAGCGCTGAGGATGATACTGGATAAATTCGTCGATGGCGCTGGCAATATAAGTGGATAGTCCACGACGATGCTTGAGCGAGAAGCGATGCGACACGGCGGCATCGAAACCCACGCCGAAGGTGCAGAAGAACGGCTTGTCGTTGACCACACCATAGTCGCAGTCGACCACACAATCCTCGGCTATCACCTTGATAGAGCGCTCGATATCGATGGGAATATTGATATGCCGAGCCAAGCCGTTGCCCGAGCCGGCAGGGATGATGCCCAAGGCGGTTGAGGAGCCTACAAGCCCGGCAGCGACCTCGTTGACGGTGCCGTCGCCGCCGCAGGCAAGCACGCCATAGTCGCCACGCTCGGCAGCCTCGCGAGCGATGCGAGTGGCATCGCCCGGACCGTTGGTATATTCCACTCTAACCTCATAGCCACACTTGCCGAGCCTCCGCTCGACTTGCGCGGCGACCTCGCGCTTGGAGTGAGTCCCCGAGATAGGATTGATAACGAGTGTGAGTCGACGTGAATTCATAAGTGTTGCAAAATTAATAAAAATCAATGAATTGTCAACACTTGACGCTTAAAAACGAACCACAAAATCACGCCGCGTACAGCGAGATATGTCACGAAAGCCAGCCACAGCCCGTGGTTGCCGAGTATCGGGAAAATGAGGAAATACAAGCCGAAAAAGACAATCGCTGCCACGAGCATCGAGATGAGCATGTCGAGAGTGCGTGTAATGCCGATAAAAATGCCGTCGTAGATAAAAGCGACGATGCCACACAGAGGCACAGCCGCAGCCCATGGCAGGTAAGTGGCAGAGGCATCGACCACCTCAGCCACATCAGTGAGCATGCCCACGATGAGATGCCCTCCCAAGCCATATGCAACGGCAAAAGCCACCGCAAGGACAGCGCCAAAGCGCATAAGCACACGCTCCAAGTGGCGCAAACTGCCGACGAAATTGCCCTCGCCCACCACCTTGCCGGCGATGGCTTCGCCGGCGTAGGCAAAACCGTCGCTGAAATAGGAGAAGAACATGAACATCTGCATCATTATAGCATTGACCGACAGGGTGATAACTCCCTGAGCAGCGCCGGCACGAGTGAACCACACAGTGACACACACCAAGCACAGAGTGCGCAGAAAAATGTGGGCATTGATGGCAAAAAGGCGTCTAAGCGCTTGTAAATCAGCAAGAGCACGAGCACTCGTCAAGGACAGGCGATAGCGCACAAACGCCACAACAATGCTCGCGACAGCCCCTATCCACTGTGCAAGGACTGTGCCGAGGGCGACACCCTCGATGCGCATATCCATGCCGAAGACAAATGTCACGCTGAGACATATATTAATGAGGTTAACGGCGATGGTAATCCACATGGGCGTGCGCGTGTCCTGCATGCCGAGGAACCAGCCATTCATCACATAGGTGGCGAGCGCTGCGGGAGCGCCCCAAATGCAGATATCGAAGTAGCGCCGCGCCTCGAGGTCGACATCGGCTCCTGCATCAAGGAAGCGCAGGATAGCCTCAGCCAACGGGGCTTGCAAGACGATGAGAATCAGAGAGATAACCAGGGCAATAAGTAGCGAACGAGCCAGCACGGTCGCCGAAGCGCCCATATTGCGAGCGCCGTAAGCCTGGGCGGTGAGCCCACCGGTGCCCATACGCAGAAAGGCAAACAGCCAATACAGCATATTGAACATGGTGGCGCCCACGGCAATCGCCCCGATGAAGGTGGCTGTGCCAACATGCCCCATGATGGCAGTGTCGACAAGCCCCAACATCGGGACGGTAATATTGCTGATTATCGCCGGGATGGCGATTGCGAGGATACTACGCTTCAAGCCTTCTTAGCGCGTACAGATGAGATATACAGGAAGGCTATCAAGGCTGCGTAAGCCACCAAGCCAAGTATCTGAGGCATAAATTCGCCACCGTTCTCGGGCTGCTCGACGCCGCACATGATGGTGATAGCCGAGAACACGCCGAAGAGGGCGCCGCCGGCGATAAGGCCTGAGGATACCAAGGTGCCGCGTTCGTTGCGAGCCTTGGCGAGTTCCTTATCCTTGGTGCTGTGAGCCACAAACCATGAGATAAGACCGCCCACGAGCATAGGAGTATTGAGCGACAGAGGCAGGAACATACCGAGGCAGAATGCCAATGCGGGCACGCCCAACCAGTTGAGAATGAGAGCCAAGATAGCACCGACGATGTAGAGCACCCAAGGAGTGGTGCCGCCCATCATCATGGGCTTGATCACGGCAGCCATTGCCTTGGCTTGGGGAGCCTGGAGGGTGGAGTCGGGACCGAAGCCGTAGACATTATTCAACATAAGGATAACGCCGCCGACAGTGGCTGCCGACACCAGGGTGCCGAGGAATTTCCAACTCTCCTGCTTGCGGGGAGTGGAGCCGAGCCAGTAGCCAATCTTGAGGTCGGTGACGAAGCCGCCAGCCATGGACAGGGCGGTGCAGACAACACCACCGACAATCATAGCCGCCATGATACCTTGCTCGCCATTCAGCCCGATAGCAACGAAGATGCCCGAGGCAACAATCAGAGTCATCAAGGTCATGCCGCTCACGGGATTGGAGCCCACAATCGCAATAGCGTTGGCAGCCACTGTGGTGAAGAGGAATGCGATGATAGTGACCACAATCCATGCGATGAATGCCTGCCAGAAGGTGTGGATAACACCCACCCAGAAGAACAGCAGCACGGCAACCAGGGCGAGGAGGATGAAATAGGTGATGTGCTTCATCGAGATGTCAGTCTGCCAGCGCACGGGCTTGGCGGCTTCACGGGCGCCACGCAATTCGCGCGAGGCGAGTCCGACGGCTTGGGCGATGATGTTCCACGACTTGACGATGCCGATGATGCCCGCCATAGCGATACCGCCGATGCCGATGAGGCGTGCGTATTCCTTAAATATAGAATCGGGAGCCATAGCAGCAATCTCGGGAGCGCCATATGCGCCCATCAGCGGGATAATCACCCACCACACGAAGATGGAGCCGGCAAAGATGACAAAGGCATATTTGAGACCGACAATATAGCCCAAACCGAGCACGGCGGCACCGGTGTTGCACGACACTACGTATTTGAACTTGTCAGCCATGGTGTGACCCCATGAGTAAGCCGTCGTGGTGACGGTCTCAGCCCAGGTGCCGAATGTGGCGACGAGGTAGTCGTAGACACCGCCCACCAGCGAGGCAATCAAGAGGACAAAAGCCTGCCCCTTGGAGCCTTTATTCTCCTCAGCGGCAGCACTTTGACCCGAAATCAGCACCTGAGTGGTGGCTGTAGCCTCGGGGAAGGGATATTTGCCGTGCATCTCCTTGACGAAGTACTTGCGGAAGGGCATAAAGAACAGAATGCCCAAGAATCCGCCGAAGAGCGACGACAGGAATATCTTGAAGAAGTCTACGTCAATCTCGAGAATATACAGAGCCGGGAGGGTAAAGATGGCACCGGCAACGATGACACCTGAGCAGGCGCCGATCGACTGAATGATAACATTCTGACCTAAAGGATTTTGAGGCTTCAACTTTGACGACAAGCCCACGGCGATGATGGCGATGGGGATGGCAGCCTCAAAGACTTGTCCCACCTTCAAGCCCAGATAAGCGGCGGCGGCACTGAAGATGACAGCCAAGAGCAGACCCATACCCACCGAGTAAGGGGTAACCTCGACAATGGGTCGGTCGGGGTTCATCACCGGGCGATATTCCTCGCCCTTTGCCAGTTCGGTGAAAGCGTTGTCGGGCAGTTTGTTGCCCACAACATCAGCCGATGTATCCACCGGCGATGCGCCTTGGCGCGGTTCATGAATTGGTTCGGTATTCATACTTTGCGATATGATTGAGAGTTAATAATGCGATGCTCAGCGCCTCTTGGCGGGGATTTTGAGTTTCTGCCCGGCGCGAATATTGTCTGATGTCAAGCCGTTGGCTTGCTTGATGGCATTGACAGTGACGCCGAATTTAGCGGCGATTTTGCTCAGATTGTCACCACGCTTAACAGTGTATGTGCGCGGACGCGGATTAGCGGCGGGCTGCTGGCGAGGCGTTGCAGGAGCCGAGGGAGCCACTACCGGAGCCGGGGCTGGGTCCGGCGCTGCTACGGCGGCGCTATCGGCTGCAGCGGGAGCGACTGCCACGCTGTCGGTTGCTAACGGATTGACTGCCAGGCTATCGGTAGGAGCGGGGGCAACGCTGTCGACAGGTGCCGGGGCGGTGGCTACATAGGTGCGCTTGTAGGTGTTGATGCGCAGTTTCTGCCCGCGACGCACCTTGTTGCCGATGCCGTTAGCCGAGCGAATAGATGCCACGGTCACTCCATATTTGCGAGCGATCGACGACAGGGTCTCACCGCGCTTGACGGTGTGATATTTGACCACCAACTCGTCGACATACTCGCCGCGGGCATCGCTGCCGGCGGTGACTCCGGGCTCTACAACATCACGACGAGCATACAAATCGGCATGGTAGTTGACAATAGAGTCTTCATTTGCCACATAGGCACATGCCTGCAGGGTGGGCAATATCAGCGTATAGGAGTGTATATCACCCGGGATTATATCCTTGCGATACTGTGGATTGAGAGCACGTAATTCGTCCATGGGGATACCCATCACATCGCTAATCTGCTGGAAGTGAACGCGGCGTGAAATATGCACGGTATCGGTGACTATAGGCTTGCGTGCCAATGCCGGCGAGATGTTGTGCTTGTGATAATTGTTCATGATATATGTGGCGGCGATGAAAGCCGGCACATATCCGCGAGTCTCGGAGGGCAGATAGGGGTAGATTGCCCAGAAATCCTTGGCATTCTCGCCGGCGCGACGCATTGCCTTGGTCACATTGCCGGGACCGCAATTGTAGGCAGCGATGGCGAGCGACCAGTCGCCGAATATGCCATATAACTTCTTGAGATAGCGAGCGGCAGCATCCGACGAGGCGATGGGGTCGCGGCGCTGGTCGACCAAGGAATTGACCTCGAGCCCCTCGCCGGTGGCTGTGGCAACCATAAATTGCCACAATCCGGCAGCGCCTGCCTTGGATACAGCATTGGGGTTGAGAGCGCTCTCGATTATCGGTAAATATTTGAGTTCCAATGGCATGCCATGTCGCTCGAGTGCTTCCTCAAACATGGGCATATAGTAGAGGCTCATGCCCAACATATTCTCGACCAACTGGCGGCGTCGATTGGCATACATATCAATAAAGTTGCGCACCACCGAGTTGAAGGGCATCTCGATGACTGTCGGCAACACGCGTAGGCGGTCGATTATCTCTTGGTCGGTGGCTACCACTGATGCACGCGAGTCGGCTTCGCGATCGATATCGGCATAATTGCGCAAATACCAATTCTCTTGCATCTCCTTGACATCAGTCTCAAAACTCTCGGGATAAGTGATCGTGGGGGTTGTGTGGAGACTGTCGCGCACCGACATCAATGATGGGTCGGGCGCCTTAGCCGCATACATTGTCGCGGCTCCTGATAGCAAGACGATTGATACTGTTAATTGTTTGATATTCATGATTATAATTAATTAAGAGAGAGTTATGTTGTCAAAAAGTTAGTGTCCATGCCAAGCCCACCGACGGCAGGGTGTTGCCGCGGTCGTACATCACCGCGGGGGTCACATCCATCGACAAGTCGGGGGTGATATCAAAGTGACTCAACGACGCATCGACATATGCATCGACCATCGCCAAGAAGTACACGCCCACCATGCAGATGATGCACAAGTCGCGATTGCGGCGGAAGTAGTTCTTGCGCGACTGCAGCAGGTTGGTGAGCCATTGGCGGTCGAGATCGCTCTCATTGGTGGTCGGCGGGAAGAAGTTCATATATGAGTTGGTCGAGGGGTCATTGTCCATAATGTCGCGATACGCCTTGGTGTAGTCGCTGAGCATGCCGTTGTTCCACGACACGGCGTATCCCAAGCCGAGGTATCCGCCCACGATGAGGGGCAACTTCCAGTAGCGACGGTTGTACACCTGTCCCAAGCCGGGAAATAATGCCGACATCCACACTGCCCGAGTGGGGTCGGGGTTGAATTTCACCTCGGTTTCTTCCCAAAAGTCATAGGGCGATGGAGGCTTGAGCGCCTCGGTCACCGAGTCGGTGAGCGCCTGGAACGTGGAGTCGGCGGCGGCAACGCCCACGGTATCTACGGCGATGCCGGGAGCGGTGTGAGTGCGCTTCACCGGGCGACGCTCCTGCGCTGCCGCCGGCATAGGCGCAACAATTGCCGCCACGACAGCGGCGACAATCATCAACAGGATAATATGTCGGCTGTAGCGGCTCAACGGTGGGTATTCAAGGTATCAAATAGTGAAATGAGACGCTCCAATTCGTCATCGTTGGCAAAGGAGAAGGTTATCTTGCCCTTGCCGCCGGCATCGCATTTGAAGCCGACCGAGGTGTTGAATGCCGCCGACAGGTGTTTCTTCAGCAAGTCGAAGTCGCCTGCCGAGTAGCGCGAGGTGGTCGCCGGCTTGCTCTTACCGGCAGGTGTCGCTGTCTCGCCGGCGCTATATGCCTTGGCGAGTTCCTCGACGCGTCGCACAGACAGCCCGTTGCGGATTATCTCATTATATAATTTAAGTTGCAGAGCCGGATCGGCGATGGTGAGCAGGGCCCGGGCATGTCCCATATCGAGGCGCTTGTCGCGCAAGCCCAATTGCACCTCTGCCGGCAAGCGCAACAGGCGCAGGAAGTTTGCCACCGTGGCGCGTTTCTTGCCGATGCGCTCGCTCAGGCGCTCCTGCGTGAGGTTGTATTGGTCAATGAGTTTGCGGAAGGTAAGCGCGATTTCGATGGCGTTGAGGTCCTCACGCTGGATATTCTCGATGAGAGCCATCTCGGTGAGCTCGGCATCGTTGGCGGTGCGGATATAGGCTGGAACCGACTGCAAGCCCGCGAGCATCGCGGCGCGATAGCGGCGCTCGCCGGCGATGATTTGGTAACTGTCCGGACCGGTCTTGCGCAGCGACAGGGGCTGGATAATGCCCAACTCGCGGATGGAGGTCGCCAACTCCTCCAACGCCTCGTCGTCGAAGGTGCGGCGCGGCTGGTCGGGATTGGCGGTGATACGGTCGAGCGGTATCTCGTTGATGGCTGACGAGCCGCGTGCCGGCACATCGTCCATTGAGATGAGCGAGTCCAAGCCGCGACCCAGTGCATTGCGTTTGTTATATGATGCTGACATGGCTTATTTTTATGCTTTTTTTAACTATTACGGTGGCGAGCCTTGTGCTTGGTGATGATTTCGCGTGCCAACAAGTTGTGTGATGTAGCGCCTCGCGAGTCGGGGTCGTACAGCAACACCGGGATGCCGTGGCTCGGCGCCTCGCTCAAGCGGATATTGCGCGGTATCACCGTGTCAAACACCATGTCGGCGAAGTGACCCTTCAGTTCCTCATATATTTGATTGGCAAGGCGCAGACGCGCGTCGTACATGGTGAGCAGGAAGCCCTCTATCTCCAGCGACGGATTGAGGCGCGACTTGATGATGCGTATGGTATTCAGCAACTTACTGATGCCCTCCAATGCGAAGTACTCGGCTTGCACCGGGATGATCACAGAGTCGGCGGCGGTGAGCGCATTGACGGTTATCAAGCCCAACGACGGCGAGCAGTCGATGAGTATGTAGTCATATTTGTCGCGCACCGGCTTGAGCAACTCGCCCAGCACGCGCTCGCGATGCTCGCGATTGATTAGTTCCAATTCGGCACCGGCGAGGTCGATGCGCGAACCCAATAAGTCAAGCCCCTTGATACATGTCGATACTTGCGACCCGTCGACAGGATACCCGTCGACCAGACATTCGTATATCGACGAGGTCATACTGCGCGGGTCGATACCATAGCCCGATGTGGCATTTGCCTGCGGGTCGGCATCAACAATCAACACTTTCTTTCCTTCGGTTGCCAGGGACGCGGCGAGATTGATCGTTGTCGTCGTTTTGCCCACGCCTCCCTTTTGATTTGCTATTGCGATTATTTTGCCCATTGGCGTTGTGGTTTTTTTAAAGTTCGTGCAAAGTAACAAATTTTTTACTGATTTCCAAAACAATGTTCCACGAAAAATATATAAAATGTTCATAACTCTGTATAATTATCTCATCTTTTATGCTTACCTTTGCCATTCCAAAACTATAGAAAAGCAAATTATTATGATAGAACCACGCCCTCTCATCTTGGTCACCAACGACGATAGCATCGCCGCCCCGGGCTTGCTCCGCCTCGTTGATTGCCTACCCCAAGACGCTGATATTATTGTAGTTGCGCCCGCCGAGCAACACTCGGGACAGTCCTCGGCTATCACGGTCGGACGTCCGCTGTTCATCCGCGCTCACGACGACTACCGCGGCGCTCGCCTATTCTCCATCGGCGGCACCCCGGTCGACTGCGTCAAACTCGCCATGTCGGCGATTGTTCCACGTCGCCCCACCCTCGTCCTCGCCGGCATTAACCACGGCTCCAACTCGGGGTGCAACGTCATCTACTCGGGCACCATGGGCGCCGTCCTCGAGGGCTGCACCTACGGCATCACCTCCTGTGGCTTCTCCATCCTCAACCACTCGCTCGACGCCGATTTCTCGGCTACAATGCCGTTTATCAAGGATATAGTCGCAGACCTCCTCACCGAGCCCCTCCCTGCCGGCATCTGTCTCAATGTCAATATGCCCGCCCGCGAAGCACCTCTCGGCGTCCGCGCTTGCCGTGCCGCCCGCGGGCATTGGACCGACGAATACGACCGATACACCGACCCCATGGGCAACCCCTTCTTCTGGCTCACCGGACGCTTCGTCAACGAAGAACCCGATGCCACCGACACCGACGAGTATTGGCTCAACCGCAACTACATCTCCGTGGTACCCGTCCGCGGCGATATGACTGCAATGAATTATATATCAACAACTTCCAAGCGCTTCGACCGATGACCGAACCTCAGCACTTCTCACCCATGCAGCAACTCAAGCGCTCGCTATATGCCATGCGCAACGGCATCGTAGCCGACTCTCTCCGGCGCGCCGGCTGCCCCTACCGCCTCATCTTCGGCGTCTCCCTCCCCCAGATGGTCGACATCGCTCGCCAATTCGCCCCGGACACCGATATGGCTGAAACACTCTGGCGCGACAACTCCCTCCGCGAGAGCAACCTCATCGCTGCCATGCTATTCCCCACCGACTCCCTCTCCATCGACCGCGCTCGCGCCCTCGTCACCGACAACGTCCGCTGGAGCGAGGACGCCGACATCCTATGCTTCAAACTCCTCAAATACACCGACTTCGCCCCACAATTGGCTGCCGAATTAGTCGCCTCCGACCAGCCCTTGCGGCGCTACACCGGGCTGCGCCTATATATGAATATTGTGTCGCGATGCCCCGCCGATGCCGCTGCTGCCGCCGCTGCCGAGCTCGCTCGCCCCAATCCCCTCTCTGCCCTCGCAACAATGCTCGCCGACGAAGCCGACTTCATCCTCAACCCCGACAACTGAAAATTCTTTCGCAAAAAAATCCGCAAACTATTGCACAAAACCAAATAAAGCCGTACCTTTGCACACGCAAAACCACCCACACAACCGGAGAGATGGCAGAGTGGTCGATTGCGGCGGTCTTGAAAACCGTTGAGGGTCACACCTCCGGGGGTTCGAATCCCTCTCTCTCCGCAACCCACCGTGAAAATCAACGATTTACGTTGTATGTACACGGATTTGTACACGAAAACACCCGATTTCACACGATTTCGGGTGTTTTTTTGCGTTCAACGGCCATTTTTGCCGTGTACATATAACAAAGGAACGCCGACAAATTTGCCAGGCGTTCCCGAATCATTGCACCATCCTGGGATGGCTCGCAACAATGATGTGTGCAATGTTACGCATTTATTTGAATATGCGGGCAAAAATTCCGATGAAATTCTTCATCCAACCCGCAACCTTCTTGCGGAATATCACAATCAACACCACCAAGGCCACGCCAACCAGGGTTGCAACGATGCGCCATATATATCGCCATCGGTACGGGTCGGCGGCGGCTTTTTCCTTCACCACCGCTTCGTGTTCCTGGGTAACGGCCAACGTGTCCACCCTGGCAACGGATGCCGTTGTTTCGGTTTCCTGGTGTTGCACCTCGGTTTTTTGGGTGTCGGTCGAATATTGGCGGATTGATTGAACGCTCCCGCCCTTGACATGGATGCCATCCTTGCCATCAATGATGATTTCGGGCGGCTGAACATCAACGGCGGTGTCCACGGGTGTGAACACGATTTCCGTGTACATGGCCGCTTCTTTGTCCACGGCCATTGTGGCCACAATCGTTTTTTGCGATGCAATTGAATCAACCTTGCGGAGCAATTGCATTGCAAATTCATCCGTTATGGCGGATTGTGTCACAACTTTCCGTTGCGAACCACAACCCGCCAGGATGACGGCGAGGATGGCCACCATGAACATGTGTTTGATGTTATTCATGCCAGGTGATTGCGTTTAATCGGTTCATCCAACCTTTCAAAAATTTCGATTGGTTCGGCTTTTGGGCGATGGCCACCAAAAAATTGCGGCGTGCGGCCTTGATGCGGTCGAAACACCAATGCGGCTCGGCATTCAGTTTGCCCAACGTGATTGCGCCAACAACGCCATCGGATTTCACGCCGATGGCCGTTTGCACACGTTTGATGGCATTGATTGTGCCGCTTCCCCACGCCCAATCAACGATGATGTTGGCCAACGATTGGTTTTGGATTTCATCGCCGTGGCATGGATTCCAAAAACCTTTCGTGAACACGTGCATCCATTGGGCATCGGTCAACGCCTTCAAATCGGCCACGGTTTTATCCTGGCCGAAGAAGGTGCGGAACGTGCCGATGGTCACACCTTTGTTTGTTGCGCCGCCGTGGTCACCTGGGACATCGGCGAACCCGCCCTCCCATCGAAGGATGAACGGTTTTAATTCATTTGCGTTTGCCATGGTTCAATCAATAAAGGGTGGGATGATGTATTGGATATTTGTGGCCGCTTCGTGCAAAATGGCGTGCGCGGACACGTCATCAATCGGCGTTTTATGGGTAAATTCGCAAAATATCGAACCAACCCAATCGTGCGTTGAATCCGACAATCGTTTTATAATCACCTGGTGCGTGCCGCATGACGAAAGCAACGCCTTTGCGCGGCGGTCGGCAACCTGGCCATCAATGTCATTGATTGACATGTAAAGGTTCCTTGTCAGTTCGGCGCAAAATTTGGCCACGTCACACATTTTCAATCGTTGGATGTGCGGTTTCATGGATTCAACGCCCTTGCGTTTCGATTCAAAATAAACCGATAGCATGGATTCGTTGCCAAGGGGATGCGGTTGCACGATATAAACGCGGTCGGCGTTCAATTCGTGCAACACGTTCCACAATTCACCATGAACGAGGGCGGAATTGTCGGCGCGGCGTTTTTTCTTTTCCGCCAGGTCGGCTTGCATTTGTTCCACCTTCAAATCCGTGATTTTGTTTTTAGCATATTGGTTATATGCGAACCACGCGGCGATTATCGTTCCGATTGCACTGATTATCGCGGGCAAATACGAGAGTGCTTCCATAATCACGTGAAATTAAAACATTTCCCAACCTTGACGATTGTGGTGTCCATCGGGAACAATTCCACGCCATTGGTGCGGCATTGCTCCATTGCGGTTTGCATGGTTTCAATCAATATATCCGAACCCGTGAACGCACAACGGCGTTCGCCCTTTGGCGTTCCATCATCGTTTTTGATGAAATAATCGCCAAGGGCATCGGGTTCATCATTGAATTTCGCCAACACAATTTGCATTTGCATCCGCAATCCCGATTGATTTTTACCCGTGAATTTGGATGATTCGATTTTGACCTTTTCAACCACGATGCGGCGGTCGAATAGTTCATCAAAATCAATGCCTTTTCCAATAATACAATCGGCACGGATGCCGAGGTCACCAAATCTTGCCAAGGTTGTTCGTGTTTTTAGTTAATTATTGAATTGATTATGGTTGACACATCCTCGGTGAAATTGAGGAAATCAACGTATTTGGCCACGGCGGATTCATCCGACACCACGCCAAGCACATGCTTGTTGTAATCGTTGACAACCGCAAATTCATCGCATTCGTCAACATAATGGCGGATGATGGCCTTCTTGATGTTGGCACGGGTGGGTTTATCCCAAATGCGGATTTCCTGGCATTGCCATCCGATTTGTGTTTCCTGGGTTTCACCCTCCTTCACACCCATTTCGGGTTCGATGTTGAAACGGATGATGTGGCTTCCGTCACGGTCATGTTCAATGGCCAGGGGTCGGCCATGCGCCATGTCATAATGCGCGTTTGGATTTTTTGAAAGTAAGTTCATACGGTAAACGTTTTTGTAATTTGTTGATAAGGTTCGCGGCGTTGCAATATTTGCACCATCCCCACCAGGATGCAATTTGTTGTCGCATTTCCTTCGGTGATGGCGGTGTTGATTGCTTCGCTATCTTCGCCACCCGGCGGCAAAGATTTTGTTTAATTGATTTACGCAACCTTGTGTGCGTATGGCGGAACACATAACCCACGAAATCCACCCCGCGTGCATCAACGGGGAAAACCTGGTAATTGCGCTTCACCTTCAATTTCAGTTTGGATAATTCCGAACGCATTTCAACCAACAATGCGTGCAATTCCGATTTCGATGCGCCGAAAATAACGATGTCATCGGCATATCGGAAATAATGCTTCACACGTTTGGATTCAACAATCCAATGGTCGAAATACGCCAACATCATATTGGCGAAAAATTGTGAAAGGTAATTGCCAATCGGTATGCCAACGCCTGGCGTGTTGTTCGGGTTGGCATCCACGGAGTCAATTATTTCATCCAACAACCACAACAAATCCTTATCCTTGATTTTACGGCGGATTATGGTTTTCAACACGCCGTGGTCAATGGATGGATAAAATTTGCGGATGTCAATTTTTAGACAATATTTCGTACCTTCGGGGTCATCACGCAAGGAACGGCGAACATCCTGGGCGCATTTGTGGATGCCGCGCTTTTTAATACACGAATATGTGTGGGTGTTCATGGTCGCAATCCATATCGGTTCAACCACGTTCATCACGGCGTGATGCAATATGCGGTCGGGATAATACGGAAGGCGATAAATTACACGTTCCTTGGGTTCGCGGATGATGAATGTTGTGTAATGGGATGTGCGGAATGATTTATTGGCCAACGCATCGTGCAAATCCTGGATGTTTTGTTCACGGCGGCGGTCATGTACACGCACGCCGTATGAATGCGCCTTGCACTTGCGTGCATTCGCATCCGCCAGGCGCAAATTGTCCATGGCAATCACCTTTTCAAACAATCCATTGATGCGTTTCATATCTGCTTGGGTTTAATTGGCTTCTTCACGCCTGGGCGTTACCAAAGCCTTTGAACGGCCTACATTTTTTGCCCGTGGCCGAAGCCACGTTGTTCGTGAATCATTTTCGCGTTTTTGGGGCATGGTTTCCTGGTTTGCTTCGGTATCAATTATTTTTATTTCGATTTAACCCATTCATAGGCGAGAGCCGATATTCGCATTCGTATTCGAGGGCGCATTATTCGTATTCGCATACACGAAGCCCGCATTCGCACCATTATTCGCATTACCGCTGAACAACACGCCACTCACCAGGACAACCGCTTTATTCATTCCGTTTCCGATTTATTCATTCAACATTCGTTGGCGTGGGCGGCGCATTCGCCACCCATCGCCGAACGATTTCCGATTTTCGATTTCCGCGTCATTCCGCATCCCGATTTTCGGGTTCAAAGCAGAGGCGAGAGCCGATAGACGCAGGCGTATACGAGGGCGCAGAAAACGTAATCGCAGACACGAAGCCCGCATGCGCACCATTATTCGCAGAACCGCCGAACAACACGCCACGGGTGGCTTCCCCACTTGCGGGGATGTTCGTATAAAAGTAGTCGCAAAAATAGGTGGTTGAACCACCGCCGTTTGCGGTTGGCATGATGTCACCGTTATCACCCAATGCGATGGCCTTCACATATCCTTCCGAACGCGGGGCATCGGCAAAGAAAATGTAATCATCGGTGATGGTGGATGAATATTTCGATGTGTCATGGCATTCGTACATCATGGAACGGCCACCCGCATCGTTGGATTGGATATTCAGCAAAATGCCGTCTGTCCATTTCCATACATGCCCGAACGGGTTTTCAACACCGCGATACGATGGAACGTGGACAACCGTTTCGGTCGTATCGTATTCGGTTGGCATAGTGTAATCAACCACGCCCGTGGCATTGCCGAGCGATTTCGTGTGGCCGCATGGAACAAATGGATTATATCCATTAAATGTGTTCCATTTTGCGCCCGCCAGGGTTGTAACGCCATCACCAAGGCCACCCTGGTGATAACCTTCGGATGTCAATGCGGCGTTATATGCGGCTTGGGAATTGAGGGTGGCATATTCCACGGCAAACAACCACCACAATTTTTTGTGGATTCGGTATGTGTTGCACTGCCATCCCTCGCCACGATTGTGGGCATACGCACGGAAATTGGTTAATGAAATGGATGTGGCGGGGCGGCCACAAAGGTCACGATACGTGCCATCCCATGCCGAATTGTTGCCACCGCCACGGAACGCGGTTGTGGTGTTCACCACGGATGCGAGCTTCGGGGTTGCGGCGGTTGTGCGGTCAACGGTTGCTTCCCATGCCGACACATAATCCTTACCCCACTTTTTGAAGCCCGGCAACGAATATGGTGACATTAAACAACGGCGTTTTTGCCCATCCGCTTCAAAACGGATGTAAACATCGGGCAATTCAACCATCACTTGGCCATGTGCGCCCGTAAGGTCGGCATTCGCGCCCGTGTCCAATTTTGTGGAATCGGTCGGCGAAAGATAGTTTAGCACCGTGCCGTTGTCAGCGAGAAGGCAACGGCGCATCATTTTTTGCAACGGCAATTCGGAATGCAATTCGGATTTGCCGATGCGTGTGCATGAAGGGTTAGACACGGCGGAATCCCATTCGATGCCATAATAATAGTCATAGGCGAATTGCGGGCGTGTCTGCCCAACGCCAATAAGTAAACCCATAATTTATTAAAATTTTGCGGTTAGACATTGCGGGTTAATATCCCCATTTGAGGTCGTGTGCCACGCTTGTTGCCTGGACTTCCACAACGATTTCGGGATTCCACCCAACTTCCATTGTTGTCGTGATGAATGCGCCTTCGGGCATACCCGCCAGGCGCACGGACATTTTCACGGGTGCGGTCGCTTCGTTTTTGATGTTGAACGCCACACCGTTCGGCATCTTGAAATTAGACACCGAAGCATCCAGGATGCCCATTTTTGCGATTTGAACGGATGCAAATTCACCGCTTCGTGTTTGGTTCATTGTCGTTTCAGTTAATGAATTTTTTATGGTGCAAAATTACCGAAATGTGTTCAATAATTGAACACCATGTGGATACGTTGTTGATAAGTTTACCCGGTTATGACGGAATGGGCGGCAAAACCCGGAACTCGCCGCCCGTTCATCACTTCTTGTTATGATACATCCTTCACCTTCCAATATGTGGTCGAACCATTGGAAATCAATGTGAACTCGTGCATGGTGTTGGCGTTAATTGTCCACGATGTTTTCGTTGAACTACCCGAATACATCGTTTCGTTGGTTTTCGGTGTTACAACAATGGGCGAATTGCCCATCATGGCAATCACCTTGATTTTGAATGTGAACGCCTGGCCATTGGTAATGCCGAGTGCATATCGCACCTCGGATGCGGATGGCAATTGCGCGGGCATTTTGTTCACAGTGTTCTTACAAATGAACACCGAACCATTGAATGGGGTGAGATTGATGATTGACATGCCGGAGGTGTTGGTTGGTGTGGTTTCGGAATAGTGACCGATTTCCGCACATACACCATCCGACACAATCGCGCCATTGGCTTGCAATGCGATGCCCGCGCCATATTTGGTGACCGAATCAATGCGCATGGCCGCTTGCATGGCCTGGGCATAATCCGAGAGAACATCGTATTTATATACGTGCGCCAATGTGCCAAACGCATATTGCGAATTGGTGTTGGCATACGTACCCAACGCCACACGGCCAAAAGGATATTGCAACGGCGAACCCGATGCGGTCTTTTGAACTTGAATCCTTATGGCTTCGGGGGAAACCAACATCTTTGCACCTGGTTCATATTGCCACGATGATACATCACCGTAGGACAACCCGCCATCGGTGATTTGCAATGGGGTTGCGCCTTTGCCAATCGTTCCCGATGTGGCCTTGATATTGCCCTCCACATTCGCCTTTGTCATCCAGGCCGTGCCATCCTGGGCAACACGGAACGGGGCAATGGCGCGGTTTTCCTTGGTTGCGCCCGCCCAAATACGGATTGACGCATCCGCCGTTCCTTCGCCCGTAACGCCCGCCTTGATGGTGGTGTCATTGCCCGCCAATTGGATTGTTCCCGATGTAACAACGCCGCCATCAATGGTTGTTTTGGTGTTGTCATACGCCGTGGCCTTCGCCCAATGGGATATTAAGAACGCCGTGCCGCTTGCCTTGGCCTTCACGCAACGCAAAAGGTCATTTTTATAAACCACGCCACCCGAATTATAATTGGCGTTTACCCACAAATCGCCAACGTCATACGCATCCTCCGTTGTGGGTTGTGCCACAAACACCGTGCGCTTTCCATCGGCGGTGTCCTGGGCGTTTTGTGCGGCGGCATACGCATCAATGGCCTTTTGGTCTTGTATCGTTGTCCAAAAATAAATATGTGAAATGGATTCCAAACCCGTTTCCACGCTAACTTGGTGGGATATTTGGTCGGTGTAACGCTTCAACGTGTGTGTTGCGCCATTATACCACATATCGCCAACGTGCCGTTCCCGCATGGCGTTGGTTGTCCAGGCGGTTGCGGGGTCGGATTCTTGAAACCACGTTTCAATTTTGCCATCAATTTGATTGCCCAAATTGGTGATGGTCGGCGTGAACGAATTTGAAATGAACGAATTTAATGCCGAATCATCGGTGTATTTGGATGATTTTTCCCAATCGGCGGCATTGAAATTGCCCGATAATCGCTCGGTTTTGCACACCATTATATCACCGCCCGAACCTTGCACCCACAAATCGCCGATTTCATAAGGCGGATATGGTGTTGAAACGAAAATGCGGCGTTTGTCATCGGCCAAATCCAACGCATCTTGCGCCAATTGCAACGCCTGGGCAAGTTCTTCATCGGCCAATTGTGACCACCAATAACGTTTTGCGCGTGCCGCGCCTGGCCTGGGTTGATACCATCCCTCAATCAAACGGAAAACCTTGCCATTTTCGGTGTTATAATACAAATCACCCAAATGGTTTGTTATATGCGTGATGTCACCGTCATCCGAATAAGCATCATACCATGTTTTGAAGGGTTCGTTCATGGTGGCGGAATCCCATGCGCCACTCGTTGGGATTGGGTCGGTTTCTTCAAAGAATTGTTCGATTTGGCCATCCAATTGCGCTTGAATGCCCTCTAACAACCCTGGCAATGTGTTATTGATGAAATCCTTCGATTCGTTGGCCACGTCATCCAGGTCGGCAACGTTGCCCGTTGAACCATCGCTTCGCGTGAATTTGATAACACCGCCGATTTCGCCCAAATCCAAATCGAAATATGTATCACCATCGGCGGATTGAATCCTTCCCGTGCGGATGAAACGCCCGTTGATGGTTGTAAACCCATACATCGTGTAAATGGTTCGGGTGTTGGTCAACGCATCCACGGAGTTCAACACGCCAACCAGGAACACCCACGATGTGCCAATGGCATCATATTTGACCTTGGCATCCGTAACCATCCACGTGCCGCCATTGTTCCCGCGTTGCACCACGGCATAAATATAATATGCCTTTGATGCCACCAGGTTTGAAAGGTTCAATGGTGACAAAACCCATGTGCGCGGTTGTTCCTCAATGGCATAATGCACCAATTGGCCACCCGTGATTTGCAAATTCGCGGGATTGCCCGATGCGTTGGCCGAAATGGTAACGCCAACCAATCCGAATTGCATGGATTTCGCGCCAACCGACAACATGGTTGTGTCAATGGATTCGGGTTTGATTTTGTCGGTGTAATAATCGCCTTCCACGTCAAACACCATGTTCAACACCTCGCGGGATGAAAGCCAATTTGCCCGCGCTTTGGCGGGGTTTTTGAGGTCATTGATTTGGATGATTTTATCCAATTCAATCGAATCGGAAATCACCCGCGAAATCAATTGCGTTGTCACCGTGTCCGATACGGTCAATTTGTAATTGTAAGGGTCGAGAATATCACGCTCCACACCTTTGATGCGGATGGATTTGTCCACACCGATGCCCTCGTCAACAATGTGGATGTAATCGCCAGGCACGAAATAATTGGTGATGCCGACATCCGACACATGGCGTTCCAACCACATTTTTGTGACACCAACGGAATATTGCACCTTTGGTTGGCAATTTTGGTTCAAATATTTCGTGGCTTCTTCCAATAATTTCGATTCGGCATCCTGGGTGATTGAATCGGGATAAGCCAAATCCAAAATTTTATATTTGTTGCCCTGGCCGATTTGGAACGCCGTGGCCGTTTCGGATGGGAACACGTTGCCGCGTTCATCCGTTTGTTTCAACAACGTGAATTTGCGGGTGGCATGGTCATAAGATTTGATTTCAAATTCAAATCCCGCCAGGTTGCCCGAATTGAAATGAATCTTTGCGGGCATCCCGTCAATCAAATATTTCGTGGTTACGCCATCGGATTCTTTGGCGTTGATGTCGAACGGGAAATTGGCATCAATGAACGAAAATGAATCCCCGCTCACGATGGATGTGACCTCGCCAGTATATGAAGGCTTGACATCATCGAAATATTTGACCGCTTCACAAATGCCATATAATGCCACGGCATCATCATTTTCGATGTACGAATCCGATTTGGAATGACCAGGCAACAACAACCGCGTGCCGCGATATTTGCACGTTATGTTTTCGGTCGAACCGTATGCGTATAATCGCGTGATGACGTTGGCCGATGAAACGTTGTCGCGGGTCATTTCGTACAACCCGCCGCCATGGCCATAACGGAACACTTGCGGCAACACCTGGCCAACCGTGCCGATGTTGATGATGAAATGAACGCCATCGGTTGTTGCGATGTCAAATTCAACCTTGAATTGTTCGCACAACGATTGCAACACGGCCAAACAATTATCACTTTCGCCGAATGTCAATGTGACATCGCCCTCGGTCGTTGTTGGGCATTGGCCGATTGACCAAACGCCAGGGAACACGCGATTGGCATTGGCCACCAACACATCCAGGAAACGCCGTAAATCGCCCGTAAGCGAATCGCCCGTCACATCCTGGATGGAATTGTTGGTGGTGTCAATGTTCACGTTGTACATGGCACGCAAAAGGTCGTATTGAACGCCCTCGAATGCCAGGTCATACGAATATCCGAATTGTCCGTTTTTCTTGACCTTCGGAAGGCGGTTCAACCGATAAATGCGCCCGAACACATTCACCCAATCCCCAATGAAAAATTTTTGGGGAAGGGTGGATGTGATGGTGATGTTCACGGTGTCACCATTGTTGATTTCACGGTTTTGTTTCGCCGATGAAATGGTTGTGACGGATGGGCGTTCGCATAACGGGCGCACATCGCCATTCACCTGGTGAATTATAATTTGTTCCATACAACAATCGCATTGGTTTGGAAATTGGTGATGCGGTCAATGTCACCCGTAATCACGGGGAAATAATCGCCATTGGCCGCATATTCGTGGGTGATTGTTTCGTTGTTAAGGCAAACATCGTAATCAACCGAACCATCACCCCAATAAATGTTCACGTATTTGTTGGCCGTGTTCATGGTGATGGAACAAACGGCATTCGTGGCGTTGGTGCGCATGTGTTTCAACACACGTTTCACGGGTTCGGGTTCAATCAATTTGAGGTTGAACGTGCCAACCATCAATTCATCGTTCCACGTCTTTTCGATGTCGATGGTGTCGGCGCAATACGTTTCATAAATCAACGGTTTGATTGGGTGAACATCAATCACAAGGCGGTTCGTGCCTTTTTTGTCGAATATCGCTTCAAATTCGGCCACCTTTTGGATAAATTCGTTTTTCCCGTTGGCCTTGATGAAACATTGCAACGTGATTTCGCGGTTTTCATAATATTTGTGTTGAAGGTCAACCGCCGTGCCGTGGTAATTATCCCACGAAACGGATGCGGGCGTTTTCAGCTTCGGGCGGTTGAGAATGCCCTTTGAACCCGAAACAAACACGCCGAAATCCTTCAAATCCACGCCATCAATATAATATGCCTGGTTTTTCGTGGCGGATAGTTCGTTGATGATGTCGGCCAATTCAAGGCATTTGTTGAAAATCGCCACATCATCCAGGCAACCCAACCCGTAATCGCCGCCATAATAGTCTTGGCACAACGAAACGCCTTGCAACGTTCCCGATGCCACGATGGTGGCCATAACGGTCGAATTGAGGTAAAACGTGAATGTGTTCCCGCGTTTGGTCGCAACAACCGAATACCATGAACCTGGCACGATGTCAATGACGGCCTCCTTGTGGTTTTGGATTCCACCGAAATTCAACACCCACACCAGGCGTTTGGGCGAACCCGTTTCAATTTCCTCGGCACGTACCCATGCCATGATTGTCCATTCGTTTTGTGCAACGGTGAACACGCTTTTGGACACCTCGCACGTTGATTGCCCATCGAACGAAATGGCATTCCCGTTTTTGCCTGGCACGAAATGCGCACCAACCACCTCTCCATCGGCGCGGTTGGATGAATAATCATAAGCCACGGTTGCGCCATCCGATTCGTCAAACGGCATTTGGAATATTTTTTCCATGTCTTAATACGTTTTTTTGTGCTTTTCCCGCACCTTCACCACGGATTCGGCGGAATCGGCGTAATTATACACTAAACCACCATAATGGTTCACACACACCTTTGCCCGGCCATCGGCGTGAACATGAACCACGGCGTTATCGAAAACATCCACCACAACAAATGCGTTATCCTGGGCATAAACCCACAAAACCGCATCATGTTTGGCGAAAACCTCACCAACCGAATAACCGTTGTATTTCACAACGCCTTCGGTCGAACCCAACGCAACAACCTTTCGGAAATTCACAACGTCAATGGCTTCATCCAGGAACACGCCATGGCGTTCCATGATGCCCTTGAAATTGTTGCGGATGAAATCGTTGGATGGATAATCATTTGAAAGGCAAAAATCAATGCCGCGCAAATACATTTCAACCATGGCATCCTTGTCATCCATTTTCAAAAGGTCATCATGCCATTGGTCGCATATACCCGCACGCTTGGCATCCTTGGCCAGGCGTGCGGATAGGTTCATTTTACGATTGAATAATCCCATTA